>NZ_CP156795.1:2511979-3139974 GCF_039862785.1 Acinetobacter sp. ANC 7912
CCAAAAGTAAAATGTCAGTAATGATGTCTGAATTTTCTTTAAATGGTGTACAAACGACCTCATCGATCATGCGTAGCATGCCAATCAGCTCATTCGGAAAACGCAAATCCGTTTTCATTGCAATAGCTTGGTATGACATTCCGATGGATGCGCCAATAGATAGCTGATCACTGACTTCATAACCAATCGATGGCGATAAATACGTGATACGCTCCAGAGCAACTTGTTGCCCCATAAAGTTGGCAGGATTACCATTTTCATGACCAAAACCAGCAACCAAAGGCGCATAAACAGCAGTTGCATAAGTGGCTTTTGAACCCGGTGGGTTATAAGCGATCCCCATGGTGGGTGCAACTAAAGGTAAGCCTTCACCTAAATCAACCATCTTTTTCAAGAAGGGAACATACAGACTCGCATATTCAACGTCACCCGTCACTTTATCTTTAAAGTCGGTGCACAAATCAGATGATACTTCAGGCCCATCATTACAAACCAATGGATCATCTGAATAACCAAAGACGTTATAGCCAGCAGGTACAGAGAACTCACGCTGAATATCGAAGTTTGCCACCACAATTTGCTGTTCAGTTTGCAAACCATCAATTTTTGTCAGGCCTGCCGGGTTAAAGTGAATCGAGTTCACCCCAGGTGGATCTGCTGTAACCGCGTTCCCCATAGCCAATGAACGTAAATCTACAGAAAGGTTTGTTCCTAACTGAGCAAACGAAACCGATGAATACCCCGCCAGTATAATGCCTGCCAATAGCGGGTTAAGTCGAATGTATTTCATGCGACACCCCTATTAGCGGATTTTTTTGCCGAAGCCTAAGATATCAAGCGGGAAAGATAAACCAAGTGATACATCTGGTGCATCTTCAGTCAGACCAAAGCCAAGTGTTCCATTCACAATGGTGTCAGGTGAAGTACGTACACCTAATGAAATAGAGAAAGTCGAGCTGGTTTGGTCAGCTGATGAGTAACTTTCTTTTATACCATTACCATTGTCAGCATAAATAAATTCAGCTCCTGTATTAAAGCTTTGTTGATATGACATGGTCATGGACACGTCATAGTTAAATGAATAGGCAAAACCAAATGCGAAACCACCACTGATACCCGGATCAAACTCGTCAATAATTCGGCTACCACGACGCTGGTTTAACCCTGATTCTTTAAAGCCATAGTTTGCAGAAACAGAGGCAAACAGTACCACCGGATCAATATATTTACGGGTACTCGCACCGATCCCTGCAGAATAATAACCTTTACCTGTCGCCAAATCTGTCGCCGCATTGATTTCATAAGGGCTATCGCCTGTCTTAGTCGACAAGTTACCAAATAAAATCAGTGGTAAACGGCCAGCTTTCAACGGAAATGGCTCCCACCGCGCCCCTAGGCTAATATCACCTAATCCTGCTGTTGAGGTATCTTTCAGCAGATCCGTTTTTGCAACCATCGGAACAGATGCGGTTAAAGTCAGGTTATCTTTTAAACCGTACTGTAAGGTAAATGTATTAGTAATGGTATGCGAGGCATTTTCTTGTACACGCAGTTGATAGAGCTGACCTTGAGCCATTTCCAGATCAAGTTGCGTGTCACGATAATAAGTATAATCAAGATCGTAATAAGATGAGATTTCACCTTGCTTGATCAGCGAATACTGACGTTCACTTGAAGTAAACACTTCCTCAAGGTTGGTTTCTTGGGTTGCATCACCTTCTTGTTTTTGCAATGCCTGGCTTGCTGTAGTTGGTTGTACTGGTTCTGGCGTTGCATTTTGCTCCTCTACTTCCTGAACTGTTTCATAACCACCTAATTCAGGCTCTACCTCAACAGATTCAGTCGTTTCCTCTACGGCTTCGTATTCCCCCAATGCAACGTCATCATTTGCATAAGCTACCCCCATCGCCATCTGAACACTGAGTACCAGTAGTGTCTTATTCATCCATTGACTTTTCATATCCATTCCACCGTATTATTTTTTAATTCCATAATGTCCGCATTATTTGTTTTTGTAATAAAGTCTAAGAAAGTTATGCTCAAATTTTCCAAAATTTTCCGATTCTGAATTGCGATTACGATTTTTGCTGATGGTTGATGCCTTATCAGCAATTTTATCCATATAAAACTGAGGGTATTGAATATCTGCTAATGCATAACGATTAATAACTGAATCTTCTACATGACGTAAGTCTTGATCTTGAATTGCTAAAAAGTCTTTACGATATTGTTCAGGCACATTAATTAAAAATAGTGTGTTATTCTCCCAAACATCCTTAAAGCGTTGTTCGTCAAAACTGATATTACCAATAGCCGGATCTGCCACATAGACTCGACCATTTTTATAACCTTTATAAACAACAAAGTGTTTAAAACCCGCATAGGAAATTGGCACAATCGCTGGTTGTCCCTGTTTAATCAGGTCATTAAATTCGCCGCGGTAACCGCCACTCTCTAGCCCCAGTGCAGCAACAAAGCGTTTCATATCTAACAATGAGAAGCTACGGCGTTCTACAATTTTTTCTGTTTCGCCATATTTCATCAGACCATTCATAATCTGTTGCTCATTTAGCTGAGTGCCTACATAACCGTTGAGCAGTGTCGTCAGTGCTGCTGAACCACAGCTGTAATCATAAGCTTGACGGACAATACCTCTAAATTGATTTTCAATGGCTGGGCGAACCTGAACGGCCTCTTGATGCATACGAACAAAAGAATCATTACGCGAATCGAGGACTTCAGCGTACTTGATGGTTCCTGGAGGCTGTTGCTTTAAATCAAAGGCTTCTTTGGCAGCGTAATACATCAATGCCGAGCCCAATGCAATCTCTAACATAATTTTGACTTTTTCTTTTTATCGGCATTAATTGCCATGCATGTCAGTTATTATCATAGAGTTTTCACTCTACTTCCTTGTAACCTTCAAGATACCTTTTTTTTCAAAAAATAACAGCTTTTTTTTTATGTTTAAGATGAACGCAGTAGACATAAAAAAAGCGCGTATAAATACGCGCTCTTTTTGAAGGCAAATTAGTGACCTGCAATAGTAATAATAGCACCTTGCTGATAACCAGTTCCACCTAATGCAGCTGGAGCGCCATAATAGGTTTGCATATTTTGAATTTCAACGTCGCCAATTGATGCTGCACTATCACTACCAATACGTACGCCTGTCACATAGTTATCATGTGCACCACTTGTACTCACAATGCGAATATAACCATTTGGATAAGTAGTATTTGCCGCATCTGTTCCAAAAATACTAATTGATTGATTCAATGCTAAATCAAGTTGACCAGCATCCGCCACTTGAATTTTATCTAAGTGTAACACACCTGCAGCACGGTTATCTTTTGAACCATCACCAGTACCTTGTTTAGTTGAATTATCAACGATACCTAGATTTTCAATGGTTAAACCACCGATCATAGTAGCATTCAATTTAATCATTGCGCCTTGAGGTGCTGCACCCAATTGAATGTTAGCAGACATTGGACCGGTTTTTACAGAAAGACCTGTTAAAATAGCGTTTTCAACCCCTTTACCCCCACGGCGAAGTGTATCTGTATTATCTTCTCCACCGTCAGCAGTATTATCTGCACCTTGTACAGCTGATGCCACAACACCGATTTCACCGATATTGATATCCAAGCCAGAAACTTTAGCTGCAATATTAATGAATGGATTAGCATCACCAGCATCAGAATCAATTGTTAAGTCAGCCAAGTTACGAGAAGCAAGTAGATAAGCACCATTATTGTCATAGTTTGCGCCAATCACCACACCGTGAGCTGCTGTTTGGCCTGAACCATTCGCTTTAATATAGATCGCACCAGCATCACCAGTACCACCTAAAGCAGTATCTGCCAAACCATCATTATCATGGATGAATACTTTTCCAATTTCGACTCTAGAGATACCGATACCGATACTTAAACCGTCTTGACCTGTTGTCGCACTTAGAGATGCATCGTCCATTGCTTGCATCGCCATTGCATTTGCACTCAAAGCAACTGAAGTAGCTAACGCTAATTTAGTAAATTTTTTCATTCGTACTCTCCCAAGAGTATTATTTTTTTGGTTTTTAATCACTCTCTGTTCGCATTGTGTTTTTACTTTTATGACAACACAAACAATTAATCCTTGAGTGATTTGCTCGCATGACTAAGTTAGCTTTATGTTAATTTTTGATCAACTGCTGTTGGTCATTTTTTATGTTTCGCCGACAAACGGTAAACACAAGTTTCCTCTCATTTTTCTATGGAATTAAGATAAAATCGAGACAATCCACTCATTTTTCAAACAGAATGCACAGCACAACATACCAAACTCTCCTTAGCACTCTCAATGTTAAAGCACATGATATTTTGGCAGCATTACACTCATTAGATCATGTCGTCTTTTTAGAAAACCAAGGAAAACCTTTTATTGCTTTTAATGCTGATCAATATGTGTTGATTCAAAATGGAAATATACAGTCTTATCAACAAAATACCTTTGATGAATACGTAAAAATTAATAGTGAACTAAGCCTCAACTTTCAGTCTGCTGGTCAAAACAATTCAGAGAAATTCAATGGTGGATACGTAGGTTTTGTTTCTTATGATTATGCAGCACAGCAACATATAAAAAATAAACAACGTCAGCAGCCGGCATTGTTTATCGGCCAGTTTTCTACTTATCTGGAATATAACCAAGAGGGATGGCTATTTAAAAGCTCAGATCCAAATGCTAAAGAAATTTTCCAAAATATTCAGATGCTAATTAATCAATATCGATATAAAACTGAATTCAGTCTACTATCTCCATGTATAGCACGCTGGGATAAATCTGCTTATCAACAGGCATTTGATAAGGTTCAGGAATATATTAAAGCCGGTGACTGTTATCAGATTAACCTCACCCAAGAATTCACAGCACAAGCTCAAGGCTCGCTTTTGGCTACAGCAGACAAATTCTGGCAGCTGACCGATGCCCCTTATGCAGGTTACTTACGTGTAGGTGAATTTGAACTTATAAGCTGTTCACCCGAGCTATTTATTGAATTTCAACCTCAGCGAAAAATCATTACCAAGCCGATCAAAGGCACCATGCCGCGCTATGCCGATCCAATCTTGGATGAACAGTCTAAGCAGACCTTAATCAACTCTAAAAAGGATCAGGCTGAAAATGTCATGATCGTGGATCTATTAAGGAATGACCTGAGTGTTTATGCAGAAACAGGCTCAGTTAAAACACCAAAGCTGTTCAACATTGAAAGCTTTAACCAGGTTCACCATATGGTCAGTGAAGTTGAGGCCAAGTTAAAAGCTGATATCAATCCATTTGATATGCTGATGTCAGCTCTACCCGGTGGTTCAATTACAGGTGCGCCAAAAATTCGTGCCATGCAGATTATTGAAGAACTAGAAGGTGCACCACGCGGAGCCTATTGCGGTTCACTCGGTTATTTTAATTTTGATGGAACAGGTTCCTGGAATATTCTGATTCGTTCACTTCAGAAATACCAAGATAATGTGTCTTTATGGGCTGGTGGTGGTATTACTATTTCTTCGGATTGTGATGCGGAATATCAGGAATGTTTTGATAAAGTGTCTGCAATGCTGGATTTACTTAATACCTGGTATACGCCTGAATAAATCAAAAAAGCGACTCGATTGAATCGCTTTTTTATGAATCTCCCCTAGCCCCTCTTTGTAAAAGAGGGGGATTCCTTCCTTTATAAAGGTGAGGAACATTGCTCCGCAAGGGAGAGATTCTATTAAACTAAAATCTCATTTTTCAATGTATCAACTAACCGCTGATTCTGCTCATCTGTGCCAATAGTAATCCGCAGGAATTGGTTGATACGCGGCTTATTGAAATAACGAACGATAATACCGCGCTCACGTAGTTCCGCTGCCAGTTCACCTGCATCTTTGCTTGGCAATGAAGCAAAAATAAAGTTGGCTTTTGAAGGTAGTACCTTAAAGCCAAGTTCAACCAGTTGGGCAATCAGCTTTTCACGACTGGCAATGACTTTGGCATTTTGTGCTTCGAAATATTCCTGATCTTCAAAAGAAGCCACGGCTGCCGCAATCGCAAAACGATCCATCGGATAGGAGTTAAAGCTGTTTTTCACTGCTTCCAGTGCTGCAATCAGATGTGGTTGTGCAATCGCAAAACCGACACGTAACCCTGCTAATGAACGGGACTTAGAAGTCGTTTGACACACAACCAAGTTTTCATACTTCTCAATCAGGCTGACTGCAGATTCAGCACCAAAATCTACATAAGCCTCATCAATTACGACGACTGAATTCGGATTGGCTTGTAGTATTTCTTCAATGGCAGACAAACCCAATGCAATACTGGTTGGTGCATTTGGATTGGTGATAATAATGCCGCCATTTGGCTGTTTATAATCTGCTACCACAATTTCAAAATTTTCATTTAGTGGTAATACTTTGGTTTTAACCCCAAAGAACTGGCTATAAACCGGATAGAAGCTATAAGTGATATCAGGATATAGAAGCGGCAATTCCTGAATAAAGAAGGCTTTAAAGATATGCGCCAGAACTTCATCAGAGCCGTTACCGACAAAGACATTTTCAGCCGCAACCTTCTGCTGTTTCGCAATTGCCTGTTTTAGTTCTGATGCATCGGGATCTGGATAAAGACGCAATACGTCCGCACCATTAGCTAAAACTTTTTGCACCGCTTCCACCACTTTCGGTGATGGTGGATATGGATTTTCATTGGTATTTAATTTTAACAGGTTCTGGATTTTTGGTTGTTCGCCTGGCACATATGGTTCCAGCTCACGTACTTCAGGACTCCAAAAACGCATTTGTTCTGTGGTGATATTCATGGATTAATCTCAAATTCTGTCTCAAAAAAGGGCTGATCAATCAGCCCTCAAAAAAATCTTTTCAAGCTTATTGATAGCGATAACGTGCTGAGCGGGCATGTGCATCCAGATTTTCCTGTTGCGCCAGAACATCTGCCGTTTTCGCCAAGGTTTTCACGCCCTCTTCAGAACACATGATCAGGCTGGAGCGTTTCTGGAAATCATACACACCAAGTGGTGATGAGAAACGTGCAGTACCAGAGGTTGGCAACACATGGTTTGGACCAGCACAGTAATCACCAATCGCTTCTGGCGTATAGCGTCCCATAAAGATCGCACCGGCATGACGGATCTCTTCAGCCATCTCTTGTGCCTCATCTAGACATAACATCAAATGTTCTGGCGCAACCTGGTTAATCAGTTCAATACCTTCAGCACGGTCTTTGACCACTACCAATGCGCCACGATTGGCAATCGAAGTACGGGCAATCTCAGCTTTAGGCAAAGCTTCCAAATGTTTTTCAATCCACTCACCTACGGCATTCAAAAGCTCTTCATCAGGAGTAATAAAAACAGCTTGTGCCACAGTGTCATGCTCAGCCTGTGACAATAAATCCATTGCCAGCCACTCTGCATTATTTTTACCTTCAGCATACACCAAAATTTCAGAAGGCCCTGCGATCATGTCGATACCGACCTGACCAAAGACCGCACGTTTTGCCGCAGCCACGAAACGGTTACCCGGACCAGTGATTTTGTCGACACGCGGAATAGTCTCTGTACCATAGGCCAACGCAGCAACTGCCTGTGCACCACCAATAGTGAATACACGATGCACGCCAGCCAGATAAGCCGCAGCCAGTACCAATGGATTCAGCTCACCCTTTGGTGCAGGTACCACCATGATGATTTCACCTACACCTGCCACATGGGCCGGCACCGCATTCATCAACACTGAAGATGGATAAGAAGCCAGACCACCTGGTACATAGATTCCCACACGATCCAGTGGAGTAACTTTTTGACCTAAGGTATTGCCTAGAGCATCCACATAAGTCCAGCCATCCTGTTTTTGTGCCTGGTGAAATTCACGGATACGCTTTGCTGCCAGTTCTAGCGCTTCACGCACTTCTGGGCTTAAACTTTCAAATGCTGCTTTAAGTTGTTCTTGAGTCAGTTCCAGATCTGAAAATTGATGCGCTGGATGTCGATCGAACTGCTGAGTTAATTTAAGAACATGAGCATCACCATACTGACGTACATCAGCGATGATTTGGTCTACGGTTTTTAAAAGTTCAGGATCACTCACTGTTTCAAAAGCCAGCAAGTCTGCAAAAGCTTGCTTGAAGTTTTGATCTTGAGTCGATAAACGTCGCATCAATTTACCCACAAGGTTGATATGGAAAAGATTAGTTTACCTTTTTTAAAGGCACTTGTGGTTATCATTCTGCAGCATCAGACACGAGTTTTATTGAAAATTACTTTCGCCACAATTGATGAAGGAATTTAATTAACTGAAAAGATGTCAGTTATAAAAAAGCCATCCCGAAGGATGGCCTATTTGATTCTTAAAATTTAAGCTTTTTTCGCTTTTTGGCGTTCTTCAACCGCTTTTTCCAACTGGGCAATAATCGGATTTAACAGAGTCTGTTTACGTTTAAAGCTGGCTTTATTCACAATTAGACGGGAAGATACCTTACAGATTTCTTCCAAAGGTTCCAGACCATTAGCACGCAGCGTATTGCCCGTATCGACCACGTCGACAATGTAATCACCCAGACCCACCAGTGGCGCTAACTCCATTGAGCCATACAGCTTGATCACATCCACTTGCTCGCCAAGGCTCGCATAGTATTGACGAGTCAAGTTAACATATTTGGTCGCAATCTTTAAACGGCCTTTCGGACGTTCCATACCCACCTTGCCGGCTGTCATTAATTTACAGTTGGCAATTTTCAGATCCAGCGGCTCATACACGTTTTGCGCACCATGTTCCATCAACACATCTTTACCCGCAACACCCAAGTCTGCTGCACCATTTTCAACATAGGTCGGTACATCAGAAGCACGCAGAATCAGGATACGCACATGCTTATGTGTGGTCGGGAAAATCAGTTTCCGTGATTTGTCCGGATCTTCTAACAGGTTGATCCCCGCTGTTTCCAACAGAGGAAGAGTTTCTTTTAAGATACGGCCCTTGCTTAATGCTAAAGTTAAACCATGATCAAAATTGCCCATTACGTCAAAGTTTGGATCATCGTTTCTCATATCGCTCATTAACTTACTCGCTTAATTTGGGCACCTAAACCTTGTAACTTCGCTTCAACATTTTCATAACCGCGGTCAATATGATAGATCCGGTCAATCACTGTTTCCCCGTCTGCGGCAAGCGCTGCCAGCACCAGAGAGAATGAAGCGCGTAAATCCGTTGCCATCACCGGGGCTGCAGAAAGTTTTTCTACGCCAGTAACAACAGCATCATTACCTTCGACCTGAATATTGGCACCCATACGTGCCAGTTCAGGAACATGCATGAAACGGTTTTCAAAAATCGTTTCAGAAATTGTCGCAAAACCACGAGCGATGGTATTCACTGCCATCAACTGGGCTTGCATATCTGTCGGAAATTCTGGATGTGGCAAGGTACGGAAGCTGACTGCTTTCGGACGTTTCCCCATCATGTCCAGTTCAATCCAATCCTCACCACGGGTGACTTCTGCGCCCATCTCTTCAAACTTGTCCAGGACAGATTCAAGCAGGTTTGGATCGGTATGGGTGGTTTTGACACGACCACCGGTAATAGCAGCAGCGGCCAGATAGGAACCAGTTTCAATCCGGTCAGCCACCACTGCATGTTCACAGCCATGCAGATGTTCTACACCGGTCACTACCAATGTATCGGTGTCCAGACCTTCAATCTTAGCACCCATCTTGATCAGCATTTGAGCCAGATCGGTAATTTCCGGTTCACGGGCTGCATTTCGAATGGTGGTGACACCATCAGCAAGGACAGCGGCCATTAGAATATTTTCGGTACCACCCACAGTCACCATATCAAAGACAATTTCGCCACCTTTCAAACGACCGTCAATTTTGGCATGGACATAACCCGCTTCAACTTCTATCTCTGCACCTAAAGCTTCTAAAGCCTTCAAATGCTGATCGACTGGACGCGAACCAATGGCACAACCACCAGGCAAAGACACCTGCGCACTACCGTAGCGCGCCAGCAAAGGACCAAGCACCAAAATGGATGCACGCATGGTTTTTACGAGTTCGTATGGTGCGAACTGGTTGGTCAGTGTTGAAGTATCCGCAACAACCGTATCACCTTCATAAGTCATAGTGATACCGAGGCCGGCAATGAGTTTAACCAATGTATTTACATCTTTCAGATTCGGCACATTGGTCAGTTTGGTAGGAGTCTCTGCAAGAATCATTGCAGCCAGGAGTGGTAGTGCTGCATTCTTTGCACCAGAAATACGCACTTCACCTTCGAGCTTATTGCCGCCCTGAATTAAAAATTTATCCATTAATCTATTAAGCTCCGAATAAGCTTGCTTTGCGCCATTCTTCTTTGGTCATTGCGCGAATTGTCACGGCATGGACTTCACCACTGGCAATATAAGAGTTGAGAGGAGCATAAACAGCTTGTTGGCGAGCAACTGGACGCTTACCTTCGAATTGATCATCCACAATACGGAGATCATATTTACCGCCTTGGCCAGTCACAACAATTTCAGCCTCAGGGAACGCGGCTTTTAAGACTTCAGCGAGCTGTTCATTATTCATCACAAGACCTCTTATAGGACTAACGGTGTAAAACGGATCATTTTACTATAAATAAAAAAAATAATTCATTAGTCATATACATTATATCTATAAAAAAAGAGGCTTTTAAAAACCTCTTTTTTTCAATTTTACTGATTATATTGCGATTGGCTGATAATTCAGATTCATTTTACGATAACGATCGATCTGTTTTTTCAATTTTTCTGTCAAAAGTTTAATCGAAGTATACATGTCGTCCGCATTGGCATGAGCAAAAAACTCAATTCCTGGTAACCGTACAATAGCTTCTGCGATATGGTTGCTGCTTCCTTTTTTAGAACGCTTATCAATTTGGTGATCTTTAGAAAGTTTAATCTGCATACTGTTCACTTGATCCAGATGCTTGGTGATCTGTGCGAACTTTGTTTTTATATTTTCTTCAATTGCTGGCGTAATAGATAAATGATGTCCACGAATTGTTATTTGCATAATTCTATCCCTCACCTTCGTTAGGATTAGAAGAGTCACAGTCAAATGATCGAATGACAATAACCGATGCAAAGCTACAGTTCAGCTAATGGATTAAATCATTTAACGGTTCCTCAAAAGTAAAAAGATATTCATCATGCTGTCATGATGAATATCTAGAATAGTCAAATTTTCAAGCTCAGATCAAGACCTTTCTTTCAGAAGATGAAGGAATATGTAACGATTCACGATATTTAGCGACTGTACGACGTGCCACATCAATCCCCTCTTCTTTCAAAAGATTCGCAATCGCATTATCTGACAATGGTTTACGTGTATTCTCTTCCGCGATCAGTTTTTTGATCTTGGCACGGATTGCAGTTGAAGAAGCTTCGCCACCAGACGTCGTTCCGACATGACTCGAGAAGAAATACTTCAACTCGAATAGACCACGTGGAGTCAACATATATTTGTTGGTGGTCACACGAGATACGGTTGATTCATGCAGTTCGACTTCTTCAGCAATGTCACGCAGTACCAGCGGCTTCATACCCTCAGCGCCAATTTCCAAAAAAGCTTTTTGATGCTCAACAATACAGGTGGCGACTTTTAATAACGTTTTATGGCGCTCATCAATACTCTTGATAAAGTTTTTTGCTTCCAGCATCTGGTTACGCAAATACTGGTTATCGTCACTCTGATCCGCCCGTTTAATCATATTGGCATAAAACGAATTGACGCGCAGTTTCGGCATCACATCCGGATTCAGCATCACTTGCCAGCTATCATTCTTTTTGGCCACCACAACATCAGGCACCTGATAATCTGAATCACGATCTTCAAATTCCAGCCCTGGATGTGGTTTTAAGGTTTTTAGCAGATCTACTGCACTGCGTAATTGATCAGGGTTCAAGCCAGTTTGCTTGATCAGTTTAGGCAATTCATTGGTGATGAGGAGTTCATAGTGCTGCATCAGTTTGATCGCAGCATCGCGGCAAGGGGTAGATGCAGGCAGATTCTCTAATTGCACCATCAAACATTCAGCAAGATTACGTGAACCTACACCCACGGGTTCCAGACGTTGAATATGTTTAAGCACCACAAGGACTTCATCATTTTCGACTTCGTCCTCATAATCCATACTTTCTAATAGGTGTTGAACAGAAACAGTAATCTCTTCAATTTCAACTTCCAGAAAGCCTTTATCATCCAATGAATCAATGATGTAATGGGCAATCAGCTGATCAATTTTGGAAAAATGTAGCAGATTGACTTGTTCAATTAAATGCTGTTTCAGGCCTAAATGCCCCTGGCGATTATCTTCACGCTCTTCAAATTCAGCAGCACCAAGGCTCGTTGGCTGATGGGTATAGACATCATCCCAATCAGTATCTACAGGCAAATCATCCGGCAAATGATCTGCATTCAATTCATTGGTTAAATCTTTCTGCTCACGCTCAGCAAGATCAGCCGTTGATAAGCTTTCGATGCTCGATTGTTCTTCAACTTTTTCCAGCAAAGGGTTACTGTCCAGCTGCAACTGGATTTCCTGTTCCAGTTCTAGACTAGATAATTGCAGTAATCGGATTGCCTGCTGTAATTGTGGAGTTAATGACAGCGAGTTCGCAACTTTTAAGCCCACTGATAATTTCATTGTTACCCCTCATTTTTAAATCGCGCTCTATAAGCAATTTTTATGCCGCTTTTAATTTTTATAACACAGTTTTTGCAAAACACATATAAAACTTTGATGATTTTCTAGACTTAATTTTGCAAAGCTTATAAATATTTATATTTTTTAATAATTTAGTTTTAACCAAAAATTATTACTTCAAACAAAAACCCACGCATAAAAAAACACCCCCTGATTTGGTCAGGGGGTGTTTAGAATAATGAGCTGGCGATGACTTACTCTCACATGGCAAACGCCACACTACCATCAGCGCGAAGAGGTTTCACTTCTGAGTTCGGGAAGGGATCAGGTGGTTCACTCTTGCTATGGTCGCCAGCACAACTGGGATGGATACTCGCTTGGTCTTATCTGCGTTGCTTTCGCTTCGCTTGCCTTGCTTTCTACCAAATAGGTTTCATTAACAGGTCTATCTGAGTTGAACATTGTATCTAGCATTTCAACTAAATCAAGTTGCTTTGATGCTTTATGAATCAATTGTTGCTTTGTATACAACTGCTTGGGCGTTGTATAGTCAAGCCTCACGAGCAATTAGTATTGGTCAGCTTCATGCATCACTGCACTTCCACACCCAACCTATCAACGTCCTAGTCTCGAACGGCTCTTTAGAGGACATAAAGTCCTAGGGAAATCTAATCTTGAGGTAGGCTTCCCGCTTAGATGCTTTCAGCGGTTATCCCTTCCGAACATAGCTACCCGGCGATGCGACTGGCGTCACAACCGGTACACCAGAGGTTCGTCCACTCTGGTCCTCTCGTACTAGGAGCAGATCCTCTCAAATTTCCAGCGCCCACGGTAGATAGGGACCGAACTGTCTCACGACGTTCTAAACCCAGCTCGCGTACCTCTTTAAATGGCGAACAGCCATACCCTTGGGACCTGCTTCAGCCCCAGGATGAGATGAGCCGACATCGAGGTGCCAAACACCGCCGTCGATATGAACTCTTGGGCGGTATCAGCCTGTTATCCCCAGAGTACCTTTTATCCGTTGAGCGATGGCCCTTCCATACAGAACCACCGGATCACTAAGACCTACTTTCGTACCTGCTCGACTTGTGGGTCTCGCAGTTAAGCGCGCTTTTGCCTTTATACTCTACGCGTGATTTCCGACCACGCTGAGCGCACCTTCGTACTCCTCCGTTACTCTTTAGGAGGAGACCGCCCCAGTCAAACTACCCACCAGACACGGTCCTCGTCCCGGATTACGGGACAGAGTTAGAACCTCAATATTACCAGGGTGGTATTTCAAGATTGGCTCCATAGCAACTAGCGTCGCTACTTCAAAGCCTCCCACCTATCCTACACAAGTAAGATCAAAGTTCAGTGTCAAGCTGCAGTAAAGGTTCACGGGGTCTTTCCGTCTAGCCGCGGGTACACCGCATCTTCACGGCGAATTCGATTTCACTGAGCCTCTGCTGGAGACAGCGCCGCCATCATTATGCCATTCGTGCAGGTCGGAACTTACCCGACAAGGAATTTCGCTACCTTAGGACCGTTATAGTTACGGCCGCCGTTTACTGGGGCTTCGATCAAGAGCTTCGCTTACGCTAACCCCATCAATTAACCTTCCAGCACCGGGCAGGCATCACACCCTATACGTCCACTTTCGTGTTTGCAGAGTGCTATGTTTTTAATAAACAGTTGCAGCGGCCTGGTTTCTGAGGCTGTCAACAGCTCAAGGAGCAAGTCCTATCACCATCGACAGCGTACCTTCTCCCGAAGTTACGGTACCATTTTGCCTAGTTCCTTCAGCAGAGTTCTCTCAAGCGCTTTGGTCTACTCGACCTGACCACCTGTGTCGGTTTCGGGTACGATTCCAGTGTAACTGAAGCTTAGAGACTTTTCCTGGAAGTATGGTATCAGCCACTTCACCAGTAAACTGGCTTGCTATCAGATCTCAGCATAGAGCACCCCGGATTTGCCTAAGATGCATGCCTACTTCCTTCCACCTGGACAACCAACGCCAGGCTGACTTAACCTTCTCCGTCCTCTCATCGCATTACACTGAAGTATTGGAATATTAACCAATTTCCCATCGACTACGCCTCTCGGCCTCGCCTTAGGGGTCGACTCACCCAGCCCCGATTAACGTTGGACTGGAACCCTTGGTCTTTCAGCGAACGGGTTTTTCACCCGTTTTGTCGTTACTCACGTCAGCATTCGCACTTCTGATACCTCCAGCATGCTTCTCAACACACCTTCATTGGCTTACAGAACGCTCCCCTACCACTTACGCATAAGCGTAAATCCGCAGCTTCGGTACATAGTTTTAGCCCCGTTACATCTTCCGCGCAGGCCGACTCGACTAGTGAGCTATTACGCTTTCTTTAAAGGGTGGCTGCTTCTAAGCCAACCTCCTAGCTGTCTATGCCTTCCCACATCGTTTCCCACTTAACTATGATTTTGGGACCTTAGCTGGCGGTCTGGATTGTTTTCCTCTTGACTACGGACGTTAGCACCCGCAGTCTGTCTCCCGGATAGTACTCATTGGTATTCGGAGTTTGCATCGGTTTGGTAAGTCGGGATGACCCCCTAGCCGAAACAGTGCTCTACCCCCAATGGTATTCGTCCGAGGCGCTACCTAAATAGCTTTCGGGGAGAACCAGCTATCACCGAGTTTGATTAGCCTTTCACCCCTATCCACAAGTCATCCCCTGGCTTTTCAACGACAGTGGGTTCGGTCCTCCAGTTAGTGTTACCCAACCTTCAACCTGCTCATGGATAGATCACCCGGTTTCGGGTCTACACCCAGCAACTATACGCCCTATTAAGACTCGATTTCTCTACGGCTCCCCTACACGGTTAACCTCGCTACTGAATGTAAGTCGCTGACCCATTATACAAAAGGTACGCAGTCACCCCGAAGGGCTCCCACTGCTTGTATGCATGCGGTTTCAGGATCTATTTCACTCCCCTCACAGGGGTTCTTTTCGCCTTTCCCTCACGGTACTGGTTCACTATCGGTCAGTCAGGAGTATTTAGCCTTGGAGGATGGTCCCCCCATATTCAGACAAGGTTTCACGTGCCTCGCCCTACTCGACATCATCATATCAGCCCTTTCGTGTACAGGACTATCACCCACTATGGTTGCACTTCCCAGAGCATTCCACTAAAACTGATATGACTTAATGGGCTGTTCCCCGTTCGCTCGCCGCTACTGAGGGAATCTCAATTGATTTCTTTTCCTACGGGTACTGAGATGTTTCACTTCTCCGCGTTCGCCTCATAAACCTATGTATTCAGTTTATGATACCGACCTTATAGCCGGTGGGTTTCCCCATTCAGACATCTCCGGATCACAGGATATTTGCCGCCTCCCCGGAGCTTTTCGCAGGCTATCACGTCTTTCATCGCCTCTGACTGCCAAGGCATCCACCACATGCACTTAATTACTTGACTATACAACCCCAAACAGTCGTTACACCTACAAGTCAGTGTAGCAACAAGTTCCACCAGTAAACTGGCTTCTCTTACAGTTTGTTGTTCTGTGCACTTAAGCACCGTACAGCTTCAATTAGATTCACGTACCAAAACGCTTGATTCAGTTAATTTCGCTAGTTCTCATTCAATCACTTCAACTTCACAACCAAAGTCGTGTCGTTTCCGCTCTCTTATGAGATTGAACAAATTATTTCAACTCAAATATATTCTGTTAATGATTTTTCTCGTCTTCGTCAGACCGAGAAACTGTGATAAATCACAGAGATTAGTAAGTGGTGCGTAGTATACGCTTCCATTTCACTAATCTCTATAAGCTATCAAACTGTTTGCTTATTACGTATTCGAACGAATACGTGGTGGAGACTAGGAGAGTCGAACTCCTGACCTCCTGCGTGCAAAGCAGGCGCTCTACCAACTAAGCTAAGTCCCCAGCTTATCAATAAGTCAATGTATCGTTCCGTTTCTGTTCGCTCTGCAATTAACGCTTCGTCAGTAGTGGTGGGTCTGACAAGACTTGAACTTGTGACCCCACGCTTATCAAGCGTGTGCTCTAACCAACTGAGCTACAGACCCTCAGATACATCGTCATGAAGAACAACTTGTTGTGGATTCTTACCGATCGTCAATCTTTCGTTAAGGAGGTGATCCAGCCGCAGGTTCCCCTACGGCTACCTTGTTACGACTTCACCCCAGTCATCGGCCACACCGTGGTAAGCGTCCTCCTTACGGTTAGACTACCTACTTCTGGTGCAACAAACTCCCATGGTGTGACGGGCGGTGTGTACAAGGCCCGGGAACGTATTCACCGCGGCATTCTGATCCGCGATTACTAGCGATTCCGACTTCACGCAGTCGAGTTGCAGACTGCGATCCGGACTACGATCGGCTTTTTGAGATTAGCATCTGCTCGCGCAGTAGCAACCCTTTGTACCGACCATTGTAGCACGTGTGTAGCCCTGGCCGTAAGGGCCATGATGACTTGACGTCGTCCCCGCCTTCCTCCAGTTTGTCACTGGCAGTATCCTTAAAGTTCCCATCCGAAATGCTGGCAAGTAAGGAAAAGGGTTGCGCTCGTTGCGGGACTTAACCCAACATCTCACGACACGAGCTGACGACAGCCATGCAGCACCTGTATCTAAGTTCCCGAAGGCACCAATCCATCTCTGGAAAGTTCTTAGTATGTCAAGGCCAGGTAAGGTTCTTCGCGTTGCATCGAATTAAACCACATGCTCCACCGCTTGTGCGGGCCCCCGTCAATTCATTTGAGTTTTAGTCTTGCGACCGTACTCCCCAGGCGGTCTACTTATCGCGTTAGCTGCGCCACTAAAGCCTCAAAGGCCCCAACGGCTAGTAGACATCGTTTACGGCATGGACTACCAGGGTATCTAATCCTGTTTGCTCCCCATGCTTTCGCACCTCAGCGTCAGTATTAGGCCAGATGGCTGCCTTCGCCATCGGTATTCCTCCAGATCTCTACGCATTTCACCGCTACACCTGGAATTCTACCATCCTCTCCCATACTCTAGCTTCCCAGTATCGAATGCAATTCCCAAGTTAAGCTCGGGGATTTCACATCCGACTTAAAAAGCCGCCTACGCGCGCTTTACGCCCAGTAAATCCGATTAACGCTCGCACCCTCTGTATTACCGCGGCTGCTGGCACAGAGTTAGCCGGTGCTTATTCTGCGAGTAACGTCCACTCACCTTGGGTATTAACCAAGGGAGCCTCCTCCTCGCTTAAAGTGCTTTACAACCAAAAGGCCTTCTTCACACACGCGGCATGGCTGGATCAGAGTTGCCTCCATTGTCCAATATTCCCCACTGCTGCCTCCCGTAGGAGTCTGGGCCGTGTCTCAGTCCCAGTGTGGCGGATCATCCTCTCAGACCCGCTACAGATCGTCGCCTTGGTAGGCCTTTACCCCACCAACTAGCTAATCTGACTTAGGCTCATCTATTAGCGCAAGGTCCGAAGATCCCCTGCTTTCCCCCGTAGGGCGTATGCGGTATTAGCGTCCCTTTCGAAACGTTGTCCCCCACTAATAGGCAGATTCCTAAGCATTACTCACCCGTCCGCCGCTAAGAATCGGTAGCAAGCTACCCATCTCCGCTCGACTTGCATGTGTTAAGCCTGCCGCCAGCGTTCAATCTGAGCCATGATCAAACTCTTCAGTTAAAATCATTTTGTACTTTAGTTAAGACAAAGTACTTAATTCTGGCTCATCAATTGCTGACAAAAAATCGCTCAAATAAACTTCGAGTAATTTCTACCATTAATCAATGAAAATATATTCAATCGATCAACCGGTAAAAATCCACACAAGTTGTTCTTCATAATCTCTTAATGATCGTCTTCATGCTTCGTCAGCATCAAGCTAGGTCGGCTATATTACGCTTTCTAAAATGAAAGTCAACATGTAATGTAAATTATTTTTAAACTTCCTTTCTAAAACCTAACTCAACCATTTCATGCTAAGTTACTGTTTTATCAGAAGTTTTAATTAACATCACCGCCGATGGATGTGCATTATAGACCAATCCCAAGCAAGCGCAACCCCTATTTCACCTAAAATCATTCGTGTGATTATTTTTTAATCTCATTGTAATTTTTTAATTCATTATTTGGCCAAATTTGCTTTAATAGCAGCTATAGACACTGTCATGTTTATTAATTTTTATTCCTTGTGCATCACGCTACATCATTAAATAGAATTTCTGGAATCTGCTATGCGTCATTCCTCTTATATATATGCTGGTTTAATTAGTTTCGCTGCCAGCCTCCCTGTTTATGCAGAAGATATCGCCGAATCTTCTAGCAACCCAGAAGTAACTTCTGCTGCCACAGAGACACAGTCAACTGAAACCTCTATGCCAGCTGAACAGAAAAAGAAACTGGCAGCCTGGAAAGAAACTTTAAAAGTAAATGCGAGCGCTAGCCAGTCAGATGAACAAAAAGACCCGTTCCAATCCTGGAACCGCAAGGTTTACCAATTTAATGATGTACTGGATCGTAATCTTGTTCGTCCGATAGCTGTGCAATATAAAGAGAAAGTCCCAGAGGATGTACGTGGTTCTTCTACTCAGTTCCGAAACAACTTGAACGAACCATGGAATGCATTTAACCAGTTAGTCCAGGGTCGTCCGGCACGTGCTGCCAAATCTTTAGGGCGTTTTACCATTAATATACTCACAACTTTAGGCCTTGCCGATCCGGCACGTCGCTTAGGGCTAGAAACTGAAGAAGAGCGTTTTGGTCTGACCATGGGCTACTATGGTGTTCCTTCTGGGCCTTATCTGGTACTCCCTGTCTTTGGCCCAAGTACTATTCGCGATGGTATCGGTCTAGCGGTTGATAGTCAGGCACGACCACAAAAATATCTTTTGGATGATCAAGAAGGCTTATATTGGTTTGATCAGGTTTGGCGTGGTATTGATGCCCGCTCCCAGTTACTGGATATTGAAAAAGTCCTGACTGGGGACAAATATGCCCAGATTCGTGACATTTACTTGCAACGTACTAGCTTTGCCATTGCCGAGAAAAAAGGCCTAGAGTCTGAAAATCTATTCACCGATTTCGATGACGAATTTGAAGATGATTTCGAAGAAGAAGCTATTGAAGATGATCAACCTGAAGTGACGGATTAAATCATTTAAATCGATTATTTCCATACGATTAGCAGTGAAAAAGATGCGCTGTTAATCAATTGCTTGTTATAGTACGCCTTATAGACACTGTTAGGATTAGCCCAATTCCTTATGTATTTCATTCAGCCGACTCGTGATATTCCTTATCTAGATCAGGTCATTAACACACTTCCTGATGTGCAAATGATTGACCTTGAACATCATGAGTTATACGACCCGACAATTCTTGCAATTGCCGACGTGCATGATTATTTAAAATACAAATGGAATTTTCCAACCATTGTTCTTGCCATGGAAAATGAAGGTGCTGAACTGGCCCAAGCATGGGAACAGGGTGCCCTAGCAGGCTGGATCTGGAATAAACTCCCTGTGGAACCGATCCTAGCACTCCAAAAAATTGATGCTAAATACAAACGCAATCAGGATAGCCGCGACCTACCTTCTGCTGCAGAATTGCAACAACGCCTTCTTCCAAATCCAATTGAGCTAACGAATTACAAAGTCGAAACATTTTTCCAGCCTTCCGCTTACCTGTCTGGAGACTGGTATGATTACTGGAAAATTAGCGATAAAGAAGTCATGTTTTATCTCGCTGATGTTTCGGGCCATGGCGTGACCAGTAGCTTACTGACTTCGTGGATGGCAGCCTTTCATGGCCGTTCCAAATCACCACGCGAGCTGATCAAAAAACTGAATGGCATGCTGGTTCAGGAAAATATTGAAAAACACATCACCATGATTGCAGGTATTCTGAATCTAGAAACCCATGTGGTACGTTGGTCAAGTGCGGGGCATTACCCACCGCCAATTATCTTCGAACCTGAACAGCCACCCAAGATTTTAACCACCAGCAGTTTCCCTCTGGGTCTGACTGAAGACCTTGAAGTCACTGAACAGGAATTTGTATTAAAACGTTATGCCCGCTTCATTTTATGTTCCGATGGTGCACTAGAACCCTTTGAAGGTGGCTTAAATGAACAGTTTGCACAACTGGTCTATCATTTGCAAAATCACTCATTCCAGGCTCCCGAACATGTCGCAGATGATATCGCCTTCCTGAGTTTCATCCGGATAAATTAGTAATATAATTATTGCTTTAATAGAGACTTAATTTGACTCATACCTTCGACTACTTGAGTATCAAATTCCCCTATGGGATAATTTAATATCCTTCTCTGCTAATGGCATTTATATGTCAACAGGTCATGTTGAATATGCAAGTTTGAATGGAACGCATATTTTTAAGCTTATTGGCGAAGTGCGTGCCCAATCTTGTATAAGTCTAGACAAATTACTGAACAAAATTGAACAGCAGGACAATGTCGTTGGTGCAATTGTCGATTTAACTGAAGCCAGTTTTATTGACAGTACTGTACTCGGTGTCCTCGCCAAACTGGGTTTGAAGCTGCAACAGACGCATCACATCCAGGCCGTCATGCTTTCAACCAACTCGGATATCACCACGCTGGCCAACAGTATGGGGCTGGGTCAGGTCTTTGTGATCCTGAATTATTCAGGTGATCCGCATGTTTGCACACGAGCGCTGGTTGAAGAACATATTACCCACAGCACTATGCTGACTACAGTTCTGGATGCGCATAAGACATTGATGAAACTCAATGAAAGCAACAAAAACATGTTCGAACCTTTGGTCAAACAGCTGCAAAAAGAGCAGGACAATCTCGACAAGGTGTCCGAACCCAACGCTTAAATTAAATTTTCCAGGAAGGAACCATGACTTTACTCTCTGTTGTGCAAATGAATTCTCAGAATGAAATTGAAGACAATTTCAGAACTATAGAATCCTTAATTCAACAGAGCAAAGCAGATGGTGCCGAACTGATTGTCTTTCCCGAGAACTTCGTCTGCTTTGCTGCCGGGAAACAACGCGAAACTGCAGCACAGTTTGAAGTCATCCAGCAGCGTCTTGAACAACTTGCACATCAATACAATATCTGGATCATCGCGGGTACTCTCCCTTGCCCGTATCGTCCAGATGGTTCCATCATCGAAGATGGGCGTGTACGCACCGTAAGTCTCTGCATCAGCCCGGAAGGTACTGAAGCGCGCTATGACAAAATTCACCTGTTTGATGTTCAAGTAGGTGATGCCGTGGGCGGCTATCAGGAATCTAAATTCTTTGAACCGGGAACTGATGTAGTGGTGGCTAAAACACCATTTGGTAATATCGGCATGATGGTCTGCTATGATCTGCGCTTCCCTGAGCTCGCCCTGACCTTACTGCATCAAGGTGCCAATATTCTGACTGCTCCTGCAGCGTTTACCTACACCACCGGTCAAATGCACTGGCAGTTACTGTTACAAGCCCGTGCTATGGATACTCAATGCTATGTCCTCGGCGCTGCACAACAAGGCTGGCATGGGGAAAAACGCCAGACTTGGGGGCATGCCGCTGCAACCAATAGCCGTGGTCAGGTATTAGATATGGTACATACCGAAGGCGCCCAGTTAATCACGGTCAAGTTTGATCTGGAAGAACAACTTAAAGTGCGTGAATCCATGCCTCTCATGCAGCACCGTAAACTGATGCAATTCTAAATTTTGCGATTTCACTGTATAAAATAACAAAATCGCTGCTTATTCCCGCCTAAAAATCATTGAGCATAAAAGCTCCATGAAAAAATAAATTAGGGAAAACATCATGTCATTAGAAAAAGCTGTCTATACTGCCCATGCCAAAGCCACTGGCGGCCGGGATGGTCGCGCAACGACCGATGATCAAGTACTGGACGTAAAATTGGCGGTACCTAAAGAAATGGGTGGCCCGGGTGGCGGTACCAATCCTGAACAGCTGTTTGCAGCCGGCTATTCAGCTTGTTTCCTCGGTGCGATGAAATTCGTTGCCAATCGTGACAAACTCAATATCAGTAAAGATGCCTATATCGAGGGTGATGTTGGGATCGGGCCAATCCCCACCGGTTTTGGCATTGAAGTGACTTTGAATATCCACCTAGAAGGTATGGATCCGGCAGAGGCGCAAAAGCTGGTCGATGCCGCGCATATTGTCTGCCCTTATTCCAATGCGACCCGCAACAATATTGATGTCACACTAAATGTGATTACCTAAGTTTAACCAACTGCATTTTGGAAAACTCTTGACCACTCCCTACCTGTTACTTAAAAAGATTTTAGCCAACAAAAAAGCAGCCATATGGCTGCTTTTTTTCTTATTTAATTTCTAACTTAAGCTAGTTCCGCTGCTTCATTTGTCACACGTAATACTTCTTCAACCGTGGTCTTACCAGCGAGCACTTTACGCAAGCCATCATCCCGAATTGAACCGGAATACTGTCGTGCATAAGTTTCCAGTTCGTACTCCGGCGCATTGCCATGAATCAGACGGCGCATCTGCTCATCCACAGGCACAATTTCATAAATCGCGGTCCGGCCAGTAAAACCGGTATGTGAACAGCGCTCACAACCTTTTGGTTTTGGTAATTTTAACTCAGGTCCCTGATGCACAGGTGCAAACAGCTCCTGCTCGAACTCATCTGCGTCATGCCAGGTGGCACAATGTGGACACAAAGTGCGTACCAGACGTTGGGCAATGACCCCAATCAAGGAACTGGATAATAGGAATGGTTCTATCCCCATATCCTTGAGACGGGTCACTGCACCAATCGCAGTATTGGTATGCAGTGTCGATAAAACCAGGTGGCCTGTAAGGGATGCCTGAACGGCAATTTCTGCCGTTTCCAGGTCACGAATTTCCCCCACCATGACTACATCCGGGTCCTGACGCAGCATCGCTTTAAGAGCACGGGCGAAGGTCATATCGACTTTGGTATTTACTTGGGTCTGGCCAATGCCTTCAAGCTGATATTCGATCGGATCTTCAGCCGTCAGGATATTCTTGGAACCATCATTCAGGTCAGATAGAGCAGCATACAGCGTTGTGGTTTTACCAGAACCGGTTGGACCAGTGACCAGAATAATGCCATGCGGACGGTGCACGAGTGTCTTGAGCCGCTCATAGTCATTATTCATCAAGCCCAAATGGGTCATGTTCAGACGACCCGCCTGCTTATCCAGCAAACGCATGACCACACGTTCACCATAGGAGGATGGCAAAGTCGAAACACGTACATCCACTTCACGACCCGCAAGGCGTAGGGAAATACGGCCGTCCTGAGGAATACGCTTTTCAGCAATATCCAGCTTGGCCATGACCTTGATACGCGATACCAACAACGGCGCTAGTTCGCGGCGTGGTTGTACGATTTCACGTAGCTGACCATCGACACGTAAACGCACAGATAGTTTCTTTTCAAAAGATTCGATATGAATATCAGACGCGCCGACACGGATGGCTTCAGACAGCAAAGCATTGATCAAACGTACAATCGGGGCATCATCCTCCTGATCCATCAGGTCTTCAGTCTCAGGAACAGAGTCTGCCAGACTCAGTAAATCTGGATGATCTTCCAGACCAGCAGCGACCTGTTGCGATTCCCCACTGTCCCCGGCATAGCTGCTACTTAGCAACTGGCTAAATTCCTGTTCATTACACAACTGATACTGTGCAGGATGTCCCAGAAAACGGCGTGCCTCTTGCAATGCAAGCATTGAGGTATTTTCACGACGGACAATAAAGACCTGATCTCCCTCGTAACGCAGCAACACCCCATGGCGCTTGGCAAAACTGTAAGGAATCTGTAATTGTTTCAGTACTTGCATCGCAGAATTATAATAATAGTGAAAAAATTTAAATTGAGTGTACTCTAAGCACATGACAGCGTGAAGTATGTTTAGCAAGAATTAGTACGAAAGGACCGCCACATTGCCACAGGACCAATTGGATTTATCTACATCGAAGCCCTCGATTCAATGGTGGGGCGAACAAAATTTTGAAATCAATGAATCGAAAGCTTGGCAGTTTGGTTCGCTGCTATTTCGCTTGACCCGGGGCTTGCAGGAGTGGCGACTGGAATATTATCGCCCAGCTGTGCAATATGACTATGAACAGCAATGGCAGCGACTGGATGATCCAAATTTTGCCTTTCCGCAGCCAGTCAAAATTGAACGCTATATGTTCCGGAATACCAAAAGTAAATTACAGTTAATGCCGCGTCTGGCAGACCGTTCTGTGGTGATCAAGCCAGTTGACCCAATTTATATTCCTGCTGGACAGCGCGGAACCTTGTATATCAGCACACCGCTGTGGATTGCCGGTTTTGTCGATGGACAACGCGAACCGATTTTTGATATTCCGGTGATCCTGCCTAAAGATACCTGGTTCGGTCCGAATCACCGTTCTGGAGAAATCTGTTACGCCACTGCCGTGGATGGCCGAACCGAGCTGGAACAGCTCAAACCACGTGCCTTCCGTGCCGTCACCCCGATTGAATTCCAGAATACCAGCAATCAGCAACTGCGCTTTGACCGGATGAATGTACCTGTGCCTGCCCTGCCGCTGTTTTTTAGCCCGAGCACCGGACGCTTATGGACGTCACAAATCAAGGTGCTGCATGAAGGCCTAGACCGCCCACCACGGATTCGTTTGGAAAATCGTACGCCGCCGCATGCCGGTGAAGTGGACTATCTACATCCACCGCGCGATCCGGCAAGCAACCTGTTCAATATGTTTGATTCATTCTTTTAAGGACGGCGAATGGCAAACTCAAGTATTCCAGCTGAAGTCACCAGTAGCCTAAAAGGCGTTTTTACCAATATCAATACTGACCGGTTAACTGAAATCGCGGTTGCGGTGGTGCTGTGTTTTATCGG
This sequence comes from Acinetobacter sp. ANC 7912, assembly GCF_039862785.1. NCBI lineage: Bacteria > Pseudomonadati > Pseudomonadota > Gammaproteobacteria > Moraxellales > Moraxellaceae > Acinetobacter > Acinetobacter thermotolerans. The sequence goes on from NZ_CP156795.1 coordinate 2,537,568, forward strand.
TTTTTTGATTGCACGTTTTTTCTCGAATGCCTTTATCCGTACCATTGGCGTACGTTTTAATGCCCATCAACAGATGGTCTGGCGTCGTGGGATTTTCTACTTTATTTTCCTGCTTTTTGTCATGGCCAGCCTCAAGGAAGCCGGCTTTAAACTGAGTGTTTTCCTGGGTGCAGCGGGTATTTTAACCGTCGCGCTGGGTTTTGCCTCACAAACTTCAGCATCTAACCTCATCAGCGGTATCTTCCTAATTGGTGAAGGTTCTTTTGAAGTGGGTGATACCATTCAGATTACTTTGATTCGTGGTCATACCATTGAAGGAGAAGTGATTTCGATTGACCTACTATCCGTTAAGCTGCTGACACAGGATAATATCTATGTGCGTTTACCCAATGAGCAGCTGATTCGTGCTCCAGTGCATAACCTGTCCAAATTTCCGATCCGGCGGATTCCAATTACCTTGGCAATTAACTTCCATGAAGACATCATCAAAGTGCGTGAAGTGCTGCTGGATGTGGCCAGCAAATATCCACTGGTTCTGGCTGACCCCAAACCCGCAGTCACTGTCACCGCTTTCCGCGAATCCTCCATTGAATTGCTGTTTGCAATCTGGTGCCAGCGTGAAAACTTCCTCAAAGTCCGCGATGAAATGCAGGAACGGATTCGTAACGGCTTTCTGGAAAATCAGATCGAGATTCCAGTACCGAAAATGGGCTTTGTCGATCATCCACTGGCACGTCCACTCGAAAATGAAGACATTGATCAATATGCCAATGAGAAAGAATTAAAACGGGAGCCGGGTTTAAAATAATTTTAGCCCCTCACCCCAACCCTCTCCCACAGGGAGAGGGAGTTTTCAAGCTTTCTTCTCTCCCTCAGGCATCGGTGCCACATAAGCAATCAGTAACATCACCCCACCCGCCAGCAAGAACGATAATACCCGCGTCAACGTTCCAATATGAGACAGATCAAACAGCACCAATTTCAGGGTTACGATCACCAGAATACTGCCACCTAAAATCCACATCGGTTTCAGGGATTTCAATGTGGCAATCCACATCGTCGCGAAAGCCAAGAGTACCCACAAAATGGTCAGACTCAGCTGAACTGTGGCATTGTTCCATACCTCTAGGCTATTCAACGGCGTGCCCAGATAAACATGCAGCGCACGCAGTACGATATAGCTGGAGAGCCAGAGTAGGCTTAGCACCATCAGTACAGCCATCATGCCTTTGTCTCGTCCTGCCCGGATTTGCTGCAGCAACATCCAGATAAAACCAACCAGCATGGCAATACTGACCAGATCAAATGGATTCAGAATCGGCAGTAGATAAAACTCAAAAGCTTGCTGACTTAACAGCTGTGAACACAGCAACCAGCCAGCCATCAAGATCAAGGTACTGTTGCTTTGCCACAGCATTGGCCAGGCAGAATCAATAGATTGACGATAGGACCAGAAACATAGCCCGAGCGGTAAAATCACCATACTGATATACGGCATACTTGGAATCAGGCATAGGCTTGCCAAAGCCAGACTGCCTAAAGCGCCTAGACTTACCCATTCTTTAGAAAGTTGTAATCCAACGGATGGTCGCAACCATTGCCAGGCCAGTAATAAAGTTGAGATTCCAAAAATCAGACGAGCTAATAAGCTATCCCAAACCAGTATGGCATTCTGACTATGGTCAATCGCGATAACTACACCCGCAAAAACCAATGGAGTTAAACCACACCATTTCGGAACCAGCCAGCTCCAGTCCTGATTTTTTCTCAGGATGATTTCATTTAAAGCCGCATAGATCAGTATGACTGTTGCCAGACTATAAATATGTGCATCAGGTAAATGAAACTCATCTTCAAGCAAGGCAAACAGTGTTAGGCTGGCAGAAAAACTCAGCAGACTCAGAAATCCAATACTCAGCCTATCCAGCTGTTGTATATATTTGTCTTTTAGCTGACTGACCAAAATCACAGCTAAATAACAGCCGCTGAGTGTCCAGAAGATATGTCGTGGCGTTGGATTGAGCTCAACCAGATAATACAGACTGCTCAGCCCGGCCATGATCATCAGCCCCATACTCAGGTACTGGCCAACCTTTAGATTCTTTTCCAAAGCCCAGCAATAGATCAGCACACCTTCAATCGCCCAGCCAATCACACTCCATTCCCCTTTCAGCAGAATTGGTGGAATCAGAGCCATAAAAATTAGCATCAGACTGAGATAACTATTGGCAATGATATTTAAAGTGTGACTATGGCGTGACCAGAACCAGCAGCCAGCAAATACTACGGCATAAATCAGGCTCAGCCCTGCCTGCCAGCTGCGATCATCAAAATGAATCAAGTATAGAAAAATATAAGCTGTAATCGGTGCAGCAAAAATCAAGGCAATATCTAGAATTGGCTTGAGCTGGAATTTGCTCAGGTCTGCTTTAGCCAGCAACTGGCTAAAACGGAACCCCAGCCAGATAAATACCGAGCTATGCGCCAAAATCAGGCTGGTCATACTGTAACGTTCGGAGGTATTCCCATGAACCAAGGCATAGCTTCCACCCACAATAGCTGTGACAAGAAAGGCAATCTGATTCAGGATTTTCCAGGGTTTTAGACTGGTCAGCATTGCCACACCTACATTGATCACCAGGTAATAAGCAATTAGCTCTACAGCCGTTGCATTGCGTACCGGCAAGGTAAACGGGGCAATGTAGGCGATCAGCACCGCCATCACCGTGAGTTCAAAACTGTTCTGCTTAAAGCTGAGATACAGTGTCACTGCCATAACCAGCATAAACAGGATAGATGCCAGCAGCAGGCTTGGAACAACCAGATTGTAATAGGCAAAGAATAACGTCAGGAACAATGCTCCTAGCCCCAACCCTTCTAGCGCCAATGCAAAACTACGGTTTTTCTCAATCAGCCTGTAGCCTAGCCCTGTTACTGCCACACTCGCTAGAGCAATCAGTCCCAGCTTCATCGCTAGACTCAATTGCCAGTGCTCTGTGGCAAAACGCAGTAACAGAATGATGCCAATGACCAGGATACCAATGGCTGCTTTCAGCACCGGATTGCCCTGGAAAATCCAGCGCTGGATCTGTTCAATTAAACTGGATGAAGCAGGTTCTGTTTGGGGTGTCTGCTGAAATGCTGGAAGTGGAGTATTGTGAAATTCAATCGGTTGTGAGGATGATAAAAACTTGATCCGATGCTGTAACTGTTGCATCGAAAGCTCGATGCGTTGTAGCCAGCGCAACAGGAAAAAAATCCAGGCCGTGACACCCAGTCCCATTAGCCATTTCAGGTCAATTGCACCACCAACGATGGCGATCAGTGAAGAAATATACAGTGGGACTTTGGAATAACTCGGTACGGACAATTGATGTTGAGCCGCCGTATCTTCAAGTGGCTGCTGCACAGCATTTACGTATTGCATCACGCTAATTAAAAAACCCAGCCCACAGAGATAGCTAATAATTTCATAATCCAGATACCAGGCACTCAACGCTACAATTACCAAGCTGATGAGCCACATCATGCGCAATTCATTTTGCCCTGTTGTCATTCTTATCCGTTCCAGTCCCAAACATCTCCATCATACAACAAGCCACTGCAACTTATTTCATCTTCAGACATTATTCGCTAAGCTGTTGCCACGGACTTGCTCTGCGGGCACGGGAAAAATCACGTACAATAACCCCAATATTTGAATAAGGAATTGAATACATGCCACCATTTGTCTTGGTCGATGGCTCTTACTTTTTGTTTCGTGCCTTTCACGCGCTGCCACCGTTAACCACGTCAACCGGTTTACACACCAATGCAATCCGTGGTGCAATTTCTGCCATTCAAAAATTGATGCGCCGTACCCAGCCGACCCATATGGCGGTGATTTTCGATACCCCAGAACCGACTTTCCGTCATGAGCTGTCACCGATCTATAAAGGTGACCGTCCAAGCATGCCAAGTGAACTGTCTGAACAGATTCCATATTTACATGCCCTGATCAAAGCCTTGGGTATCCCACTCCATGCCCTGCCGGGTGCTGAAGCCGATGATATTATCGGAACCTTGGCGAAACGTGCTGAAGCCCTAGGTCATCAGGTACTGATCTCAACTGGTGATAAAGACATGGCGCAGCTGGTCACTGAAAAAGTCACTCTGGAAGACAGCTTTAAAGAACGCCCAATGGATATCAATGGCGTATTTGAAAAATTCGGCGTATGGCCAAACCAGATCGTGGATTACCTGACCCTGATGGGTGATGCTTCTGACGGTATCATGGGTGTACCGGGCATTGGTGCCAAAACTGCGGCGAAACTACTAAATGAATATGGTTCAATCGGTGGCATTCTGGAAAATGTCGACAAGATCAAAGGCAAGGTTGGCCAAAATATTAAAGACAATACCGACGGGATCGCACTGGATCATCAGCTGGCGAGTATTGTCATCGACCTTGATTTGAGCTTTGGTTATGATGACCTGAAACTGGGCGAACCAAATGTCGAAGCTTTGCGCGTGCTGTATACTGAACTGGAATTCCGGAACCAGCTGCAATCACTAGATCATCCGAATAATCCGAATAATGCCAAATATAAACAAGCGGCTCAATCTATTGCTGCTAAACCAGAGCCAATTGCCACTGAAGACCAGGCCGATTTAACCAGCGGTGATGACCAGCTTGGACAGGCAACCTATCACACAGTATTAAGCCAGGCCGATTGGGATGCCCTGTTTAGCCGCTTAAGCACTGTCAAACGTTTTGCTTTTGATACTGAAACTACCAGTCTGGACTATCGTGTCGCACAGATCGTTGGTTTCTCAGTGGCTTTTGATGCTCAAGATGCTTATTACATACCACTCGCACATGACTATGCCGGTGCCCCTGAACAACTGAATCGTGAAACCATTCTGGCGCAGATCAAGCCAATTCTGGAAGACGACAACATTCAGAAAATCGGCCATCACCTGAAATATGATGCGCATGTGCTGGAAAATCACGGTATCCAGTTGGCGGGCTGGTATTTCGATACCATGCTGGCCTCTTATGTACTGAACTCTGTCGCAACCCGTCATGGTATGGATGATGTTGCACGTTTGTACTTAAGTCATCTAACTACAACTTTTGAACAGGTTGCGGGTAAAGGTGCCAAGCAGAAGACCTTTAATCAGATCGATATCGAGACCGCTGCACACTATGCTGCAGAAGATGCGCATGTGACCTATCGTCTATACGAAGTGCTGCATGAAAAACTCAAAGTTCATCCAGAATTACTCAATCTCCTTTTAAATATTGAAATGCCGGTGGCACGTGTGCTGACCAGCATGGAAGAAAACGGTATTCAACTGGATCTAGCTTTCCTGGATCAGTTGGGCTGTGACTTCGCCGAAACCATGAAAAATCTGGAACAGCAGATTGAAGAAATGGCCGGTGAATCTTTCAATGTCAGCTCACCGAAACAGGTTGGTGAAATCCTGTTTGAAAAATTGGGACTCAAAGGCGGCAAAAAAACGTCGACCGGCCAGTACAGTACCAGTGAAAGCATTCTGGAAAAACTGGAACATCCGATTGCCGAGCTGATCCTGAATTACCGTGGTCTGTCTAAACTGAAAAGTACCTATACCGACGGACTGTGCAAGCAGGCCAATAATGATACCCATCGTGTACATACCAGTTACCATCAAGCTCTGACTGCGACGGGTCGCCTGTCTTCAACCGATCCGAACCTGCAAAACATTCCAGTACGTGAAGAAATTGGCCGTCAGATCCGTAAAGCCTTTATCGCGCCTGAAGGTCGTGTTTTACTCGCTGCCGACTATTCACAAATCGAACTGCGTCTGATGGCACACTTCTCTCAGGATGATGCCTTAGTGGATGCATTTATGCATGGTCAGGACGTGCACCGTCGTACGGCGGCTGAAGTACTAGGTGTACCATTGGACCAAGTGACCAACGACCAGCGTCGTCAGGCGAAGGCGGTGAATTTCGGTCTGCTCTATGGCATGTCTGAATTCGGTCTAATCCGTCAGCTCGGCTTTACCCGTCAGGAATCACAGGAATACATCAAACAATATTTCCACCGCTATCCGGGCATCTATGAATACATGCAGCGCACCCGTCAGGTGGCATTAGAACAGGGCTTTGTTGAAACCATTCTGGGCCGTCGTCTGTATACCCCGGACATTGATGCCCGTAATATGATGGTGCGTAAAGCGGCTGAACGTGCTGCGATCAATGCTCCACTACAAGGTTCTGCGGCCGACATCATCAAAATGGCGATGATCGAAGTCGACAAGATGCTGCCGAAAGGCCAAGCCAAAATGTTACTGCAAGTACACGATGAATTGGTTTTTGAAGTCGATGAGGCGATTGCCGATGAACTTGCACCGAAACTGGCAGAAGTGATGCAATCAGTCGTACAGATTTCTGTACCGCTGGTGGTAGAAGTGGGTAAAGGAAAGAATTGGGATGAGGCGCACTAAAGATTCCCTCACCCCAGCCCTCCCCCAAGGGGAGAGGAGAAAAGTCCCTCTTTTTCAAAGAGGGATTGGGGGAGATTAAAACATCCTTCCCGCCCCTTTGCTAAAGCAAGGAGAAATAAAAAAAGGACGCTTCCGCGTCCTTTTTTAATGAATTCAATTTTAGAAACCAGTCAGCAATACCATTGCCACTTCACGCATGATGATGTCCACCACCATCAGGGCCAGAATCGCCAAGATTGGTGACAGATCAATCATGCCCATATTCGGCATAATCCGGCGGAACGGAGCTAGTAACGGTTCAGCCAGTTCCTGAATCACTTCAATATATGGCGAACGGGATTGGGTAAACATTACCACCCAGCTCAAGATAATGGTGGCAAAAATCAGATAACGGCAGAAACGAATTAAATCCTGAATCATGGTGACAAAAGTCAGAACCACCAGATGAATCGGACCATTCGGCATGCCCCCAGACAGGTACATCACGCCAAAGATTTTCAGCAGATACAGCACTACCAGTAATGCCAGCGCCGCAGTATTGACACGCCCCTTTGCCAGCGTTGGCAAGATACGGCTAAAAATGTCTACAATCCGGGTGGCTTTGACAGTTGAAAGTACTACCGGGTTGTAAGGACTGACAGTAGCCAGCTGCATTAAAAAGCGGAAAAATACGAGCAAAATTGCGACGTTAATAATAATGCCAAAAATTAGCGCAGAATTTGCACCCATACCTGAAGGTTCCTAAATATTAAATTTTAAAGATTTACTTACTGCTGTCGCTAAGCTCTTGCGCAAGCTCCTGGCTGCGTTTTGCTGCAGCAGCCAGTGCTGCCTGAATATTCTGAGAAATCTGGGCACGGTCAAACACTTCAATTGCGGCCTGAGTCGTACCATTTGGTGAAGTCACATTTTTACGTAATTGTGCCGGAGAATTTGGACTGGTAATCGCCATTTGTGCTGCCCCCAAAGCGGTTTGTAGCGTCAAAGCTGTTGCCACTTTCTCATCTAGACCCAAGTTCATGCCTGCACGGATCATACTTTCCATCATATAGAAGAAATAAGCAGGACCTGAACCAGACACAGCAGTTACGGCATCAATTTGTGCTTCTGAGTTTACCCAAATTGTCAGACCAGTTGAAGCCAAAACCTGACTTGCCAGCTCACGATCTTCCGCACCCACTTCTGCTTTGGCGAACAGACCATGTGCACCAGTCTGCACCAGTGCCGGTGTATTTGGCATCACACGAACGATACGGTCTGTACCTAACAATGCAGATAGTGTCGCAATCTCAGCACCCGCCACGATCGAAATCACCAGCTTGCCATCCAGTAAACCATTCAGCGGTTTCAGCACCCCAGCCAAAACCTGTGGTTTTACTGCAAACAGTACAATATCAGCATCCTTGATCGCAGCAATATTGTCATCAGTCACATTCACTTCTTTTTCAGCAAGCAATGTACGAACCTGTTCTACCGGATCAGAAACTGTAATACGGCTCGGTGCCAAACCACGTGCAACCAGGCCGCCAATCAGGGCTTGGGCCATGTTACCGCCACCAATGAAAGTAATATTACAATTTAAAGCTGCGCTCATTTTAATGCTCGTCTTTGTGTTCTGAGATTGAAGAGACTGAAATTGGCTGCCACCCCCCTGCCACGCAATAGGCAGATTCTGCCAACCAAAATCCTTTAGGTGTAAACACGCCTAGCATAACATCATCTATGCTTAATATTTGAATTGTATGCCGCATCCAGGGAAATATTTGCGCTTCCTGAATGGCTTTTTTCAGTGGCCAAGAGCCGACACGGTCATGTAAATGGATCTTTTCGCCACCTTGGCGCGGTGTCAGTTTCAAGTGCTGATTCAATAAATCTGCTGATAATCCGAATTCTGTCTCCTGAATCTGAAATTTTCCGGATGGAAGTTCAAGAAGATCGCTAAGTGTGCAGATGATTTGTTGTTCGACTGGAAATGAATGCTGATCTGCCAGATAGACTTCTTTCCCCAGCTTATGCATCTGCTGTTGGTAGCGTACATAATAAAAACCTTGCCAATGTAATGCAGCCTGAGCATCCTGACGAGCCTCAATTACCTCACGTTGCAGGCGTTGCACCATATCCAGTGAAGGCCGGTATTGCCCTTCACCTTTCATCCAATTTGATAACAATTGGCGCTGACGAGCTGCCGATAACGCAGCAAATTTAGCGAGATCTAAAATATTATCTTGGATACAAGCTTGGGTATCCTGCTGAAGTACATCTTGCAAAATTTCCTGCGCATCCTGCATTAAATCAGCGGTGCGAGCTAATGCTGCCTGCATTTTTGGAAAACGTTCGCTCAGCAAAGGCCAGAGAATTTGCCGCGCCCAAGCCCTGTCATAATAGCTGTCCTGGTTGGTCGGATCTTCGATATTCTGAATCTTTAAATCCGCTGCCCATTGGCAAATCTGCTCACGCGAAATGTCCAGCAGTGGCCGCCAGATGGTCAAATCTGCCCGAACATCAACCCGCTTCATCGCGGATAAACCATCAACTCCTGCACCCGAAAGCAGACGCAGCATCAAGGTTTCAGCCTGATCCTGGTGATGATGTGCCAATACTAATATTTCATTGGGCTGTAAATATTTTAGATAAGCCTGATAACGAGCTTCACGCGCCTGCTGTTCCAAATTTCCTTGCGCCACTTCGACTGGCTGAACAATGCAGGAAATATTTAGCTTCTGACATTGCTGATGAACAAAATTTCCCCATTCCCCACTGATGCTTTGCAGCTGGTGATCGACATAAATCGCGCGGATTTTTTCCGGGCATAAAAAAAACATCAGATGCAGTAACAGCATGGAATCCACGCCGCCACTGCATCCGATGAGAAATTTCGTCTCTGCAGGAAATTCCTGCAGCTGTTTTAAGAAACCAGACCTAAATTGTCGCTGCCAAACTTCATTAAACGCTGGTAACGTGCTTCGCATCGTGCCTCTGCTTCCATCGGTTGCAATTCACTTAAGGCTTCTTTTAATACACCTTTCAGGTCTTGCATCACCTGTTCAGGGTTTAAATGGGCGCCTTCACCTTCATCGACCACATATTCCACAATACCCATTTGCTGCAGTTTTTCTGCAGTCAGCGCTAAAGCCTCACTCGCCTGTTCTGCTTTTTCTGCCGTTTTCCAAAGGATTGAAGCACAGCCTTCTGGTGAAATCACCGAGTAGATACTATGAGACAGCATCACTACACGGTCTGCCACACCGATCCCCAGTGCACCGCCAGAACCGCCTTCACCTAGTACAGTCGCTACAACAGGCACTTTCAGATTCGATAGTTGCGCCAGTGAAGAGGCAATTGCTTCCGCCTGACCACGTTCTTCCGCACCTACGCCTGGGTAAGCACCCATGGTATCAATAAAGGTAAATACCGGCAGGTTAAAACGCTCTGCCATTCTTAATAAACGTTGTGCCTTACGGTAGCCTTCTGGGTTCGACATACCGAAGTTATGCTGTAATTTTTCACGGGTACTACGGCCACGGTGCTGACCAATCACCATCACTGGCTGACCTTCAAAACGTGCCAGGCCACCAATCATTGCACCATCGTCACCATAGAGACGGTCACCATGTAAAGCATCAAATTCAGTGAATATTTCACCCACATAGTCCAGAAATTGTGGACGTTCAGGATGACGTGCAATCTGCACGGTCTTCCATGCTTTTGATGGAGTCGCTTTATTTTTCATAGGTTAACCGTTTTCATCCCTATAAAGGTATTAATCAACAAATTGTTCAGACTGAATTGAGAGATCAATATCCCAATGTTTAAACTGCAGCTGTTCATCATGCAGTTCAGCGACAAGTAATGGCCATTGTTTGGCATCACCCGCGACACTGAGTTGCCATTGTTGCGCATTCTTGACCTTCAGTTCAATGGCAGGAAGCATCTCATCGCTGCGACTATGATTGACCAAAACCGCCAGACGAAGCAGCAAACACAAGTATAAAAGTCTTGAACCACCGACTTTATTCACATCAACCTTGGCATCACTGCGCAATTTGCGGCGATGATGTGCGACCAAATGTGACAACTGGTTCTGATCAACTTGCGAGAAACCGGCAATATCAGAATGCTGTAACAGGTAAGCACCATGACGGTGATAACCACTGTGACTGATCGCCAGACCTATCTCATGCAGATAAGCTGCTCGACGCAGCAAATCGCCATCATCACTATTGAGATTTAAATCTTCAGCGACATCATCAAACAGTTTTTGTGCCGTTTTCACCACACGCTCAGCCTGTTTGACATCGGCGTTATAACGTCCCATCAGGGCATGCACAGAACGGTCACGGATATCTTCATGCTTGAAACGGCCTAACAGGTCGTACATTACACCTTCACGTAGCGCACCATCTGAATACACTAGATGATCGACATTCAGAACATCAAATACCGCATACAGAATCGCAATTCCAGCGGGCAAAACAGCTCGACGGTCTTCTTTCAGACCTTCAAAGTTCATCTCTGCGACATTTTTATTTTTAAGCAGTTTATCTTTGAGTTTTTCCAGACCTTCACGGGTCAGTTCTTCGCACTCGTTGCTCCAGCCCATATTCACACAGATCTGGCGACAGGCTTTGATGGTACCACTCGAACCGACAACAGCATCCCAACCGGCTGCTTTATAGGTACTGGCAATTCCGGAAATTTCTTTACGTGCAGCAGTGACCGCCTTATCAAAGGCTTTATGGCTGATTTCACCATCGGCAAAAAATTTTTTGGTAAAGGTAACACAGCCCATCTGTACCGATTCCGTATGGATCGGTTCAAACTCTTCACCAATGATCAGTTCGGTTGACCCGCCACCGATGTCGATGACCAGACGGCGGCCACTGTTAGCCATGGTATGCGATACACCAAGATAAATCAGACGGGCCTCTTCACGACCAGCAATAATTTCAATCGGTTTCGGTAATATTTCTGCGGCTTTTTGAATAAATTCATGGCCATTTTTAGCTTGGCGCAAGGCATTGGTTGCGACAATACGCAAACGGTTCGGCTGCACTGAACCTAAACGGCCGACAAAACGGGCCAAACAGGCCAGGCCACGTTGCTGCGCAGCTTCAGTTAAGTTCTTGTTTTCATCCAGACCGGCTGCGAGCTGAACTTTTTCTGACATTGATGCTACTTTTTTGACTTCGCCATGATCCACACGGGCTATTGCCAAGTGAAAGCTGTTTGATCCCATATCGATGGCGGCGAGTAATTCTTCATCAATCAAAAAATCAGACATTACAGAAATAAACCTTTAACGAATTGTGCCTAGAGTAATTCACAACCATGCAATTTAAAAGCCATTTATCGGCACAATTTATTGACTTTTGATTTTTAAACAATCTGTGACCATAGTGTTACACGATTATCACTATCGCGATCATCCATTAGACAAAATATAATAATCCGTTGAAAATTTGCATATTCCCCTACATTGTTAAAGAAGGCTATGTAATACTAAGAATTATAGTCATCTTTAAAAAATTAATTTTCTGGAGCACTTCATGTCTGGCAACATCGTAAACACAACTGACGCAAACTTCGAAGCAGACGTTCTTCAATCAGACGTTCCTGTATTGGTAGACTTCTGGGCTGGCTGGTGTGCGCCATGTAAAGCTATTGCACCAGTGCTTGAAGTACTTGCAGACGAATACCAAGGTAAAGTCAAAATCGTAAAAGTGGATGTGACTTCTTGCGAAGCGACTGCAGTGAATTTCAACATCCGTAACATCCCTGCACTGTTATTGTTCAAAAACGGTGAAGTGGTTGCAACTCAAGTGGGTGCTGCACCTAAATCTAAACTGGCTGCGTTCATCGAACAAAATATCTAAGCAGCTCAGTTTTTCTTTAAAAAATACGCGACGAAATATCGCGTATTTTTTTCGTCCGTAAATTGACAAAACCCGTATTCTCTCTTATATTGCTGATTCAAGAGATCAGGGATGCTAAATCCTGTCAATTTCTTACAAGACACAATACATAAGATGCCGCTCGGCAATAGAAATTGTTTTTCATATTTCTCTTTGAAACAATCAAACAAACCTCTGAATTGTTCTTGTACACATTCATTTGCTTTCGTTTGAATGCTTATATGCGGCCGAATGTTACTCCCTTTCTAACCTGTACCTCAGAACATTGATTCTATCTGACCACCTATGAATTTAACCGAACTCAAGAAAAAACCGATTGGCGAACTCATCAAGATTGCCGAGTTTATGGGCCTTGAAGGCATGGCTCGTAACCGCAAGCAAGACATCATTTTTGCCATCTTAAAGCGCCATGCGATGAATGGCGAAGAGATTTTTGGTGATGGCGTTCTGGAAATTCTGTCAGATGGTTTTGGCTTCTTACGCTCTGCGGCAGGCTCTTATCTGGCAGGTCCGGATGACATCTATGTCAGCCCTTCCCAGATCCGTCGTTTTAACCTACGTACAGGCGACACCATTGCGGGGACCATTCGCCCACCAAAAGAAGGTGAACGTTATTTTGCACTTTTAAAAGTGAATCAAATTAACTACGACACGCCAGAAAATTCCCGCAACAAAATTCTGTTTGAAAACCTGACTCCACTGTTCCCGACTGAACAGCTTGTGATGGAACTGGGTAACGGTACCACTGAAGATTTAACTGCACGTGTAGTTGACTTGGTTGCACCAATCGGTAAAGGCCAGCGTTCAATTATTGTGGCACCACCAAAAGCTGGTAAAACCATGCTGTTACAGAACATCGCACAGTCGATTGTCCGTAACAACCCGGAAGTATTCCTAATCGTGCTGCTGATTGACGAACGTCCGGAAGAAGTGACCGAAATGGAACGTACCGTTCGTGGTGAAGTGATTGCTTCTACCTTCGATGAATCTCCTGCCCGTCACGTGCAAGTGGCTGAAATGGTAATTGAAAAAGCGAAACGCCTGGTTGAGCACAAGAAAGACGTGGTAATTTTGCTGGATTCGATTACCCGTCTGGCACGTGCGTACAACACCGTGATTCCTTCATCAGGTAAAGTACTGACTGGTGGTGTTGATGCACACGCGCTGGAACGTCCTAAACGTTTCTTCGGTGCAGCACGTAACATCGAAGAAGGTGGCTCTCTGACCATTATTTCCACTGCCCTGATTGAAACCGGTAGTAAGATGGATGAAGTGATCTACGAAGAATTTAAAGGTACCGGTAACCAGGAAATTACCCTGGATCGTCGCATTGCAGAAAAACGCGTCTTCCCTGCGATGAACATCAAGAAATCAGGTACCCGTCGTGAAGAACGTCTGATGGATGAAGATAAATTACGTAAGGTTTGGATTTTACGTAAATTACTACATACTCAAGATGAGCTTGCAGCCATGGAATTCCTGCTAGATCGTATGAAAGAAACCAAGACCAACGACGAATTCTTCGATCAAATGAAGCGTAAGGCATCTAACTAAGTTATTGATTCAATGACATAGTTAATTGAAAGGTCATCCAAAAGGATGGCCTTTTTTATTGGGTTGACATCAGTTACATAAAAAAACAATCCGCATCCTGCTTTGTAAACTTATTTGCAAGTTTATGATTAATAAATCAATAGTAAAAAAAATTGTATATGTATTAGGGGCTTAAATCGCTTTTCTCCAATATAAGTGCTTCGTTTGATTGTTATTTTCTGTTAAAAAAACCCGGAATTTCATCCATTTTTAGTACTTTTTCAGACCAAGATAGTAGCAATTCAAAATGCGCAGTGATAGCATATTTGCAGACCAGTTAGACTGCTCCTGCGTGGTTAGTACCTAACACAATTAGGAATAATTAAAGCACATAACAGGCTAACGTCGGTTTTTTTTAATCTCAAATTTTTAGAGAGTGATGCCATGTTATTCAAAAAAATCGCTATTGCTGCTGCAGTTGCTACTACTTTAGCTTTCGTTGGTTGTGCTAAAAAAACTGAAGATGCTGCTGCTGACGCTAACGCTGCTGCATCTGAAGCTGTAGAAGCTGCTTCTGAAGCTGATGCTGCTGCTGACGCTGCTGCTGTAGAAGCTGCTTCTGACGCTGCTGCTGCTGACGCTGCTTCTGCTGCTGCTGATGATGCTACTGCTGCTGCTTCTGACGCTGCTGCTACTTCTGAAGCTGCTGCTCAATAATCTAACGATTATTCAGTTAGTACAAAAAAGAGAGCCATTGGCTCTCTTTTTTATGCCTGTAAAAATCTGAATTTTTACAAGCAGATCGTAAAAGAAAAAACAGGTCAGTCGACCTGCTCATTCCCTACGCGTTGACGGAACTTCTGTCCCGCACGGAAGGTCACTACACGGCGCGCAGAAATTGGAATTTCTTCGCCGGTTTTCGGATTACGGCCTGGACGTTGACGCTTGTCACGCAACTCAAAGTTACCAAACCCCGATAATTTTACTTGCTCCCCAGAGATTAGCGCTTGGCTAATCTCGTCGAAGAACAACTCGACCATTTGTTTTGCTTCACGACGGTTTAAACTCGTGAGCTCACTTAAATGATCAGCCATCTCTGCTTTAGTTAGTGCTGTCATGAAGCCCTCAATGTCGCTTGGTAAGTATTTTCTAATACTTGCAGGATATTATCCATGCCTGATTTGATTTCAGCATCTTCCAGTGTACGGGTTGGATGCTGCCAGAGAAGCGCAAATGCCAGTGAACGTTTGCCTTCCTCTACCCCTTGTCCAGTGTACACATCGAATAACCAGGTCGACTCCAGTAGCTCGCCACCTGTTTTTTCGATAAGTCTCTGAATTTCGCTAACATTAATCTTATCACTAATTAAAAGCGCAATATCACGTCGAACCGACGGAAAACGTGATAATTCTGTAAAATTAGATACATAAGTTTGCAAAACGGCTTTTTGATCAAGTTCAGCAACCCAAGTGGTGCCCAAATCAAGCTCATCCTCTAGCGATGGATGCAGACGGCCGAAATAACCAATTGATTTGCCATCTACCAGAATTTCAGCAGATTGGCCAGGGTGCAACCAGCTACGTTCAGAACGTACATATTCAGCTTTCAGACGTGCAGTAGCCAGAATTTCTTCAATATCACCTTTAAAGTCAAAGAAGTCCATTGGGACAGCTTTGCCATGCCAGCTTTCAGGTGTACGTGAGCCAGTCGCGATTAAAGCAAAAGTCGGAATCTGTTTCAGGTCATGAATGGATGTAGCATCCTGGTAATCAAAACGCAGACCCAGTTCGAAGAAACGCACACGGTTTTGCTGACGGTTGACGTTGTACTGTACGCATGGAATCAGGCTAGACAGTAAAGTTGAACGCATTACCGCAAGATCACTTGAGATTGGATTTGCCAATGCCAATGGATTTACAGATGGGTTCAGTTGTTTTTCCAGTTTCAGGTCAGCGAAGCTGAAGCTGATCGCTTCCTGATAACCTAGAGTCACTGCAGTTTGACGCAGCTCAGCCAGTTCAAACTGGTCTTCATATTTTGCCAGTTTGACATTGATCATTGGCAGGCTGATCTGAATATTGTCATAGCCGTGAATACGTGCGACTTCTTCAATCAGGTCCTGGTAGATCGCCATGTCATAACGGTGTGATGGTGGAACCACAGACCACTCACCTTCAGCTTTCACAGTCACATTACAGCCTAAACGGGTTAAAGCATCAGTAATGAAATCTGATTCAACTTTATAACCCAACAGTTGATCTACTTGAGACTGGTTCAGCTCAATCGCTTCACGTTTTGGTAGAAGCTCAGGTTTTTCAGCCACGATGATTGGACCAAATTCACCACCAGCAAGTTCCTGAATCAGTTGTGATGCACGGTGCATTGCAGTGAGTGGCAATTCAAAATCCACACCACGTTCATAACGTTGTGATGCATCAGTATGCAGACCGAAACGGCGCGCACGACCTGCAATCGCGATTGGATCAAAGAATGCTGATTCCAGGAAGATTTCCGTAGTTTCATCAGTGACAGATGAAGACAGGCCCCCCATGATACCCGCGATGGCTAATGCTTTTTCATCATCCGCAATGACCATCACGTCGTCTTGCAGTTCAACTTCTTGCTCATTCAGCAGAACCAGTTTTTCACCCGCTTTCGCCTGACGTACATGCACTGAACCTTGAACCTTTCCGCCATCAAACGCATGTAGTGGCTGGCCCAGTTCCATCAATACATAGTTGGTAATGTCGACCAGAATGCTGTGCTGACGGATACCCGCACGTACTAATGCACGTTCCATCCATTCTGGTGTTGGTGCTTTAGTATTGACGTTTTTGATCACACGACCTAAGTAACGTGGACAGCCATCAGTTTCAGCAACGACTTTTTTCTCGTCAGCGATGGTTGCAGCAACTTCCTTGATTTCAGGCGCAGTGACTGGCAACTGGTTAATCACACCAATTTCACGTGCGATCCCGCGGATACTGAAACAGTCACCACGGTTTGGCGTAATGCTGATGTCAATCACATTGTCATCAAGGTCTAGATATTCACGAACATTGACGCCCACTGGTGCATCAGCAGGAAGCTCTAGCAAACCATCGATTTTATCTTCAAGATCGATTTCTGAAGCGCCACACAGCATACCTTGTGATTCAACACCACGCAGTTTGCCTTTCTTAATTTTAAAATCACCTGGCAGAACTGCACCGATGGTTGCGACTGGTGCTTTCATACCGGCACGTACGTTTGGTGCACCACATACAATTTGTAATGGCTCACCTGAACCGATATTCACAGTGGTTACACGTAAACGATCCGCATCTGGGTGTTGTTCTACGGTCAGGACTTCACCAACTACGACACCAGTAAATGGTTTTGCTGCAGGAGCAATTTCATCCACTTCAAGGCCCAGCATAGTCAACTGGTCAGATAATTTTTCACTGTCGATGGCTGGGTTGACCCATGTGCGGAGCCAATTTTCGCTAATTTTCATACATTCATTTCCTTAATCTCCCCTCCATTTTTCTATTCTCTAAATGGTTCCCCTTTCTTGCGTAGGTTTTAAAAGCAGTACTTTAAAACCTACTCAGGGGGATTTAGGGGGATTTCTAAATCTAAAAATTAATATGTTTTAGCCACTCAACTTTAAGGAGAGGCTATAAAATCTCTTAAGCAAACTGGCGTAAGAAACGCACATCGTTTTGGTAGAACATACGCAGGTCATTGATGCCATAACGCAACATTGCAAAACGTTCTACACCTAAGCCAAATGCAAAGCCTTTGTATTTGTCTGGGTCAATGCCAGATGCGCGCAGCACGTTTGGATGCACCATACCGCAACCCAGCACTTCCAGCCATTTACCGCGTTCATCCATGATGTCCACTTCGGCACTTGGCTCAGTGAACGGGAAGTAAGACGGACGGAAACGTACTTTCAGATCTTTTTCGAAGAATTCATTTAGCAAGTTCACCAGCAGACCTTTCAGCTCGGCAAAGCTGGTATTTTCAGCAACGTATAAGCCTTCAATCTGGTGGAACATTGGTGAGTGAGTCTGGTCAGAGTCACAACGGTATACACGGCCTGGGCACACGATACGGATTGGCGGCTGCTGGGTTTCCATGGTACGGATCTGTACACCTGAAGTGTGGGTACGCAGCAGATGGTTCGCATCGAAATAGAATGTGTCGTGCATCGCACGTGCAGGGTGGTGACCTGGAATGTTTAAGGCTTCAAAGTTGTGATAGTCATCTTCAACTTCTGGACCAGTTGCTACAGTAAAACCTGCTTTGGTAAAGAACTGACAGATACGTTCTTGTACTTGGGTCACTGGGTGGATGCTGCCCACCTGCTGGCCGCGACCAGGTAATGTAATATCAATTGTTTCACTAGCAAGTTTTTGTTCTAGTGCAGCTTTTTGCAGTTCAGCCTGACGCTGTGTCAAAGCAGCGGTAATCGCTTCACGTACAGCATGGATTTTTGCACCGAACTCTTTACGTTGTTCAGGATCCATTTTACCCAGCGACTTAGATTGTTCCGCGAGCTGGCTTTTTTTCCCCGTAAATTGCACTCGTACTTGATCAAGTGCAGCAAGGTCTTGAGCTGCTGCAATCGCAGCGAGCGCTTCAGTGGTCAGGGCTTCCAGTGACATAGTAACTCTCAAAGCAACAGGTTAGAAATATTTTTAAAAACCCCATATTCTAGCAGTTTTTAGGCACATTGATGAAGAGAGCTTGTAATGAAAATTAGATTGGCATAGCGAAAAATAAAAAGTATAAAATAAGCAGGATATCAATTAGATCAAATCACTATGGCTCTCGATCAAATCTGGAAACAGCAACTCACTTTAGTGACTTATGGAAATGAATACCTGTCTCAAGACCTAAGTTTCAACCGCTGGCTGCAACATTCCATTTTTAATCAGCATCAATTTACCTTCCGTGATTTGATCTCCCAGCATCTTTTGGCCCAGCATTTTCAGATCTGGCTGGAAGGCTTAAAGAAGCAAGGCGTGCAACGCCTGAGCCTGCACCGCTCTGCCCTGCTGGTGGATGAAAAGAACCCGAATCCCAACGTCGAGCTGCTGCCTTTCGAATATTTCATCGTTAGCCATGAGCACCAGAAAAAACATGCCTGGATTTTTGGGAAAGAACTGCCGGAATGGTATACCGCAGACAATGACTATGAACCACCTGAAGGCCAGCGTTCATCGCAGCGTCAGGAAACCTTCTGGCGTTATGAACTGAACAATAAATTAGCCAAACGCGTTCAAGCTGACCTAGAACAACCAAACTGGGATGATATTGACGCCTTTTTAGAGCATGAATTATTCGACAGCAAATTTGCCAAAGATTATATAGAACCAAACCAGCTGGGCCAACCTTATTACGGTCTAACCTCCACACAACGACTGGATAATGTCGGCAGTAAACTTTCATTACTACCCACCGATTATCCAGCAGATTTTGCCCATGACATGCTGTATCGACTAGATGCACTCGAAGGACTGATCGAAGCGAAAATCCAGCATCCTTATGATGAAAATGGTGAAGCCTTAAGCCCAGACCAGCAATTAGACCTGCGTCATTTTTCACAAAAGCTAGATGATCTGAAAGCCAAGTTTCTGGTCAAAGTCGCCAATCACTACAAGACCGCGAAACTGAGCCCAAAAGTGATTAGTGCTGATCCATTTGCCGGCATGAATACCGAAGAACGCGTTGCCAAACCTTCTAAAGTGCAGCGTCCACACGATACAGCCAAATCCAATTCCGGCAATGTCATTACCTTGATTATTATTACCGTGATTATCTGTCTGGTCGGCTATTATTTTGGACTTTAAGAAGCATTAAAAAATACCAATTATATCTTGAGTTGAACTCAGGCAATCCATTTCAGATATAGATTTCTGTTGCCTGCATCAACTTGAGTTTATTGCTCTTTTAACTTGGACTCATTTTCAGTAAACTCAGCCTTAACTGAGAATTTTAATTTTTGGGACGCAATTCAATTTTGATCTGCTGCTCCTGTGTTGAGGTATAAATGTAGTGCGTGATCGCAGCAATTTCTGCTTCAACTTCTGCACCTGCTTCATCGACAAATTTTAAATACTCACCTTCGCGCGGTAATATCTCAAGCTCAACTTCAAATGAGCCCCGCTCTAATCCAATAATTTCTACACGCATCATCTTCTCTCTTAATTTTTTCTTTTGAGAAAATATTTAGCGCATCTTTTGCTTTTTTAGATAGAGTGTTTATGTAAGAAAAATGCAAATCCAGGCATAAAAAAAGACCTCAAATGAGGTCTTTTTTTAAGTCTTGAAGACTTATGCAGCAAGTGCTTCTTTAGCTTTAGCAGCTAGAGCAGCGAATGCAACTGCATCATGCATAGCGATGTCAGCAAGTACGCGACGGTCGATGATCACTTGAGCTTTTTTCAAGCCATCGATCATGCGGCTGTACGATAAACCGTTTTGACGAGCACCAGCGTTGATACGCGCAATCCATAGAGCACGGAATTGACGTTTTTTCTGACGACGGTCACGGTAAGCATATTGACCAGCTTTGATTACTGCCTGGAACGCTACGCGATATACGCGTGAGCGAGCGCCATAGTAACCTTTAGCACGAGCAAGAATTTTTTTATGACGGCGATGAGCCTGTACACCACGTTTTACACGAGCCATTTATATATCTCCTTAGATGTATGGGCACATACGACGAACTGAAGCAACATCACTTACGTGAACCATTACACAGCCGCGCAATTGACGGATACGTTTAGAAGACTTTTTGGTCAAAATGTGGCGTTTGAACGCTTGTTTACGCTTGAAACCGTTAGCAGTCGCTTTAAAACGTTTAGCTGCACCACGGCGAGTTTTTAACTTAGCCATAACAACCTCTTTAAACACCTGTTCGGCACGTCTGCACCATTGCAATAACGACCTGCAGGTAAGGAAGCGGCTATTCTAAATCATCTTTGTTTAAAACAAAAGCAATATTCGAATTAAAAGATGGTAGGCAACAGCTTAGTATAATTTCCGATAACAATTGCGAGATCAAATAATAAGTAACTTGAGTCAAGCCTTTTATAATCTGCACACCTTCAAGATTAAAAACGCTTATGACTCCTGCACATGATGCATTTGCCGCGCTGCGCTACCGGGACTTTTCTATCGTCACGGTAAACCAGTTTTGCCTGACGCTGGCTATTCTGATTCAAGAAATTATTGTCGCCTATTCACTCTATCAGATTACCCGGGATCCATTAACCCTCGGTCTGATTGGCCTGGCAGAAGCTATTCCTTTTATCAGCCTGTCACTCTGGGGTGGCTATTTTGCCGATCGCTTTAATAAACAGACCATCATGAAAATCTGTTTGTTCTGCGCCATTCCTGCCCCGCTGATTCTCTGGTCATTATTCCATACCCATGGGCTGGGCCAGATCAGCACAAATAGTTTGGCTTGGGGCATTTATGCGGTGATTTTCGGTTTAGGTACGATTCGTGGTTTTTATAATCCTTCTGCTACTTCACTGAAACCCTTTCTGATTCCACGGGAACTATATGCCAATGGCGCTACCTGGACTACGATTGGCTGGCAGAGTGCGGTGATTATCGGCCCAATGCTGGGTGGTTTTATGCTGGCGTTTCTCGGTCGTGAAACCAGCCTGTTTAGTGTTGCCATTTTGGTTTCGATCTGCTTTATTTTGATTAACCTGCTTCAAAAACGCAGCTTTCCAAAAATTGAAACCGAAAATCTGTGGCGCAGTCTCGGTGATGGCTTCCGTTTTATCTGGAATACCAAAATTGTCCTCTGGGCAATTTCTCTGGATCTGGTATCAGTCCTGTTTGGCGGTGTAATTGCCCTGCTGCCGATCTTTGCCGAAGACATTCTGAAAGTCGGTCCTGAAGGACTCGGTTATCTGCGTGCAGCACCTTCCATTGGTGCTTTGGTGACTATGATTGCTCTGACTAAAATCCCGCCTACAGACAATGCATGGCGTAATATGCTCCTGGCCGTCGCAGGCTTCGGTGCCTTTACCCTGCTGTTTGCCTTCTCAAATAACATGTGGTTGTCACTGTTTGCCCTGGCGATGACCGGGGCTTGTGACAGTATTTCCGTGGTCGTGCGTCAAACCATTTTGCAGATCTATCCGCCAGAAAATATGCGTGGTCGTGTCGCGGCAGTAAACGGCATGTTTGTCTCCAGCAGTAATGAACTTGGGGCTTTTGAATCTGGCCTTGCGGCGAAATATATGGGTACCGTAATGGCCACTATATTTGGCGGTTGCATGACCATGGCGGTAGTCGCAATCAGCTGGGCCAAAACCCGTGATTTGTTCTCGATTGATATTAATAAAGGCAGAGATCAATAACTTTTTCTTTTTAAAAGACTTGCCAGTATTTCCAGTTCAGGAAATACTGTGCAGGCTTTCTGAATCTCTTTATCTCGTATAATTCAAGAACCATTTTTATGAAACGAATTCTGTGTCTATCGCTACTGGCTGGTTTTCCACTGACTGCTACACAAAGTAAAACGGCTAAAAACGTTCAACTGCCACCACAAACCATTTCAGCCCGGACTGGCGATACACATGCCCATTTAACTACCCGCATTGAATGGCGTAAATTCCCCAAACCCGTCTATAAAAATGAGGATTTAAAAGGTCAGGATCGTTCTGCAGTGATACGTGTTTATGCGGATGAACAGGGCCAGATCAAACAGGCATCGATTCAGGAAAGTACTGGTCTAAAAGCTCTAGACCAGTTATTGGTGAATGCTGTGAAAGATGCCACAGTAAAGCCACATATCGAAGACGAAACTGCGATGCCTATTATTGGTTATCAGGTATTTCAGCTGGATTTAAAAGATGAAGATCAAGTCGCTTGCGATTACCGCTTTAATTCCAAAAACTGGCAGGCACAGCAACAAGGCCAAAAGACCCGTTTCCAATACGTGAATCAACCGGAACTTGAGCTCAATTCAGAACAGCTGAACGGTCATGACCGCAAGGTCGAATTCAAGTTGAAAGCCAATGGTAAAGGCCAGATCAAGCAGGTCAAAATCAATAAAGGCTCAGGGCTATATGCACTAGATCAACAGATCATAACTGCATTAAAAAACAGTCAGATTCAAAGCAAACGGAGCACAAGCACCTTGTGGCTATATAAGCCATCCAGCTTTAAGGATGAAATCCAGTTCAAGCTGAATGAGTGCAACTAAACAGAAAAGAGGCTTTAAGCCTCTTTTTTAAATCATGCTATAGGCTGCATACAAAAATAGATAGCGGCCAATTTTGGCGACACTGACAATCAGCAAAAAACGGATGAAATTTTCTTTAAGCAAGCCCGCAATCAGAGTAATCGGATCACCAATCACCGGTACCCAACTTAGGAGCAAGAACCAGTAACCATATTTACGGTAAATCCCCTGCGCTTGATGCATCTTTTGTTCAGACACCGGAAACCATTTACGATCTTTGTACTGCTCAATCTTGAATCCCAAATACCAGTTTACACAGGAACCTAGAATATTTCCGGCACTCGCCACGGTAATCAGCAACCAAGCTGAATAACCTGTCGTTGCCAGCATACCCAGCAACACGGCTTCTGACTGTAGCGGAATCAGAGTTGCTGCGCCAAAGGCGGATAGAAACAGGATCAGCAGTGCCATCTCAGAAACCTGAACGATTTAGCGTTTTAATGCTAAACGCTTTTTCGCCTGAACGTATTCCCAATTTGACCAGAAAATTGCACCAACAATAATGACAATCCGGGACCATTTATACTTGCTCGCCAGCGGTAAAATTGCCTCAGCCAGAATATTTTGATCCTTGGTATTGAGCTGATCCACCAGCATTTGTATATGCACGATCTCAGCAATGAATAGCACCAGACAGGCGGCAATACCAAAAATAATGCTCCAGTAAATACGTGGGTTGCTTTCAACAATACGGGTGAAATTCAGAAAAAATGCTTTCATCTCTATTCCAATAAAAAACCACCGGAGTCGGTGGTTTTAATAACGTTGCTATATCTTAGCACAATCATGTGATCTTAATTGACTGTGATGGCGAGTGCACGCTGTACCGCAGGACGAGCATTCATCTGCTCCATATAGGCTTTCACTTCAGGATAATCTTCCAGATCAATACCCTGCCATTCATAGCGCAGCAACCACGGGAAAATCGCCATATCAGCAATCGAGTACTCGCCTGCGACATAGTCCTGCCCGATCAATTGCTTGTTCAGCACTCCATACAAACGTTTGGTTTCATTCACATAACGCTCAGTTGCATAAGGAATACTTTCTGGCGCAAAGCGGCTGAAATGGTGGTTTTGACCCAGCATCGGTCCAAGTCCACCCATTTGCCACATCAACCATTGTTCCACGTGAACCCTTTTAATTTCATCGGTCGGATAAAACTGGCCTGTTTTACGGCCGAGATATTGCAAAATGGCACCGGATTCAAAGATCGAAATTGGCTGATTTCCCGGGCCATCCTGATCGACAATCGCCGGGATTTTGTTATTTGGTGAGATTGCCAGAAAGTCTGGCTGGAACTGGTCATTTTCCAGAATATTGATCGGGAAAATTTTATAGGGCAGGCCCATTTCTTCTAAAGCAATTGTAATTTTATGGCCGTTGGGGGTTCCCCAGTAATATAAATCTATCATGCGTGCCTATGCTCCATGCACCTTAATATTTTGGTGTTTCAACAACATAATTGATCTGCCGCAAAACAACAAGCGCCCGGATATAAAATATTTTTTGATTAATTTTCAAATGGTTGATTTAAAACTTTCAAAATTTATCACCAGAGTCCTTGAAAATTTCCACCCCAAACACATATTTATTTTTGCATAAGGATGAACATTCATCTTTTGCTCTGTCGATGATGTTCATGACAGATCTGATTCTTAATATTAAAACTTTGCTGAACTCAGGAGGTTCTAATAATGAGTAACGTCAATCTTCATCCATTGTTCCGACGCAGTATCGGTTTTGACCGTCTGAATGACTTTATCGATTACGCCATGCAGAGCGATGCGCCAAATTATCCTCCTTACAACATCGAAAAATATGGCGACAATCAGTACCGCATTGTGGTTGCAACTGCAGGTTTTAACCAAGACGAGCTGAATATCTCGCTGGAAAACCGCTTGCTGACTATTGCCGGTAAACCTGAAGCCGTTCAGACTGAAGGTACTGAATATCTACATAAAGGTATTGCCCGTCGCTCCTTCAAACTGTCACTGCGTTTAGATGAGCACATCGAAGTGCAGCAGGCTGATTATGTCAATGGTTTGCTGATGATCGACCTGCAACGCATCATTCCGGAAGAAAAGTTGCCTCGACAAATTCCAATTGGTAAAAAATTACTGTTAGAAAATCCGGAAGCTGCCGCTGAAGAAAAGGACGTGACTGAAAAAACAGTCAATGCTGAATAAGCTATAAAAACAGAACGTTCTGGAAAGGCCCTGCGGGGCCTTTCGTTGGTTCAGGCAATCGAAATCTGTTCCGGTAATAGTAATGATCCCAGTTGCTCAATACTACGAATCAAATAATGCGGCTCATGTTTGACCAGTGCAGATTCGCTATTAAAACCCCAGGTTACCGCAGCGACAGCAATGCCATTCTGATGTGCTGACTGAATATCAATAATTTGGTCACCAATATAGATCACCTGCTCCGGACTTAACTTGGCCTGTTGCAGGATTTTTTTGATCTGTCGGGCTTTGCCATAAATAGAAGCATTAGTCTCTACCCAGTCAAATAGTTGAAATAACTCATTACCCAGATATTTACGACAATTTTCAGCAGTATTAGAAGTCACAATCGCCAGACGCACACCCTGCTGTTTTAACTGAATCAATAAATCTGCAATACCCTCAAATAGTTCTGGCACCAGACCACGACGGCGCATTTCACGCTTGCAGTCATACATCAAGCGAAAAGTTTTGAATACGGAAAGATTCAGTTCACGACGGATTTGACGCGGTGGCAAGGCACGCAGATGCTCAATATGATCCTTATGCATTGGCGCATAGCGATATTTACTGGCAAAACAATTTAGCAGCTCCACAAACTGCTCAAAAGAATTTACGAGCGTACCGTCTACATCAAAAATGACCAGTTGATACGGTATTGTCGGATTATTTAAAAATGCCATAAAGCCATCATCCAGCAATTAAACCAAATTTCAAAAATGCGCCCCTTCCCTATTTATGTCTGACATTTTTATAAATTCAATCCTAATCAAAATCAATTCAACACAAATATGCCGCTATTTTAGCCAGATTTTAGGATGGATTGGTGATAGAAGAAATTCTGTGTTTTCTTCCCTACCAAGACCTCTAGGACTCTTTCTTTTTAAATTCCAAGTAAATAATATGAGTTAAGAACTTTATAAAAATTAAATAAATAATGAAAACTCAAAACCATTCTTATCCTATTTTTATTTTTCAGTGTGCCTCCATTTTAAGCTTATATGCCCCCATAGGAGTGATATTGATTCTTTGGAAAATGGGACTCGATAATGGAATACCCTTCTTGGAGGTTTTAAACACCCTTGTCAAAGAAGCTCCTCGTTCTTTGTTATATATGTTGATTTTTCTGCTGATTTCAGTCGCTTTATGGAATGTACGATTGCATATTACCGAGTCTAAAATTTATTACAGTGTGCTTGGCATTCCCCCATTGTGGTCAATCAAACGTGAAGATATTACAAATAGTCGATTTAATAAGAAATATGACCCACCATATTATTATGTCAAACGAAAGCTAACACGCTTTGATACTCCTGAATCAGAACAGCATTTTAATTTTCGTTATGGTACGGTGGAATTTATCTTTATTCAGAAAAGTTTACGCAACAGATTAAGACAGAGATTTGCTCTCATTAATCTAGGCAACTTCTCGAAAAATTACACTACTCAAATCGTGAATGACCTAAAGCAGCATTGGGATTTAAATACAGAAGTTTAAAAATAAAAAAGCCCTGCGATTGCAGGGCTTTTTTAACAGTCAGGGAGTGCTTACTTTTTCTTTTTAGGACCAAGCAGCATACCCATTTGACGGCCTTCCATCTTAGGTGCTTGTTCTACTACACCGACTTCGGCCACGTCAGCTTCAATTTTTTGCAATTGAGCCAGACCCAGCTGTTGGTGAGCCATCTCACGACCGCGGAAGCGCAGTGTGATTTTCACTTTGTTACCTTCCTCAAGAAACTTGAGGATAGCACGCAATTTAACGTTGTAATCACCAACATCAGTACCAGGGCGTAGCTTGATTTCTTTCACCTGTACTTGATGTTGTTTTTTCTTCGCTTCTTTCTGCTTTTGTTTCAGATCAAACAAATGCTTGTTGTAGTCCATGATTTTACAAACAGGTGGCTCAGCATTGGCCACGATCTCAACCAGGTCAAGATCAGCAGCTTCTGCAGCGCGCAATGCTTCTGCAAGGCTGACAATACCTTTTTGTTCACCATTCTCGTCTACAAGACGGACTTCTTTAGCACGAATTTCATCATTCAACGCAGGACGGTTTGACTTGTTACCGCCCTGTTGATTACGGTCAGGCTGTTTAATCGCTGTTACTCCACAATGTACCGGCCGCGTTCGGCAACGGCTGCTTTTACCAGGTCAACGAAAGCATCGATTGACATGGTACCCAAATTTTTCCCTGAGCGCGTACGGACATTTACCGTACCTTCTTCTACTTCACGGTCCCCAAGTACCAGTAGATAAGGAATACGCTCTAAAGTACGTTCACGAATCTTAAAGCCGATTTTCTCATTTCTCAAGTCGGAAATCGCACGGATACCGCTTTCTTTAAGTTTTGCGACGACTGACTCACAAGCAGCTGCCTGAGAATCTGTAATATTCATGACACACGCCTGAACTGGTGATAACCAAGGTGGCATAAAGCCGGCGTAGTGCTCAATAAGTATACCAATAAAACGTTCGAAACTGCCAAGAATTGCACGGTGCAACATTACTGGCTGATCACGATCGTTATCTTCGGTCACATAAGATGCATCAAGACGTTCTGGCAGATTGAAGTCACACTGGATAGTACCGCATTGCCATACACGGCCTAGGCAGTCTTTCAGTGAGAATTCAATCTTCGGACCATAGAATGCACCTTCACCTGGTTGCAGTTCCCACTCCAGTCCAGCAGCATCTAAAGCATCTGCTAATGCTTTTTCTGCCATATCCCAAAGCTTATCATCACCCACACGTTTTTCAGGACGTGTAGACAACTTCATTTGTACTTCTTCGAAGCCAAAGTCTTTGTATACGTCTAGTGTCAATTTGATAAAGTCTGCAACTTCCGAGCCGATCTGGTCTTTGGTACAGAAAATATGTGCATCATCCTGAGTGAAGCCACGCACACGCATAATGCCATGTAAAGAACCAGATGGCTCGTTACGGTGACATGAACCAAACTCTGCCAGACGGATTGGCAGGTCACGGTAAGATTTCAAACCTTGGTTGAAGACCTGTACGTGACAAGGACAGTTCATTGGTTTCACCGCATAGTTACGGTTTTCTGAACTAGTAGTAAACATGTTTTCTGCGTAGTTGGCAGCGTGACCAGATTTTTCCCACAGGGTGAAGTCAACGACTTGCGGCGTACGGATTTCCTGGTAACCATTTTCCTGCTGCACTTTACGCATGTACTGTTCCAGTACTTGGTAAATAGTCCAGCCATTTGGATGCCAGAACACCATACCCGGTGCTTCTTCCTGCATGTGGAACAGGTCGAGAGCTTTACCGATTTTACGATGGTCACGTTTTTCTGCTTCTTCAATACGTTTGATGTAGGCAGCCAGCTGTTTCTTATCTGCCCAAGCAGTACCGTAGATGCGTTGTAGCTGTTCATTTTTCGCATCACCACGCCAGTACGCGCCTGACATTTTAGTCAGTTTGAACGATTTCAGGAATTTAGTGTTTGGTACGTGCGGACCACGGCACATATCCACATATTCCTGGTGGAAATACAGACCCATCTGTTTTTCATCTGGCATGTCTTCAACCAGACGCAGTTTGTAGTCTTCACCACGTTCAGTGAATACTTTGATCACTTCGTCACGTGGGGTCATTTTCTTGATGACATCGTAATCTTGATCGATGAGCTTCTTCATACGCTCTTCGATGGCTGCCAGATCGTCTAAAGTGAATGGACGTGGCATCCAGATGTCATAGTAGAAACCTTCTTCAATGACTGGGCCAATTACCATTTTCGCTTCTGGGAACAATTGCTTAACTGCATGGCCCACCAAGTGCGCGCAAGAGTGACGGATAATTTCCAGACCTTCGTCATCTTTAGGCGTGATAATTTGTAGTGTTGCATCTTCAGTAATCAAATCGCATGCATCGACTAAACGACCATTCACACGACCCGCAACAGTATTTTTTGCAAGACCAGAACCGATGCTTTGAGCAACTTCCATTACAGATACGGCTTGATCAAATTGTTTTTGATCGCCATTCGGCAAAGTGATAATTGGCATAAGAAATCCTTAAGGAGTGATGCCCCGTACAATAGAGCATATCACCGCGAGATTATGATCGAGGAGAACCTCAAAAGATAAAAACGGTGGATAAATAAAAAATCGCCTAGAATTTTACACGTCTCGAGCCGTTTAATAAACCGTTAATCCTTTTTTCTCCGCCGGAATGTCGGTTTTGTTCATTTTGGAATGGCTCTTGCGATAATACTTTGTATTTTTAGAAGGATTTTCCTAGGCTTCCTCCACTCACTTTATTTCATTTTTTCTTTAAACATTATTCTCTGAAATTTTCCCATTGCTTGTACTGCCCTCCTTCATAAGCATACAGAGAGGCAAACTGCGGCAGAATCGACTCGCTTTGTGCCGGGCGGAAAAATACATAATCATCCACCTGAATCTGGCAGCTAAATGGTACCTGCAATAGTTCCTGATTGCTGCTGCGTCCATACAGTCGATGCGGCCGTGCCCCCAGCGGATAAATACATTTGCCACGCCAGTAACCGCCATAGATACACACCGCTTTTTGCTTTGGCTGAAAACGGCTAAGCTTTTCCAGTCCCGGCAACTGCAACTGATCTAGCACTTTTAGCACTGGTGCCGCAATCCATATGGCTGGCTGCATGTGTTCCAGCCCTTCCAAGTCAAAATCAGTTGGCTTCAGCAACATGGAACCAAAGGACACATCATTACACACGGTTTGGATAAAATGATGATGCAGCGTGCCACTACCAGCTCCGTTCAAACACAGACTGTTTGGGTCCAGTTCCGGCAGGATCTGGCACATGATGTCGATAAAATCGAGATAGCGTTGCTGGGACTTTTGATAAGTATGGACCGGAGAAAAAATCGTCTTGGGCAGTTTCGCCACATGCGCATCATAGCCCATCAAGCCACTCAAGCTGAGCTGCTCAGGATGACTTTTGATCATCGCCAGGCAATCCATGAAATGCTCCATGTCTGCCAGTCCACCACGATGCAGGCCGATATCAATCTCCAGATTGACCCGTAGCTGCAAATTGTGTTCTTTGGCATAAGTCAGATACTGCCTGAGGCGATGGGAAGAATCGATCAGCCACTGTACTTTAGGTAAATGCTCAGCCTGACTTTCCACAAAAGTTTTTAAACCTTGTAACAGTACCGGTTTACCCATCAGGATATCCGGCTCTCTGTAATCATTCAGGATATGTAGCGCATGCGGCAGGTGAAACACCATAAAGGCTTGGGTATGCAAGGCTTTGGCAATGTGTTTTAGCAATACTGCATTGGCCAGTGACTTCACCACCAGCCGTGGCTTCAGATGCGTTGGAATTTTATTTTGTAACCAGTCAATATTCTGTTCCAGTGTAGGCACATCCAGAATCAATTGTGGTTGGCCGTTACCCTGTTGTTTGAGACTCTTCTGGAGTTCCTGAAAATAATCAAGATAGACCATGTCATGCCCTCCTTTGTTCATTCAGGACGGAATGAACAGACGCTCAAGATAAGGATTGAGCCATTTTCCTTCCGGGTCAAGTGCTTTCCGTAGCTGTTGGAATTCCTCCCATTTTGGATAGAGTTCACATAGCTGACGAGCATGTAATGAATGCAGTTTACCCCAATGCGGACGCCCGCCATATTTCAAAAATATCGGCTCGACCAGATTAAAAACTACCTGATAATCCTGCTTATAGAACTGGTGCACCGAAATCGAGACCGAATCACGCTGATAGAATGGACTTAGCCAAATGTCATCACCGCGCACATAGCGAAATTCAATCGGAAAAAACACGGGCGCATTTTGTCGCCGCAACACCTCCATGATTTCCTCAAAACAGGCCAGCCCCTGTTTAACAGGTAGCTGATATTCCATTTCATTAAAGCGAGTATTGCGTACACTCGGAAAAATCCGGCTGGACCAATCTACTGCCGTTGAAGGTCGAATGAAGACATTGAGTAGACGCTGCAACCAAGGATTCAGTCCCGGCCACAGTCGGGTCAATTCACAGCACATTTTCAAAATAAAGTCTTCATCCATCCAGCCATCTGGACGAGCCTGTGTATCCTCTTCGGTTTCATCCAGTATTTTTAAAATGACGTTATCAGAATGATTAAAAGCCCAGAATTCAACATGCCGGTGCTGGTGCTTCCATTGGTCGATATGAGCATACAGCTCATTCAGAGAACAAAGCCGGATCTGTTCACGCAGACGGTACATCGGCCGGTTCTTTAGCTGAATTCTGGTCATGATACCTAAACTGCCAAAAGCTACCCGACCGGCGGTAAAGATTTCTGGATTTTCCGTTGAGCTACACTGAATCAGGCTTCCATCCGCCAGCATGAGTTCGAATTCAGAAACCAATGCAGATAAACAAGGAAGCGTTATCCCGGTGCCATGTGTGCCTGTACCGATCGCACCCGCCAGACTCTGCTTATCAATATCACCCTGGTTCACCAAAGCCTGATCAATGGTGGCCAGCTTTTCTCCTACATCATGCAGTCGAGTACCCGCCCAGAAAGTACTACGACATTGCTCACGATCATAGCCACACATGCCCTTGAGCTGATCTAGGCAGATCAGAATATCATTGGTTTTGGCTAGGGCACTAAAGGAATGACTGGCACCAACGACACGCAACTTGGGATAAACACGAACCAATCCCTGCAACATTTCCACACTATAAGGATGGAAAATATGAGGATTTGATCGTTGTGAACCGGACCAGTTGGCCCACATCTGTGCTGGTGCTATTTCCATAGCGGCTTCCTTTTACCCCGTTTAACCCATCAACTCGGGCTGTTATTCTTATTATTTTTAGGGTTTTGTTATATTATTCTCATCATGCAGCTTTTCTGAGAAAAAGTCAATAAAAATCTTATAAAACTTATTAATTTATAATTACTTGCAAAATAATTTGATTTTAATAGTCACCAATCCAGCAAAATGAGTCTGGATCTTTGAATAGCTGATCAATATAAATCGGTCAGTATTACCACTTGTCTCTATCTCATCCATTTTTTCTATATTTCCAGAATGCTCCGACATACAAAGTAACAGTTATGCTGTTTGAATAAAAATCCGTAAAAACAAAAATCTACAGCTAAAAATATAAATTATGGATCAGGCTCGACTAAAGCATAAATGTCAAACCGGTGCAGAATTGCTAGATTTAGAGTAATTACACAATAATTATTTTATTCATGGAGTAGAACAATGGTCAGTGCATACGATGAATTACCACGCACGCCAGCAAATTTTGTAGCGCTTTCACCTTTACGCTATCTCGATCGTGCGGCCTATATCTATCCCAACCAGAATGCTATCATTCATGGCCAGCGTGAAATCACCTGGCGTGAAACCTACAAACGCTGCCGTCAGTTTGCCCATCAATTGCAACAACTGGGTGTGGGCAAGAACGATACTGTTTCTGTGCTATTACCGAATGTCCCAGCCATGATCGAAGCGCACTTTGCGATCCCGATGGCAGGTGCAGTACTCAATACCCTTAATACCCGTCTGGATGCCAAGACACTGGCATTTATGCTGGAACATGCAGAAACCAAAGTTTTGCTGGTCGATCCTGAATTTACTGCTCTGGCGCAAGAAGCGCTGGCACTGATCAATCAGGACATTTATGTCATCGATGTGGCAGACGAAAATTATGAACTGCCAGGTACTCGTATTGGTCAGATCGAATACGAAGACTGGCTGGCCAAAGGTGATCCAAACTTTGAATGGCACCTGCCAGGCGATGAATGGGATGCGATCAGCCTAAACTATACTTCAGGTACAACCGGTAACCCGAAAGGTGTGGTTTATCATCACCGTGGTGCTTATATCAATGCAGCGAGTAATATCATTGCCTGCGGTATGACCCCGCGTGCAACTTATCTCTGGACCCTACCACTGTTCCACTGTAATGGCTGGTGTTTTGCCTGGACTATGGCAGCCAACGGCGGTACCAATATTTGCTTGCGTAAAGTTGATCCTGAACTGATTTTCCAGTTGATTGCCAAACACAAAGTTGATTATTTCTGTGGTGCACCGATTGTGCTGTCAATGCTGATCAATACTCCAGCAGAGAAGAAAACCCAGTTCGATCACCGCGTCGAAGTGATGGTCGCTGGTGCTGCCCCTCCAGCAGCCATTATTGAAGGCATGCGTAATATCGGCATCAATGTGACTCACGTGTATGGCTTGACTGAAACCTATGGCCCTTCTGCGCTGTGTGCTTCACAAGCGGGTTGGTCAGATCTGTCGATTCAAGAACAGGCACAGTTACACTCACGCCAAGGCGTACCGTATCCACTGCAAGATGGTATGAAGGTACTGGACCCTGAAACCATGCAGGAAGTGCCACATGATGGTAAGACTCTTGGTGAAATCATGTTCCGTGGCAATATCGTGATGAAAGGCTATCTGAAAAATCCTGAAGCGACGGCGGAAGCTTTTGCTGGTGGCTGGTTCCATACCGGTGACCTTGCGGTTTGTCAGCCGGATGGTTATGCCAAGATTACTGACCGTTCTAAAGATGTGATCATCTCGGGTGGTGAAAATATTTCTTCACTGGAAGTTGAAGAAGTCCTGTATCAGCATCCTGCCATTCTGACGGCTGCCGTGGTGGCAAAACCGGATCCACACTGGCAGGAAGTACCATGTGCCTTCATCGAATTAAAAGAAGGCTTTGATGTGACACCAGAAGAAATCATGGAATTCTGCCGTCAGCATCTGGCACGCTTCAAGGTGCCGAAAGATGTAGTGATTACTGAAATTCCGAAAACTTCGACTGGCAAGCTGCAAAAGTTTGTACTGCGTGAATGGGCCAAAGAGCGCTCGACTGGTGAATTTAGCTAATCACCAACCCTTTTGCTCATGCAGGCAAGGTAAAGGATGCTGAGCCTGCAGATTTTTATCGCTGACAGCGAGTCTGGTTCCCAGTCCAGAACACTCCTGTCAGCGTTTTTTATTCTCTTCAAAAATTTAGTGGGTCTTAGCATTCTTAGGAGCTAAAGCTCAATATATCGTCAATTTAAGTAAGGCTGAAAAACAAAAAAGGAAGCCATTTCGACTTCCTTTTTTCTAGTGAAAATAAATCTAGAACGTCGACCATCCACTCCATTCCATAAAGCGGTACAGCCAGTATTTCCAGCGCGAGTCATCCTGATAAGCAGAATAATCCAGACTGGCTTTTCGGCCATCCAGATTCGACCATGAACTTTCAAAATAACGCTGGGCATCCACGAAAACAGCAGACTGTGGTGAACCCACCACGCGCATATCCGTTTCCAGATTATAGTTTTTCAGATTACGGGCAGTAAAATTCGCTGAACCCAAAATCATCTCGGCCTGCGAACCATTACGCTTGATAATGATCTTGCTATGGCATTGCTCGCCTTGCGTATTGCACCAACGTACATCAATACCCGCCTGATGCAGTTCATGCGCCACCTGACGGTTGGGCACGCCATTTTTCTGACGACCAAAAGCATCCTTGTTCGGATCCAGCAAAATACGCAACTGCACACCACGCTCATGGGCAGCCAGAAGCGCCTTAACAATTTTGCGTTCCGACAGGTAGAATACAGCCAAATCGATATGATCGCCTTTTTTCGCAGTGTTAATCAGATTTAAGGTCGCATCATAAATGCCCTTTTCCGTCAGTACCTGTGCCTGTGGCTCGGTTTTCGCCGCTTCAAATTCACCGGCAATGACTGCAGGCATATTGGCACCTGACATCATGCCGACACTCTGTTCAGTCTGTAGAAGATCTAGGGCAGTTTTGCCTTTGACCACCAGTGCAATATTGGAATGGCGTGAACTACCATCATGCGGGTTCATGGAAGTGACCAATCCCTTCCAGCCGTCATCTGTATCGACGACCAAAGTTTTACGGTGATTGGCCTTGAAATTCAGCAAATTAAAATAGCTGCGCAGCGTGATTTTTTCATCGCCAAACGGATTTGGCAGCCAGCCTTTCTGCGGATTATTACCAATACCCTGACAGCACAAATACCAGAAACCCGACCACATCGGATTGGAAGCACGTAACGGTGTTAGATCAGTTTCAATCAAATCAACACCATGCTGGCGTAGCTGCCGGTAATGTTCAGGCGAAATCCCGCCATAAACTGAATTGATCGGATCGGTAATCAGCTTCACTTCCAGTTCAGGATTGAGAATGCGCTTGTTGATCAAGGCATCGGTAAGCTGCTTGGTTAGCTGCTCATGTTCCAGCTTAGATTCCCCAACTTCAGTATTGAACAGAAACATGTCCAGCACGATCAGGCTTTTGGCCTCCTCGATCATGCTCAACATTTCCTTGAAAATATGGTGATCCAGCTGCTGCTTGCCCTGAGCATCAATATAGGTCTGATCTGCCAGAAATTTCACTTCAGAATGACGTAATTGGCCTGTGTAATTCAAGCCATCTGGTAATGGCTTGAAGGTGTGATACAGCGCTGCACCCAGATAACTTATCGCAAGCAATATAAGGATAACTGCCATATAACGGCGTCCTGACCAATTTAGTTTATTGTGAATTCGCTGAAAGATACGCATATAAAAAAACCTAACCCAATATAATCAGGCTAGGTTTTATCTGATGATTTTTCAAGTCATTTTCAGTGTTTTGGCCGGAATGCAGCCATTTACACCTGTCACATCCTTAGAAATCGTACTCTATACCCACAGTAAAGTTACGCCCTACTTGCGGGATATTCGACAGGAAAGAGGTGTGTGAATAAACCTGGTCATCTAACAAATTATTGGCTTTCAGGTACACGCGATAAGTATTATTATCGGCAATGCTATTGGTATAGCTTAAGCCGACATTAACCATATTGTAGCCCCGGGTTTCATCCTCAAAGTCTGCAAATTTATTCTGTTTGAATACATGATAATACTCTGCCAGACCTGACCAGCCATCGGCAAAATCAGCTTCGACCTTGGTACCTAAACGGCCTGCCGGGACACGTGGGGCATTGTCACCATCAATCTTGCCACGCACATAGTCACCAAATACACCCAACTTATAAGTGTCATTCAGTGCATAAGTCGCTTCTGCTTCTGCACCATAGAAACGGGCTTTGTCTTGCGTGTAGTCAACTAGACGGAAGTCACCTTCACGATCTGTAGTCGCACCATAGATATAGTTATCAAACCAGTTATGGTAAATATGTGCGTGGTAGTTCAGCTTATCACCTTCATATTCAAAGCCAAGCTCCAGATTATTAGATTTTTCTACATCTAAATCAGGATTTCCACGCTCATAGGTATTCGTCGCAAAATGGATACCATCTGCATAAAGCTCTTGAGCCAGTGGCAAACGTTGCTGATGTGAACCCACGAGAGAAAGCTTGTAATTAGGAGCAAATTCCCAATTCGCTGCTGCTGATCCGGATACGCCCGTGTCAGAGTAATTCTTTTGATCTGACACGACTTTAACTTTTTGATGTTCTACACGTGTACCCAGTTCAACATGTACATCACCGATTTGCTTATGTTCCAGACCAAAGAGACTATATTTTTCAGTTTTGGTATCTGGCATGACTACGCTTTCATGCGAATGATCACCATGAGATTCAGATGATCCAGATAAATCAATCTTCTGTTGGCTATATTGAGTTCCAATCACTCCTTCCCAGCCAGCGACTGGTACATGCACCAGCTCTAAACGACCATCATAGCCTTTACTTTTAAAATTACTGATGACTTCATTTTCTTCGAGTTCATCATGCTCATAATTGGTAAAGCTGGCATGAGTACGTAATTTTTCAAAACCAGCAAAAGGCTGTTCCAGTTCAGTACGCACCTCATAACGTTCAGATTTCAGGTCTACCCACGGACCACCATGTGCGTGTTCTTCTTCAATAGGCTCTGACGCTGGTGCTCCATGACCACCACAATGAATTTCTTCTCCATGTGGATGACATTCATGATATTCATGACTATGCCCTGGCAAGCCATATTGATCCTGGCGATTACTATAAGACAGGCCAACGAAACCACGATCATGAATCCATGAACCACCAACGTTTACAGTCTGGCCTTCCGAGAAGGTATTTCCCACATGACGCTCTTTTTCCAATTCACCGTCATGATCATGAAAATAATCCGGGGCAATATAGTTATTGGCTTTGTGTTTAGAACCTTCTACACGTAAAGCAAAGTTCTCACCTATACCAGCAGTTACACCTGCACTTGCTAATTTTTCATCACTACCAGAGTTGTAACGTAGTCCAACTTTACCTTCCAAATCATCTTCCGGCATTTGGGTTGGAATTTTCTGGTCAGTGACATTGACCAGACCACCAACAGTACCAGCACCGTAAAGTAAGGTTGAGGGCCCACGAATCACTTCGACCTGTTTGGCCAGAATCGGATCAACCGTCACGGCATGATCCGGTGACAAAGTTGAAACGTCTGCTGTTTCAGAAGCATGTTGTAACACTTTTACCCGTGGTCCATCCTGGCCACGAATGACCGGACGGCTGGCACCAGTACCATACTGATTGGAATACACCCCTAACTGACCAGCCATGGCATCTCCAATGGTAGTGGCGCCTTCAGCCAGCACTTTCTGATCAATTACCTGATCAGCCACGGCAAAGTCTGCTGCAGTCTGTACTAAAGGATGGGCCTGAATCTGGATGGTTTCCAAGGTTTGTACCGGCCCAGCAGATTGTTCTGGTTGTGCCCAAGCTACGGGCGTGACAACTGCAAAAATGGAGAGTGTTATTAAGTTCTTATGAAACGACATGACCCAAGCTCAAAATGTTCAAAACAGAATAACGTTATAATATAACATTTCATTACTTTTACAATCATTTCTTTTGATTTAGGCTATACTTTAGATCTGATTTTGTTATTTAGATTCTGATTCCTAGCCAGTACATTTTTATATATGCCCTTTACCTTATCCCACGCCGTACTTGCTCCGCCGCTCTCAAAATTAACAGGCAATCGTCTACCTGTAGCAGCATTGGCAATTGGCTGTATGGTGCCGGATTTATATCGGCTGTTTGTCAGATATGGATATGATGATCCCTATTTAGCACATTACTGGAGTTCATTACTTTATCCCGATTTAATACTAGGGCTTTGTTTCAGCTTTTGCTGGTACATCTTATATCGCCCGGTCATTTATCGTTTTTGTGGCATCCAACATCCCTTAAATATCAATAATTTTTTTAGTGCTTTTAAATTTGGTCTTGGCACCATGTTTGCCGTACTTATTGGTGTCTGTACGCATATCCTTTGGGATGGTCTGACCCATGCAGATTTTCGCACTGTTATATTCAAATCTTTTTTATCAAAAGATATTTCCTTATTTGGGCATATTTATCCCTTACACCGCACCCTACAAATTGGTAGTTCAATCTTAGTACTTCCTATTTTAGGCTGGATGTTGTATCGCTATTACCAACGTTATCAACAGCATTTAAAAGTCAGGAAAAACGTAGTTTTATTAGGATGGGGGTTAACAATTCTATCAATCTTGTCTGGTCTTATTTCAGTTGCAGATTATTTACGCTATTTTCCTTGGCATGTCATTTCCTCTGATCTTTATCATCTCATTGGGATTACATTTAATGTGTTTACTCAAACTGCTCTTATAGTCTTTACCTTTGGATGTATGCTCTTTCTATTTTTGGATCGTAATTCCCGTCTGGGTTAGAGTCTTCAACAGAACCACAGATTTCCACGCAAAATCGTATTGTTTTTCACGCAAGTTCTTGTGACAACATGCTCAAAGAGGCATAATCCTACCTTTGCAAAAGGCGGTACGCTGTTTACGTATACGCTTCCTTAACCCATATAGTTGGATTTTTTACGCTATGATGCGAACTCATTACTGCGGTTCTTTAACCGAAGCTCAAATTGACCAGACCGTAACGATTTGCGGCTGGGTACACCGTCGCCGTGACCATGGTGGTGTTATCTTCCTTGACATGCGTGACCGTGATGGTCTCGTGCAAGTGGTTATTGACCCAGATACTCCTGAAGCATTCGCAACTGCGGACAAATCACGTTCAGAATACGTATTAAAAATTACAGGTCGTGTACGTCGTCGTTACGCAGGCACTGAAAACGCGAATATGGTAAGCGGCCAGATCGAAGTTCTGGGTAAAGAAATCGAAGTTCTTGCTCAGTCTGAAACTCCGCCATTCCCATTGAATGACGAAAATGCCAATATTTCTGAAGAAATCCGCCTGAAATACCGCTTCCTGGACATCCGTCGTCCAGAAATGATCGACCGTTTACGTTTCCGTTCTAAAGTGACTACGCTGATCCGTAACTACCTGGATGAACATGGTTTCCTAGACGTTGAAACGCCTATTTTGACTCGTGCGA
This sequence comes from Acinetobacter sp. ANC 7912, assembly GCF_039862785.1. Taxonomy (NCBI): domain Bacteria; kingdom Pseudomonadati; phylum Pseudomonadota; class Gammaproteobacteria; order Moraxellales; family Moraxellaceae; genus Acinetobacter; species Acinetobacter thermotolerans. The sequence continues at coordinate 2,577,335 of NZ_CP156795.1, forward strand.
CTCCTGAAGGCGCACGTGACTACCTGGTACCAAGCCGTGTTTCTAATGGTAGCTTCTACGCGCTTCCACAATCTCCACAACTGTTCAAACAGTTGTTAATGGTGGGTGGTGTAGACCGTTACTACCAAATCGCGAAATGTTTCCGTGACGAAGACTTACGTGCGGATCGTCAGCCTGAATTCACTCAAATCGACATTGAAACATCGTTCATGAGTGACGATGATATTATGGATTTAATGGAAGGCATGACCGTTAAGATGTTCGATGAACTTCTTGGCGTGAAATTCGACAAATTCCAACGTATGCCTTATTCAGAAGCAATGCGTGACTACGCTTCTGACAAACCAGATTTACGTATTCCTTTGAAACTTGTCGACGTTGCAGACTTAATGCAAGACGTTGAATTCAAAGTATTCGCAGGTCCTGCAAAAGATCCTAAAGGCCGTATTGTTGCCCTGCGTGTTCCTGGTGCTGGTTCATTACCACGTAGCCAAATCGACGAATACACTAAATTCGTAGGCATTTATGGCGCTAAAGGTCTGGCTTACATCAAAGTCAACGAGCTAGAAAAAGGTATCGAAGGCCTGCAATCTCCAATCGTGAAATTCATCGAGCCAGTGGTTCTGGATCTGTTGAAACGTGTTGGTGCTGAAAATGGCGATATCGTCTTCTTCGGTGCAGACAAAGCCAAAGTTGTAAATGATGCGATGGGCGCACTTCGTGTGAAAATCGGTCATGACCTGAATCTTGCAACTTGTGAATGGGCTCCGCTTTGGGTGGTTGACTTCCCAATGTTCGAAGAAACTGATGATGGCAAATGGACTTCTGTTCACCACCCATTCACACTGCCAAAATCAAGTGTTGAAGAAGTGAAGAACAACCCAGGTGAAGCATTATCTGTGGCTTACGATATGGTACTGAACGGTACTGAAATCGGTGGTGGTTCACTGCGTATCTATACTCTGGAAATGCAAAAAGCGATCTTCGAAGCGCTAGGTATTTCTGAAGAAGAAGCGGAAGAGAAATTCAGCTTCTTGCTGAATGCTCTGAAATTCGGTGCACCTCCTCACGGTGGTCTGGCATTCGGTCTGGATCGTCTAGTAATGTTGATGACTGGTGCTTCTTCAATCCGTGACGTGATTGCATTCCCGAAAACCAAGACAGCTGAATGTCCATTGACTCAAGCACCTGCACCAGTTGAACCGACTCAATTGCGTGATCTTGGTATTCGTTTACGCGAAAAACCAAAAGCAGAAGAAGCTAAATAATCTTTAATAACTGATGTCAAAAAGCCCTGCTCTTGCAGGGCTTTTTTATCATAATTAGTGTTATTTTTGATAATATTCGCTAAGGCTTTAAGCCTAAAAAATATTTAAAATCATCGTTATTACTAAGATGAAATAATTTTAAAATCTATTATTTCAAATTGTCTATTTTGTTATTTAGCTGCTTTATTATTTTTGATGATTTCTTAGATTGTTAAGCACTTACAAAATTTTTATAACCAGATTGCTAGTCTAAGAGAAACTATTTATTCCATGTATATCCTATTAAATTTTTTAGCCTTTTTACCTTTACGAATATTGCAAATGATTGGCTATCTCGGAGCATGGGTTTTATATCAGACCAACTCATCTATTCACCGTATAACAAAAATTAATATTCAGTTGGCTTTTCCAGACTTAAATACAGAACAACAAAAACATATCATTCGAAAAAGTATTCAGAGCCAATGCCTGAGTTATTTAGAATGTATTAAGTTTTGGGGCATGCCTGCCAAATACAATCTTTCCCGTATCAACCAAATTCATGGAATTGAATATTTAGAACATGCACTGAATGAGAAAAAAGGCGTGATTGTCGTCGTTCCTCATTTTGGCAGTTGGGAATTACTGAATGCATGGCTGTGTACACAAACACAACCTATGATTATGTACAAACCCAATAAAAGTAAAGATTTAAATCGCTACATTTTGGAAGCTCGTCAAAAAACCAATGCTATTTTAGTTCCAATTGATGAAACTGGTATACGAGCAATCTATAAGCATTTAAAACAAGGTGGGCTTACGGTTATTTTGCCCGACCATCTTCCTAAACCTTCTGGCGGTATTTATGCCAATTTCTTTAATCAGAATGTTTTATCCGGCACTATTGTGCCGAAGTTGGCTCAAAAAACACAATGTAATGTCGTAGGGATCAGCTGTATTCGTACCAATCAAGATAGTTATTTTGATATTTACTGTACTTCCGTATCAAGTGAAGTTAGCTCTAAAGATGTACCAACTGGTGTCCTATGCTTAAACCAACACATGGAACAGATGATTGCCTCTGCACCTGCACAATATATTTGGTCATATAAACGCTTTCGTAACTGTTATGGAAACGTCAATCCTTATAAAAGTTAAACAAATACATAGGATATTCAATCTATGATTGGTTATAAAAATTGAATAAATTGAGCTTCTGTCTTTAAAATGGCATAATCTGGATAGTTCTTCTTATATGTGGATTTTCTCCCATGGCAATGCGTCCTGCTGTCCGTAATCGTGGCATCATGCTGATTGTGTTTTCAGTCGTACAATGGCTGTTTATGCGCTATATCCTTGCCAACAACTTGTTCCACTTAACCACCAATGATCGAATCGTCTACTTTTGTTTAAGTAGTATTATTGGTGCTTTCCTGATTTTTGCAGGGTTGATTTATATGGTGTTGAAGGGGAACCCGGAGAAAGATTAAGATAAATTTAATTATTATTGATATTTACATAAAAATGGCTTAGTAAAATACTAAGCCATTGTTTAATTAATACGTTAATAAAGGATTACCTCTTCGTCTTAGATACTCGTCACCCAAAACTGAAGACCCTATAAAAGATAAATGATTACTATCTTTGTCTCTATATAAAGGAATATTATTTGAATGACTCTGGCAAACTAATTGATCACAAATAATAGAATTTAGATTTACAATTTCCAGATTTGGATAATCTAATTTTATTCTGTCCAAAATTTGAAGGAATCGTTTATCCCGCGAGTATAAACTTTGCACATCTGTGGTACACGCATGGTTTAATTTAAGCATAGTAACACGAGCATAACAGTTTGCTTTTAATTCAAACAACTCTGGTACATCTAGCATAAGGATAACCCTATCCGCTGACTGATAAATATTATCTAAACCTTTTTTAAAGCTTTCTACAAAAATTTCTTCGTTCGATCTTCCTGTACCATCATCAAGTTTAACCTTCTCACTCAAATAGGTCGAAAAGTATCCTGACACAACGATAATTGGATAGTGATTGGATGCTAAATGTGAAGTTAAGCTCTCATTCCTGACTTTAAATGATGAAAACTCTATATATGTGTCTCCAGTTTTTCTCTCATACAGAGCGACCCCAGGTAAATATAAACTGGTACTTTGGGTGGGATCATATCCTCTCATACCTGCGGCCTTGGCCCAAACTTCAAGTGCACCTATCAAACTATTAGCATGAGAATCACCTAATACTAAGAGATCAATATTAGCCTTATCGCGTTCTCCAAAACTACATAGTGATGCTTCTGGTAAAATAGAACGATCTTTTGGGGCATCGTGACATTCTTTTCGAACAAAATGTGCCGCAGACTGAAGAGCTTCGACTTGCTGACTGATAACAGGCTCAAATCGTCCGGGAAGACCATTATTAATTTGAATAAAACCGGACATACTTGCAAAACTAAGGCTAGGCAATAAGAATCCGATACATAGAACTTTCTTATTAGATATCGTGACCCATTTTCTAGCTGGCTTTTCACAATAAATATAAGTTAACCAAGCTAATGCTATAGTGAGCAAAACAATAAAAGCTTGAATATAAAAATCTATATTAATCAAATAAATATTAAGAAAGGCAATAATAGGCCAATGCCAAAGATACATAGGATAGGAAATTTTACCAATCCATAAAAAGGCTGAACTAGATAAAATAGTTTGCTGTTGTAAAGTCTGACTAAAATAAATAATACTAGCTGTTAATAAACATGGGATCAGAGCATTCAGACCTGGAAATTTAGTCTCTTCATTAAAAAAAATGGCTGTAATACACAGTGAAATTGTTGCTAGATAAATTAATAATTTGACTAAAATATCTTTGATACGAATTACCGGTAGAAAACTAATCAACGCTCCTAACAACATTTCACATGCGCGAACAGGCATCCGATAATATGCTTTACCAGCATTTTTCAAAATTTGCTGTTCAGCATAAAAAACTGAAGCAATAATTAATCCAATAATAATCCAGAGCATCCATTTAGGATTAGTTTTCCTTATTAGCATCAAAAGCAATAAGGGCCAGAATAGATAGAACTGTTCTTCTACTCCTAAAGACCACAAATGTAATAAAGGTACTTCCTCAACACTAGTGGAGAAATATCCTCCAACCTCCTTGCGCATATAAACATTTGCCATCAGGAAAGTTGAATATATAGCACTCTTTGCATATTCAGCCAACTCATGTGGCAACATACTGAACCAGCTAATTATTGATACTACTGTCAATACAGTAAAAAATGCTGGTGCCAGTCTAATCACCCGTTTTTTATAAAAGCTTCCTATTGAAAAATCCCCTAATTTCATGTCTTTATAAATAATTGAAGTAATCAAATAACCTGAAATTACAAAGAAAATATCAACCCCGATAAACCCTCCAGAAAATAAATGTATCCCGATATGGTTGAAAATCACCAGCAATACAGCAAGTGCCCTCAATCCATCAATTACTGGGTTATATCTAATGCTCATACAATAACTATGCAATATAAAAATATGCTTATTGTATTTCCTTGATTCCTATTTACAAGACATATCAACTAATGGATCGTTTTTTAGTCGTTAGTGTAATTTACAAAAAAAATCTTGCTGATATACTGATCGCACCCACCTACTACTGCTAAAAAAATGTCAAAAATCTTGTTTATTATCGATCACTTAGGCTGTGGAGGCGCAGAAAGGATTACACTGCAACTTGCTGAATATCTGGCAAAACAAGATCATATTATTTATTTAGCTGTCCTTAATGGACAACGTAATCATTATCATTGTTCTTCCCTTGTCCACTATACAGATCTGCAAATATCTGAATCCTTTGCTTATGGAAAAATGTGGAAAAATAAAACACTAACACACTATGAGAAACAAAAAATTGATCAACTCCTAGCTTATGGTTTCGACCTAATAATAACTGGATATAATAATGGCCATTGGCTCGCACCATATCTAAAAGGTAATGTTTGGCACTGGATTCATGGAGATTTACTCGAAATTAGAAGGTTTAATAATCCCCTCAAACAACTTAAAGAACATATTCGTTTTTTAAAAAATAGACGAAAATTTTCTAAATTATTTCGCAACGGGAATTTAATTACTGTAAACCGTGATTTAGAAAATAAAGCTAGAACATATTCCAATCCAAATTCCATTAAAACGATTGCGAATGGTGTAAATATTCCATCCAAATACCTTAATCGATATCCAACAACAGAAAAAAAATGGGATGTCATTTTTGTTGGCCGCCTAGTACTAATCAAACAAGTGGATCATGCTATTAAAGCCTTTGCGATGAGTCAGTCAACAGGAAGAATGGCTATTGTGGGTGACGGAACAGAAAGAAGTAATCTTGAAAATCTTACACGTGATCTAGGAATTTTCGACCGAGTTGATTTTTTAGGTTGGATTGAAGAACCTTATACCGTAATGCTTCAAAGTAAGTGTTTAGTGATGTCCTCACTATATGAAGGCAGCCCTGTCACTTTAGCTGAATCAATCTTATTAGATCTACCAGTGGTTACCTATAACTCCTCACATGGTATTGAAGATTTGTTTTGTGCAAATATCATAAAAGATATTTTAGTAAATAAACAAAATATTCAAGATTTAGCATTCTCTTTAAACAAATGCATACAGAAACCTTATGTTTACCCACAAACATGTAAAAATAAAGTTTCTATAAAAAATATGGCTGATCATTTTATATCGTTGATCTAATATAGTTCATTTTATTTATTATTTTCATTATATAATATTTTATAGGATTTCTTTTTTTAAACCTCTCCCTTAAAACAGTTCTATTTAATCTATAATTTACATAAGAATAAGATGGCTCGTGTTTAAACTTTTCAAGTACCTTCTGCATTTCTATAGCCATTTTCAAACTATTTTTTGAAAAATTTGTATTATGAACCCTATATTTTGCAAGTTTTTCAGGAATATAAGCTAACTTATATTTTTTTTGAAGTAATCTCAATAGCAAATCCCAATCTTCAATTTTTATATTCGGATCAAACCCATCAATATTTTTTAGAACTGACAACAAATACATTTGAGTTAGTGCAGGTAAGTCATGTTTAGATTTAATGACATCTTCAAAAGTATATTCTGTAATTTGAGAGACTCTTTCACCAACAACCTCACCTTGATCATTGATAAGAAAAATCCCTCCAAATACACCTGCTATATCGGCATGATTTTCTAAGTATTTAACCTGTATAAAGGTTTTCTGAGGCAACATAAGGTCATCAGACGCAATAATACTTATATATTTACCATGACAATGTGTTAACGCTTCATTTAAAGTTGCACACAAACCCTTATTCGGGCGTGTGGTAAAATACACACTCTCAAATCGATTTTGACATATTGGTAACATTGCCTGAATTTTAGCAACAGAAAGATCTACTGAGCCATCATCAATAATGATGAGTTCAATACGCGAATATGTTTGATCAATGATACTTTGAATACTCTCTTCAATATAATTTTCATGATTATAGCAAGGAATCACTATTGAAACTAAAGGTTGCATTTAAGCTCTCCCTTTAGGTAAAAAAGCATTACATAATTCAATAACCTTTTGAGTTTCTTCTAAAGTTTGAGTTGGTCCCATCGGCAAACTTAAAACTTGTGCATGAATACGTTCAGTTATAGGAAAACTTAAGTCATTCCATTCTTTATAAGCCTCCTGTTTATGTGGCGGAATAGGATAATGGATTAGAGTTTGCACACCATTTTCTTTTAAATAACTCTGCAATTCATCACGATATTCAGACTGAATTACAAACAAGTGCCATACATGCTGTTTATATTGCTGAGTATCACTCCCTGTTAAAGGTAAAGCTATAAATGGATTTTGAATTTGGCTTAAATACGACGCAGCAATTTGTCGACGTTTCACTATTTCCTCATCTAAATATTTCAGCTTCACATCTAGCATAGCGGCTTGAATTTCATCAAGACGACTATTCACACCCACAAATAAATTTTTATATTTTTCATGTGACCCATAATTACGTAAAGCCTGTAATGTTCGTGCAAGCTCAGCATCATTGGTCGTAATAGCCCCAGCATCACCTAAGGCACCTAAATTTTTTCCTGGATAAAAACTAAACCCAGAAGCATCACCCCAGTTTCCTGCTTTTTTTCCTTGAATTTTTGCACCATGCGCTTGTGCGGAGTCTTCAAGTACCAACAAATTATGCCGTTCTGCAATTTGCATAATTTTTGGCATATCAGCCAACTGACCGTACAAATGCACAGCTAATATTACTTTAGTTTTCTCGGTAATTGCTGATTGAATAGCATCTACTGAAATATTTAGACTTTGCTCATCAGGTTCAACCAGTACTGGTTTTAAATCATTTGCAGTGATTGCCAATATACTTGCAATGTAAGTATTTGCAGGAACAATGACTTCATCACCATCTTTTAATTGACCAAGCTCTTTCCATGCTCGAAGTGTCAAGATTAAAGCATCTAAACCATTAGCAACACCAATGGCAAATTTTGTTCCACAAAAATTTGCAAAGTTTTGTTCAAATTTCTCCAATTCTTGGCCACCAATATACCAACCTGAATCAATTACACGCTTACAGGCCTGGATCAACTCATCACGGTATTGTTGACTTACTCTCTTTAAATCTAAAAATGGAATCATTGAATATAGCCTTTAATATAAGCTGGATTACCTATCACAATTGCATTTTCTGGAACATCTTTAGTGACTACTGCACCTGCCCCTATCATTGCATTCTTACCAATTGTAATTCCTGGCAGGATCGTTGCATTTGCACCGACACTTGCTCCATGCTTTATTAATATCTTAGAAAATTGTTTAGGATACTGTTTAGAGCGTGGTGTTTTATCATTAGTGAAAGTGACACACGGCCCAATAAATACATTGTCCTCTAATGTCACTCCATCCCACAGATATACCCCTGACTTTATTGTGACGTTATCCCCAATAGAAACATCATTTTCAATCAAAGTATGAGCGCAAATATTACAATTTTCTCCAATTTTAGCTTTAGGTAAAATGACGCTGTATTGCCAAATTTTTGTATTTAAACCAATCTTATTCGTCTGCACATCAGCTGTTTTATGTATAAATGGTTTTTGAGCTTCCTTTAAAAACTCTTCATAATCACGAATATAATCAGATTCGTCATAATGCTCACTCGCTAAAACAAGTAGCACACAGTCATCTGAAAAATCATGCATTTCACGCCACATTAAGCTATCGATTAATAGCCCCTGCAAAGGAGAAGACAAAATTACTTCTTCTTTCTCATAACCGTTATCTAAAATAAATCTACATTTTCCGTGAAGACAAATGGCGATTTGCTTAAGTCGTTTATGCGCATGAAATCCTCTAGGATAATTTTGGGTGTTATTAAAAATATAATAAATCCGCTTCAGCTCAAATGGAATTGAACCCATGGATTCTAGTGCAACCAAACCACTACGCTCATCACTTAAATTCGGTAAATCAATTAATTGAATGAGGCTCATAAACTATCACGCACTAAAGAAATTAAATACTGACCATAATCATTTTTACTCATACTTCGCCCAATTTCTAACACTTGCGCTTTACTCAGCCAACCCTGGTTATATGCGATTTCTTCTAAGCAAGCGACTTTATATCCTTGGCGTTTTTCCAACGTTTCAACAAACTGAGCAGCCTCAAGTAAGCTACTGTGGGTTCCTGTATCTAACCAAGCAAAACCTCGCCCTAAAAGCTCCACACTCAGATCACCACGTTCAAGATACATCTGATTAACTGTGGTTATTTCTAATTCACCACGATCAGAAGGTTTTACCTTTTTCGCGATATCAATAACATCATTGTCGTAAAAATAAAGTCCCGTTACAGCAAAGTTAGATTTTGGTTGAACTGGTTTTTCTTCCAATGAAACTGCGCGACGCTCACTGTCAAACTCGACAACACCAAAGCGCTCTGGATCTTTAACTTGGTAGCCAAACACTGTTGCACCTTTTCCACGTGAGACAGCTTGTTTCAGCATTGGCGTAAAACCTTGACCATAGAAAATATTATCCCCCAGAACAAGACAAACATTACTATCGCCAATAAAATCCTCACCAATGATAAAAGCTTGAGCTAAGCCGTCTGGACTAGGCTGAATAGCATATTGAATTCGTATACCGAATTGAGAACCATCGCCTAGTAAACGTTCAAAACTGTCTTTATCTTCTGGTGTCGTAATGATTAAAACATCTTGGATTCCCGCTAACATAAGCACTGAAAGCGGATAATAAATCATCGGTTTATCATAAATTGGTAAAAGTTGCTTAGATACGCCTTTTGTAATTGGATACAAGCGAGTACCAGAACCACCTGCTAAAATAATACCCTTTGTCTTGTTATCCATGATTAATTCACACCTAATCTTTCACGCTGGTAACTGCCATCTTGAACTCGACGACACCATTCTAAATTATTTAAATACCATTCAACCGTCTTACGTAAGCCTGTTTCAAAGGTTTCTAGCGGCTCCCAGTTAAGGTCTCTGGCAATTTTTGAAGCATCAATTGCATAACGTACATCATGTCCAGGACGATCTGTTACATAGCGAATCAAACTTGTATAGGACTGCTTATCGTCACGAGGCTTTAATTCGTCCAACAATGCACAAATTGTTCGTACAACTTCTATATTTTGCTTCTCATTGTGTCCGCCAATATTATAGGTTTCCCCTACCGCTGCCTGACAAACAACTTGATAAAGAGCTCGCGCATGATCTTCAACAAATAACCAATCTCTAATTTGCTGGCCATTTCCATACACAGGAAGGGGTTTTCCATCCAGAGCATTCAATATCATGAGTGGAATAAGCTTCTCTGGAAAATGATATGGTCCATAATTATTTGAGCAATTAGTAACGATAGTAGGAAAACCATAAGTTCGATACCATGCGCGAACCAAATGATCCGAACTTGCCTTACTCGCAGAATACGGTGAGCTAGGGGCATAAGAAGTTGTTTCGGTAAATAACTCTGTTGTTCCCTCTAAATCACCATATACCTCATCCGTTGAAATATGGTGAAAACGAAATTTGGCTTTTTTATCACCACCTAATGTCAGCCAATATTTTCTTAAAACCTCTAAAAGCGTATATGTACCTACTATATTTGTTTTAATAAACTCTGCGGGTCCATCAATAGAACGATCTACATGGGATTCTGCTGCCAAATGCATGACAATATCAGGCTGAAAATCTTTAACAATTTGTGCTACTGCAACTTCATCACAAATATCAATTTGGTGAAATGAATAACGAGTATTTTTTTCAACTTCAACTAGAGACTCTAAATTACCAGCATAGGTTAATTTATCAACATTCAATACTTCATCGTCTGTATGGTTAATAATATGACGAATAACCGCAGATCCAATAAAACCTGCCCCACCAGTAATTAAAAACTTCATAACCTAAACCAATTGATGTTCTAGTGAATTATAGTATCTAATTCAATAAATCATATTAAAAAAGAGAACAAATAAAGTTATCCAACTTATCAGCTACTTTATTGAACTCATAATGATCCAATACATCTCGATATGCAGAAGCAACAAGATTCGATCTTTTGATAGGGCCCGTAATGAGGTTAGCTAATTTTTCAGATAAATCTTGAGCATCACCACATCGCGCCATTAAACCATTTTCACCCTGCCGAATAATCTGCTGCACACTAATGTGATCACTCGCAACCACTGGCTTCCCCCAGGCAAAAGCATCTAATATAGCTAAAGGCTGGGTATCATTCATGGTAGGAACCAAGGCAATATCAATCTCTTTATAAAACTTTATTTTATCTTTACCACCAACCCACCCTAGAAACACGATTTCATTTTCTAATTTTAAATCTTTCACTTGCTGGATCAGTGATTCCTTTTGCTCACCTTCCCCAGCAATTAATAATTTAACTTGATATCCTTTTTGCTTCAGTTGCTCTACAGCAGCAATTGCTAAATGTGTACCTTTATATTCGACCAAACGCGTCATAACACCTAAGATGACAGGCTGTCCTAGTCTATTACTAAAAGATGGTTGCTCATCGGGTAAATGAATTAAATTGGAGATAATAGCTTGGGGTTTTTTAGTTAAATCTATACCTTTTTTTTCTGCTGCTTCTGCAACACATTGCGCAACATAAGGAGTAATATGAATAAATCCATCTGCTCTTACCGTTCTTTTCACATTATGACTATGGTTCATTGCAATAACAGAGCACTTTATTCGTGCAAGAAATATTGCATTTTTAAATAAATAAACTGCACGTCCACTATGAGCAATTACCACATCAGGACGATAGTTACGCAACCATAAAGCCAATTTCACTGCAGCGAATAAATCATAAAAACCAGAACTATTCAGAAGAAATTTCGGATAATATTCAGATTTCAGTTTTCTATTTTCATCGCCAAATACCAGAATACCTTCATACCCCTTACTCGCGAGTGCATCGAAAGTATTCAGCATAGCTTGCCAACGCCCACCCGAAGCATCACCATATACAGTGTGAATGATTTTTAACGTGTTCAAGAAAAAGAGCCTTCGCAGTAAGTTTACCAATCGTTCATTGGATTGATCTTTTATTCTAATATTTTCGAGATAGATAAACCATCATCTCTCTGAAAATAATCTTTCCTATCCATGCCTTATCCGCCATCTGACAAATTTAATGAATTTTGCTACCATACCAAATAGATAGATCAAACCTTCAAATATGATGAAAAGCAAACCTAGCCTTGCAGTTCTCCTGATTCATGACCAACGTGCTGGACATTTAAATCCTAGTCTTGGCGTATATGACTGCCTAGAAACAGCTTATGCAACAACTTTAAATAAAGCCGAAACTCCTGATATAAAAAAATGGCAGATCAGCCTGTTAAAAAAACTGAGTTGGTATCCTTATTTATTTGATCTTTGCTCACCTATTCTTTTTAAAGATTTGCTACCCGAACAAAATATTGACTGTATTATTTGTTCAGGCATGCCAAATTTGCTCTATGGTCTTGCGATAAGCCGGAAATTAAAAGTTCCAATATTTTATGCAGGCGATTTGCGTAAGGTAAATGGACAGTTGGTCAACTGTACTATTACAGCACTAGAACAAACGACGAACTCTGACCAAGTAGTGTTAACCACCCCCCCCGTAAAAAAAGACTTTTTTACCTTACAGGAAGATCAGCTTGATCAAACTACGGCTTTATTAGTTTTAGGTGGTCCGACAGATGAGCATCCTTTTTCATCTGAAGATTTTGAAAAAATGATTAAAAAATTTATTGCCTTTTGTGCTCAAAATCAGTTGAAAGGATTAATTACCAATTCTCGCCGTACACCTAATTTAGAAGACTATTTTCAAAAGACCCCTATTCCCTCAAATATTCAATTACATTTAGTTCAAACTGAAAATGCTTTATCTTTAGTCCAGCTTATTAAACAATCCAGCTATATTTTTGTTACGGAAGACAGTACTTCCATGCTGGCAGAAACAATTCAAAGTGGCCGTCTAGTTAGCTCAATTTATAGTTCCAAATCTATTTTGGAGCCTCTGAATCGTAAATATCTACAATATAATCTAATTCAGAGACAAAATTTGACAGAGAATTTTAAGCGCCCTGAGTTAAAAAATACCCAAGACTTAGATTTAATTGGACCTATTGTTCAAGCATTTAAACGTAATTTAGGATATTAAAATGATCTCAGTCATTCTCACCCATTACAACAAAGGTTTATTGCTCAATAGAACGATTGATTCATTACAACCTGAAGATAAAAATTTACATGAAATTATTGTGGTGGATGATTGTTCTACAGATCCAGAATGGTCAATTAATTCTCAATATCTACTAGACCATTATCCTAAAGTTAAAATCATTCAAAATACAGATAATCAAGGCCCTGCTGTTCGACTGAATCAAGGCGCATTAACTGCAACCGGTGATTATCTCTTTTTTATGGATTCTGATGATATTCTAGCTCCTAATCGCTTAAATATGTTTTTAGATGAAATGCAAAAACATCAGGCAGACTTATGCTATGCAGAAAAAGTAAAGATTCACGATTTAAATGAAATTCAAAAACACACCATTGGAATCTGGGAGTCTAGTACCACTCCTTTAAACTATGTGCTTAAAAATAATATTATGCAAATGTGCGTGATGTGTACGCGAGAATTATTTTTAAAATCAAAAGGCTGTAATGAAAATATATTTATTCAAGATGAATCACTGGCTTTAAGTTTAGCCAAATATTCTAAAAAAATTATTTCTAGTGATTTACATAGTGTTTTTGTTCTCTTAGATGCAAACGAAACCAAGTCGGTTCGTGGTGAAAATCGTTTATCACGTCATTTAGAGCAACAGCACCATGATATGTTCTTTACTATTGATGACTTTATTCATGCTTACCCCAATATAAATGAACAGGATAAAAAATTATTAACTAAAAAAGCACTTTCAACCTATTGGAAAAGTATTCGACATCGACCTGAGAAAAAATTCTCTGATTTATTAATTTATTTAGCTGCACACATTAATCCAATAGACACTTGGAATAAGCATCATCAAAAGCTTACTACTTATTTTAATCAACTCGATCATGTACGTAAGATTAATAAACGAGCGTGATTATGCTCGTTTACCCAACTTCAAGCGCAGCTTCACCGCAAATAGTGAGTCTTTCCCACTAATCTTGATACGTTGTAGCTGCATAAAGTCTGGTGAACTACTATCTATACCTTCAATAGTGGTCACAGCATTGCTATAACCCGCCTGTTTCGCCAGTTCTACATCACGCTGTGAATAAATCCCGAATGGATAGGCAAAACTTGTCACAGGCTTGGCAATTAGAGCCTCAAGCTGATGTTTAGATTCCGTTAATTCCTTCAGACACGCTACATCATCCAATTTGGACAAATTTGCATGGGTCATAGTATGTGAACCGATTTCAACCAGGCCAGAATCTAACAACTGCTTGACCTGAACATCGTTCAGTTTTGGTTCCCGAGCCAGCTCACCACTGTTATGATGCGCTTTTTTATAAGTCGACCAATCACGATCATGCCGGTCAACCACAACGTAAATCGTCGCTTTTGCCTGATATTTTTCCAAGATAGGAAAGGCATTTTCCAAGTTATCCAGATAACCGTCATCAAAGGTAATTGCGACAGTTTTCTCCGGATGTTTCCCCCAATTCTCTTGTAATTCTTGCATGGTGACAAAGTGAAAACCTTCAGCTTTCATCCAAGCAATTTGTTTTTCAAACTCAGCCGGTTTGACCCGTAATTTATTAAACTTGGCTCCCTCAATATGATCACGCACCATGTGATACATCAAGACACGGGGTCTTTTCCAATCAACGGCAGGTTTCCACCACGCATATTTATAACTGAAGGCCAACATCAGAATCATGACAAGAACAACAATATAAATCACGGGAAACCCTGCTTATGGAGCGAGAAGATATGTTGCCACACGCTCCGCCTCTTTAAAAGCAGTTGCAGCGACTAATTTATCAAGCTGAGTGGTACTGGAAATAAGCTTCTGTTCATCTAATTTACTTACTGAACGCGTAATCCGATCTTCCTTCAAACGATCTACCTCAATCACCCCCACTTTACATCCGGCCGTCAGCGCTTCATATATCATCGATACACTGTCTTCGGTGACCCATACAGCTTCGGCTTTTTGCATCTCTTCAAAAATCCAGCCTTGGGGGGTATGTTCAACAGGGAAGATTTGTAAGCTTTCGCTATAAGGTTTGGCTTTCAAATGGTCTAAAAATTCTTTCGGCGTTCTGCGCGATGTAGTTAAAATGATTTCACTATTGCGATTTTTTTCTACAATTTGTTCAATTGCAGATAAGACTTTTTGTTCATTCCATTGATGACGTTTAGATGAACCACCCAATGCAATCAAAATCCGATTGGGTTGGTGACGACCTTCATTGACAATTGGATTAAGCACACCTTGAGTCAAAATCACATTACCTTTTTCAGGCACACCATCATGCTCAGGAATTACCACATGGTCGAACCAAGCAAAAGGAAAATTCGGTTTCATCAAAATGACAGTTTTCGTTTTTGGAAAAACTCTTCCTAAGAGCAAAACACGAAGCTGAGTATGACTCCCTACACCAAATATATAGTCAGGTATATTTTTTATAGCTTCATACTGATTTTTTCTAAACGAGCAAAAAAGCCCAAATACTGGGAGTTTTTCAATAGGAACTTCCTCAAAGGTCACATCAATTTCGGATAGCCTTTGCATGGCTTTATACAAGCCTAAAGCTTGCGATTGATGCCCTGCTTTTCTATCACTGACGTAGACAATATGCATTTACTGAATGACCTATCTTGAACTCATAAAAAAGGCGAAACATAAGTTTCGCCTTTCATCTTAACCGATTGACTTATTTTACGTAAGTTAACCAGTGTGCATATTTAGGATCTTTACCCTGAACTGCATCAAAGTAAGCTTTCTGGATTTGAGTGGTAATTGGACCACGTACACCTTCGCCAATTTGACGGTCATCGTATTCACGGATTGGAGTCACTTCTGCAGCAGTACCTGTGAAGAATGCTTCATCAGCGATATAGAATTCATCACGGGTAATACGGCGTTCAACCACTTCATAGCCAAGGTCTTTCGCTATGGTAATGATCGATTGACGAGTAATACCATCCAGTGCACCACCCGCGATATCAGGGGTATGGATCACGCCATCACGTACCAGGAATACGTTTTCACCAGAACCTTGGCAGACATAACCTTGTGGATCAAGAAGCATTGCTTCATCGTAGCCCGCATGAGCGACTTCTTGGTGAGCCAGAATAGACAGCGTGTAGTTACCAGAAGCTTTGGCTTTACACATAGTCACGTTTGGATGGTGATGCGTGAATGATGAAGTTTTTACGCGAATACCTTTTGCCATCGCATCTTCACCCAGGTATGCACCCCAGCTCCATGCAGCAACCACTGCATGAATGGTATTGTCAGTCGCAGCAATACCCAGTTTTTCAGAACCAATAAAGATAATTGGACGGATATAGCAAGATGCTAACTTGTTTTCACGAACGACATCAATTTGAGCTTGTTCTAATGCTGCATGATCAAATGGAACTTTCATTTGATAAATTTTTGCAGAATTAAGTAAACGTTTGGTGTGTTCTTTCAGACGGAAAATAGCCGTGCCATTCGGGGTTTCATAAGCACGCACACCCTCGAACACACCCATGCTGTAGTGCAAGGTATGTGTTAATACGTGAGTTTTCGCCTCACGCCAGTCTACGAGTTGTCCGTCTTGCCAAATGAAACCATCACGATCAGCCAAATTCATGCCACAAACTCCAATTTTTCACAATTATTCACTATCCAGTGCAAATACTGCACTTGGATCAATCAGTCTTTGCCATAACTTGCAAACGGTCTTTCGGGTATCGTGCCAGTCGCTCGCAGACACTTGCATGGATTGATTTGCAAGGGCTAAACGATGGCTCTCAGCGCGTTCACGGAGATAAGCTTGAATCAGAGCAGTCGCATCGTCGCTGGATAAGCAACCTGATTTTGCGGCATCCTCAAGGATTCTTACGTTGTCAGAGTAATGTGCGAGATCTTTATTCGCCCCACTCCAAGCCAATACTGCATACTGTGCCATAAATTCGATATCGACGATACCACCTGCGTCCTGTTTTAAATGAAAAATCCCATCTTTTTTCTGCTCTTTTGAAGAACCCAGATGATCTTTCATTTTCTGACGCATTTTCAGTACTTCTTCACGTACATGATTGATATCCCGTTTCTGGGTCAATACATCACAGCGCAAAGTTTCGAATTTCTGGCGTAGCTGCAGATCTCCTGCAATCGAGCGAGCACGTACCAAGGCCTGATGTTCCCATAGCCAAGCGCTCTTAAACTGATAATGTTCAAATGCTTTTAGACTAGTGACCAGCAGACCTGCTTCTCCAGATGGACGCAGACGCGTATCAATCTCATAGACCCGTCCATCCAGGGTTTGCGTCGTCATCAATGACATGAATTTTTGTGCCACACGCATGGCAAATTCAAAACCACTGATCGGCTTCTGGCCATCCGTATCCGCCTGTTCATCCATATAGTGGATAAACACTAAGTCTAGGTCCGAACCATACCCGAGCTCGATCCCTCCTACTTTACCATATCCGATCACCACAAAGGCAGTGTGATCGATCGAACAACGCTGTCCTTCAGCATCCAGCGGGAAGCCATGTTTTTTCGCCACGATCTGATAAGCCAGATGCAGCGCGGCATTCACGGAGACTTCTGCAATATCGGTGAGGGCATCGGAGACTTTCATTAATGGGCTTTCTGCCAGCACATCACTCGCTGCAACCGCCAAGACATTGGATTTTTTAAACAAGCGCAGTATCCGCATCTGATCCTCGACCTGATCGATCTCGATACGCAGTAACTGCTGACGCAATGAATCTTCTAGATCCTTACGCTTTGGCAGCTCAAAATCCATCGACAGGAATTCATCCAGCAGTACCGGATAATGGGTCAGCTCTTCACAAATCCATGGACTCACTGTCGCCATTTTCACCAGACGCTGCAAGGCACCTTTGCTTTCAATCAGCATCACCAGATAGACCGTACGGCGCAGTACCGACTCTACCAATGGCATCAAACGAATCAGGGCAATCTGCGGCTGATCGGACTGTAAAATCGCTTCAATCAGGTAAGGCCAGAAGGTTTTCAAACGCTGCATGGCTTTGACTGGCAGTTTTTTCAGGGTATTGCTGTTCCAGAATTCATGCACCAGATTGCGTGCATCTTCATCCAATACCTGATTCAGTTGCTGTTCCAGCTGGGAAAAATTGGAGACTTGGGTTTCCGGGCTACTTTCCTTGATCAAATGTTCAAACTGGTAAATAACCTTGGCACGTTTCTGGTTCAATACCTGCATGAAGTCATCCCAGCTGGCAAAACCAAGCGTATCTACAATGCGCTGACGTGGCTCATCTTCTGTTGGCAAAGACTGGGTCTGCTGGTCATTCAGCGCCTGAATTGCATGTTCGACCCGACGTAAGAACAGGTAAGCATCTTCGAGGTCTTCTACTGCCTGAGCATCCAGCAGCTCCGCATTGACCAAATGTCGTAAGCTCACCAGACACTGCCGGTCCTGTAATTCTAGTTTGGAACCGCCATAGATCAGCTGGAAGACCTGCACAATAAATTCAACTTCACGGATCCCGCCAGCGCCGAGCTTGATATCATCTTCAATATTGCGGCGCTGTACTTCACGCTGGATCATGGCTTTCATTTCACGCATGGCAGCGAAAGCGCTGTAATCTACATAGCGACGGAACACGAAAGGACGGGTCATTTCCAATAGTTCCTGACCTTCCGGACTTGGATTGACGATACGCGCCTTGATCCAGGCATAACGTTCCCATTCACGGCCGTGCTGGCTCAGGTATTTTTCTAGCGCCATATGGCTGATCACCAGTGGAGAGCCATCGCCCCACGGACGTAAACGCATATCCACGCGGAACACAAAACCATCTGCAGTAATATGATCCAGCAGATAAATCAGTTTTTGTCCCCAAAGAATACAGAACTCTTGCACATCAATGCATTTACGACCATCAGTTTCACCCTGCTCGTCAAAGGCAAAGATTAGGTCGATATCGCTAGATAAATTCAGTTCCTGTGCGCCAAGTTTCCCCATGGCGATGACGATAAGGTCTTGCACCTTGCCGTTATAGCCAATCGGTTGGCCATATTTTTCTACCAGAGGAATCCGGGCAAAATCTTTAGCAGCACAGATCGCAGCATCAGCGAAGTCTGACAATTCCTTGGTCAGGGCCATGACTTCAATCATCTGGTTGGCATCCTGCCAGATCCAGCGAAACATCAGACGGTCACGCAGAATGCGTAGCGCACTCATCCACTCGGCTTCATCACTTAGCCCCGCCAAAGTTTCCGTGACATATTGATTGATTTTTTCGGTACTGAGTCCACCCTGAAAATGGTCAACTGCATAATCCTGTTCCAGCAAAGCCGCATGTTTGGACAATACCTGTTCAGCATATTGGCTTGCCCTTAAGGTTTTCTGCAATTGCACTTGATTCATTTTCAGTCCAGTCCCCTGTCATATTTTTTCTAGTTATAACAGGAGACTGACTAGACTGGGAATGCTTGGAGAGAAATTAATTCTGTACTTTTTGAACGGCAGCAGGTTCAGGCACAGCCAAAGCCTGATGTTCATTGGTGGCTTTCGGGAGTAATACTGTGAATGTTGTACCCTGGCCTTCCTTAGAGTCGACATAAATCTGGCCATGGTTCAGATCCACAAAGCGCTTACATAGCACCAGACCAAGACCTGCACCTTTTTCTTCCGCGGTACCTTTAACGCTGACCACCAGATCTGGCTTGAACAGGTTCTTCATCTGTTCTTCGGTCATACCGAGGCCGGTATCCTGCACCTGGATTCTTACCAGTTCATCTTCGGCTTCAGCATACAAAATCACCTGTCCTTCCTGATTGGTCGGGGTAAATTTCAGCGCGTTAGAGACCAGGTTTTGCAACACTGAGGTAATCATATTGATATCGGCATTGACTTTAACGCCTTCAGGAATCCGATCGATCAGGGCAATTTTCTTGTTTAACGCTAGGCTTTTCAGCACATCACAAACAATTTTGCTAGACTGTTTTAACTCGAAATTAATCGGGTGATAGACAAAACGCCCACCCTCGGCCATAGCCCAGGTCAGCAGGCTTTCCAGCAGGTTATAGGTGGATTTGGCATTGTCATACAGATATTCTGTGATGCTCTGGATACTGGATTCATCCAGCGTCTCCCGCTCTTCTGCCAGCACTTCGGAAAACCCGAGCAAGCCATGGAACGGTGCACGCAGGTCATGCGCAATGATCTGGAAGAACTTAGTCTTACTGAAGTTCATCGCACATTGCTGTTCGTACAATTCTTTCAATTCATTATAGTCTTCATGCAGGCGAATCAAGCCAACCAATCCATCGGCAAACTCCCGCACCAGACTGATGTCTTCTGCTTCGAAAGCATCCTGTTGATCATCAAAAAAAACCACATGGCCAATTGAATGGGTTTCATTAACTTTGAGATTATAAGAAATAAAACGCTGATGTTCGACCCCATGAGCCCGCAAATATTCCGACATTTCGGCATAGGCGGGATGTGTGCGATCCAGATAGACGTCATTTTGCAGATAATGTAGCAGATTTAATTCTGGCGGTGTTTCAAAACCCCAAAAGCCAGTGTTAGTGGTATACCAGATATAAGGCTCTTTATGAAAACCCAGCAGGCATTTATCTACCTTGAGCAACCGACGTGCGACCTTGGAAAAGGTATAAATCAGGTTATTATTGGTATGGACACCCAAAATCAAAGACAGGCGGCACGAGCTGAGCTGTTCAGTATTTTGACCTATCTCCAAAAGGTTAAGCTTCATCTCTGCCTCACATGGTTTTTTTTATTCGACCAAATTTATACAATCAATAACAAAGTATTTATATTGTCTCAACGACATAATCTGACATCAAGACCAAGTTATTAGCTTACATTTAACTACGTATCAGCGTGTTTTTTCTTTAAAAATTGTAAAACAAGTTTGAAATTACCCGTTATTTGTAAACTAACGAGCATGTCCACATTATGATTATTTTTTGTACCACAGCAGCATGATAAGCACTAGCTCAGCATATATCATTTATTCAATAGTTCTAACTAAAAACGCTAAGATAGCGGATTTAAAGTACTATTTATAAAATCAGCCTTACTATTCACTTTTCATTGCTATTTTGGTTTTCTCCAATTTTTTCTTTTAAATGATTGTTCACTTTAAATAAATTTTTAAATTAATGTACTTTGTTCTGTGTGTATTTCTTGTAAATAAAAGACCAACAGAGTGGCAAAATCTACCAATTTCTTGGTGATTGATCGGAATTTGAGTCTTTTAATTTGTAAACAGGCACTACAGTTCTCTTCAACCGCTTCACTTTGTTTCGGGCTATGCTTTTTCGATTGCATTAAAATTCTTTTTTCGGATCAATCTATATCTCATACCCATAAAAAAAGCGACCTTTAAAGGCCGCTTTTTATTTTCGCTATATCAATTCATCAGTTATCAGAAATCAGCGCGACCTGCTGCACATAGTTAAACAGCTTCTGACGTGATGCTGCCAGCTCTTCTTCTGGTAACTGGTTCTTGATATCGCGATGCACACGTAATACATGCTGACGCAAGGTGTGACGCTCGGTCGCATTATAAATTTTGGTAAATTCATTAATCGCAGGATCACCATCTTTGATCAGACGATCAGTCCAACGTTGTAATTGTGCGGTCTTTTTCAACCCCTGTTTCGGGGTCAGATAAGACAGGATCACATTTTCATCTTCATTGCGCAGTAACTTACCAATACGCTGAAACTGGCGACGGCGTGCTTCATTGGAGGTAATCGTCTGCACATCAAGCAACGCATCAATCAGACGTTCCTCAACAGGCAGATTCTGAATTTGTTTGACACTCAGCTCTGCAAGCTGTGCGCCTAAAGCTGCCATTCGCTGGACAGCTTTTTTCTGTTCGGTTTTACTTGCACGTCCTTCTAAAGATTCAAAGTCTTCTTCAGTAAAACTGTGCGGTCGACGTGCCACGATTAATCTGCCTCGTAAAATTTTGCTGCAAACAGTGCCTGGATTTCAGACAAGGCTTTTTCCTCATCTGCTCCATCCAGCACCAAGCGTAAAGTTGTTCCCTTCCCAGCACCCAGCATGAGCAGGGACATGATATTTTTCGCATCAACAAGCTTGTCACCCTTTCCAATCTGGATATTGGAACGAAATTTGGTGGTGACTTCAATCAGCTTGCCTGATGCACGCGCATGTAAACCCAGTTTGTTAATTACGTCAACAGTCGTATCAATCATGACCAGTGCTTCATTTCTCGGTGGAGGACTTGAACAGACCATTTTGCCTCAAGCGCTTTTTTTAGTCTATCCACAATATAAACAGAACGATGCTGACCACCGGTACAACCAATCGACACAGTAATATAGTGACGATGCCCTTCTGCGAATGCAGGTAACCATTTGTCCAGAAAATGGTAAATATCCAGGAACATTTCTTCAACCTGTTCACTCTGTTCCAGGAAAGTCTGCACAGGTTGATCCAGTCCAGAATATTTACGCAGCTCCAGATCCCAGTGCGGGTTTGGCAGATGGCGTATATCAAACACATAATCCGCATCTAAGGGAATGCCATGCTTATAGCCAAAGGATTGTAGAATCACGATCAGGTTATCGGTCTGGCCCAGCTTGTGCAGCAAGGTATGCTTCAGGTCGTGTACGCTCTTGTCTGTGGTATCAATATGCACAGTCGAACGCATTTGGATCGGGAGCAGCAGCAATTTTTCTTCTTCAATACACTGCGCCAAACTGTTAAAGCGACCTGACAATGGATGTGGTCGGCGTGACGCACTAAAGCGTGCAATCAGTTCCTGATCCTGTGTGGTCAGGTAAATCACATCCACCGTACCATGTTTCTGCAGTTGTTCAAAAACATGATCAAATTCTTGCAGATCAGCACGGGTACTGCGAACATCCACACCCAAGGCTAACTGCTCCAGGCTATTTTCCTGATCCAGCTTGGCAACAATTTCAGGCAGCAATGCTAGCGGCAAATTATCGATACAGTAATAGCCCAAGTCTTCTAGCACCTGCAAGGCAGATGATTTACCTGAACCGGATTGTCCTGTGACGATCAGTATGCGCTTCATGCACTGCGATCCTTTCTATGATTATGCAGAGTATTTTACCTGCAGATTGTCAATCAAACGAGTCTTGCCCAGTTTAGCAGCGATGAATAGCACCACATCCTGATTAAACTCATCAATTTTTTGCAGTTCTGGGGTGCGTGCTTCTACGTAGTCCACCACAAAACCGGCATCGGTCAGCATCTGCCGAATACCTGCCAATGCTGCATCCAGAGTTGCACCTTCATGCAACTGCTGTTCAGCAGCTTTCAGGCTACGGTAAATGGTCGGTGCAGTCTGACGTTCTTCTTCAGACAGGTATCCATTACGAGAACTTAAAGCCAGACCATCTTCTGCACGGGTAATAGGCACACCAATCACTTCCAGTGGAATATTCAGATCCTGTACAAACTGGCGGATTACTGCCAGCTGCTGATAATCCTTTTCACCAAAGAAGGCATAGTTTGGCTGCACAATGTTAAACAATTTGGTAACAACCACAGCCACGCCATCAAAATGGCCTGGACGTTGCAGACCAC
Source organism: Acinetobacter sp. ANC 7912 (assembly GCF_039862785.1). NCBI lineage: Bacteria > Pseudomonadati > Pseudomonadota > Gammaproteobacteria > Moraxellales > Moraxellaceae > Acinetobacter > Acinetobacter thermotolerans. The sequence continues at coordinate 2,600,981 of NZ_CP156795.1, forward strand.
ACAGGTCATTGGTGATGTCAGACACGCTGATATTGGTCAGACGCGGCTTGGTACCATACATCTGCTCAACAGTTGGAGCAAAGACGATGTCACAACCCACTTCAGCCAGCAACTTCTGATCCTGTTCCAAAGTACGTGGATAGTTATCAAAATCTTCATTTGGTCCAAACTGGATTGGATTCACAAAGATACTGACCACGACTACATCACACAGCTTGCGTGCTTCACGTACCAAATTCAGGTGACCTTGATGCAGATTACCCATGGTCGGTACGAAGCCGATGATCTTACGTGCTGAACGCGCCGGATTTAACGATGCTGCTAAACCTTGGATTGTTGTTTCTGTTTTCATCTTATAACTCAACCTGGAAGGTATGTTCAGGTGCAGGAAATGAGCCATCTAACACGGCTGCATGATAAGCCTTGAATGCATCCAGGATTGCATTGGCACCTGATTGTTCTTGCATAAAGTTGCGTACAAATTTAGCCATATGGCCGAAGTTCAGACCGAGCATGTCCTGTACCACCAGTACCTGACCATCGGTATCAGCTCCAGCACCAATCCCGATCACCGGAATATCCGGGAATAGGTCTGCGACTTCTTTACCGAGCTGTGCAGGCACACATTCCAGCAACAGCAATGCTGCACCGGCTTCTACCACTGCCTTACAGTCAGTAATTAGCTGATCTGCTGCGGCACGGCTACGTGCCTGTAATTTATAACCGCCAAACACGTTTACCGATTGTGGAGTCAGACCTAAATGCACACACACCGGAATACCATTACGGGTCATCACCTGTACCGTTTCAGCCAGCCAGGCACCGCCTTCCAGCTTCACCATCTGCGCACCTGCTTGCATCACGGTACGTGCACTTTGCAAAGCATCATTTAATGTTGCATAGCTCATAAATGGCAGATCAGTCAGGATAAAGGCATGCTGGTTCGCACGACGCACTGCAGCCGTATGATAGGCCATATCTGCGACAGTCACTGGTAAAGTAGAGTCATGCCCCTGAATGGTCATACCCAGAGAATCCCCGATCAGAATGCTATCCACTTCGGCGATTTCCATGGCTTTGGCCATACTGGCATCGTAGCAGGTCAGGCAGGAGAATTTGCGGCCGTCCGCCTTGAATCGTCTTAAGTCACTCAGACTGATCATGAAGGTGTTCCTCTCTAAATTGAAGTTCTCGCGAACATGCCAATCACTTAAAAATTAAAGATTCGCCCAGTTGGTACGATCCAGTACCGTTAAGGTCGATTGTTTTACGATGTCCAGGTCTTTTAATGTTTGTCCATTCAGCTGCAAATCAGCATTCAGATCCAACAGCGGCAATAATACAAAATCGCGCTCCAATACACCGACATGCGGCACAGTCAAACGCTCATTCTGAATCCGTTCATCCCCATAGATGAGCAAATCCAAATCTAAGGTACGTTCCCCCCAATGACGCAGACGTACCCGACCCGCTTCCTGTTCAAATGCCTGCAAACGATCCAGCAAATCCAATGGCGCCAGATCGGTAATAAGCTCTGCCACGGCATTGTGATAATTGGGCTGATCCTGCGGTCCCATTGGTGGGCTCTGGTACAGATGCGAGACTCTCACCTGCCCTAAAGTTGCCAGTTTCTGTACCGCATCTGCCAGAATCTGGCGAGAATCCCCGAGATTACTACCTAAACCGATATAAGTCGTGATCATTGTGTCGGTCCAAAAACAACCTGGCTTAAATCACGCTGTACACGTTTGCGTTTCAAAATTGGATGATCTGGACCGATCTCGCCACTGCTGCTGGCTGCCGCATGAGAAACAGGTTTAGCAGCAGCTTCCATTTTGGCTTTACGGGCACGACGGCTACGTGGTTCTGGCTCATTTACCAATGGCTCAATCTCAGCAGTTTCCTGAGCAGCCAGATGCTGTTCCAGATGTTCTTCCTGACTAGCCTTACGACGATTCTTGGCACGCTGCCGATTATACTGAGCAATCGCGCGTTCTTTTTCGTCTGCGGTCATCTGCTGATAAGCATCCCACCAGCTACCCATGCCTTGAGCTGTTTCATCGCCAGACTTTTCACGTAGCAACAAGAAGTCGAAACCGGCACGGAAACGGGCATGACCTGACAAGGCTTCAATCTGTTGTGGTTTTGGATTTAGCAAACGAGTCTGCATTTCCCAGACTTCGCGGATAAAAGTTTCTGCAAAACGTGGAATGATAGTACGCGTAGCCTGACGTTTTAAAACATCCAGACCCGCTTGAGCACGAGCTTCGGCAGGTACCACCCCTTTGCCCAGATAAAAATCGCAACGTTCCAGGAATGGCTTCCACAGCAACACCGCATAGAAGAATGCCGGGTTGATGGTCTTGCCAATCGAAATACGTTGATCGGTATTCTTGGCAGCCAATTCAATGAATGGTGATATTTCCGGTTTGATATCCGCAAACAGCTGACGCCAGATACCAAAATCTATCAGCATTGGCAGTACGCGTTGCAGATGTCCCATGGTAAACAGCTTCTGCGACTCATCATAAAGACGGTGCGGAGAGACATCGCGCAGCAACTGGGTCATTTCCGGGGTAAAGATGTCCAGAATCGCTGGGTCAATACTGAAGTTCAGCTTGGCAGCAAAACGTAAGGTACGTAGCATCCGCACCGGATCTTCCTCGAAACGCAGTGCCGGGTCACCTAACAGACGCAGGGTCTTGTGCTTGATGTCGTCAATGGCATTACAGAAGTCCAGCACAATACCTTTGCGTGGCTGGTAATACAGCGCATTAATAGAAAAATCGCGGCGCGCAAAATCCTGTTCAATGGTGCCCCAGTTATTGTCACGCAGGATCATCCCTTGTGCCGAGGTGACTGCTTTTTTAGGCGGGGCACGGAAAGTCGCGACTTCCACCAATTCTCGACCAGAGTAGACATGAGCAAGCTCAAAACGACGTCCGATAATACGACAACGACGTCCGAATACTTCTTTGACCTGAGCGGGAGTCGCGTTAGTAACAGCATCGAAATCCTTAGGATTCAGTCCCAACATCAGATCCCGGACACCGCCACCAACAATATAAGCTTCATAGCCAGCCTTGGTTAAGGCATCAATCACATCGAGGATATAAGAAGGTAATTGAGCGGTTGATAAACCACATTTTGACGCGCGCAAAGTTTGCAAAAGACGCTGTCTCCTACGTCTGAACGTAAAATTCTAAGATGACGCTAATCATATCGCTTACACGGCTAAAGGGCAATTTGATTATGTCAATCCTCAGATCATGCTTGATTGAGGATTCACCTTAAATTCAGACCATTTACAGGGCCAATCGCGCCTGATTTTTGGCAAATAAAGCCGGACCGATGCCCTTTACCAGCTGAATATCTTCAATGCGTTTAAACTTGCCATGGGTATTACGATATTCAATGATCGCTTCAGCCTTTTTCTGACCAATGCCATGCAACTGCTGCAACTGTTCAGCCGTGGCAGAATTGAGCCGGATCTTATCTGCACTTGAAACAGCTGAAAGAGTCGGCTTACTTAAATAATGGCTGGAAGGATTGATCTGCTGAGTAGCCTGCTGCTGTTTTAATCGGGCATCATGCTGTTCCTGTCGAGCCTTCCATTCTGCATAACTTTCAGCCTGGACAGCAGAAAAAGAACTGCTCAGTATAGATGAAATGAAGATCAGAGCGCTAATCAGCCTCCGGTATTTTGCTGGATAAATGATTCTGGTCATGGTTCGCCTGTTGTTTTAATTGTTGTTTCGCCTGCTCCCACAGCTGATCCAGTTCAGTCAGTGACAGGTCTTCTATATTCAGGTTTTGTGCTTTTGCCTGATGCTCCATCAGGGCAAATCGAGTGCGGAATTTATGAATGGTTCCAAGCAGCGCCATCTCACTCGAAACCCCAAGTTTACGACCAACATTGATCAGTGAAAATAAGCAGTCGCCAAACTCGTCCTGAATTTCGTCGGAATTTTGTCCAGCCAAAGCCTGTCTAAACTCTTCTAACTCTTCCTCGAGTTTACCCATAGCACCGACAACATCAGGGAAATCAAAGCCGATTTTTGCCACATTTTTCTGGATTTCATCAGCCTGTACCAAGGCCGGTGCATGTTTGACTTCATCTAGCCGTGAATATGGCTTGCCCTGCTTTTCCTTAGCTTTGATTTCTTTCCATAATACAGAAACATCTTCCGGACTCAATTTGGCAAATTGCTCCGCCTGAAACACATGTGGATGACGGCGGATCAATTTATCCGTAATTGCTTGCACCACATCCTGAAAATCAAATGCACCCTGCTCGCTGTACAGCTGCGACTGGAATACCACCTGTAATAACAGGTCGCCAAGTTCATCACGTACATCTTCAGCCTTGCCGGAACGCACTGCAGCTTCAACCTCATAAGCTTCTTCAATCGCATAACGGGTCAAGGATTCTGGAGTCTGCTGCCGATCCCAAGGACATTTTTCACGTAATTCACGCATGATGTTCAGTAATTGTTCCACCTGACAACCTCTTTCTTTGACCAGACCAGAAATCTGTTTGTGCTCAATGTTTGTTATGCTCTAAAGCAACCCATAAAAATAACCAACATGGAGACCAATAAAATGCACAGTATCTTTATTAGCGGTGCAGCACAAGGAATTGGTGCCGCGGTTGCGAGTCTTTTTTACCAGCAGGGTTATAAAGTCGGGATCTATGATCTGAATACCACACTGGCTGAACAGTTAGCTCAAAAGCTTGGCCCACATGCGCATGCAGGTTATCTGGATGTTGCCAGTTATGACTCCTGGCAAACTACTTTGAATGATTTTGCAAACTGGGCGGGTGAAATCAATATTCTGGTGAATAATGCCGGGGTACTGTATTCTGGAAATTTCGAACAGATACCTATTGAATCCCATCACCAAATTATCGACATCAATGTCAAAGGCATGCTCAATGGCTGTCATGCCGCTTTTCCTTTTTTAAAACGTGCGTCCTTTGCCCGAGTCATAAACCTGTCGTCTGCTTCTGCAATTTATGGACAGGCCGATCTAGCTTCCTATTCCACCAGCAAATTTGCAGTACGTGGCCTCACGGAAAGCCTGGATATTGAATGGCATAAACATGGCATCCGGGTTATGGATGTAATGCCGCTATTTGTAAATACAGCAATGGTGCAGGACATGCAGGCGGAAAGTATCAAAACAATAGGCGTGCATTTAAATGCCGAAGATGTGGCTTGGGATATCTTAAAACTGGTACAGCGCAAAGATCATCTACTGACCCCAACGCATCGTCTGGTCGGTTTTAGAAGTCAGTTTCTGTTTCATTTGTCACGACTAAGCCCACAGTTTGTCAATCGGCTCAGTAATCTATGGATTGCCCGAAAATCCTAGCTCTTAGATATTATGCAGAGGAGGATGCTGATAGATCTGAATCTGCGGGAAGCTAAATCCACGGCAGGATTGCTCAGCCTGCCAGGCCACACTTAGCATACATTCACCAATCCGGTAATTCTGATAGGCATAAGTACCTAAACCTTGCAAAGCACACATGCCACCATCTTGATTTGGATGTACTTGAGTATTCAGCTCATTTAGATTGATCCGAATCCCAAGACCATTGGCTTTTAGTACCGCTTCTTTGGTCGTCCAGACCTTAAACCAGTATTCCGGATCATAATCCAGTGACTGCCAGATTTTAAACTCTTCAGGATGAAAGGCATGCCCAGCCAAGGCTTCAAAACGGACCTTACGACTAAGTTCTTCAATATCCACACCTAAATTAGCCACCTGTTTACTCAACGCTAGCGCATACATATTCTTACTATGGGTATGATTAAACGAATACTCTGGATGTGCTTTTAAATAAGGTTTGCCATGTTCAGTGACAGCTAAATCTTCAGGTATGACTTCTATTTGAAAAAAATCTTTCAATTGCTGATTACGATAATGATAAATCGCCTGTTTCCGTACTTGTATCCATGTGCGCTGATCAGCATCATGAGTATTCATTATAATCTGATCAATAGCTGCGATCCGAACTTGAATTTGGTTTAGCACAATAGTTAAAACATCTAAATTATCATCTCGATTATAAACATAACCTGCGATTAGCAAAGATTAAGGTGATCGATTTCCTGTGCTTCATAGCGATTTCTCACGATTCCAGAATTTTTTCTTACAAAAATCAACTCGACTTTAGGATATAACTTGATGATAAATAAAGTCATATCTATTAAAATAAAAAACGTTACAATAATCACACAATTAACAACACTTCAATAAGAGGGTCTTTATATGTATAAAAAGCTTGCGCTCAGCTTGATGCTAGGGGGGTTATCTTTATCGGTTTCTGCAGGTAGTTGGCTGGAAGCTGCAACTACAGTATTAGGGGCAAAAAATGGGGCGATCATGGATCAGGCTGAAGCAAATATCGAACGCAGTCGTGCCCAAGCAAATGCCGCTGTTGCACGTGCAGATGCAGCATACGCCTCGAACTATAATGCTGCTTCTCAAAAGAATAATAGTGTTTATTCTACCAGTTACTTAAAAACTTTAGATTGTACAGATCTTGCAGTTGAAGCAAAAAGCTTTGAACGCACACTTGCAGCTGCTCAAGCAGCCCAAGAACAGGCCAATGCCCAAGCAAATAACCCGGTATCACGATTCGCCGGATTAGCGAGCGGTGCGCTTTCTGCGTTTGCAGGTCAATCTGAATCTGTTGCACGCGCGAGTAAAATCACAAGTGCATTAAGTGGTAATAATACGCAAAATAATGCTGCAGCATCTCAAGATGTTGTGGATGTAGCGGTAGCGAATTTGGAAAATATTCGCATTTACCAAAAAGCAAAGAAATGTTCTATCTAATGACCAAGATCATTTAAGAAACATAAAAAAGCCTGCATCTGCAGGCTTTTTTGATTCCAACACAGCTCAACCGCGTTTGAATTTCTTCTCGGCTTTCTTGAATTTCTGGACATAACGGCGACGACGCGCAGCAGTACGTTCATCCACTTTATTTTTACGACCTTCAAACGGGTTTTCCGAAGTCTTGAATTCGATTTTGACTGGCGTGCCTTCCAACTTGTAGACCTTACGGAATACGTTTTCCAAATAACGGCGATAGTCTGCAGGGGTTTTATCGACCTTGTTACCATGAATGACGATGGTCGGCGGGTTCTGTCCGCCAATATGCGCATAACGCATTTTGATCGCACGACCTTGTACTTTCGGTGGATGATGCGCTTCCACTGCATCCTGCAAAATCTGGGTGATTTTCGCAGGTGAAACTTTTAAATGCGAAGATTCGTAGGCACGGTGAATCGATGGATACAGATCCCCCACTCCAGTACCATGCAGTGCAGAAATCAAGTGAATTTTCGCCCATGGAATAAAGTCAAAGCGACGCTCCACATCCAACTTACATTGCTTGCGATCATACTCAGACATATTGTCCCATTTGTTAATCGCAATCACGATGGCACGACCAGCGTCAATCGCATAACCAATCAGGTGCAAGTCCTGCTCGACGATACCTTCACGCGCATCAACAACGATCACCACGACATGGGCATCTTTCATTGCCTGCAAGGTTTTCACGATTGAGAATTTCTCAATCATCTCATCCACTTTACCTTTACGGCGCACACCGGCAGTATCAATCAGGGTGTATTTACGGCCATCACGCTCAAATGGGATATAGATTGAGTCACGTGTCGTACCTGGCTGGTCAAAGGCCACCACACGGTCTTCACCCAGCAGACGGTTCACCAGTGTTGATTTACCCACATTAGGACGACCGATTACCGCTAAACGTAAACCGGTATCAGCATCGTGTTCTTCCGGATTTTCATCTTCAGACACATCCTGCAGCACTTCTTCAAGCATCTGCTGAACACCGCGACCATGGCTGGCAGCTACCTGCATCGGCTCACCCATACCGAGTTTATAGAACTCGACCAGCGCGGCTTCTGCATGCACCCCATCGACCTTGTTGGCAACAAGAAAAACTTTTTTACCTAAAGTCCGTAATTCACGGGCAATCTGTTCATCAGAAGCCAATAGTCCGGCACGGGCATCGACCACAAAAATGATCATGTCCGCTTCATGGATCGCAGTTTTGGACTGCTCTGCCATGTAGGAGTCGATACCACCTTCTGTTTCACCAATACCGCCAGTATCGACCACAATGAAGGATTTGTTTTGATAGACAGCATCGCCATATTTACGGTCACGTGTCAGACCGGCAAAGTCTGCCACCAATGCGTCACGGCTCTTGGTTATCTGGTTGAACAGGGTTGATTTTCCGACGTTCGGACGACCAATGAGCGCAATTACGGGTTTCATAGATTAACCTTTATTCAATATCAGGCTGTCTAAAAATGGCCTGAACATCAGAAAGTTCTGGAAGAAAATAGAAATAGGATTAAAGCCTAAAATAAATAAAAACACGGGGCATTGAATATTCAATCACCCCGCGTCAAAAATACGGTTGGCTTATTTTAGCATAAGCCAAAGAAAAATTAACGATTCTGCCAGATGCTATACGCGCCCTTGCGAGTCGAAACATAGAGCTGGTTGTCGATCACACGCAGTGTGCGCACCTCACCAGACGTTTTTGAACGACCAATAATCTGACCCGTTGCTGGATCAATCAGGTGCAGTACACCATCTAAATCACCCACCACCAGATCACCACCCAACATTACTGGGTTGCTCAGCTTACGGTGCAGCAACTGGTCATTTTCCCAAAGTTTCTGGCCTGAGGTAATTTCATACGCCGCGATCTTGCCATCAGTTTGAGCAACAAACACTCCATTACCGACCACTTCTGGACGTTGAATACTGCTGGCATCCTCACTCCAGATGATCTGCTGTGAAGCCAGATCCAGTACAGTCACCTGACCTTGATAACTAGTCGTCACAACAAACTGGCCAGCCACTACTGGTTCACCATCAATATCATTTAAACGCTGGATATCAGAACGGCCATCAGACACCGCAACACGGCGCTGCATTTTCGGCACACCTGTTACGGCATCGATAGCGTAAATATAGCCATTCGCAGATGCGATCAGCACATGGCGTGGATCCAGTGCAACAGGTGCAGCCTGACCACGGAGGCTGAATTGTACATTAGGCAGCTTATAAGTCCAGACTTCTTTACCACTGCCTGCTTCATGCGAAAATACTGTTCCATCATTAGCAATGCTAATCACGCGATCGGCATGAATCAGTGATGGCGCAATCACCGCGCCAGATAATTGTGCTGCCCAGCGTTGCTCGCCAATTTGCTGATCCAGTGCAAACAACTGGCCTTTGGTATTCCCGACAATCACCAGACCTTGAGCGGCTTCTACACCCGCGCTCAAACCAGCTTTAGTCACTTTTTTCTGCCATAAGCGTTGTTTACCTTGGTAAGCCGTCACTTCACCATTTGGATTGACCGCGAACACCACGCCATTATCGACATCTAGACGCAAACGTAACGGATCGGCTTCATCAGTCGAAGAAACGCTGCTGGAAAATACAGGAACCAGAGTTTTTGCCTGTGCAAGTTTTGGCAGTGGATTTGGCTTGGCCTCTTCCACTTTAATACTTTTTCCCGCACACCCCGCAAGGGCAAGGGTTAAAACCGTTAAGGCACAGGTGAGTTTGTATTTTCTATTCATTCAGTTTCTTCCACTTGTGTATCTATAATCGGGCGTTCAATTTCAGGATCATCGACCAATACGCCTACACTTTCTAGTTTAATTTGTAAAATTTGACGTTCTTCTTTACGTTCTACCAAGGCATCCCATGCACTTTGATACACTTTTTTGGCATTTTCAATATCATTTTTGGCAACATAGATATCACCACGTGCTTCATCTGCGGTTGCCTTGAATGCAGGCTCAGTGACTGCATCCAGTGTTTTTAAGGCTTCATCATATTTTTTCTGTGCCAGCTGTGCGTAAGCCAGTCGCAGTTTGACGATCTGCACCAGACCAGCGTCGTCCACTTTCGAATTTTCAACTTTCTTCAGGGCACGTTCAGCCGCAGCATAATCCTGCTTGTCATAAGCCAGTTTCGCCATGACCAGCTGGGTCTGGATCGCCTGTGCTGAATCCGGTGCTTCTTTGACAATCTTGTCCGCTGTTTCTGCAAGTTTAGCAAAAGCATCACCTTGTGCAGCACCGGCTTCATCCATCAACTGTTGCACCCGGGCAGTTTCTTTTTGCGACTCCGCTAAGTTTTTCTTCTGCCAATATTCCCATCCGAAAAAGGCAATCAGCGCAACCAGAATCCCAGTAATGATAGAAGAACCATACTTCTTGGTGAAGGATTTCAAACTTTCCAGTTGATCATCATCACTTATTGCACTCATGCGATTGCCCCTTTCCGAATATTTTATCGATTATTTTGAAGAAATTTTAGTTGTGAAAAATGACACAAAGTCAGCAAATGCTACTTCCGATTGCTCTGCAGTCGCCAGCTCTTTCACAGTGAAGGTCTGTGCTTCCAGCTCACGCTCACCAATGATCGCTGCATACAGGGCACCAGACTGGTCGGCTTTTTTCATCTGGGATTTCATCGAACCTTGTGAACCGACTTTCAGACGAATCGTGCTACCTGCCGCTTCCAGCTGGTCACGGATCTGTTCAGCCAGTACCAGTGCTTTGCCTTGAGAAGCCGGATCAGCCACCAAGAACACTTCACAATCACGTACCGGGGTATTATCTTCGACCTGTTCCAGCAGAAGCAATAAACGCTCCATACCCATCGCAAAACCTACTGCAGGTACAGACTGATCAGGCTTACCTTTCAGCTGACCGACCAGACCATCATAACGACCGCCGGCACATACAGTCCCTTGCGAACCTAAATGAGTCGTGGTCCATTCAAATACGGTTTTGTTGTAATAATCCAGACCACGCACCAGTTTCTGATTGATCACGAAGCTAATACCTGCATCAGTCAAATATTGCTGTAACTGGTTGAAATGCGCTAGTGTTTCTTCTCCCATAAAGTCGTGAAGTTTAGGCGCATTTTCCAAGATGCTTTGTGTTTTGGCATCTTTGGAATCCAGAATACGCAATGGATTAGTCGTCAGACGACGTTGAGAGTCTTCATCCAAGTCTGCTTTATGCGCTTGCAGGAAATCCACCAGTGCCGCACGGTAATTCGCACGTTCTTCTGATTCACCTAGTGTATTGAGTTCAAGTTGAACTTTGTCTGCAACACCCATACGTTTCCAAAGACGTGCAGTCATTAGGATCAGTTCAGCATCTTGGTCAGGCGTTGCCACACCAAAGGTTTCTACACCAAACTGGTGGAACTGGCGGTAACGGCCTTTTTGCGGTTTTTCATAGCGGAACATTGGCCCGATATACCACACTTTTGGTGTTGCGCCACGCAGCAGGTTATGCTCCAGCATGGCACGTACACAGCCCGCAGTACCTTCAGGACGCAGGGTCAAAGACTCAGGTGGATTACCTTTGTCCAGGAAAGTGTACATTTCTTTTTCAACGATATCCGTTGCATCACCAATCGAACGCTTGAACAGATTGGTCTGTTCAACCATCGGCAAACGGATTTGTTGATAGCCATAGGCATCCATCAAACCGGATAGATGCTGTTCAAGACGTCTCCATGCTGGGGTTTGCGTTGGGAGAATGTCATTAAAACCTTTAATTGCGACGATTGAACTCATGATCTACTCAGAAAAACCTGTGCGAATAATTTCTTTTGATTTAGCTTCTTCAAGCTGAGAAACACGTTGACGAACCATAGCTTCGATTTCATCAACCAGTTGATTGGTATCGATTAAGTGGCTCTTTTCGCCATTACGATACACCAGTGAACGTGGAGTTGCACCTACCACACCGATATCAGCCTCTTTGGCTTCGCCCGGACCATTCACTTTACAGCCAATTACGGACACGTCCATCGGCACACGTACATCTTCCAGACGCTCTTCCAGGGTCTGCATCACTTTAATCACGTTAAATTCCTGACGTGAACAACTTGGGCAGGCAATAAAGTTAATCCCATTAGAACGCAGACCTAAAGATTTCAGGATATCGAAACCAATTTTGACTTCTTCCTCAGGCTCAGCCGCCAGAGAAATACGCATGGTATCGCCAATGCCTTCCATTAGCAGACCACCGAGGGCAATCGCTGATTTCACCGAACCGGTACGGTAAATCCCGGCTTCGGTTACCCCAAGATGTAATGGATTATCAATCTGTTGAGACAGCAGACGATACGCATCCATGGTCAGGAATACGTTTGATGCTTTTACTGATACTTTAAATTCCTGGAAGTCCAGACGGTCCAGAATATCAATATGGCGCATTGCAGATTCCAGCAAGGCCTGACCTGTTGGCTCGCCATATTTTTTCTGGATATCTTTTTCCAGTGAACCGGCATTCACACCAATACGCATGGAAATATCATGGTGTTTTGCTGCTGCCACCACTTCACGCACTTTGGCTTCTGAACCAATATTCCCCGGGTTAATCCGCAGACAGTCCGCCCCCATGTCCGCAACGGCAAGGGCAATTTTGTAGTCGAAGTGAATATCCGCGACCAGTGGCACATCGACCTGCTTACGGATTTCACCGAACGCTGCCGCTGCTTCCATACTTGGCACAGAAACCCGCATGATGTCCGCACCTGCCGCAACACAGCGCTGGATTTGTGCCACCGTGGCTGCCACATCACAAGTTTCGGTATTGGTCATACTCTGGATGCTGATAGGCGCATCACCACCGACATAAACTGAACCGACACGAATCTTGCGAGTTGGACGGCGTTGGATCGGATTCACTATCATGATTTGCTTCTACTCTTTTGCCCTTAACGTGATAAACGGAAATCTGCTTTACCGTTTACGGTGTATGGTGACAATGCAATATTTTCATTATTCAGGGTCAATGTCACAGCTGTTGCATCATCGAGACGGATCTGGAATGGAGATTCCCCACTCAAGTTAAGTGTCGATGCCTGACGGCCGGTTGCCAGCACCTTGCCAGTTGCATCCACAATATGCACTGAAGTTGGCGTACTGAATTCAAGTTTTAACTGGTCACCAGAAACTGCAACCGTTGAATCCATATTAATGACTTCAACTTCAGATTCCTGCGCTGCCGGTTCTACCGCATCATCACTGCTGCTTGACCAGTTCTGAATCATGGCAACCAGCAAGCCCAATACCACCAAGACAGCAAGCGTAATCAGGCCACGTTTTAGCCATTTACGGTTACGGTCACGGTTAGAACCTGGCAGTTTGCCCATGATCTTGATGGGAGAATTATTCAGACCATTGATCGGCGGTACACCGGTTTCGCTGGCATAAATATCATCAAAACGCTGGATAATATTGGTCGCATCTACACCTAAATATTTGGCATAGAGACGGTAATACCCTTTGATAAAAGTGGCCTGAGGCAAAGACTTATAGTCATCCTGCTCCAGCGCAGTCAGGGTTTTCAGCGGAATATTCAGCTCTTGTTCGACATCTGCCAGTTCAAGCTTTTTATTGAGACGAACCTGGCGCAAGTACTCACCTGGACGTTGAACATTTCCTAACGCGTTTGGCGCTACGCTCGAATTATTCGATGGTGAATTAGGATTTACTTCCATACGGCCTCAGTACTGTACTGTAATTGCAAATAACGTTGGTATTCCTGGCTTTCAGGGAAAAGTGCACGCAGCTGATTCACCAGTACCTGCATTCCGAGTTGATCGCCACTGGCACGCGCTGTGCGAATGCCTATCCAGAGTGCACGAGCACCCTGATTCTTCTGCCCTACCGCATGCACAAACTGTTCATACATTTTGCTCGCTGCAGGGAACTGCTGGTTCAGATAAAAAATCTCTGCCAACTCTAACATTGAAATATAAGAATCGCGATTGGCTTGTAGTGCCTGTTTGAATGATTTTTCAGCATTTACCAGATCCCCTTTTTTCAGGTAAATCCGCCCCAGATTTTCCAGGGCACGGTAACGCTGGTCATAGCCCAGGGTGGCACCGGCAATTTCAAACTGTTCAATCGCGTCATTATAACGTTCAAGTTGATATAAATAGGTGCCGTAATTGTTACGCGCCTGTGCATTTTTCGGCTCAGCAGAAATCGCTTTTTTAAAATAACTTTCCGCTTTTTCCAGATTGGCTTTACTGCCTTCCTGTTGTAGCAGCACGCCCATCATCATATTGGCCTGGGCATCACGTGAATTGATTTTCAGTGCTTCGTCCAGGGCGCGCTTGGCTGAATCCAGATCACCTGTTTTCAGGTATTCAACCGCCAATTGAGTACGTACCTTAATTGCCTTTTCCGGGTCCTTTTTCCCCGCGTCTACTGTCTGACAGGCAGTTAATGCAAGTGAAAAACATATTGTTGAAATTAAAGCAATTTTAGATGTCATCTTTCTCAATTGGCGACCTCTTTTTATCCTTGTGAGCGCATGATCTCATTGGATTGCGCTATTTTCTTTTTCCATTGTTCAGCACGACGAGTACGGTCTGCAACCTGCCCGACTAACTGTCCACACGCAGCGTCAATATCATCACCACGTGTCTGACGAATCGTACACACAAAACCGGCATCAGACAAAGTTTTTTGGAAAGAAATAATGCGGTTACGGCTAGAACGTCCGTATGGGGCATGGGGGAACGGGTTAAATGGAATCAGGTTAATCTTGCTTGGCAGGTCTTTCAGCAGCTTAATCATTTCCTGTGCATGTTCAGGCTTGTCATTCACGCCATCCAGCATCACGTATTCAATGGTCACATGTTTACGTGCACTTTCATTGCCATCTTTTTTGATATAACGCTGACATGCGGCGATGAGCTGTTCTAGTGGATATTTCTTGTTAATTGGCACCAATTCATTACGCAGTTCATTGTTAGTAGCATGCAGAGAAATTGCCAAAGCCACATCAATATCTTCTGCCAGCTGGTCAATCTTCGGCACGACACCAGAAGTCGACAAGGTCACACGACGTTTTGACATGCCGTAGGCAAAGTCGTCCAGCATAATGCGCATAGAGTTCAACACAGCGTCGTAATTGAGCAATGGTTCACCCATACCCATCATTACCACGTTGGTGACTGAACGCTCACGATCCGCAACAGGCACATCTTCCATATAGGAATAGTTTGCCATCCACAACTGACCAATAATTTCTGCTTGAGTCAAGTCACGCTGGAAACCCTGTTTACCGGTTGAACAGAAAGAACAGTCCAGGGCACAGCCCACTTGTGAGGAAATACACAAGGTCTTGCGTGAACCGGTTTTGTCTTCGGCTGGGATCAGTACGGTTTCAACCAGTGATCCTTCCCCATCACCCACGCGGAACACCCATTTACGGGTACCGTCTTTGGAGAAATTTTTATGCACCACTTCTGGGGCTTTAATTTCACAAATCTTTTCCAGCTTTTCACGCAGCTTGCCTGAGATATTGGTCATCTCAGAAAAATCAGTCACGAAATACTGGTGAATCCATTTCATCACCTGTCCGGCACGAAATTTCTTCTCACCCATATCTTCGAAGAATTTTTCCATTTGTGGACGTGACATGCCAAGTAAGTTCACTTTCTCCACAGTTTTTTCCTGTGCAGGAGCGGATGGAGTGTGTTGCTGTGCATCAGAAACGGCTGATACAGCGACTGCTTCAGTACTCATGTGTGTTACCTAAACCATGTCTAAAGATGAAAGGAGAAGCTCAATATATGAGCAAAGGATTATTCAGGGAATAAAAAAACCAGATAAGTATAATAACACTTATCTGGCTTGAATACTGCGAATTAACGAGTACGCGGAGCAATCTCAGTTTGCGCGAAGAAGTAGTTAATTTCGCGGTCAGCAGATGCTACAGAGTCAGAACCGTGAGCAGCGTTTTCATCGATGCTTACAGCGAAGTCTGCACGGATAGTACCAGGAGCAGCTTCTTTAGGGTTAGTTGCGCCCAGGATTTCACGGTGAGCAAGAACTGCGTTTTCACCTTCAAGAACTGAAACAACCACTGGACCAGAAGTCATGAATGCAACTAGGTCAGCAAAGAAGCCACGTTCTTTGTGTTCAGCATAAAAACCTTCAGCTTCAGCTTTAGTCAGGTGTTTCATTTTAGTTGCAACGATTTTAAGACCCGCTTTTTCGAAACGAGCGAAGATTTCACCGATTACGTTTTTAGCAACTGCGTCTGGTTTTACGATAGATAATGTACGTTCAATAGCCATGATTGGCTCCTTTAGTCAATGGTTGACATGAAAATTTGGCGCATTATACCGAGATAATGCGCAATTTTCTGCTTTTCCTCTGTAAAAAAATTGCTTTTTTGACAGAAGCCTTAGCGTGCTTCGTCAATCCAAGCCATTTGAATTGCTTCCAGCAGACCTTCGGTTGATTTTTGTGGATCATCTTCGAAGTCAGGAAGTGCACATACCCATGCATGCAGATCGGTAAAACGGATCCACTGCGGATCCACATCCGGGTGAGCTTCATACAGTTCAATTGCGATATCGAGAGTATCTGTCCAACGTAAACCCATATCTGTTCCTAATAGCTGTTTGCTTTGATGCTGTACTTTATCAAATCTGGCAAATACTGCGAGCATTTAGCGCAGCAAGCTACATATTTTTATAAGTTGATATTAAATACCGGAGCCAGAGAAATCACACTGATGGCTACCGTGGCACCAATGACTGCACCAATAACTACATCACTGGGATAATGTAACCCTAAAATCATACGTGACAAGGCCACCAGAATGGTAAAAGGCAACATCAGGATCAGCAATAATGGCACAGCATAGCCCAGTAAAGTTGTTGCCATAACTGCATGCAAGGTATGACCAGACGGAAAACTATAATAATCTAAAGGATGCTCACCTAGACGGATCAGCTGATGATGAACCTGATAAGGTCGAGGACGTGAGGTCTTAGTCTTTAGTATTTTATAAAGTATTGTTCCAATAGTGCTACCAACTATTAGATAAAACATTTGCAAACTATAAATCAGACCTTGCAGCAACCAGGTAGCAATAATCATCACATACCAGAAAACACCATTACCAAGTCGGCTGATCGTTTTAAAGAAGGCAGCTATACTTTTAGAATGTAATAGATGATTCAACACCACGCAGCCTTTTAAATCCATCTCGAGAAATTTTGTTTTTGCATTGTGGAGTTTCATCATTTGCTCCTTTATTATTTTCAGTTTATCTAACCTATTTATTGAAATACTGAATTTAGAGCCTTTTATTACAGATTATTTAGAACGATTATTTTAAAACTTAATATCTACTGAAATTTGGTCAGTATAGGTACCTGCTGGAAAACCATTTAAAGGATTATCAAGCAATTGCACTGCAATAATATATTTTTGGCGTTGTGCAGCACTTTGAGTCAGTGGCACGCCCCACAAATTATTATTTGCTCCTCTCAAATTTAACTTAGTCCGCAATTTATCTGGACCGTTAGCTACAAAACTCATACCATCCGCGCTTAATAAATTTTGACTGTTAAATAAAATGGAATAACTCTTATCACAGGTAATATTAAAAGAGGTGGCTGCTTGACTGCGCTGATAACTTTGTAAGCGTAATTCTCCACTACTAAAACCATCAATTGAGCAATATTGCGCAGTTGCTACTGTATTCATGACCAGTAGAGATAAAAAGAAAAACAACTTTTTCATTGTCCTGCTCCTACTTACATACAGCTTCTAGAACCTGGCTGCTAGCATTCTGGAATTGCATATGATTAAGATTAAATTGTGCCTGGCAGTATTGTCCGCCTTGAGTCTTAACTTTCAGATTGTATATTCCTGGTTTAAATAGATAGAGATAGACAAGACCTTGACTATCTACAAAATAAGGCTCTTCTCCAAGCCCATCTATAAGAACTTCTGAACCTGCAACAAGTTTGTTCTGTTGATTATTTTTTAGCCGAACAATGAAGCGTTTAGTTTTATGAATAGGAAAATCTAAACGATATCCCCGTTGATCTAGCCCTACCAGCTCTTTGGAAGAATGTTCAAAGGTTTCGTCCATAGCCAGTTGGTTATGATCGAAAGAAATATCATAGTGAATATAAGGAATCAGGTTATGAACAAACATATACCCTTTTTTATTTGTACTTCCTGCAAGAGTGGCTGAACGATAAATATCAACATCAGCATGTTGATCTACATTGACCAATGCAAAAGCATTATCTGCATACTTGGTTAAAGCTACTTTGCTACCTAACCAGACTAGAGCACCATCAAATGCCGCTTGAGAATAACGGCGATCTTCAAATTCATCATGTGATAACTGCAAATTACCAATATCTGTTTTTAACAGGCCATATGCATTGTAGTTAATCTCTTCTTCTCTATGGTTCACACCAAGCACATAATCAAAACCATTTTGCGTCATAGTACGATGTGCATAACTTAAACTGGTTTCTTTATCTCCCGTATCATGATCTAAAGAAATACGCCCTCTTTCTCCCCAATTATAATAAAAGGCAATATTAAAGCCTTGATCTCCATCTTCTTCACTAAAATCTTTATAATAGCCAAAATCTGTAAATAAATTTTTTGTTAAAACTTTACTTGCACGAACATCTAAAAATTTACGATCTTCTCGAGGTGTCCCATTGTCATCGCTATAATAAGATTGATAAACATAGTTAAAACCCAATCCATCAACAATTTTTAAGTTAGAAAAATTTAAGTAAAAGATATTTGAAGATTTAATATTTGAATCCAGTGTGTCTGAGTTTAAATATTGATATTCTTTAGTAAAATATTGGCTGTTTAAACCAAACGCCCAATTTCTGGAATTACGACTAATTCCAATACCACCTGCATACCCCTGCTCATCTATTTCTTCTGATTTGCTCACCGAAGCTGCAGTATCTAAAAGAAAATATTTGCTAATTCCTTGAGTCCACAATAGATCTGCATTACTCACATTTTCACTATAAACCAAATCCACGCCTAAGGTGGTAGAGTTAGTGATGCCTCGACGAAAATAGAATTTACCAAACATATCTCTATAATCATCATCTACGACATCATAGTTGTAACGTAATTTACCTGCCGAAAAATTATATTCGTTTAATTTTGGCTTTAATAAACGGCTATTTATATAGATTGGAAAACTACGTACAGTTCGGTTTCCGAGAATATCTTCTACAACGATTTGAGCATCCCCAGCCTGATTAACGATAGCTCCTCCAGGGAGATTATAGTTACCTGGTGTTACAGAATTTCGATACAGACTGACACCATTAATAAATAAATCAATGGTAGAAGGTAAACTAGCACTCCCTGTTAATGCGGGTATGTTCCAGAAAACAAAATCTGGCCGCTCGATATAATTTGTTCCAAAACTAAGACCGCCAAAACGAAAAGAGTTATTTAAAAAACTATAAGGACTTGTTGTATCGCCTACCGTTAGTTTCAAAAAATGTTTTGGAAAATCAACATCTAGAGTACTATTTACACGCACTACCTGTTGTTCAACTTCTTCCGGATCATTTCGATACAGAAAAGCATTTTTAAATAGCCAATAATCATTAAAAATACCAATTTCTGAAAACGTATTAAATTCTTGTTCTTCTTCATCTTTGCCATAAAAAAGACTATAGTTTATAAACCCTCCAAAATTTGCTTTTGCGGGTATTTCCACATCTGCCAAGTAATCAGTATCTTGAAAATAGTTTGCTGGTAAGAAAAGTTTAATAGCCTGTAAGCTATGATCATCTTCTATTCGGATATCAGGTGAGGTTATGAGACAAAAATTGTTTCTAGCTGAATGCCTTGGAGTTTTTTCAATACGAATTCCAATATTACGCAAAGCCTCACACTCGACATATCGCTTTCCTCCTTGGGAAAAAGTTACTGTTTCAGTATCATAGTCCAATCCATTCACCCAAATATTTACAATAAACTCTTCAGATATTGCTTTCTGTTCAATCCCTTGAATAATTTCCGCATGTGTAACCCCAATTCCACAGGCAATGACTAAAAGAAGTTTTTTGGCCTTCATAGCACGATCCTTTTACTACTTTTTTATTATTCGTAATAATCATTATCCTTTAACAGGAAACTCTACATATCCTGCTTCATCTAGTTTGATTTTTAATTTTGCCGCATTCCCTTCTTTGATTTCACCCAGTTCAACTCTAATTTTATTACCACTCAATACATACAACGCTACATCTTGTCGAAGCAACTCATTATTTTTATTATCTAAAACTACAACTTCTGTTATTTTTGCAAAGGATTTTGCAGTATTACTAATATTGAGATAAGCCAAATTATTTACTTTTTGAATATCTGCATTCAATTTAGGCGCAATGATTTTCCCTGCAAATAAAGGTAAAGAAAAATTAAACAAAAAATTGATTGTAGATTTTTCTTGAATTGGTGTTATTTCTTTAAATACAATGCGCCAAGCTTGCTGTTGTTCCAAATTTTCCGGTGGCTGGCTAAAACCAATACGTACAATCTGCTTACTTTCTGGTTTTAACTCAAATATTTTTGGATTAAAAAGTAAAGTTTTATCCTCTATCAATATATCATTTCCTTCCCTATCCTGTTCCCATTTATAAGCATTAATTTCAAAAATTTTAGAAGAGGATAATCCAGTACTTTCAATATTCACTGTCGTGCTTTTTTGTTTTTTAAAATCCTCAATCTGCATTTGTATAGGCGTAAATTTAATTCCGGCAGACAAAGAGGCACTCCATACAAGTATTATCAGAAATCCCATTATTCTTATATTCATCTTTGGCTCCAATACATTGAATCTAATTATTATTTATTTTTAAATATTAAAGTAGGAGATGCTTAGTGCACCTCCTAATTATTTAATTATAGTTTAAATAGAATTTTCTTATTTTTAGAATCGAACTGCTACTGTATAAATACCAGAATATAGACCAGCATCTGCTTCACTATAGTTATCGTTAGATACTGTTGCAGTCACATTAAATTGCTTATCGGCATTTTTGGTACTTGGTAGGTAACGACCATTGTACTCGCCTCCAGATTCATGTCGAGTAGTAACTCGTACTGGTATTGTTGCACCTCCTTGACCATTTAAAACTCGAGGTGCTGAAATATCCAGACGGTAAGGTGCATTGGTACGCACAGTAAAGGTTCCTGTATCTGTCCAGCTACCATTTTGTACTTGAGTCAATGTTAATGTTTCATCAGGAATATCCAGGTCACAGTGACGTGGAATATCTAAAACAATTTTCATTTTCCCTTCACACTTATCTCCACAGCCATGTTTACCTGCTTTATGTGGTTTATGTTGGCTAGGACCACGATCATCGCCACCAGCATATACACTTGCTGATCCAACTCCAAGTACTAATGCCGCTAATGCCACTTGAGTTATTTTTTTCATGTTTTTCTCCATTCTTTTAAAAGAATATAAATATTTATTTCGAAGAACGGCCAGCGTGAAACTCTTTATTATTATGAGTGCAGCCACATAACCGTAGTCTTATCTTATTAGGATTGGCATAAAAACATACAAACGTGATACTTTTCACAATACATATCATTATTCCTTAACAGACGCACACAAATCTTCTAGATCTTTATTTTTTAATGAATTATTTTATAGCTCCTTTTTTCTTGTTTTACACCCGACATTTAATACATAATTGAAAAATCTATTAATCCAACCTAAAAAATGAAACATTAAACATATAGCTTTGTTTTTTATTATTTTTTTAAAATAAATCAATATAAAATAAAACTCTCAAAACCTTACAAAACCTTACAATTTGAGATCTAATATTTTGAAATAAAAATATTACTTATTTTATTTTTTTTATTTTTCATCTTTTTATTAATTATCTCAAAATAAAATTAATTCAATAAAATAAAATATACTTTTTAAATTCAAAAACTTAAACATACACTCTTTTTTATTTTAATATTTGTTTCAGAATTCAATACTTTTATTTCTTTTTTTTCCCAGATTTTTTCTTATTAATTTTTTATTTTACTTTTATAAAATTTAAATTTTCTTCAATAAATAATTTTATATTTCCTTTCTTAATCTATAATTTATAATTCTTAATAAGGACAATCCCCTTACTCTCTTTAGATTATTCTATAATCTCTAAATATTAAGGGTGTTTCTTATAGTATTTAATTAATAAAAATAAATTGCTGATTTTTAAATTATATTAAAAAAACATAGATTTAAAACCAAAAACTTAGCACATAAATAACACCTATTTTATTTTTTAACCCTAACTCTTATTCTAAGGTTTTCAACCTGAATAATATAAAAAAACCCACTCAAAATGAGTGGGTTTTCGCATTCAAATCAATGAATTTGAGAAATTAGTTTTTCTCTTTATCAACGATTTTGTTTGCTTGAATCCAAGGCATCATCGCACGCAGTTTAGCACCAGTTTGTTCGATACCGTGTGCAGCGTTTTGACGACGACGAGCAGTCATAGATGGGTAGTTCAATGCACCTTCCTGGATGAACATCTTAGCGTATTCACCAGATTGGATACGTTTCAATGCATTACGCATAGCTTCACGAGACTGTTCGTTGATAACTTCAGGACCAGTTACGTATTCACCATACTCAGCGTTGTTAGATACAGAGTAGTTCATATCAGCGATACCGCCTTCGAACATCAAGTCAACGATCAGTTTAAGTTCGTGCAGACATTCGAAGTAAGCCATTTCTGGTGCATAGCCAGCTTCAACAAGAGTTTCGAAGCCCATTTTAACCAGTTCAACAGCACCACCACAAAGAACTGCTTGCTCACCGAACAGGTCAGTTTCAGTTTCTTCACGGAAAGAAGTTTCGATGATACCAGTACGGCCACCACCTACGCCTGAAGCGTAAGAAAGTGCAACGTTACGAGCGTTACCAGAAGCATCTTGGTGAACAGCGATCAGATCAGGAACACCTGAACCACGTTGGAATTCTGAACGTACAGTGTGACCAGGTGCTTTAGGCGCAACCATGATTACGTCAAGGTCTTTACGTGGAACAACTTGGTTGTAAAGAACAGAGAAACCGTGAGCGAATGCAAGAGTCGCACCTTCTTTAATGTTTGGCTCGATTACATCGCGGTAAAGTTGAGCTTGGAATTCATCTGGAGTCAGAATCATTACCAGGTCAGCTTGAGCAACAGCAGCAGGTACTTCAGATACTTTAAGACCAGCGTTTTCAGCTTTTTTCCAAGAAGCAGAACCAGCGCGCAGACCTACAGTCACATCAACGCCAGAATCTTTAAGGTTAAGCGCATGAGCGTGACCTTGTGAACCATAACCAATGATTGCTACTTTCTTAGATTGGATGATAGATAAGTCGCAGTCTTTATCGTAAAAAATTTGCATTGCTGTCTCCGCTTAAATGCTTGTTTGTCTGTTTCATCAGGCAAGTCATCAGTATGTGACTTGCCTGACTCCCTCTTCTTATTCAGTTGAGGTAATTCCTTGAATTTAGATGGTCAGTACTTTTTCGCCACGTGCGATACCAGACACACCTGAACGTACGACTTCTAGAATCGTGTTTTCTGCCAATGCATCAATAAATGCATCAATTTTTTCAGTCGTACCGGCAATTTGGATGGTATAAGTTGTTGGCGTTACGTCCACAACCTGACCACGGAAAATGTCAGCAGTACGCTTGATTTCATCACGTGCAGAACCCAGTGCTTTCACCTTGATCAGCATCAGCTCACGTTCGATGTGTGAACCTTCTGACAGGTCAACTACTTTAACCACTTCAACCAGCTTGTTCAGCTGTTTGGTAATCTGTTCGATCTTGTGATCATCACCATAAGTAGTCAGAGTCAGGCGTGAAAGTGTCGGATCTTCGGTTGGTGCCACGTTCAATGTTTCGATATTGTAGCCGCGTTGTGAGAACAAGCCCACTAAACGGGATAATGCACCAGCTTCGTTTTCAACGAGTACAGAGATAATATGTCTCATGAAGTGCGCTCCCCTTTAGCCAACCACATATCTTTCATTGACTGACCAGCTACCAACATTGGATAAACGTGTTCTGTACGGTCAACCATTACGTTAATAAATACGCACTTATCATTGATCGCCATTGCTTCTGCAAGTTTTGATTCAAGCTCGTCTGCATGGTTAATTTCAATACCTACATGGCCATAAGCTTCCATCAGCTTACCGAAGTCAGGCAGTGACTCTACATAAGAGCTAGAGTGACGACCTTCGTAGTTCATATCCTGCCACTGTTTTACCATACCTAAGGCACGGTTATTCAGGCACAGAATTTTCACGTTCAAGCCGTATTGCTTACAGGTTGAAAGTTCCTGGATACACATCTGAATCGATGCTTCACCAGTGATACAAACCACTTGCTGATCCGGGAAGGCCAGTTTCGCTGCCATTGCGTATGGCAAGCCTACACCCATGGTACCCAGACCGCCAGAGTTGATCCATTGGCGAGGACGTTTGTAGCGATAGTGCAAGGCACCAAACATTTGGTGCTGGCCTACATCAGAGGTAATGATCGCTTCACCATTGGTGATTTTATCCAGCGCACGAACCACCTGTTGTGGCTTCATCGTACCGTCTGTTGGTACTTCGAATTTCAGGCCGTGGAAGGCACGCCATTCATTGATCTGTTTCCACCATGCAGCAATCGCTTCAGGATTTGGCTTGGACACATTCATCTGTTTCAGCTGGTTCAGCATTTCGTTCAGCACAGGTTCTACTGCACCCACGATTGGAATGTGCGCCATGATGGTTTTAGAAATGGTCGCCGGATCGATGTCGATGTGAATGACTTTGGCATTCGGACAGAATTTAGCAGGGTTATTGGTTACACGGTCATCAAAACGTGCACCTACCGCCAAGATCACATCGGCATTCGCCATAGTCATGTTGGCTTCATAAGTCCCATGCATACCCAACATACCGATGAATTGGTCATCATCGCCCGGGAATGCACCAAGGCCCATCAAGGTATTCGTTACTGGATAACCCAGCAGATGTGCAAGCTCAGTCAATTGTGCTGAAGCATTACCCTGAACCACACCACCGCCAGAATAAATCACTGGGCGTTTAGCATTAATCAGTTCATCAATCGCTTTACGAATCTGACCTGAGTGACCACGGTAAGGTGGTTGATAAGAACGCATCTTGATCTTTTCAGGATATTCGTAGGCAAATTTTTCTGCAGGGTTAGTTGCATCTTTCGGAATATCAACGACCACTGGACCTGGACGGCCAGATGCTGCGATATAGAATGCTTTTTTAATAACCGCTGGAATTTCGCTTGCGTGACGCACTTGGAAGCTGTGCTTCACGATCGGACGAGAAATACCGACCATATCGGTTTCCTGGAACGCATCCTCACCGATCAAATGACTTGCGACCTGACCTGACAGCACCACCATTGGAATAGAATCCATATACGCAGTTGCAATCGCGGTCACGGTATTGGTTGCACCTGGACCTGAAGTAACCAGTACAACACCAGTCTTACCTGTCACACGTGAGTAAGCATCTGCCATGTGACCGGCAGCTTGTTCATGACGTACGAGGTAATGTTTAATTTTGTCTTGTTGAAATAGCGCATCGTAAATGTGTAGAACTGCGCCGCCTGGATATCCAAAAACATGTTCAACGCCTTCATCCGCTAATGCGCGAACGAGCATTTCACCACCAGATAAAAGTTCCAACGTGATTCACCCTAATATTATTCACTGCGTAAATGGGAGGCATTTGCAGTGTTTCATTCAGTAACTGTCTGCACTGTTATAGCACACATATTTCATAGTTTTCATCGCAATAGGGAAAAAATCTGATCTCTCAGCTGTTCGAGCAATATAAGATCTAAAACATGTTGGGATAAACATATTTTGTTTAGCTTTGTTCAATTTCTCGGCTAGAGAAATCGCCCATTGCATGAAATGACACTTATTCGAAGGGTGATCGAGATAAGGCATGTAAAACTATTGCTGCATTCTTGTGTTTTCAGCCTCTAAAGTCAAGTTTAAAAAACGTGCTATACACCATAAATTTCATACTTTTCGCTGTTTTTCTAAACTTTTATCTATATAGCTGTACTAAAAACCCCAATAACTAAAAAAAATATAATTTAAAAACAATAAATTAAATATTTATTCCCATAAATTTTAAATATGCCTTATATAAAAATTTTGAATGAATTTTCATGATTTTTAATTTTACTTTTTATGAATGGATTATATAAAAATTTGACGTCCTTTCAGAAATACGTCGACAAAAAGCCGACAAATACTCTTACTTCATTATTTAAAAAGACTACAATATCAAAAACCTTAATGCTTGAATTGCAAAGGATAGATCAGAATGAATAGTTCACGCTTCGCTGCTTTGGCAGGCATGCTTTGCATCAGTTTAATGTGCAGCAATGCCATGGCCAATGAATTCTATAAATGGGTGGATGCCAAAGGGGTTACCCATTACACTAAGACACCACCACCAAAGAATGCCAAAAAAACAGGTAAGGTGGAGACCTATGGCTGGAAGAACTCCTACCCGACACCATCTCAAAGCACTACGCCTGCTGCTGAATCCAAGTCTGCGAAAGAAGAAAATTCTGCTCCAGTTGAACAAAACCAGTCTCAACCAGCAGCATCAGGAAAAATGCTCTAAGCAGAACTGATTTCTGCGACATTTTCACTGACATTTCGAACGCGCAAAATTCACTTTTAGGTGCATTTTGCGCTATGCTGTGCAACAAACTTTTCCACCGTAATTCATTAATACGTTTATGACTACTCACATTGACTCAGAATACCAAGCCAGTGCGATTGAGCCTCAAGTCCAGCAGGACTGGGAATCTCGCAAAGCCTTTAAAGTTGCCGACACTGTAGAAGGTCCACGTCGTTATATCCTCTCGATGTTCCCTTACCCAAGTGGCAAGCTGCATATGGGTCATGTGCGTAACTATACCATTGGTGACGTGATCAGCCGTTTCCACCGCCTAAAAGGTGAAACTGTGCTGCAACCAATGGGTTGGGATGCATTCGGTCTGCCTGCGGAAAATGCGGCGATTGCGCACAAAGTTGCTCCAGCAAAATGGACCTTTGAAAACATTGATTACATGCGTAATCAGTTGAAAAAACTGGGACTATCCATTGACTGGGATCGTGAATTCGCAACCTGTACACCAGAATACTATCGCTGGGAACAGTGGCTGTTTATCCAACTGTATAAAAAAGGCTTGATCTACCGCAAACTGTCGACTGTAAACTGGGATCCTGTGGACCAGACCGTTCTGGCGAATGAACAGGTTGAAAATGGCCGCGGCTGGCGTTCAGGTGCATTGGTCGAAAAACGTGATATTCCAATGTACTACTTCCGCATTACTGACTATGCGCAAGAATTATTAGATGACCTTGAAACATTAAAAGATGGTTGGCCACAACAAGTTCTGACCATGCAACGCAACTGGATTGGTCGCTCTCAAGGTATGGAAATCACCTTCCCTTCAGCAAATCCTGAAATCTATGCAGATGGTCTGACTGTATTCACGACTCGTGCCGATACACTAATGGGTGTAACTTATGTTGCAATTGCAGCAGAACACCCAATGGCGCAAAAAGCGGCAGAAAATCATCCAGAACTGAAAGCCTTCATCGAAGAATGCCGTATGGGTTCTGTCGCAGAAGCGGATCTGGCGACTGCCGAGAAAAAAGGCATGGCAACTGGCCTGTTCGTGAAACATCCATTGACTGGCGAAGAAGTTCCAGTGTGGATCGCGAACTACGTACTGATGTCTTACGGTTCAGGTGCGGTGATGGCGGTACCTTCACACGACGAACGTGACTTTGAATTCGCCAACAAATATGGCCTGACCATCAAGCAAGTCATCGATGCCAAAGGCGCGGATGATGCTGAATTCTCTGCAACTGAATGGCAAGAATGGTACAGCTCTAAAGAAGGCAAACTGGTTAATTCAGGTGAATTTGACGGTTTAGATTTCCAAGGCGCGTTTGATGCTTTCCTTGCGAAACTTGAGCCACAAGGTCTTGCAAACGTAAAAGTTCAGTTCCGCCTGCGTGATTGGGGTGTTTCCCGTCAGCGTTATTGGGGTTGTCCAATCCCAATGATCAACTGTGAAAAATGTGGTCAGGTGCCAGTTCCAGAAGATCAATTACCAGTAGTTCTACCAACTGACGTTGTTCCAGATGGTTCAGGTAATCCGCTAAACAAAATGCCAGAGTTCTATGAAACCAAATGTCCATGCTGTGGTGGCGATGCACGTCGTGAAACCGACACACTGGATACTTTCGTAGAGTCATCTTGGTACTATGCCCGTTATGCATCTCCAGACTTTACTGGCGGCATGGTGAAACCTGAAGCGGGCCAGACTTGGTTGCCAGTGAACCAGTACATCGGTGGTGTTGAACATGCGATTCTGCACTTATTGTATGCCCGCTTCTTTCATAAACTGATGCGTGACGAGGGTGTAGTTGAAGGCAATGAACCGTTCACTAACCTGCTGACTCAAGGTATGGTGCTGGCGGATACCTACTACCGTGAATCTGAATCTGGCAAGAAAACCTGGTTCAACCCGGCAGATATCGAACTGGAACGTGACGAAAAAGGTCGCATCATCTCTGCGAAATACAAAGGTGACGGTGAGCCTGTAATCGTGGGCGGTCAGGAAAAAATGTCGAAATCGAAAAACAACGGTATCGACCCGCAAGCGATTATTGACCAGTACGGTGCCGATACTGCCCGTGTGTTCATGATGTTTGCTGCACCACCAGATCAATCTTTAGAATGGTCTGATGCTGGTGTGGAAGGTTCTAACCGCTTCCTGAAACGTGTATGGCGTTTGGCTGTTGGTTTCCTTGAAAAAGGCAATGTAGCCACTGAGCTTAACAAAGCTCAATTGTCGACTGCGGCTCAGGATCTGCGTCGTAAGACTCACGAAACCATCCAGAAAGTGGGTGATGACATCGAACGTCGTCATGCATTCAACACTGCGATTGCGGCATTGATGGAACTGCTGAATGCAACCAACAAGTTTGAAGCAAAAGATGACAACGATGTTGCGGTAGCCCGTGAAGCCATCATCACCCTGCTGACTTTATTGGCTCCATTTGCACCACACTTAAGCCAGACTTTATTGGCTCAGTTCGGGATCGAGTTAACTACTGCACAGTTCCCACAAGTGGACGAATCTGCGCTGACTCGTAATACTCAAACCATCGTGGTTCAGGTCAACGGTAAACTGCGTGGCAAGCTAGAAGTTTCTGTAGATGCGTCTAAAGAAGACATCTTGGCACAAGCGAAAGCGTTGCCTGAAATCCAGCAATTCCTGACTGGTCCAACCAAGAAAGAAATTGTGGTACCGAATAAGTTAGTGAACTTGGTGATTTAAATCCTTTTATCTCCTTCTCCCTCTGGGAGAAGGCTGGGATGAGGGGGATCAATTCAACCCACCTCTCCCTAACCCTCTCCTAAAAGGCATAGGTATCTACACAATTTCCATGTTTTGCGTTAAATTGAAGAGCATGCTCTTCAATTTTAACATCTCTCGCTTAGATCAGCGCCTTGTCAAACGTTACAACAACCTCGTTCAACTCAATATGAATCCTCTTGCTTCACTTGCTCCTGCAATCAAAGATATTGCCTCTGCTCAAAAAAATAGTTTCGCAACGACGCAAGCTGTATGGCGGTTTTTAAATAATGATAAAATCTCATTTAAACAATTAAATGAACCTATTCAAAAACTTGCTTGTGATCAGATTAAGACATCGCTGCATCGTTATGCTTTAGTTATTCATGATTGGTCACAAATCCAATATGTGACACATCGTAATAAAACCCAAAAACTCCAAAGGACACATCAGTACGACTCAGGCTATGAATTACAAACGAGCTTACTTGTTGATGCTGCTTCTGGACTACCTGTTGCTCCATTAGCTCAGACCCTTTCTAGTGCTTCAGGTTGCTATTCGACATTCAATGAGCAACAGACCGAACGTAAAACCCATTTAGACTCCCTTTCTGAACAAATTCAAAAAGTTGAACAGTTTCCTCTTGATAAAACCTGCGTACATATTATTGATCGTGAAGGAGATTCCATTGCTCATCTCAGGGAATTAAGCAGTCATGGTTTTCAATGGCTTATTCGAGCAAAGGAAGGAAATCGGATTGAGCATCAGGGTGAAATATGTAAAGTTGGAGAAGTTGCTGAACGTATCGAAATACAGCAAGTGAAACCCATTTCTTACAAGGGTAATCAACATATGCTTTATGTTGGAGAAACCAATGTTCGGCTTACCCGTGCTGCAAAATCAAATAAAAAAGATTGTTTAGGTCAAAGAGTTGCTCCTCAGAAAGGTGCTGCAATTGAGGCTAGACTGATTATTGCGGTGGTTAAAGATATTAATGAAAAGACAGTTGCAAGATGGTCATTGATCAGTAATGTACCAACTGAGATTACCGCAGTAGAACTGACGACTTGGTATTACTGGCGTTGGTCAATCGAATGTTATTTCAAACTTCTCAAGCAAGCAGGCCATGATATTGAGTCATGGCTTCAGACTACGCCAGAAGCGATTTTAAGGCGTTTGCTAATCAGTTGTATGGCTTGTGTGTTGACGTGGAGAGTACAGCGTTGTACAGATGAACAAAATCAGAAAGTCCGTGCATTTTTGACTAGACTTTCAGGTAGACAACAGAAAAGAGGCAAGGTAGAGAGTGCGCCTGCCATATTGGCAGGACTCTCGATTTTACTAAATACTCTTCAACTGCTCTCAGAATATTCAATAAATGAACTGAATGAAATCGCAACTATTGCACTAGGTACCTAAAGATGTGTAGATACCTATGCCTAAAAGGAGAGGGAATTTATAAGGAATAAACCCTCCAAACCTCCCTTTATCAAAGGGAGGTTTAAAAAACACAAAGCCCGTTGCCAGTCAACGGGCTTTGACTTTACAATCCGGTTCAGGATTTCAGATATTTCCTTCGGGAAGAACAGAGGACAACGCATGCATTTGGGCAAACGTTTAGCAGCAATTGTTTTAACTTGTGGTCTAAGTGCAGGCCTCGTTGGCTGTGGCTTCCATTTAAAAGGGACCAATCCAAGCTCAGTACCTGTGACTTACTCAGTGATGAGTCTAGCTTTACCAGCGAATACGGAAGATTTACAGGAAAAACTGGCGATTTACCTCGGTGCGGCTGGGGTACAGTTGACTAACTCTTCAAATGGCTATGTGCTGCGTGTACTGGACTATACACCGCGTCGTATGGAGCTCAATGGCAAGCTGGTAGAAGCCTTGCTACGTCTGAGCGTGACCTTCCGTATTGAAGATGCGCAAGGAAATCCGGTGACTGAGCCACGTACCGTAATCGCAACCCGTACTTATCAATACGACATTGAAACTGTGAATACGGATGACCAGGAACAGGTATTCCTGAAACAGGTCTTGGTGGATGATGTGGCTCAACAGATCGCCCGTCAGATTTCATCCAACCGTTTGCCGCTGGCAAAACCAGATGCTTCCGCTCAACCTGCTAAGTAAGAGCATTGTATGAAACTTGACTATCTGCAGGCATTAAAGCGTGTCAACGAAGCTCGTGGTGCCTGGGTATTGCATGGTCAGGAACCCTTACTTGAACAAAATTTGATGGATGCCTTTCGCAGCAGCTGGCAACAGCGCGAAGTCGAACGGCAGCGTTATGACATCAATTCGGCCAGTGACTGGAAAAATGTTTTTAATGCCCTAAACAGCCTATCGCTGTTTTCTACCCAGCTTGCTGTGGAAGTGCATGGCAATATCAAGCCGGATGCTAGTGGTATCAAACAGCTGAAAAGCTATTTGCAGCAGGACAGCGACAACCTTTTACTCGTTGTCATGCCCAAGCAGGACAGCAGCAGCCTCAAATCCAGCTTCTTTCAGGTCATGGATGCCAATGGCGTCAATGTATCTCTCAGCGCCAATTATCCACATGACCGTCAGCAGATTCTGTCAGTCGAAGCGGAGAAGCTGGGAATTAAACTGGATAATGACGCTTGGGCCTGGTTGGAACAGCATCATGAACATAACCTGCTCGCGGCCAAAAACAGCCTGATGCGTGTCAGTGATACATTTGCTGATGTAGACGTGATTCAGGTCGAGCACCTGTATGCTTGCCTACAGGATCAATCCCGCTATAGCACTTATGATCTCAGTGATGCGCTACTGAATGGCAACTTGGCGCAATCAATCAAGATTTTTCAGTACCTGATTGCGTCGGGCGAACCGATGAGCCTGATTTTATGGAGTATCAGCAAAGAAATGCGCCTGCTGATGCAACTGTTTGAACAGCCGCAAAATGCGTTGCAAATTGGCATCTGGAAAACCAAAGTAGGTTTGTATCAACAGGCGCTGCGACGTTTAAGTCCACAAACTTTTTTAAGCTGGCCTCAGCTTTTATTGCGGATCGATGCCTCAATTAAAGGCCTCGGCCATGAGAATCCTGAACATTTAGTGCTGCAAGCCATTAGCAGCATGTGTGGCAAAAGCCTGTGGACTTCGCCAGTTTAACTGAAGAACCGTGCAAACCAGCCCTTGCCTTTTCCTGTTCCTGAACTTTCAGATAATGAATCATATTGTCTCGTACAGCATCGACATAATCCTGATCATCGTGCTGAATATGATTGATTAACCATTTCGACAATAGGCGATACAGATCATTTTCGATCGATAAACCTTGATGAAATTTCTCGCGATAATCATTCAAGCGTTTGACAAACAGATCATGAATGCCGCGATGCGAAGGTAAATACTGATAATGCACCTGTTCCAGAAGATTTTCTTCGAAAGTAAAATGTGACTGGGTATAGTCAATTAAATCCTCCAAAACTTCTTTAATTTTACCGCGATCCCCCGTCTTTCGAACCTCTTCCAAGATATTAATATAGTCCAAAATTTGGCGGTGCTGATTGTCGATCACCTCAATATCGATATTGTAACTATCATTCCATTCCATGAATGTTTCCCGTCTAGAATTTTTAAAAATAATTTACGCCAATCTCAACTTTAAATAAGCTTTTCAAATTGAATCGGCGAATAACCACATTTTTTATTCATAACGACGCAGACCGTATGTGACAAAATCTTTCTGATAAAACGATGCGATAAGTGCCATAAATCTCTTGCCCTTACTTTTTGAATATTAAAGCGATCAGTTAATTGACCAATGACCGTTTCAATTTTCCTTCGTGCTCTCATAAGCAACCTCATTGATTCTTGAGATCTAGAGTCCGGCATATTCTTTCTTAAAGGAGTTTGTAGATCAACATACTGAAATTTATAGTATTCTTTCAAGCTGGGTCTTAAGTAACCTTTATCTGCACCTAGTAACCCATGAATATTTTCTGTGATTTCTGGTGCAACATCACGCTCATCTACATTTGCTGGAGCGAAAGTATAGCCAGTAATCATACCCTCCAAATTAATTACAAGATGCCCTTTAAAACCATAGTATTTCTCTTGTTGTGCAGCACAATAACTAAAACCTGCATGTTCTTTGAAATTCTTGTGTCTTTTTGCTCGACTATAACGACAAACAGGTATAGGAAATCCATCAATAAAATGAATATGATCCTGACCATAATGTGCAGTTAATTGGGCTGTGATTTTTTGATGAACTTGCCATAAGTTTGCACAATGCTTACAAAAGTTAGGATATGAACCTAAATGAGGGAGCCAACTTAAGCAATTGTTTTTAAAAAACATCCATATGCTTTTATCCGTATCCATTTTGAGACACTCACCAACAATTTGCATTGTGATAATTTCAATATCGGTTAAAGCAGGTGGAAAACCACGTTTTCTTAATGGTTCAGAGACTATAGTTGGGTAAATTTCCTCTATGATTAAATAGACAATGATGATAGATTCTTCAGTGGACATAACTGTAATTTTATTTTCATAGACGGATTTAAAATGAGGTTATGTCCTTTTTATTTCAATGACTTAAAAAGTTGAGATTGGCGTAAATCTTATAAGTTTATAAGGGCTTCCATCGATTTGTAATGCATACCCTTATTTTTTATAAGGGATTTCGATATTAGGGTATTTTTTGGCCGTAATCTAGAGGTTTATGATTAATTTTTTATTTTTATTACCACCTGTAAAGATTATTTTTTAGCCAATATTTTTATAATCTATTTCATATAAAGCTCTCATAAAAAACATAAATACCAAGTGCGATGGAAGAGATTTTGTAAAACCTGATTTTATAAAGTTTAGCTGGAAGATGATCATGATAAAAAACCAAAAGCAGGAATTGAATAACAGAATTTTCTGTTTAAAAATAGAAATTTAAAATAATAATCATTCTTGTTTGTTAAAAAAATTCACGTTTTATCCTCATTTCCCTTTTATAATCACTGCCATATCTCTGACTGAAATCTGTTCACTATGCCCAAAATAAAACCGACAAAACTGATCATGGTCGCGGTGATCGCCATCGCCCTTATTGCTGCAGGCTGGTATTTCCTTAAGCCCAAAGAGCAACCTCCTCAATACATTACTGCTGAAGCAACCATAGGTGATATTGAAAGCTCTGTACTGGCAACCGGTGTCCTGGAAGCAACCAAAATGGTCAGCGTAGGTGCCCAGGTTTCCGGTCAGGTGAAAAAGATGTACGTCAAACTGGGGGATCAGGTGAAACAAGGCCAGCTGATTGCCCAGATCGATTCTGTGCGTCAGGAAAATGACCTGAAAACTGCCGAAGCCAGCATCAAAAACCAGCTGGCACAACTGGCAGTAAAACAGGCCAATCTGGCAAAGGTTGAAGCTGAATATAACCGTCAAAAAGCCATGTATGCACAGGATGCGACTTCACGTGCCGAACTGGAAGCAGCATTGGCAAGCTACAAAACTGCACAGGCCGATATTGCGGCCATCAATGCCCAGATCGAACAGTCTCGCCTGACCTTGGCAACCGCGAAAGAAGACCTTGGTTATACCCAGATTGTGGCACCTATGGACGGCACTATTGTGGCGATCGTGACTGAAGAAGGTCAGACCGTAAACGCCAATCAAAGCGCGCCAACGATTGTCAAACTGGCAAAACTCGACACCATGACCATCAAGGCTGAAATTTCTGAAGCCGATGTCATGAAAGTGCAAGAAGGTCAAACAGTTTACTTCACTACTTTAGGGAATAGTGAAAAGAAAATTTACGCCAAACTGCGTCAGGTTGAACCTGCGCCAAATTCAATTAATACAGAAACTAATACTTCAAATTCTTCTTCAAGTTCTGCCGTGTACTATAACGCGCTGTTTGATGTGCCAAACGAAGATGGCAAGCTACGTATCGACATGACCGCACAGGTATATATCGTGCTGGATGAAGCGAAAAATGTACTGACCATTCCAGCATCTGCCATTCAAGGCTCAAACCGTCCGCAACGTCCAAATCGTGGTGAAGGCTCTCGCAGTGAAGCTGGTCCACGAGGTGAAGGCCTTGGTGATGCCTCTCAAGGTGAACGTCCAACCGGCGACCGCCCTGCCCGTTTGGTGCTTTCTGATGCTGAACGTGCGCTGATTGAACAAGGTAAGGCACAACGTGCCATGGTACGTGTGTTACAGCCAGATGGTACGGCTAAACCGACCCCTGTGCTGATCGGCCTAAACAACCGTGTCACTGCACAAGTGATCAAAGGTCTAAAACGTGGTGATCAAGTCGTGATTGCCGATGGTTCGGATACATCAAATGATGGCGCTAAACGTGGCGGCGGTGGCCGTGGTCCTGGTGGCGCCGCCGGCCCAATGAGAATGTAAGCATGAATCAACAACAGCAACCTCTGCTCGAGGTCAAGAATCTGATTCGTGAGTTCCCTGCAGGTGAAAGTACGGTTCAGATTCTCAAAGGGGTCAATCTGGAGATTTATCCAGGGGAACTGGTCGCAATTGTCGGCCAGTCCGGTTCGGGTAAATCTACCCTGATGAATATTCTTGGGTGTCTGGATAAACCGACTTCCGGTAGCTATAAGGTCAAAGGTCGCGAAACCCGTGAGCTGGAAGCCGATGAACTGGCACAGCTACGCCGTGAATATTTTGGCTTTATCTTCCAGCGTTATCACCTGCTGGGTGACTTAAATGCGGCTGGTAACGTCGAAGTCCCTGCGATTTATGCCGGTGCGGATGCCAATGAGCGTCATGAGCGTGCGGTCAAACTGCTCACTGACTTGGGACTGGGTGAAAAAACCCAGAACCGCCCAAGCCAGCTTTCGGGTGGTCAGCAACAGCGGGTTTCGATTGCCCGCGCCCTGATGAACGGCGGTGATGTCATTCTGGCCGATGAACCAACCGGTGCATTGGACAAGAACAGTGGTATTGAAGTGATGCGCATCCTGCGTGAACTGAATGCCAAAGGTCATACCATTATTCTGGTCACGCACGACCATAACGTGGCCAAGAATGCGACCCGAATTATCGAAATCTCGGATGGAAATATTATTTCCGACCAGCCGAATGTACCTGAAATCGACGATGGTTTTGAAAAGCAGACCTTAGCCAGCAATCAGCAGAAGAAAATTTCTAGCTGGCGTTCTGCCGTAGACCGTCTCGGTGAAGCCTTCCGTATGGCACTACTGGCCATGAATGCCCACCGCATGCGCACCTTCCTGACCATGCTCGGGATTATCATCGGTATTGCTTCGGTTGTTTCGGTAGTGGCACTGGGTAATGGTTCACAAAAGCAGATTCTGGAAAATATCAGCAGTCTGGGCACCAATACCATTACCGTATTCCAGGGCCGGGGCTTCGGGGATAATTCACGATCCTCCCAGGCCAAGACCCTGATTCCAGCCGATGCCGACGCACTGGCAGAACAGCCTTATGTCGATGGGGTCAGTCCCTCGGTTAATAGCAGTGTCACCGGACGTTTTAAAGAAATTGAAGCCTCCACCACCGTCAATGGTGTCAGTGAAGATTTCTTCTACGTTAAAGGCATGACCTTTAAATCCGGTCAGCCATTTGACAAAGAAAGCGTGCGTGAACAGGCACAGGATGTGGTCATTGATACCAATACCCAAAAGACTTTCTTTACTGATGGTTCCAACCCTATCGGTCAGGTGATTCTGCTAGGCAGTGTGCCGAGCCGCATTATCGGCATCGTGGATGCACAAGCCGGCATGATGGGCAGCAATGATACGCTGAATGTATATCTGCCTTATTCCACCGTGATGAGCCGTATGCTGGGGCAATCCAATGTCCGTCAGATCATTGTGCGGATTAAGGACGAATATCCAAGCGCTGCGGCGGAAAATGCGATTCTGAACCTGCTGGTACAACGCCACGGTGCACAGGACGTATTTACCCAGAATGCCGACAGTATCCGTGAAACCATTCAGCAAACCACACAAACCATGACCCTGCTGATCTCCGCGATTGCGGTGATTTCACTGGTCGTTGGCGGTATCGGGGTGATGAATATCATGCTGGTATCTGTGACTGAACGTACTCAGGAAATCGGCGTACGTATGGCCGTTGGTGCCCGTCAGAGTGACATTCTGCAACAGTTCCTGATTGAAGCGGTACTGGTCTGTATTCTGGGCGGTATTCTGGGCGTACTACTTTCCTTAGGCATCGGTCAGCTAATTACCAAGTTTGCCGGTGGTAGCTTCCAGATGGCTTACTCGACCACGTCGATTGTCGCCGCTTTTGTCTGCTCAAGCCTGATTGGTATCGTGTTTGGTTTTATTCCGGCACGTAACGCAGCCCGCCTCAACCCTGTTGATGCCCTCTCCCGAGAATAAGGAATCTGATATGCAAATGAATTTAACCAGACTTGCCAGTGCCCTGCTGCTTGGGAGCTCGCTGGTTGGTTGTGCAGCTGTGGTGAAAACACCTTATGAACAGCCGAGCTTAGCCGTTCCGGGCAGTTTCCAGAACAATACTGCAGCAACCAGCCAGAAAGTCCATGCCGATGTCATGGCGGATCGCTGGTGGACCCTGTTTAGGGATTCACAACTCAATGCGCTAGTCGAGGAAGTTTTATCTCGCAATACCAATCTGGCAGTTGCCGGGATTAACTTGCAACAGGCACGGATTCAGGCTAAACAAACGCAAAGCCAGCAAGGCATCCGTGTTGGAGATGCGCGTATCTCAACAGGTCATCAGTTCAGTCTGGATGGCGACGGTGATCGCTCTAGCGGTATTTCGATTGGCTATCCGGGCTTAAGTTATGAGCTGGACCTGTTTGGCAAACTGGCAAACCAGACTGAAGCAGCGCGCTGGGAAGCACTGGCAACTGAACAGGACCTGCAAGCCACTGCGCAAAGTCTGATTGGTACGACGGCGCAACTGTACTGGCAGCTCGGTTATCTAAATGAACGTTATGGTGTGGTTCAGCAAAACCTGGCAACTGCACAAAAAACCTATGATCTGGTTCGCGTGCAATATCGTGCTGGTGCAGTTTCAGGGCTAGACCTGACCCAAGCCGAGCAGGCCATTCAAAGCCAGCAATCGACTTTAAGCCAGATTGAACAGCAACGCGTGGAAACCCGTACTGCGCTGGCAGTGTTACTGAATATGCCAGTACAACAGCTAAATATTCAAGAACCTCAACGCCTGCCGGTGATTGCTCTGCCTTCCATTGAAGCCGGTCTGCCAGCAAGCCTGTTATCACGTCGTCCCGACCTGAATGCTGCTGAGCTGCGCCTGCGTAAAGCCCTAGCCAATAAAGATGCCAATAAAGCCAGTTACTATCCATCGATTAATCTAACGGGCAGCTTAAGTACTGGTGTCGGTACCAGTACTTCATTATCGAGTGCTTTGAAAAATCCGGTCGCAACACTGGGTGCTGGTTTGACCCTGCCATTCCTGCAATGGAATGACATGAAGCGTGACCTAAAGGTTAATGAGTTGGAATATGAGAAAGCGATTCTGCAATATCGCCAGACCATGTACGAAGCTTTTGCTGATGTAGAAAATGCGCTGTCAAATCGGACTGAGCTGAGCAAGCAGGTTGAACTGCAACGTCGCAACGTCGAACTGGCTGAAAAGACTGAACGTCTGACAGAAGTACGTTATCGTAATGGTGCGGTCGCATTGAAAAACCTGCTGGATGCACAGGAAACCACACGGAATGCACGTTTGAATCTGGTACAAACCCGTCAGAGCCAATACAACGCTTATGTGACCCTGATGCAGGCATTGGGTGGTAGTCCAATCAAGCAATTGCCACAATAAGTTTATTTCACTCCATAAAAAAATCGCTGCCTAGGCAGCGATTTTTTATACCAGACTGTTTTTCATCTGCAGATAGGCATTTAAATTATTCAGCTGTTCCTGTGAAGCTTTATGTCCTAACAATGCCCCTCTTTCCAACCATTGACGTGCTGTCGCCACATCACGTTCTACTCCAATTCCTTTGGTATAGAGTCGTCCCAGATGACTATAGGCATCGGCATTGGCCAAGGCTGCAGCCTGATGATAAAGCTGAATCGCCTGATCCAGATTCACTTCTACACCAATGCCTTGTTCCAAGGCTTCGCCCAAAGCATTTAAAGCAACATCATTGTGCTGCGCAGCTGCCTGTTTTAAGTAATTTAGACCCAAGCTGGTATCCTGTTTTTCTACACCTTCACCTTTCAGGTACATCACCCCTAAAGTCGCTTGTGCCTGAGCATGGCCCAATTGTGCGGCTTGATGCAGATAACGTTTGGCTTGTACTGCATCTACAGTGAATACCGGATAGATACCAGACAATGTCTGATACAGATACCAGGCTGCCTCAGCTGACCCTTTATTCACTGCCTGATTCAGATATTGAATGGCTTTTTCGCGGGTTGGTAATGAATATTCTGGTTGGCTATAGAAACGCCCTACCACATAAGTCAGATCAGCCTCATTCTTGGCTGTGATATGCCAATGCTGCTCGGCCATCTGCTGAATCATCTGGGTCGCTTTAGCAGTATCTTTGACTGTCCCCATGCCATTCAAATAGCATAGTGCCAAGCCCATTTGACTATAGAAATATTGTGGGTCAAGCTCATATGCAGCCTGATACAGACCAAAAGCTTTTTCAGGTTCTGGTACTACCAGATAAGATTCATAATACAGCGCTGCAATGATGCATAAAGCTGGAATAAACTGGCTATTGGCCGCTTCATTCCAGTAGCGGAAAGCCATAGTTTCGTTCTTATCGACAAACCAGCCATAAAAATAAGCTAGCCCGAGCAATGTTTTGGCCTGAGCATCTTTATGCTCATAGGACTGTTGCTGCAAATGCTGTAGCACACGCTGACGCTGGTCCACATCAATCGTACCGAGTAGCACACCGGCATAGTAATCGTATAAACCATCCTGATCACCGAGATTAATGCTCTGTTTGATAAAACGTAGTGCCTGTACCTGATCCTGCGGCAAGATATTGCCTTGAGCATACCGCTCAGCAATCTGTTGAATGGCTTCCGGATGATCCTTTTGCGCCGCCTGAAACAGATAATGAATCCCCAGACTCAAATCTCGTGCTGCAGTATCCGCCAGAAAATGTTGTGCCAGCTGATATTGCGATCCCGCATGCCCTTGCTCGGCATTCTGGATCAACAATTGCAGGCGGTGCTGTTCGGCCACAGCATGATCCTGTTCAGAGAGTTCGGTAATTCGGTACTGGGCTTCCAGATTTCCGCGTGCTACAGCATGACGGTACCAGTACAACGCCTTTTCCTGATCTAGACACTGATAACGGTTGCCATCATAAATTTGTCCCAGATGATAGGCGGCTTCATCACTGCCAAGACGATACGCATTTTCCAGCAGACTGATGGCATTTTCGATACTTTGTGGACGGCCCTGACCTTTGAGCTGCATCAGCCCCATGCCCATATAGGCCTGCGGAAGATCCTGCTGTTTTGCCAGATCCTGATAGATCTGATAAGCACGCTCATAATTCGGCTGCTGCGTATCCGAACACAAGCGATCGGCAAGTTTGAGCTGTGCCTCAATCTGTTCAATCCACAGGTCATGTTGTACCGCGCGGGCCTGATCTCGTGTCACCGGATCCGGACGTTTCCACATCCAGATGCCCAAAGCCACGATCCCCAAAATCAGTACCAGTAAGAACCACATCGCTGTTCCCCAATTTTGTTTTTGTTATCCAAATATGAATTTCATTCTAAACGTAGACATAAAAAAAGCACAGAGACTGTGCTTTTTTTATTTGCTGAATCAGGCTTTAGCTCGCTTGGCATCCAGTTTTTTTAGGACTTCAGAGACTGCCACCATAGCGAAGCTGGAAGTGACCACGACTGCCGAACCATAGCCACCGCAACGTAAGCCCGCACTTGGACACACCTCGACACTGGAAAATGGATTATCGATGGAATAAACACAGGTAATGCCGAATTTTTCTTTTGGCTTTTTGCAGATGCCTTTACTACGCAGCTGAGCGCGCAATTTCGCCAGCATTGGATCCTGTTCGGTTTTAGATAAGTCCGCTACCCGGATTTTAAGTGGATCCAGCTTGCCACCTGCCCCACCGGAAACAATCAGCGGAATCTTGTTAAAGCGGCAATGCAGCATCAATACCAGTTTAGCTTTGACATCATCAATACAGTCCAGAATGATGTCCGGCTGCCCTGCCAGAATTTCTTTGACATTTTCGGGAGTGAGATAATCGTCAATCAGATTAACTTTGATGCGAGGATTAATCGCCCGGCAACGCTCTGCCATCACTTCAATCTTTTCATGACCCAGTGTGGTGGTCATCGCAGGTAACTGACGGTTAATGTTGGAAGCCGCAACCACATCCATATCAACGAGGGTCAGCTCACCAATGCCGGTACGTGCCAGCGCTTCCACGGCCCAGGAACCCACCCCACCGATACCGATCACCATCACATGACTTTGCTCATAATGATGAAAGTTGTCCTCACCGTAAATCTTGGCGACACCGGCAAAGCGGCGGTCATATTCATCATCTTGCAGGAGATCAGTCATAGGTCATCTTTCACAATCAAACACCGGGGCATTTTAGCAAATTCACCGCTCGTTGACTGCCACTAAAATTCAGATACAAAATCCGTTCAAAAACCACTCTTATGCCATCCATAAACAGCTTAGACTTGATCAAATTACCATCATTTCAATAACTCGATTTTTTCAATAATCACTGTAAAAAAAAGGGAGTCAGATCAGCATGCTATTTAACGCCCTTTTTGCCCTGATGGTTGTGCTGTTCCTACTCTATCTTTATAGCTTGGTCTTCAAAAAGCAGAAAAATTATTATTTGAGTATCATGATTCGCTTACTCACGTTGGGACTCTTCTTTTTGATTGTCTTCGATCAATATGAAACCCAAACCCATCTTGCGTTGGTGCTTCTGACCTGGGTATTGTTTGAGAGCAGCGAAAACTTTTATCGCAAGAAACTTTCTGCAAGCAAATAAAAAAGAGGCTTACGCCTCTTTTTTACTGTTCGGACTATTTATTCATAATGAAGAAATATTCACGATAGTATTTCAGCTCGGCAATTGAATCACGGATATCATCCATGGCCAGGTGCGAAGCATTTTTCTTCAGGCCGCTCATAATTTCCGGACGCCAGCGTTTTGCCAGCTCTTTCACAGAAGAGACATCCAGGTTACGGTAATGGAAATACTGTTCCAGTTCCGGCATCAGGCGGTGCAGGAAGCGACGGTCCTGACAGATCGAGTTACCACACATTGGTGAGACTTTTGGATTCACCCATTTTTTCAGGAATTCAATGGTTTCTCGTTCTGCATCTTGTGCAGTTAATTTACTACGGCGCACACGTTCAATCAGACCAGACTGACCATGCTGACGGGTATTCCATTCATCCATGGCATTTAAAATACGGTCCGGTTGATGAACGGCAAGCACCGGGCCTTCGGCAAGAATATTTAAATTGTCATCCGTCACAATCGTTGCAACTTCAATAATCTGGTCATTATCAGTGTCTAGACCTGTCATTTCCAGGTCAATCCAAATCAGGCGGCTATCCGATGTGCTGCTCATAAATGTGCAATCTTATTAGGCTATAAAACATTTATAGTAGCAAATTTATCGCCCCAATGCTGTAACTGACACCCTGCTTCATGCTATTTTTGCCATCTCGCTCCCATGGTTTTTTTAGGATTTGAATGGCTTTAATACGTAAACGTCGTTTAACCGAGCAACAACAGCGTCGTATTCAAAAACAGCATAAAACACGTCAGGAAGAGATTGATACCTCTCAAGACCTGGAAGGACTGGTCGTACAACACTATGGCCGCCAGCTTGAGGTCCAGGCACTCTCGGTTCCTGAACAGCATCCTGAAAAACCGGTAGTGGCTGAAGGCGAACCGGAACCGTTCTGGAAAGAAATCGAGCTGGGCAGCGTCTGGCGCTGTCATACCCGCACCAATCTGGAATTGCTGGTCACCGGTGACCGGGTCAAATGGCAGGCTGATCCGAATACGGGTCTTGGCATTATTACCGCAATTCATCCGCGCAAATCCCTACTGACCCGTCCTGACCGTTACCATAAGGTCAAGCCGGTCGCTGCCAATATTTCCCTGATCGTGATTGTATTTGCACCTTTGCCAGAACCCGCACCTGGTCTGATTGACCGCTATCTGGTGGCCTGTGCCGATGCCAATATTCCCACCCTGCTGGTACTCAATAAGTCAGACCTGCTCCAAGAAAATGATCCAATTCTGGACATGCTGAAAGAGTACAAAGCTTTGGGCTATGAAGTCATGCAAACCCAGTCTGGTTCAGATTTGTCAGAACTCACCGCTCGTCTAAAAGATGAAACTGTGGCTTTTGTGGGTCAGTCTGGTGTCGGTAAAAGTA
The DNA here is from genome assembly GCF_039862785.1 of Acinetobacter sp. ANC 7912. NCBI lineage: Bacteria > Pseudomonadati > Pseudomonadota > Gammaproteobacteria > Moraxellales > Moraxellaceae > Acinetobacter > Acinetobacter thermotolerans. The sequence goes on from NZ_CP156795.1 coordinate 2,644,768, forward strand.
CCCTCATCAATGCCATCGTGCCGGATGCTGAACAGAAGACCAACATCATTTCTGAAAATTCGGCGTTGGGTCAGCATACCACGACTTCGACCCGTCTGATTCCATTCGGTGACGGCGCGGCGCTGATCGACTCTCCGGGGATTCGTGAATTTGGTCTGTGGCATCTAACTTTAGACAAAGTCCAAAGTGGTTTTCCAGAAATCGAAAATCTGCTCGGCCACTGCCAGTTCCGTAACTGCACCCATAAACATGAACGTAACTGTGCTTTAAAACAGGCGGTGGAAAATAGTGAAATCCTGCAGCGTCGTCTGGACAGCTATCTACGTCTGATCGATGAAATCACGGAAGCGCAGCAAAAAAATTAAGATTCTTCAGGCCTGCCCCTTGAAGCGGTGATTTTGATCACCATATTTATAGGCTATACTCTTGGCAATTTTTTGAAATTGTAATTAGGTGAATTGTGGAACGTTGGTTCGAGTTTATGGGGAATCACCCCTTCCTGTTTGGTGCACTTGCAATACTGGTAGTTTTGTTCTTCATTCTCGAAGGTCAACGTAACGGTCGTAAAATTTCTCCTCAATCTTTGGGGATTCTGGTTAAGGCAAAAAATGCCATGCTGATCGACCTGCGTGATGCCAAAGATTTCCGCGAAGGTCATATCAGCGGTAGCCGCAATATTCCATACAGCCAAATTACCAAACATCTCGAAGAGTTAAAAACTGCGGATCGCCCATTGGTATTCATCTGCAACTTAGGGCAGGTGGCGGGTTCTGCGCTGCAACAAGTCGGTCATGCAGACAGCTACCGTCTTGATGGCGGAATCAGCAACTGGAAAGCTCAAGGCTTACCTCTGGTAAAAAGCAAATAAATTTACGATCAGGAGATTTATTCATGGCTGAAGTCATTATCTATTCAACGACTGTGTGCCCATACTGCATTCGTGCAAAACAGCTCCTTGAGCGTAAAGGTGTGGAATACAAAGAAATCAATCTGTCTAAAGAAGATCCACAGGTTCGTCTAGACTTGATGCAGCGCACCAATCACCGTACTGTGCCGCAGATTTTTATTAATGATCAATTCATCGGTGGTTTTGACCAGCTTTATGCTTTAGAGCGTGAAGGCAAACTCGACGAATTATTAGCTTAATCGGTTTAATTATCACTTCAATTATTAAGGATTAAAGAATGAGTGAAGAACAACAAGCTCAACCACAACTGGCATTAGAGCGTATTTATACTAAAGACATTTCTTTTGAAGTACCTGGGGCACAAGTTTTTACTAAACAATGGCAACCTGAACTGAACATCAACCTGTCTTCTTCTGCAGAAAAGATTGATCCAACTCATTTCGAAGTTGCATTGAAAGTTGTCGTACAAGCAAATAATGAAGGCGACACTGCATTTATCGTTGACGTGACTCAAGCAGGGATTTTCCTAATTGACGGCGTTGAAGAAGAACGTTTGCCATACATCCTTGGCGCGTACTGCCCGAACATCCTCTTCCCATTCCTGCGTGAAGCGGTGAATGACTTGGTAACTAAAGGCAGCTTCCCTCAACTGCTGCTGACTCCTATCAACTTTGATGCTGAGTTCGAAGCAAACATGCAACGTGCGCAAGCTGCTGCAGCTGAAGGTCAAGCTTAATCACTTAAGCCTGAACAAGAGAAAGACCGCCATGGCGGTCTTTTTTTATTTCGTATTATTTAAAGTTCTGATGACCTTGTTTTTTAATTGCATCAATCTTTTCCACTGATTGCTTTGCCTGCTCAAGTTGACCTGCTTCCGTTAAAGCTTGGGCCTGCTTTAACTCACTAATTAACTGTTCCAATAGACTATGATAACTATGCAGTTGTGGATCTTCTGGACTCACTTTTTTTAAGGATTTTAGGGTATTCTTCTGTGCATCCAAAACTGCCTCATTCATCTTTCTAAGAGCCTCTAAGGCCACTTTCGGATCCATCGTGTTCTGAAATTTTTTATAATTCGAATTTAAGGCATACATATCCATCCTAAGGCTTTTAGCCATGACGCTGTTATTCACTACCAAACCGAGCAAGCAGACAAAAGTTAAACTAAGTATTCTTAACATGGGAATTTCCTTGATCATTTTTCAGTTATTTTTATTTTTTTTGAATCATATATACAAGTCTATTTATCTGTAAGCTTAAGTATTTATTAAGAAATAAATTTTTTTGCCTTAAAACAAATGCTCCAAACATAAAAACCCCTCAATTGAGGGGTTTTCTTTGCTCGAAATAAGTCTTTTTAAAAAACTTATTCTGCATCTAACATCAGCTCAGCGCTCATGCCAACAGTGTTATAACCCGCATCAACATACAGGATTTCGCCGGTAATCCCGTTCGCCCATGGTGAGCACAGGAACAGTGCTGCATTACCGACATCTTCAATGGTCACATTACGTTTAAGCGGAGCCACTTTTTCATTTAGATCCAGCATTTTACGGAAAGACTTAATACCAGATGCTGCCAGAGTACGGATTGGGCCCGCTGAAATGGCATTGACACGGATCCCTTCCGCACCCAAGCTAGAGGCCAGGTAACGTACGCCTGCTTCTAATGATGCTTTTGCCAAGCCCATTACGTTGTAGTTTGGCATGACACGTTCAGAACCTTGGTAAGTCAGGGTCAACAGACAACCTTGACGCGCAGCCAATAAAGGTTTTGCCGCACGTGCCATCGCGATAAAGCTGTAAGCACTGATGTCATGCGCGATTTTAAAGCCTTCACGGTCGGTTACTTCAGTGAAGTCACCATCTAGGGTATGTGCTGGTGCGAAACCGATCGAGTGCACTACACCATCCAAACCATCCCAGTGTTTTGCCAGTTCAGCAAAGGCATTTTCAATTTCTGCATCAACTGCCACATCACAAGGAAAAACCAGTTCAGAACCAAACTGTGCAGCGAACTCATCTACACGTTTTTTCAATTTTTCATTTGGATAGGTAAATGCAAGTTCTGCACCTTCACGATGTAATGCCTGTGCAATACCAAACGCAATCGATAACTTACTTGCAATACCTGCGATCAGAAAGCGCTTACCCGCCAAAAGTCCTTGTGCCATGTGAATCTCACTCAAAATAATTTATAGGCATGATGCCAAGTCTGAAACATTTTAGAAATTGCATAATGCATCTTTTTTTCATTCTCGATAAATAAACAGCTCTATTTTCTGACAAAAATCTATCAAGATAATGCTAGAGCCTGCTGGGTATTCTGCCACAGCTGTTCCGCCAGCTCCTCTGGATGCATGAGCAGGCTATGTGCCAGTCCTTGCAGCACATAAGGCAGATTCACCGGCGTATTCCGTGTACGCTGTTCAGTCGAATGCTGACAGCATAATGGCGTCATGTCTGGACAATCAGTTTCCAATACCAGATGCTCTGCCCCAACGGTTTGTACCACCTGATGCAATTTCTTGGCATTTGGATTAGTAATCTGCCCCGTAATTCCCAGTTTAAAACCTAACTTGATGAAAGCTTTGGCTTCTTCAATTCCACCACCAAAGGCATGAGCAATCCCACCCTGCTGGAATTGATGTTCTTTCAATATCTTTAGCACATCAGCATGCGATTTACGGATATGCAGCAAAACCGGCTTGTCATATTGCTGTGCGAGTTCAAGCTGTGCAGCAAAAAAGTCTTTCTGTTTCTGGAAAATTTCCGGTTGTTTATACTGTTTCAGAAAGGTATCCAAACCAATTTCACCGATCGCAATACAGTCTTCGGTTTTTAAAATCTGTTCCAGAGCCTGCAAATGTTGCTGTTGATGTTCTTCAATATAAAAAGGATGTAGTCCCGGTGCTAGATAGCTATGTGGTGCATTTTCTAAACTATTCACAAAATGCTGAGTTTGAATCAGGTCCTGAAAACGTCGCTGTAAAAAGCCGATCAGAACCAGCCCCTCTACCCCGGCTTTTTTCGCTGCATAAGCTAGCTGCTCCCGATCATGGTCAAAATCGGGAACATCAAAGTGGGTATGGGTATCAAACAGTTTCAACGTCATTTTGCGTTCGCTTTGGCTTCCGAAGCTGCTGCCTGTTCACTTTTCGGCAGATATTCCGGTTTAATAATTCCCTCCAGCTCACTAAACGGGATATTCAGGCGCGGTAGGCCAACGACATATGGCCCGATTTCATATTCAGCATATTGCAATGCCAGACCATCTCGAGTCAGGAAAAAATTATCTGTGAGCTTAAATTTCCAGGCCTGTTCATATTCTTTGATATCAGTCGCCAGTTGCGAATCAATCACCCAGGTTTTAAAGACCTCATGGGCTTTAGCTTCGAGCTGGGCTTTCTTATTTGGCAGAATAATATCGTCCAGTTTGACCAGCTTTTTTCTGTCCAGATCAAAGTTGTAATAGTTCTGTGCAGTTGAACCATGTGCCCCGCCCAGATAATGGGTACTGTTCAACACCACCGTGGCCAATGGTGCACCTGGATTGAGAATTTTCGGCTTGATCATCAGGCTGATACTGTGATTGGCACTGAGGTCTTTCAGCTCTTTATCCAGATTCAGGAAAGTCTGCATATACGGTTGTGACTGTTTCTCTAGTTTCTGGCGTGCACTTAATTGTGGTTTCGGTGCAGCATCTGAAGCCGGAGTTTCATCAGCTTCGGGTTCACTGGCGACTTCAACCTTGGCAGGAGCAATCGCATCAGCATTCAATACACCTTGCAGCCTTGCCAGAATTTGCTGATCAATAAACTGATCGATAAAGGCCTGATTACTGTTCAGGCGTTCAATGCTAATTTCCGGGCAGTTCTTGCCATCACATTCCGGGATGTCCAGATTCAGTTTTTCTGTTTGCCCCTTAAGCTGGGCAATTTCAGGCTGTGTTTGTACCGTTTCAGGTGGAGTCACTTCCTTAGCTTCCTTTTCCCGCGGCTGACAGGCACTCAGTAAGATTGCTGTCGCTAGCAAAGAGAGGCCGAATATCTTGTTATATTTTGGCATTACATAACCTTTTTTTGTACATCACATTTCACCCAAATTGGGCATTCGTCCTAGAACATATGCTGATATACATCAGCTTTCAAGACCTGTTGTGTTTGTTCTTGGGTTAGGTAAATATCAAGTTGTTTCGCCTCCTTGACAATCTCGCCACCACGATAATGCAGGCCGATACCTTCCTGATCAAAGAACCAGTCCGCCTGTCCCCAATACAATTTTTTGGGAGCATTTTGCTGTACTTCTTTCTCATTGTCTTTCAGCCATTTGGCATAAGCCTCTTGAACAATTTTATCCATCGCCACACGTTGCTGCGGATTAATAATATCTAAGGCTGTGAGATTTTTCTGGCTACGGCGATCTGCGACAAAGAAGTAATAGCGTTCCTTCACTTTGATATTTTCCTGATCGGTATCTACACCAATCTGCATCAGCACATACTGATTCCGCTGATACGGAATCCGGGTATACATCGCCAGTTGGTAGGCCTTGTTCAGTTTCAGCTGTTCCTGCCAGGCATCCGATTTTTTCACATAGACATTCACCGCTTGCTGCAGGCTCAGGTCCTGTTTTTCTTTGACCTCAATCTGATCCTGAATCACAAGCGCCTGCTTGCGCTCAATCCACTGGTTAATCCAGGGATCAACCGTGTTTAAGGTCTGAATATCCAGATCAATACAGTTCTTAGTTTCACAAAATGGCACTGCTATTGTGGCTGGCTGCTCCTGAATATTCAAATAAGGCAGCACATCTTCTGTTTCTACTTTCGGCACCACTTCTGCCTGTTGCTGTGGTTTATTTTCTGGTTCTGTTTTTTTCTGATCACAGGCACTCAGCAACAGACTTAAACTGATCGCTGAACCCAGTAGAACTGCATGACTCCGTTTCATAAGACAATAAAATTTGAAGAGATAAGTGAATGTAGCACAAATTAAAACAGCTTCCGAAGAAGCTGTTTTAGATTTACAAGATTTTAAAACTTAGTGTTCACGTGTATTACGGAAAATGATGTCTGGATAACGTTCCTGCATCAACTGCAGATTGACGCGGCTTGGTGCCAGATAAGTCAAATGACCACCACCATCGACAGAGAGCTGGTCATGGGCTTTTTTCTTGAATTCGTTAAATTTCTTCTCATCTGGACAAGACACCCAACGAACCGTGTTGATGCTCACCGGTTCGTAAATACAATCCACCTTGTATTCTTCTTTCAGGCGGTATGCCACCACTTCGAACTGCAGCACACCCACGGCACCGACGATCAGGTCGTTACTGTTTTGTGGCATAAACACCTGAGTCGCACCTTCTTCAGAAAGCTCTTTCAGGCCTTTTTGCAGCTGCTTGGATTTTAGAGGATCTTTCAGACGTACACGGCGGAACATTTCCGGTGCGAAGTGAGGAATACCCGTGAAGTGCAGATCTTCACCTGAAGTAAAAGTATCACCGATCTGGATAGTACCGTGGTTATGCAAACCGATAATATCACCCGGCCATGCTTCTTCCAGATGCTGACGGTCACCCGCCAGGAAAGTCAGTGCATCGCTGATACGTATATCTTTACCCAAACGCACATGCTTCATTTTCAGGCCTTTTTCATATTTACCTGAACAGATCCGCATAAAGGCAATACGGTCACGGTGTTTCGGATCCATATTGGCCTGAATCTTGAAAACAAAACCGCTAAATCCTTCCTCAGTCGCTTCAACTTTACGGTTTTGAGTAGGGTGCGCTTTTGGTGCTGGCGCATATTCACTAAACGCATTCAGCACATGGTCCACCCCAAAGTTACCCAATGCCGTACCAAATAGTACTGGGGTCTGACGGCCTGCCAGGAATTCTTCACGATCCAGTGGCTCATTCGCCATCTGTACTAGCTCTAGCGATTCTTCAAAAGCCGCCCAAGCCAGCTCACCAACTTTTTCACGCAGGTCGGCATGGTCATAACCATCACGCACTTCGATATCGGTGATCACTGAACCAAAACCTGGCTTGTACACGTAGAATTTTTCTTCCAGCAGGTTATATACACCCGCGAAATCACGACCAGTACCTAACGGCCAGGTAATTGGCACACATTTAATTTTCAGGACATTTTCGATCTCATCCAGCAGCTCTAAAGGCTCACGGATTTCACGGTCCATTTTGTTGACGAAAGAAATGATTGGTGTGTCACGCATACGACACACTTCCATCAATTTGATGGTACGTTCTTCGACACCTTTTGCACCATCGATCACCATCAATGCAGAGTCCACCGCAGTCAGGGTACGGTAAGTATCTTCCGAGAAGTCTTCGTGCCCTGGAGTGTCCAGCAGGTTGATCATCTTGTCCTTGTACGGAAACTGCATGACCGAAGTGGTAATCGAAATCCCACGTTCCTTTTCCATTTCCATCCAGTCCGAAGTTGCCGCACGATCAGATTTACGGCTTTTTACCATACCGGCAACCTGGATCGCCTGGCCCCATAACAGCAATTTTTCTGTCATGGTAGTTTTACCGGCATCGGGGTGGGAAATAATCGCGAATGTACGTCGCTGCGCGACCTGCGCCGCCAACTCTTGTTTAAAGCTCATGGAAAATACCTACTGCAGACCGCAGTGCAAAAGATCAAGTTCGATCAATATGAAAAATTGGCGATATTGTAGCAGAATTTCTAAATGCCGTGCTTATTCCGCAGTAACAGGACTTTATACAATCAAAAACTTCACACGCAGGAAATAAAAATCTAAAAACAATATGAAATAAGGAGGTTGGACTTTTAGAGAATAGGCAAATAGACAGAAATCATTTTTAATTTCAGAGATTAATATATCCAATATTTAAAGAAGCGGATTCATTCAATTTAGGATCAAAATGGAAAAGATCGCCTTTCAGAACTTGTATGCAGAACCCTATACTCATTGTTATGGCTGTGGCCGTAACAATCTACATGGTTATCAACTAAAAAGTTATTGGGAAGAATTTCCGGTACGTACGATCTCCCATATTCAGCCAGCTGCACACTATACTGGGGGCGTTCCCGATCATCTCTACGGCGGTCTGATTGCTTCCCTACTCGACTGTCATGGTACAGCTACTGCCGCTGCTTTTAAAAGTCATGCGCTTGGGATTAAATTTGATGGAAACGAGAATTTGGTTCGCTGTGTGACTGGTAATTTGAATATTCAGTTTATTCGACCGGTCCTGGTTAATACCGAAATTACACTCACAGGTGAACTGATGAAAATTGAAGACCGTAAAATCTGGGTAGCTCTATCTTTGTCTGCAAATGAGATCAAATGTGCCAAAGCGGAAATGCTGGCAATCCAAATGAAACAGCCCCTGGATTAAGGGGCTGTTTGAAATTTTCTATCAGATTAGGGTGCTATAGCAGTTGCGGTTGCGCGCAACTCCTGAACATGCACTGGTCGACTGAGCAGATAACCTTGTAACTGTTCACAACCTAAACGCGCCAGAATATCTGCCTGAGACTGGGTTTCTACCCCTTCTGCCGTCACCTTTAATCCGAGTTTGATCGCGAGATGAATAATACTTTCTAGAATCATTTCTTCTTTGGAATCTGCGATCAGTCCCTGAATGAATTCCTTATCAATTTTTAATTCATTCACAGGTAAATTTTTCAGATACAGGAAGCTGGAATGTCCGGTACCAAAGTCATCAATCGCCAGCTGAATGCCCATATCACGCAAATGCTCTAGAGTGCGGATCGTAGAATCAATGTGATGCATCGCGGTCGATTCTGTAATTTCAATCATCAGATGCTTAGGATTAATCTGATAACGTGCCAGCAGTTCTTCTAAGTTTTTAAACAGGTTCTTATGCTCAAATTGCACTGCTGATAGATTCACCGCAATCGGGAAATAATTCTTGCCTTGCTGTTCCCATTCCTGAATTTGTCTGCAGGCTTCTTCTAATGCCCAATAACCCATCGGAATAATCAGACCGGTTTTTTCCGCACCCTTAATAAACATAATTGGAGACAATAAACCCAAGGTCGGATGCTGCCAGCGGATTAAGGCTTCAACTCCACAAATCTCCAAGTTATCAGCACGAAACTTAGGCTGGTAATAGAGTTCAAATTGATGCGCGTCGACCGCTTTATACAAGTCATTAATCAGTTCACTCTGGCTTCTAGATTCCTTCTCTTCCTCACTAAAATTAAAGAAAGAATAGGTATTCCGTCCCTGATTTTTAGAAGCCAACATGGCTGCATCGGCATTAATCAATAAGTCCTGAACATTTTCTCCATGCTCAGGAAAGAGTGAAATTCCGATACTGCCTGAGATATTGATCGATTTACCAATGATCAAGAAACTTTCCTGAATGGTATGCAGAATATCTTCGGCAAGTTTGGCCGCTTCCTCAGGCATCACATTTTCCATAATCAACAGGAACTCATCGCCGCCAATACGTAACAATTTCGATTGATCATTGAGGAGTGTATGAATCCGGTTGGCTAGCTGAATCAGTAACTGGTCTCCGACATGGTGACCAAATACATCATTCACCGCTTTAAAGCGGTCTAGATCAATATAGAGAAAGGCAAATTGCGCATTACGATATTGATGATCGTTAAACAGGAAATGGGCATATTCCGATAAATAGAGCCGGTTTGGCAGTTTGGTCAGATTGTCCAATACTGCCTGGTTGGCCAGCTCTTTGTTGGCTTGTGCTAACTGGCGGCTGCGTTGTTCCAGACGTTGTTCCAGCATCGCGACACTGAAGCCTGCCACCAGAACCAGACAGGTGGTGAATACTACAGTAATCAGTAATTCTCGTTCCAGCATGGTCATTTCGACCATGTCATGCCCCCCGATTGAATGAAAACTGCTGGCTGCCATCCCTGTATAATGCATGCCAACAATCGTCAGGGTTAGCATCAGTGCCACACTGGCCTTGACCCAGATACTACGGCGAGCTAGCTCACGGTTCTTAAATAGCATCCAGAAAGCCAGACCTGAACCACTGATCGCAATCAGAATTGAACAGATGACCAGTAAAGAATCATAGCGGATGATATGTCCTTGCACGACCATACTCATCATCCCGGTATAGTGCATGCCGGCAATGCCCAGCCCCATCAACACAGCCCCCAGAATCAAGCGTGCGAAAGGTAAGGTTGGTCGCGTTGTCAGCCAAATGGCAAAGATTGAAGCAATAAAGGCAATCACATATGAGGCAACCGTCAAGCCAGTACTGAAATAAGCATTTGCGGGCATATGGCTGGCACTCATGCCAACAAAATGCATGGCCCAGATCGATAGACCAAGAATGGCACCACTTGCAGCCAGCACTAACTTTTCAAATCTGGGAGGCGCGTTACGGAAAAGCAGTTGTTCAATGGAAATCGCAAAGTAACAGGTCAATAGCGCGACGAAAATCGAGCCTATTACCAGATTAATGTCATAATGCACATGAATCATATATCATTCCGTATAGGCTTCCTTTACCAACCTGTTTAAGCCTACCTGCATTTTTATCAGCCTAATGTAAGGGTATCCAAAAAACGTTGTTTACCCCATATACCCTGGGTCAGAATTAACCGTTAAGATTTTTAATTTATAAACACTTAAAACTACAATAATTTAAAGCACAACAAAACCGTCGTTTTACTAACCTTGTGTGGTAAAGATAAAATCGAAAATTGAATATATATTAAAAGTGTTTCATATTTTAGCAAATGGTTAAAACCATCTACTGTCTATAAAATCATAGATCTTTATCACAATATTATAAATTTCAACTAAATAAATCATATTCTTAATCAAAATAAATATTTTTTAATTTACCAATTTTCAACAAAACCTAGAAAAACAGCCTGCAATTGCAGGCTGTTTTAAAGTCATGAGTGAAAGTAAAAAATTACTTTGCTTTTCCTTGCAAACGCGCATAGTCCAGCAATACATGTGCCGCTTCAGTGATGAATGCTTCCTCTTCTGGCAATTGTGGACGCTCTTTCGCCTTCATCTTGGCACGTGCCTCGATCATTGCATCCAGAGAAGCCTGATAGCTTTCCCAGTTGGCATAAGGTTTTAAACCTGTTGCTGCACGACGGGCATTTTCAGCTTCCAGGGTTCTGCGTTCCAATTCAGCCAGCTCAGCCTTACGCTGATTCAGATCCAGCACCAGGCGTTTCTGATCATCAGTCTTTTTCTGAATGGCTTTACGCTGTTCCAGATATTTAAACTGCGGATCCAGATTGACGCGAACTTGTGAGCTCTTCACCAAATCAGGGACATATTTCTGCACCTCGCCTTCGCGCTTGAATGGTGCCGTTGGAATGGTATCCCATTGCAGCGCATTTTTAGCCTTACGCTCACCAAACTCTTCGTTATAGATATCCACCAGCTTAATATCTGGAATCACACCCTTATTCTGGGTACTTCCCCCAGTAATCCGGTAGAACTTACGCTGGGTCAGCGTGGCCTGGCCATAGGCCAAGCTGTCTAACTGAACCTGTGCAGTTCCCTTTCCTGTGGTGGTACTGCCAATCACAATCCCGCGTTCATAGTCCTGAATCGCTGCCGAGTAAATTTCACTTGCTGACGCAGAAGCCAGGTTTACCAATACGGCTAATGGACCGGCATACGTTTGTGCACCGCCATCATCATCTTCAAAGACGCTGACATTACCGTTGCCATCCCGAATCTGTACCACAGGACCGGACTTGATCACCTGTCCCAACATACGTGCCACTTCTTCAAGTGAACCACCCGGGTTATTACGCAGGTCGATCAGAATTCCTTCTACATTCTTAGCAGACAGTTCTTTCAGTGCATTATTGGTATCTTCAGATACTGAACGATAGTCCGTACCGGCACGACGGGCACGGTAGTTCAGATAGAAAGATGGTATTTCAATCACACCAAACTGATGTTTCTTACCATCACGCTGGACCTCAACCACACGGGTACGAACACCAGCATCTTCTTCCTGAATCACGTCACGGGTAATGGTCACATTACGCGCCTGGCTCAGGCTGGCACCTGGACCCAGCAAACGTAAAGTCACTTTCGTACCACGTTTACCCCGGATTAGGCCGACGATCTCATTACTTGGCCAACCGATGACATCCACCATAGCTTCGCCATCTTGCGCAACACCAATGATGCGGTCACCAGATTTTACCTGACCAGATTTGCTGGCTGGGCCACCTTCAACGATGGTTTCAATCTTGGTGTAGTCTTCATTACCCCGTTCCGGACGAATCGACACCCCAATGCCTTCAAGCTGTAAAGTAGTCTGACGGTTCAGCTCCATCGCATCCACAGGCGGGAAGTAATTACTGTGTGGATCATAAGTCAGCATCATCGCATTCAGTGTCTTGTCCAACACATCATCACTCTTGATCCGGCTGAGACGTTCTAACTGACGAGTATAACGCTTAGTGAGGGTCTGTACCGGAGTCAAGTCTTCAGGGCCTGCCAGATCCTGGCCATTGGCCAGTTCCGGATTGGCTTTCAATGCTTTCTGCTTCGCCAGTTCTTCTTCTTTGCTAATGGTCAGATTGATCAGCTGCGATACCAGCATTTTTGACCAGTAGGCACGCTGCTCGGCTTGAGTCTTAAAGAAAGGCGCCTTCTCACGATCGGTATCGATATACACATTGGTCTGATGCAGGTTTTGTGGCTTTTTCAGCTCTTCTAGCATGAAGGTATAGAACTGTTTCAGACGATCGCGATAATGCGCATGAATTTCAAATGGGCCTGTCAAATTGCCGGCTTTTAGGTTGGCACCAAAATTGGCGCCATAACGTTTTTTATAATCTTCAACTTCTGATGCCAGGAACAAGCTGTGTTCCGCATCTAAACTATCAATATAGAAATCAAAAATACGCTGTGAGGTTTGCGCATCCAGACGCAAATTCAAATAATGCTGACGGTCGACCAATGTAGCCAACTGTCTGGATACAAGCGCTTGTTCTTGAGTAGGTTGTATGGCTTTGCTGGTGACTTCTGATTTTTCAGCAGCAATCGCATCGCTTACCACATGGGTAAAAAAGAATCCGCCTGTCGCAATCGCAACTGCGCAAGCTACTGTTTGAAGTTTCATAAATAGTTCGTACTTCCTTGGTCGCCTGACCAATTTAACTGTGTCGTTTTCCGATCAAAAATGAAGGTATTCGCGATCTTAAACAACTTAATAAGTTTATGTTGTGTAGTTTTATCATATTCTGTACAGCTAAAGTGTAGCAAAAGATTGCAGAAATCAGGTATTGTTTCCGCTGAAAAATACGAATATGGACACTGCATATGATTGGCGCATTGATGCTCGACATCGCTGGCACTCAACTTACCCAGGAAGATATTGAATTGCTGCAGGCTCCGCAGGTTGGCGGGGTAATTCTGTTTGGTCGCAATATTGAATCCCCGGCTCAGGTTCGTGCTTTGACCGATCATATGCGCCAGATTCGTCCAGATATTCTGATTGCTGTGGATCAGGAAGGTGGCCGCGTTCAGCGCCTCAAACAAGGCTTTACCCTACTTCCTGCCATGGGCTGTTTTGGTGAGCTGTATCAGGCTGAACCAGAACGTGCTTTAGAGCTTGCTGAAAAATGTGGCTGGTTGATGGCAACCGAAGTACTGGCGGTTGGTATCGATTTCAGTTTTGCTCCGGTACTGGATCTGAATGATATCAGTGATGTGATCGGTGACCGCAGCTTTGCTAAGAGTATCCAGGACATTATTCCACTTGCAAGTGCTTTCCTCAAAGGTATGAAACGCGCCGGCATGGCCTCCACCGGTAAACATTTCCCGGGTCATGGCTCTGTTAAGGCTGATTCGCACGTGGCTGCTGCCGTGGACACCCGTAGTTATGAAGAAATCCAGCAAAAAGACATGCAGACCTTTATCCAGCTACAACCTCAACTAGATGCCCTCATGCCAGCGCATGTCATCTATAGCCAAGTCGATCCAAATCCGGCTGGTTTCTCGGAATTCTGGATTCAGAAAGTCTTACGTCAGGAGCTTGGTTTCGACGGCGTCCTGTTCTCGGATGACCTGAGCATGCAAGCCGCTTGTGTGGCTGGTGGCGCTGATGCCCGTATTCAAGCCGCGCTGAATGCAGGTTGTGATATGGGCTTGGTCTGTAATGACCGTGTGGCACAATGTGTGGCATTAGAAGGTATTGTCGACCTACCTTTGCCCAATCAGGAACGCCTGGAACGCATGCGTGGCCGCATTCCTGAGATAGAGGTCGGTGAAGTATTAGACCTAGGTGATGAATGGTGTCAGGTGCGTGACGAAATCACTGCATTTAAAAACCAGTTTGCTTAAGTTTTCTTATCCAACGAATTGCTGAAAATACGACAAAAGGAACACCACAAGGTGTTCCTTTTTGTTTATGATGTCTTTGTATAAAAATCAATACAATAACAACAAGGTCAGGATGACATGTCAGCACAACTTTCACAGCATCGCCATATTTCTTTTACCGCGCATTACACCGGTTATATCTGGTACCAGATGGGCATCTCACATCCAGTTTTTGCCACAGGCCGGGGAAAATTTCTTGCCGCGCTGGTTCACCCTTTGGAAACCTGGGCTGAAAAGCACGTCGGTGGTAGTATGCGGACTACCCTGCGTCAGCGCCATCAGATGATTGACGAACATCTGTGTCAACTGATTCAGCAACACCCAAAACTACAAGTGCTAGAAATTGCCTGTGGCCTGTCACCGCGTAGCTGGAATTTCAGACAGAAATTCCCGGAGATCAATTATCGTGAACTAGATCTCCCCGATATGGCCAAGATCAAAACCCAGGCGCTAAAAGCACTAGATCAGGATGCACCCGAAGTACTGACCGCCGATATTTTTAGTGAAGAACTGGCTAATATTTTTCAGGTCTTTGATCCCGAACAGCCATTGGTGGTGATTAGTGAAGGCCTGATTAACTACTTTGATAAAGACCTATTGCAGACTTTATTAAAAGGTATTGCAGAATATGGGCAACGCTTCCCGGAGATTCATTACCTCAGTGATATTTATCCTGAACCGGTCAAAAACCGTCTGGCCAGTTTTATCTGGGCCTGCAGCCGTTTACTGAAGTTTATGTCCCGCAGTGCCTTTACCTTTCATTTTAAGTCACCGCAGGAATTGCAGCAGTTCTGCCAGCAGGCAGGTTTTGCTAACGTAGAGATTCAACAGCCACAGCGTTATTTTGCTAAACCTCGTCAGCCAAACCCGATTATCGAGCAAGATGAACATCTCGGTGATCTGGTCTGGATGATTCATGCGACTAAAAAAAACAGCGGTTAATCCGCTGTTTTTTATTTCTATTATTTGGAGCCTTGATTAAACCACGGCATCAAAGGATGGCGCTTCTAGCATCGCTTTCTGATGACGTACAAAACGCAACAAACGATCTGCCACATCAAAACTGCCATGCTTGAACAGGGCACGGATCTGATTCTCAGTATGTTCAAAGATCAGGCATTCAATTTTGAACTCTCCTTCTTCATCTTCCAAATGCAGCGCTAAATCTCGTGGATACTGAATTGCCTGCTGAACCTGAGCTGCATCCAGTTCCAGCAATACGCCAAAGAAACTCAAATCCACAATGGTTGCATCTAGGCGTAAATCAGAATGACGGTGACTCAAAAAACGTTCCGGAGTTTGTACTGGAATTCGTTCTTCGCCACGGCGTTCAATTTGCTGCATCTGTTCACGGGTAAATGGAATAATGCCTTCCAGCTGATCAATCGGTTCATCTCGCAGGAATGTGGCAAATAAATGCATGGTTTCCTTACGGCGTTGCAACTGTGGCACATGATCCGCCCCCGCAATTTGGGCGTACTGCATATCTGGACACTGCAGGGCAAAGTTGGCATTTTCATGTGGCAAGGTAAAGCTGTCATACTGACCACACGCGACCAGCACCTTGCATTGTGGAATAGGTACATTGGTTAGACGCAGCAGACGGTTACAGTTGATGTCATAACGATCCTGCTCTGTCTCGGTAAATTCTGCCATCTGTCTAAAGAACAGGCGTTTTGCTGTTGGTGACATTTTGGTTTCCGTCAGGCGGGCATGATTGACCAGATACAGAATCACTGCCTGACCAAATTCATCCATCCGACCTTCTTTCATCAGGTGTAGAGACTCCTCCAGCAGCATACGCCAGCTCTTACGGGTCTTCTGCATTACACCCATCAGGATCATGCGATCGACCAGTTCCGGACGTTGATTTGCCAGACAGGAAGCAACCACAGAGCCGAGTGACATCCCCAGCACCGCCACTTTAGGTAAATGCATCTGTTCCAGCCAACGCCCCAACATGCCAGCCAATTCTTCTAATTCCAGCGTTCCAGCAGAGACACCTGTGTCGACATTGGTAATCTGCTTATTGGCACCCATTGAAGGCAGGTCAATCAGGATAATCGGACCCGCATCGAACAGCTGCTCAACACAGTATTTATAGGAATTAAAATTCTGGAATGCACCCCCAATAATGACCATTGGGGTCATGTGCAGCGTGTCTGGACGGGCAATTGCCATATATTCAATTTTCCAGCCATCCATCCAGGTAGTACGTGGTGGCTGTTTGAAACTGTTTTTATCGTAAAGATCAAAAAAGTCATAATGGCTCGGTTGATCAGTGCTCGGGTGATCCATCTGGATAATGGAATTCATATTCCTTTCCTCCGTCCTTGCTTATTTTTATTGTGCAAGCAATTATCGAGAGATGTCATGTTTTCAGGATCAGCTTAAAAAATCCTGAAAATCTGCCTTTCTCTTTATTTATTATGTAATTTGACATCAATGTCGCTGGCAATCATTCTATACAGAGCGGCTTTTCACAAGCAACTGATCTGGCAACCGCTTGTCTGCTTTTGTCCATAAAAACAATTTCAAAATGTTTAGCTATTGTAAATCCACATGAAATTTTGACAGTGGACTTCATTGTCCCGCCACAGACTGTTAATATCGGGTAGATATTTCTAAGTGATCAAACCGCTATGCAAGAGTCTATTGAACAATATATGCAAACGGTAGGACAGCAGGCTCGTCAGGCTTCACGTGTCTTGGCGCGTGCGTCCACCCAAACCAAAAACAATGCCCTGTCAGCAATTTATACGGCTTTAAAAAATAGCGAAGCTGCAATTCTGGCTGCCAATCAGATTGATATGGCGAAAGCGCACCAGAACAATCTTGACAGTGCCCTGCTGGATCGCTTAGAACTGACTCCCGCACGTTTCAAAGGTATGCTGCAAGGCCTGAATGACGTGATCAGTCTGGTCGATCCGATTGGTGAAATCACCGATATGGCTTACCGTCCATCCGGCATTCAGCTGGGTAAAATGCGTGTGCCGCTCGGTGTGGTCGGCATGATCTACGAATCACGCCCGAACGTAACTTTAGAAGCTGCATCGCTGGCACTGAAATCCGGGAATGCAATTATCCTACGTGGTGGTTCAGAAGCACTGGAATCCAATCAAGCGATTGCCACTGCGATTCAGCATGGCTTGCAGGTCGCTGGCTTACCAGAAGCTGCAGTACAGGTCATCAAGACTTCAGACCGTGCTGCAGTCGGCCATTTGATTACCATGTCAGAATACGTTGATGTGATCGTGCCACGTGGCGGTAAAGGGCTAATCGAACGTATTACCAATGAAGCACGTGTACCGGTGATCAAGCATCTGGATGGTAACTGCCATGTCTATGTCGAAGCACAAGCGGACTTACTCAAGGCATTACCAATTGCACTAAATGCCAAGACCCATCGCTATGGTGTCTGTAATGCCATGGAAACCCTGCTGGTCGATGAGAAAGTAGCTGCCGAATTCCTGCCACGTGTCGCTGAACTGTATCAGGGAAAACAGGTCGAACTGCGTGGCTGTGCCGAAACTCGCCGTATTCTGGGGGATCAGGTTGTAACTGCTTCAGAAGAAGACTGGTATACCGAATATCTTGGCCCGATTCTGGCAGTCAAGGTCGTTTCTGGCGTGGAAGAAGCGATTGAACATATCAACAAGTATGGTTCACATCATACCGATGCCATCATCACGGAAAACTACAGTATTGCCCGTGAATTCATGGCAGGTGTGGATTCCAGCTCCGTGATGATCAATGCCTCTACCCGTTTTGCCGATGGCTTTGAATATGGTCTTGGCGCAGAGATTGGTATTTCCACCGACAAAATTCATGCCCGTGGTCCAGTCGGACTGGAAGGCCTGACTTCCCAGAAATGGGTGGTGTTTGGTGACGGTCAGATTCGCCAATAATTCAGCAAATGAAAAACAGCCCTTTCAATGGGCTGTTTTTATCAATGCAAGAAAATTGATAGCTCGCAATAACTGACCCCATGGGTCACATTTTATAAGGATTATCTTTATTCATTTGTAGTCTGTTTATATTTTCACCAATTCTTTGTATAAACTATAACAAAGTATTCAGTTGGCAAAAACTTGGAGAATTCTCAGATTTGGATCAAGATGAAACTACGCGGGATGAGGTACTATTTTATTCATAAATGAAAACGATGAACTGATAAATTTTAATTATAATTGTTTGAATGATCGATAGTGCTTAAGTCTAATCACCTAAAGTCTATCTAGGACAGAAAAAATCCGCATGTTAAAACATCATCACTGATCTAAATTGCATCGCTTTTTTGCTCGCAAGCAGGTCAACTTAATGGATGAGAATTTTAATTAGAATATCGGGTAAACAATCGTGTCTAAATCAGTATTAGTTATTAATTGTGGCTCTTCTTCGATCAAGTTTGCTTTATTACTTGAAGAACAGAACTTCCGTATTCACGGCTTAGCTGAAAACTTAGGCACTGAAAATGCCCGTATTAAAGGTGTGACTGTCGGCGACCAACCAGTCGATATTCATATTCCTTTTGCAGATCACAAAAAAGCGCTGGAAGTTGGTCTGGAACGTCTTGCGAACTACAAACCGGATGCGATTGGTCACCGTGTGGTACACGGCGGCAGCCTGACCAAAGCTGAACTAATTACTGACGAAATCATTGAAAAAATTCGTGAGGCAACGCCTCTTGCACCTTTACACAACCCGGCTCACCTGATCGGGATTGAAGCAACCCAGCGTCTGTTCCCGGATCTGCCACAGGTTGCGGTATTTGATACCGCGTTCCACCAAACCATGCCAGCACACGCTTACCGCTATGCCCTGCCAAAATTCCTGTATACAGACTTTGGCGTACGTCGTTACGGCTTCCATGGTACCAGCCATGCTTATGTTTCTGAACGTGGTTCTGAACTGGCAGGTAGCTTCAAGCAAGGCGGCTGGTTAACCGCACACTTGGGCAATGGTAGCTCGACCTGTGCGATCTGGAATGGCCAAAGTATGGATACCTCAATGGGTCTCACACCACTGGAAGGTCTGGTCATGGGTACCCGTAGTGGTGATGTTGATCCAAGCCTGCACAGCTTCCTGGCAGCTAACCTGGGCTGGGACGTTTATAAAATCGACCGTATGCTGAACAAAGAAAGTGGCCTGCTCGGTTTATCCGACAACTTGTCAAATGACATGCGTACCCTGATTGAAGCGTCTGAAAATGGCAATGAAGATGCAACGCTGGCGATTGAAGTATTCTGCTACCGCCTAGCAAAATCACTAGCTGCATTGAGCTGTGGCCTGCCACGTGTGGATGGCCTGTTCTTCACTGGTGGTATTGGTGAAAACTCAGCATATATTCGTGAAAAAACCATGGTTTACCTGCCACACTTCGGCTTTAATCTGGATAAAGAAGCCAACAATGCATTAAAGCGCGGTACTGAAGGCCGTATCGACAACGGCACAGGCCCACAAATCTGGGTCGTGCCTACCGATGAAGAAGGCCGTATTGCTAAAGAAACCCAGCACGTGGTTGAGCAGGAAGTGGAGAACACGACTGTAAAAAAGTCTGAACCTGAGGCTGCGCTTGCTTAAGCAGGCGTAGGATTCCTATACCTTCTATTTTTAATTTTAGATATTTGAATACGCTATGAAGACCATTCTATTAGTTCCAACAGGGGAAGGTGTTGGTTTAACCTCCGCATGCTTAGGCCTGATTTATGCACTGGAATGCCAAGGTGTAAAAGCCGGTTTTGTTAAACCCTTTTCACAGGAAAAGACTCAGGAAAATGATCGCACTACGACATTATATCGTCATTTAACCCAAAGCGAGACGGTTGAACCACTTGCTTATGAGAGCCTGATCCAGCGTTTCAATTTGGGTGAAACCGACGAATTACTTGAAGATGCGGTACGGCTGCATCGTCAGGTTGCCAAGAACCATGACCTGATTATTGTTGAAGGACTGGTGCCGAATAGCCGTGATACCTTTGCACCCAGCTTGAATGCAGCACTGGCTCAGGCACTGGATGCCAAAGTGGTGATCGTTAGCAACGCGGATATTAACCAGCCTGAAATCGCAGCTGAAAAAGTGGAAAGCCAATTGCGTTACTTGGGTGGTTCATCTTTGAGCCGGATCGCGGGTGTCCTGTTTATGCGCACCAAAGGCCTACCAGAAGATTCAGCACAGATTCCAGTCACCATTGATCCAGGCTTACGCCTGATCAGCGATACCAATAAATTTACCGCCGATATTCAAAAATCCTATCCACACATTGGTTCTGAAAAGATTCCAGTAATTGGCTTGGTGCCATTCAGCAATACTTTAAGTGTGCCACGTATTTCCGATCTGGCCGCCCATATTTCAGCAGAATGGATCAACCAGGGTGAAGCCAAACAGCGCCGTGTGTTACATAGCAGTTTAATTGCATCCAATATTGAACATGAATTGCATAAATTCGTCGCAGGTGAACTGATCATCAGCGCATCAGACCGTATTGATGTGTTGCTGGCAAGTAGCTTGGCCAGCAGCAATGGTATTCCTTTGGCCGGTCTAGTACTGACTGAACATTATGAGCCAAATGCAGCGGTACTGGAGTTCTGCCAGACCGCGATCAAACATGGTCTGCCTATTCTACATACGCCACTCAGCACTTTTGAAACAGCGCAAAACCTGGCGAATTTAAGCAATGAAATTCCATGTGATGATACCGAACGCGCGGAACAGGTGACCCGTTTTGTGTCCAGCCATCTGAATGAAGAATGGATTGCGCAGTTGATCAATGGTTCTTACAAACCACGCCTGTCCCCTTCTGCATTCCGCCATGAACTGGTGCAGAAATCGATTGCCGCGAAAAAACGCATTGTCCTGCCTGAGGGTGATGAGCCGCGTACTATTCAAGCCGCTGCAATCTGCCAATCTCGCGGTATAGCGCACTGTATCCTGTTAGCCAAACCGGAAGCAGTGTTCGAAGTTGCCAAAGCCCGTAATATTGAATTGCCAATCGATCTGGAAATTATTGATCCCGACCTGATTCGCGAAAATTATGTGGAGAAAATGGTTGAACTGCGCAAAGGCAAACTCAACGAACTTCAAGCACGTGAGCAATTACAAGATACGGTTGTACTGGGCACCATGATGCTGGCGCTGGATCAGGTTGATGGCCTGGTGTCTGGTGCAGTACATACGACAGCCAATACCGTACGTCCGGCTTTCCAGCTGATCAAAACAGCGCCTGAATATTCACTGGTGTCTTCGGTATTCTTCATGCTGTTACCAGATGAAGTTTATGTTTATGGCGACTGTGCGATTAACCCGGATCCTGATGCTGCCCAACTGGCTGAAATTGCGATCCAGTCTGCTGACTCAGCTAAAGCTTTTGGTATTGACCCGCGTATTGCCATGATTTCCTACTCCACAGGAACATCAGGTGCTGGTGCTGATGTCGAAAAAGTGGCTGAAGCAACCCGTATTGCCAAAGAGCGTCGTCCTGATCTGCTCATCGACGGCCCATTACAATATGATGCGGCATCGGTGGAAAGTGTTGGTCGTCAAAAAGCACCAGATTCGCAGGTGGCTGGCCGTGCTAATGTATTCATTTTCCCGGATCTGAATACAGGTAATACCACCTATAAAGCGGTACAGCGTGCTGCGAACGTGGTTAGCGTTGGCCCAATGCTGCAAGGTCTTAATAAACCAGTGAATGACCTGTCACGTGGCGCTTTGGTGGATGACATCGTGTTTACCATTGCCCTGACGGCGATTCAGGCTGATCAGCAAGCAAATCGCTAATTTCACGGATTCCCCCGATCTGTGCTTTCGCCACTCAATCAACGTATTGAGTGGCTTTTTTGCTTTACATACTTTATTTAAAATTCCACCCTTTCAATAAAAATGCCAGTTTCTAAACTGGCATTTTTATCTTTCCAATCATCATTTTCCGAGAAAAAATAATGGTCACAATAAGTCCTTCAACCTATAGCGTTGTCCATTGACTGTGGACTTCATCAACAGTTTTATTTAGAACCACCTGATCGCCTTTGACTTCACTGACCCAACGCAGTGGAATCAGATGGTGCTCATTATTTTCGTCATCACTGCGGGTTAATTTAATCGAATCCTGACCTTCTAAATGGTCGACTTTTCCACTTGGGTGCCATCTGAAGCCATTACTGAGGCATGTTCCCGGATGTCACTTGGATTTATAGTAGCCATAACAATTGCCCTTTTTATTTGATAGAAGCTTAGAGAAATCAGTCTAGGCAATAAAAAATCGGCGGTGTGTAAGGGTTTAGCTAGCTTTGCGTATTTCTGGGTTAATTATGTAATAGGAAAAATACAGCGTGTTTCAGCAGGTGAATAGAGTATTAAAAACTTGAAGAAAGGAAAGATAGAAGGATTTTTTAGAGTTTATATAAGAAGGAATTTTTATTAAATTTCAGGCATAAAAAAAGAAGATAAAGCTTAGGCTTGATCTTCTTTCTGACCGTAGAACCAGGTCGCTGCGATATATGCACTGAAAGCAAGAACCATAAGAACAACTGAAGCTGACATATTATTAAGTCTCTAGTGTTGATGCAGGCATTATGCAAAAGAATTATGACAGTTATATGACAAAAACAATTGTATTGTATTTTTTATAATTTATATAAATTTCAAATATTTAATAGATTTTTAAAGCCTTTTAAAGCGTTTATAACATGAAATATGACAGCCAATATGACACTTTTTTACTGAAATATGACATCCAGTAATCCACTGTTATGAACCAGCTTCTACATTAAACTTTCGCCCAAAAGCAGCCTAAAACACCCCACAAGTTTTATGTTTTGTCATATAATTTAGCCCGCTAGCTATCAGCCCGCTCAAGAGATTTTTGTATGACAACTATTATCAAGCAAGATGACTTGATCACATCGGTTAAAGATGCGCTTCAGTTCATTTCATACTATCACCCGCAGGACTTCATCCAGGCGATGAGTCGTGCGTATGACCGTGAAGAAAACAAAGCTGCAAAAGATGCGATCGCACAAATCTTAATTAACTCTCGTATGTGTGCAGAAGGCCACCGCCCGATCTGCCAGGATACCGGTATCGTAAACGTATTCGTTGAAGTGGGCTTGGACGTTAAATTTGATTTAACCATGAGCTTGGACGATGCGATTAACGAAGGTGTACGTCAAGGTTACTTGGAAAATACCAACGTACTACGTGCTTCTGTACTGGCGGATCCTGCTTTCGGTCGTAAAAATACCAAAGACAATACGCCAGCTGTCATTCACTACAAACTCGTTCCAGGCAACAAAGTAGACATCACTGTAGCTGCGAAAGGTGGCGGTTCAGAAAACAAATCTAAACTTGCGATGTTGAACCCATCTGACTCAATCGTGGATTGGGTACTGAAAACTGTTCCAACTATGGGCGCTGGCTGGTGTCCTCCTGGTATGCTGGGTATCGGTATCGGTGGTACTGCTGAAAAAGCCATGATGCTTGCAAAAGAAGCATTAATGGAAGAGATCAACATGGACGAACTGCTTCGTCGTGGTCCAGAAAACAAAATCGAAGAACTTCGTATCGAAATCTTTGAAAAAGTAAATGCATTGGGTATCGGTGCTCAAGGTCTGGGCGGTTTAACTACAGTTCTCGACATCAAGATCAAAGACTACCCATGTCACGCTGCTGGTAAACCAGTCGGTATGATTCCTAACTGTGCTGCAACTCGTCACGCACACTTCACACTGGATGGTTCAGGCGTTGCACACATTCAAGCACCAAGCCTTGAAGACTACCCTGCTGTAACTTGGGATTCATCCTCTTCTAAACGTGTTGACCTAGACAACATCACTCAAGAAGAAATGAACTCTTGGAAACCAGGTGACACACTGCTTCTGAACGGTACTATTTACACTGGCCGTGACGCTGCGCACAAACGTATGGTCGACATGCTGAACCGTGGTGAAGAGCTGCCTGTAGATCTGAAAGGCAAATTCATCTACTACGTAGGTCCTGTCGATCCAGTTGGTGATGAAGTGGTTGGTCCTGCTGGTCCGACAACTGCGACTCGTATGGACAAATTCACTCGCCAGATTCTGGAAACAACTGGTCTTTACGGCATGATCGGGAAAGCAGACCGTGGTCCTGCTGCGGTTGAAGCAATCAAAGACAACCAAGCGACTTACCTGATGGCGGTTGGTGGTGCTGCTTATCTGGTATCCAAAGCGATCCGCGAAGCTGAAGTGGTTGCTTTTGAAGACTTAGGTATGGAAGCAATCTATAAATTTGTTGTAAAAGACATGCCTGTTTCTGTTGCTGTTGACGTGAATGGTACTTCTGTACACGCAACTGCGCCGAAAATCTGGCAAGCAAAAATTGGCAAGATTCCAGTAGTTGACGCTGCTGCAGGCTAATTTGAGCTTCATAAAAAAGCACCCATTCAGGGTGCTTTTTTTTTGCCTAATGTTAAATCAATGGTTACCAGGTCAAAGGATTCCACAATTTAAATGGCGTGGTCAGCTGTACATCCTCGGAAGGATCATATTCCACGGCTTTAATTTTCTGGGCTTTTTTACGTATTTTTCCAGTATTCTGATCTTCTGCGACAAAGTTATAACTATCAGATTTCAACTGGGTATAGGCAATTTCATTCAGACCAATATTTTCAGGCATCAACATCAATGGGCCGGTCTGGGTACGGCGTGTGGAAATATTTTCCTCATCATATTTAATAAAATACGACTGCCCTTCCTCTACGGTGAAATCTAAATATTTCGGCTTCTGGAAATGCATTGCACCGAGTGGACGACTGGTACTCAGACGATAGCTACCCGGTGGCAATTCAAGCCAGTAATAATGGTTATGCAGCAGGCTTGGAATGCGTTCCTGATTAATAAACAGGCTGGCGGCCACAATTTCCTGACGGTTCCATTTCGAATCCGGACGGTATAAATAGACCACCGCTGCCTGTTCATGTTGTGGCTTCACTGGTGTAAAACGTTGACCCAGTTTTTGATTGACCCAACCACCAATGGTAAACATACCCACTCGATGCTGCTCTATAAAACCAGGTTCTTCGCTCAGATCGATATTTTTCAGTGTTGATGTGAGTTGCTGTTCCTGAACAGCGTGCTTTGAATGACAGCCCATCAAGGTCATACAACTGATGAGTACAAGTGCAGCTCCACGCATGCTTTTCCCTCACTGCGTCTTTATTATTTTATGCAGGTATTTAATCCAATCTTCATCTTATTAATCAGGCATCCACGTCCTAAGGGATGAGAGTAACATCGGGTTTATTTTTTGCAAATAAAAAAACGTGCGAAAACCGTTCATTTTCGCACGTTTCTGACGAATAGCAGTTAAGCAGACTTGCTATTCACCACTTTCAGGTCGACCTTGGGTGTCGCAGCCTGTTCCTCAGTTGGCTGACGTTCCGGCAGGAAAGTCGGTGCTGCTTCACCATTAATCACGGCTTCCGTAATCACTACCGTACCGACATCTTTACGGCTTGGCAGGTCATACATGGTTTCCAGCAACGCATTTTCCAGAATCGAACGCAGACCACGTGCACCCGTATTACGTTCCAGCGCTTTTTTCGCCACGGCACGTAAAGCAGATTCTTCAAATACCAGGTCTACATCTTCCATCTCGAACAGATGCTGGTACTGACGGGTCAAGGCATTCTTCGGTTCGGTCAGAATCTGCATCAATGCGTCTTCATCCAGTTCATCCAGTGTTGCAATGACTGGCAAACGACCAATGAATTCTGGAATCAGACCAAATTTCACTAAGTCAGTTGCTTCTACCTGACGGAACAGTTCAGACAGCTTCTTGCTTTCGTCTTTGTTACGGACTTCAGCAGTAAAGCCAATACCGCCTTTTTCCTGACGCTGCTGCACGATTTTCTCAAGACCTGAGAACGCACCGCCACAGATAAACAGGATGTTTGAGGTATCAATCTGGATAAATTCTTGCTGCGGATGCTTACGGCCACCTTGTGGTGGAATAGAAGCAACCGTGCCTTCAATCATCTTCAGCAAGGCTTGCTGTACACCCTCACCCGATACGTCACGGGTGATGGATGGGTTTTCAGACTTACGGGTAATCTTGTCGATTTCATCGATATAGATAATGCCCTTCTGCGCCTTCTCAACATCGTAGTCAGCTTTTTGCAGCAGCTTCTGTACGATGTTTTCCACATCTTCACCGACATAACCGGCTTCGGTTAATGTGGTGGCATCTGCCATGGCAAATGGTACATCGAGCAAACGTGCAAGGGTCTGTGCCAGTAGGGTTTTACCCGAACCAGTTGGACCGACCAGCAAAATATTACTTTTGGCAATTTCAACGCTATCATCCGGTTTTTTACCATTGGTCTGCACTTTCAGACGCTTGTAATGGTTATATACCGCAACAGACAGGGTCTTTTTCGCTACGTCCTGACCAATTACATATTGATCCAGCGCCGCACGGATTTCATGCGGTTTCGGCAAAGGACGATTCGCCCAATCACCAGATTCGACCTGCTGACTGGTTTGAACCAAATCCAAGCATACGTCCACACATTCATTACAAATGTAGGCGTCTTCGCCAGCAATCAGTTTGCCGACTTCAGACTGCGTTTTACCGCAGAATGAACAATGCTTTTGTCCTTGAGTATGTTCGGACATAGTCTCTCCAATATCTCAATCTTTAACACTTATGGACGTTTCGTGAGAACTTCGTCCACGAGACCATATTCTTTCGCTTGCTGAGCAGTCATGAAGTTATCACGGTCAGTATCACGTGCGACTTTTTCAAAGTCCTGACCACTATGTTCTGCCATCAAACGGTTTAAGCGTTCCTTGATGAACAGAATTTCACGAGCATGGATTTCGATATCAGAGGCTTGGCCTTTAAAACCGCCCAATGGCTGGTGAATCATGACACGAGCATTCTCAAGACAATAACGTTTGCCTTTCGCGCCCGCGTTCAGCAGGAATGCACCCATTGATGCTGCCTGACCCATACAGTAAGTCACAACATCCGGTTTGATGAATTGCATGGTATCGTAAATTGCCATACCCGCAGTCACCGAACCACCTGGTGAGTTAATGTAGAGGTGGATATCCTTGTCAGGATTCTCCGCTTCCAAGAACAGCATTTGCGCAACGATCAGGTTGGCCATGTGATCTTCAACTTCACCAGATAAGAAAATTACCCGCTCACGTAAAAGACGTGAATAAATATCAAAAGAACGTTCACCACGAGATGACTGTTCTACCACCACTGGAACTAAAGCGTTTTCAATCGCTGGAACATACATACGTTTATTTATTCCTAAATTTTTTGTGACTTAACCCATAATTACAATATGAGGGATAATTGGCTAAATTGCAAAATATTCGCCACAAATTCCATGATATTTTTTGCATTAGTTTTGTGAAAAACTGATTAGGTCAATGAAAGCTAAAGTATTAAAAAAAGGCGCATAAAGCGCCTTTTTCAGTTCAGCTGAACTTAGCCTTGCTGGCGAGCTTGCTGAGCTTTCAATAGGTCTTCATAGCTAACCTGTTTGTCAGTCACTTTAGCAGCAGCTAGGATGTGATCAACAACTTGGTCTTCAAGAACAACAGCTTCGATTTGAGCACGTTGTTGCTTGTCATTTTTGAAGTATTCAATCACTTCATTTGGATCTTCGTAAGAAGAAGCCATGTCTTCGATATAAGCTTCTACACGTGCTTGATCTACTTCGATTTTCGCATCAGCAAGTACTTTGCTTACCAGTACGCCAAGTTTCACAGATTTTTCAGCTTGTTCTTTGAACAGCTCATCTGGAAGCATGCTTGAATCAAATGCTTTCGCACCTTGAGCACCGAACTGTTGAGTGAACTGCTGGATCATTTGTTGACGTTGACGGTCAATTTCTTGAGTCAGCATAGCTGCTGGAATTTCAACTTCGTTCGCTGCTACAAGCGCATCGAAAGTTGCTGCTTTCACTTGATTGCGAAGACCGTTTTTCACTTCACGTTCCATGTTTTTGCGAACGTCAGCTTTCAGTTTTTCAACGCCGTCTTCTTCAGAGATACCGAAGATTTGCAGGAATTCAGCATCAACTTCTGGAAGTTTTTGTTTTTCAACAAGCTTCACAGTGATTTTGAATTGAGCTTGTTTACCAGCCAGGTTTTCAGCTTGGTAATCTTCTGGGAAAGTTACGTCGATAACTTTCTCTTCGCCTTTCTTCATACCGATGATGCCATCTTCGAAGCCAGGGATCATACGACCAGAACCAAGTACTAGTTTAAAGTCTTGAGCTGAACCGCCTTCGAATTTTTCGCCGTCGATAGAACCTTCAAAGTCGAAAGTGACTTGCATGTCTTTTTTCGCCATGCCTTTAGTTTCAACCCAAGAAGCACGTTGTTTTTGAAGATTTTCAATCATCTTCTCAACGT
Source organism: Acinetobacter sp. ANC 7912 (assembly GCF_039862785.1). Taxonomy (NCBI): domain Bacteria; kingdom Pseudomonadati; phylum Pseudomonadota; class Gammaproteobacteria; order Moraxellales; family Moraxellaceae; genus Acinetobacter; species Acinetobacter thermotolerans. The sequence continues at coordinate 2,673,465 of NZ_CP156795.1, forward strand.
CTTTGTCGTTTACTTCAGCAGCGTTGCGTTCGATTTCCAGACCGTCGAATTTCACTTCAACTTCTGGGTAAACTTCTACAGTTGCTTCATAAACTAAAGCATCATCTTTCATTTCAGTTTTTTCGATGTTTGGCATACCAACAGCGTTGATTTTCTCTTGTTGGATTGCTTCGAAAACTGTGTCACGGATGATGTCGTTCACAACTTCTTGGTAGATACCAGCACCGTATTCACGACGAATTACGTTTAGAGGCACTTTACCTGGACGGAAGCCGTTGATTTTCGCAGTCTTAGCTGTGCGTTTCAAGCGAGCTTCAAATTGCTCATTAATACGGCTCGTCGGTACAGATACGTTTAAACGACGGGCAACGCCCGAAACCGCTTCAGAAGTTACTTGCATGGCTTCCTCTATATTTTGGTAATAACAGGTTTATAAAAATGTGCCACATTATATGACAACATTTCCAGATATACAAAACACAACGTCATAAACCGCGTTTTTGCTGCTTTAAATAGCAATTTTTCTTAAAAGTCTGCCCTTTTTGGTTCAAATCGGATTTTTAGCCAAATTATTTTAATTCAGGCTAAAAATTCTTCAAATAAAGCTGACATGATGAAAAGCCATGACAACATTTATAGAGTTTTTAAGAAGATTTCGTTGCTTTTCGGTTTCAGAAATAAAATGGATAAATTCCCAATAAAAAAACCAATATCAATCCAATAATCAGATCTATATTAAAAACAAAAACTTAAATTAAGAAAACCACTGTTTTTAATCTATTAAACCATTTAAATTCAAATCATTGATAGTTATTTGCTATGAAAAAAGAGTTCTTAATTTAAATAAGAATCATTATTATTTGCATACACAAATAAGCATCCTTCGGGTTTAACATGTCATTCATCAAGTCACGTAAAAAAATCGTTTCTTCTGCGATCGCCTCCTCTCTTTCTATGATCGCAGTGAACGCTGTTGCGGAAGAGCAAGTTATTCAACTTGAAACGATCCATCAAGAAGTTGCTGCTGAAAAAGAACCAAGCTTAAAAGTAGACAATTCAGCCAATAAGAAATTTGTTGCACCTTTATTGGATACGCCTAAATCGGTATCCGTCATTTCCAAACAGCTGATTGAAGATACTCAGGTCACTACACTGGCTGATGCTTTGCGTAATGTCCCAGGTATTACCCTCGGTGCTGGTGAAGGTGGCAACCCGAATGGTGACCGTCCGTTTATTCGTGGCTATAACTCTGAAAGCTCGATGTATGTCGATGGCGTGCGTAGCGCGACTTCACAAAACCGTGAAATGTTTGCAGTAGAACAGGTTGAAGTAACTAAAGGTTCCGCATCTGCCATGGGTGGTGCTGGTACGACTGGCGGCAGCATCAACATGATTTCTAAAGTGGCTAAAGCAGGTGACTCTTTAGAAGGTTCTGTTGCAGGCGGTACAGATAATTACCAACGTATTACCTTAGATGGTAACAAAGACTTTGGTAATGGCATCGCAGCACGTGTGGCATTAATGGGTCACCATAATGAAAAAGCCGGCCAAAAAGACGGTGCTGAATATTCACGTGCAGGTATTGCGCCAAGTATTACTTTTGGCCTGGATACCCCTACCCGTGCGACTTTAAGCTATTACTATTTAAAATCTGACGATACACCTGATTCTGGTGTGCCTTACTGGGATTCAGCTACTCAAACAGCTACTGGCAAACCACTCAACGCCAAACAAGGCATTTATTATGGTTGGGAAGATCGTGATTTCCAAAAACAGGAAAATCAAATTGGGACATTAAAGTTAGAGCATGATTTAACTGATGATCTCACCATCAGCAATACTGCTGTGTATGGCAAATCTAAGAATGACTATGTCTGGACACAACCAGATGACTCAAAACTAAATATCGTCAATGGCCAAGTGGTTCGTCGTGCAAATACACGTATTACGGACACAGATACATTTAGTGATCAATTATCTTTAGCCGGTAAGTTTAATACAGGTGCTTTAAAACACAGCTTTAACACAGGTGTGGAGTATTCTCGTCAAGAGTCTGATAAAGGTAGCTATAATCTAACCGATCTCGGCGTAACAACGACCACACTTCCAAATGGCACACCAAACATAAGTGCTTCTAAGGGTTGTTCAGGCCTTACTGGCTCCACTTCTAACTTCTGGTGTACCAATGCCTACCAACCTAATTCAAGAGATCCTTGGTTAGGCTCAATCGCCGCCTCACCAAAAGCAAGTACAACAGAAACAGAAAGCACTGGTATCTATCTATTAGATAATATTGAATTAAATCCACAGTGGTTACTAGACTTAGGTGTACGTTGGGATAAGTTTGAAACCGAACAAACGATTCACGCCTCAAATACTAAGTATGCGAGTGACAGTGACTTCTTTAACTACCAAGCGGGCGTAACTTATAAACCACTTCCGAATGGTTCTATCTATGCAAGCTATGCAACTTCCGCCAATCCAGTAGGCGTAGATGCTGCTGATGGTTCAGAAGGAATTTCTGTACCTGGACGTAATACAACTGAAGAACAAGCTCAAGCTATGAACAACCTTAAACCTGAGGAAGTTCGTACTATGGAACTGGGCACTAAGTGGGATTTATTTGATGATAGATTAAATCTGACCGCGGCTATTTTCCGTACTAAAAAAACCAATACCCGTGCGGCTGATACCGATGGTTTTACACGTAATATCGGTGAAACACGTGTAGACGGCCTTGAACTAGGAGCAAATGGTAATATCACAGATAAATGGGCTGTATCTGCAGGTTATACTTATCTAGACAGCGAAATTGTCGATGATGGTGCTGGTACGAATGATGGTAACCAGGTTCAAAACGTTGCGAAAAACTCAGCAACACTTTGGACAACTTATGACTTAACACCAGCTTTCACAATTGGTGCAGGTGCAGTGGCAATGGATAAAGTCTATGGTGATGCAGCTAATACTAAATATGTACCAGGCTATGTCCGCTACGATGCTATGGCACGTTATAACGTGAACAAAAATGTTGATTTACAACTGAATGTCAACAACCTGACCGATGAACGTTATTTCACTAAAGCTTATGCATCGCACTATGCAACTGAGGCAGAAGGCCGTAACGCAGTCCTTTCTCTGAACTTTAAATACTAAGTAAAACAAATCCCTTATATTAATAAGGGATTTATCTAAAATAGCCTCTGCATAGAGGCTATTTTTGTATATGCTGTCATTATAAAAATTCATTATATTTCTGGAAGGTCTTGCTGTGATTCACCATATTCCAAATGTACTAAGCAAAGAACAGGTTCAGTATTTTCGCAATGAAATGGCGAAAGTCGAATGGATCGATGGCAAGAAAACCACAGGATCACTTTCCGCAAATGTAAAACAGAACCAGCAGCTCCAAGAAGATCACCCTTTAACCCAACATTTAGGTGACATTATTCTGGCAGCATTAGGGCAAAATCCCTTATTTACTTCTGCTGCCCTTCCACTACAAATTTTGCCACCTTATTTTAATCGCTATGAAAATGGCGAAACTTTCGGTTTTCATGTCGATAATGCCATCCGCTGGATTCAAGGCACTAATCAACGTATCCGTACCGATTTATCCTGTACCATTTTTCTAAGCGAACCGGAAGAATATGAAGGTGGTGAACTCGTGGTTGAAGACACTTATGGCTATCATGAAGTCAAGCTGCCCGCAGGAGATATGATTCTCTATCCTTCGACCAGCGTGCATGAAGTAACACCTGTAACAAAGGGATGCCGGATTGCTTCATTTTTCTGGCTGCAAAGCATGATTCGTGATGATGCCAATCGATATATGCTGTTTAATCTGGATCAGAGCATTCAGAATCTTAGAATAGAACTCGGTGACACGCATGCAGAAGTGGTGAAACTCACCAGTCTGTACCATAACCTGATCCGCAAATGGGCTGAGATTTAAATTACGCACTGATCATTTATAAAAGCTGAGCCATCTATGACTGAAAAAAATATCCTGCCGCCCCTGAACCAGATTCCAGCCCATCTGCAAACTATTGCAGACTATGAAATTGAAGCAGAGAAACATCTGTCCAGTATGGTCTGGGATTATCTGCAAGGCGGCTCCATGGATGAAGTCAGTGTCCGGGATAATTTACAGCAGTTTCAGAATATTCAGCTTCTGCCGCGTATGCTGAAAGATCTAACCCAAGGCAACACTGAAATTGAAATTTGCGGACAGAAATTTCCGCATCCGATTTTCCTGGCACCGATTGGACACCAGCAGCAGTTTCACCCTGAAGCCGAAGCCGCCTCTGCCCTTGCCGCAGAAGTCATGGGCAGCAATATCATTCTCAGTACTTTCACCAATACCGATATGCGGGCACTAAAACAGGACAATCCACTCAAATGGTTCCAGCTGTACTGGCAAGGTGATCGGGAAAAATCTTTAGCCTTGGTAAAAATGGCTGAAGCACACCATTATACAGCGCTGGTGATTACGGTAGATTCACCACATACCGGTATTCGTGACCGGGAACGTCGTACCTTTTTCCATTTACCGGAAGGCATGCAACATCCACATACGCCAACGCATATTCCCCTGCCCGAATTAAAAGAGAGTGATCATCCGGTTTTTCATGGTCTGATGAAAATTGCGCCAACCTGGGACGATATTGCCTGGATTGTCCAGCAGACTCACTTACCTGTGATTCTGAAAGGGATTGTGCATCCACACGATGCCCAGCTAGCGATTCAACATGGTGTAAAAGGCCTAATTATTTCCAATCATGGCGGTCGTGTGCTGGACACCTGCATTTCCCCACTGCTTGCTTTGCAGCTGATTAAAAAGGTGGTGCCTACGGATTTTCCACTACTTTATGACGGTGGCATCCGTCGTGGCTCGGATGTATTCAAAGCCATTGCTTTAGGCGCTTCTGCAGTGCTGATTGGCCGTCCTTATATTTATGGTCTGGCAACGGCAGGTGCACTGGGCGTAGCGCATGTGATTAAAATTTTAAAAGAAGAATTTGAAATCACCATGGCATTGATGGGCACAGCAACTATCAAGGATATTCAACCGGAGTGCCTATTTAGCGGGATGGAATGATTCATTTTATTCAGCCCTTTATTTATAGTTTTTTATAGTAGCCTAAACCTAAGAAGATGTTTGGAATTTAACTTATTCACTTATCTGGGTTAACCCTTCTTATGTCCTGTTTGAACCGAGAAAAACTGTTATTGTGAAATATGGATTGCAACACTAATATATAAAAGAAAAAATTTAGCTATATTGGATAATCCAAGGAAAATTAAACACCATATATGCAGTTGAAAGAAATTATTTTCTAATTTAAATCAATATAAGAAAATCTTTTTAAAGATAAGACTAAAATCCATAGAAAAAGCAAAAACTTTTCACGTATTCTGGACTAGAATTTAAGTATAGACAGGTGCATCGGTCGATCCCGATGATCAAGACTTAAAAGCCAAGGATTGATCGAAGTTACCCTCACCTGCCAGTAAATGATTTATAGACAAAATCTATATGTAGACCCAGCAACCGCTTCAATCAAGAGGGTATGCCAGGCTACTTTAAGGAGCTCTCTCATGATGTTGGCTGATCCAAGTAAAAAATACCGTCGCATGTATCAACGTGTGGACTTACCAGACCGTCAATGGCCGAACAATGAAATCACTAAAGCGCCGATCTGGATGAGTACTGACCTGCGTGATGGTAACCAGGCGATCTTTGAGCCAATGAACATCGAGCAGAAGTTCAAAATGTTCCAGATGTTGGTGAAAATCGGTTTCAAACACATTGAAATCGGTTTCCCGTCTGCATCTCAAATCGACTTCGACTTTACCCGTAAGTTGATCGAAGAAGGTCATATTCCTGATGACGTGTATATCGAAGTTTTGGTACAAGCACGTGACCACTTGATTCAACGTACATTCGAAGCGTTAGAAGGTGCAAAACGCGCAATCGTGCACATCTATAACTCTAACTCTCCAACATTCCGTAAAAAAGTATTGAATGTGGACGTTGAAGGTGCCAAACAATTAGCAATCAATGCTGCACAAAAAGTAAAAGAATATGCAGCAACTCGTCCTGAAACTGAATGGGTATTCCAATATTCACCAGAATGCTTCACCGCAACTGAATTGGAAGTGGCAAAAGACGTTTGTGATGCTGTAACTGAAATCTGGGAAGCATCTCCAGACAATAAAGTGATCTTGAACTTGCCAGCGACTGTCGAAGTGTCTACACCAAACGTTTACGCGGATCAGGTGGAATGGATGCACCGCAACATCAAGCGTCGTGATGGTGTGATTATCTCTGTACACTGCCATAACGACCGTGGTTGTGGTATCGCAGCATCTGAATTGGCAATCATGGCTGGTGCTGACCGTGTTGAAGGTTGTGTATTCGGTAATGGTGAACGTACTGGTAACGTGGACGTGGCAGCGATTGCCTTGAACATGTACACCCAAGGTGTGGCACCAAACTTGGATTTCTCGAATATCAACGAAATCATTGCCACCGTTGAAGAATGCACAGGCTTGCCAGTCCACCCTCGCCACCCATATGCAGGTGACTTGGTGTTCACCGCTTTCTCAGGCTCGCATCAGGATGCGATCAAAAAAGGTTTCGAGTTCCAGAAAGACGAAGAAATCTGGGATATGCCATACTTGCCAATCGATCCAAAAGACTTGGGTCGCGACTATGACGCAGTAATTCGCGTGAATTCACAGTCTGGTAAAGGTGGTATCGCCTACTTGTTGGAATCTAACTATAATGTGATCTTGCCACGTCGCTTGCAAATCGAATTCTCGCAAGTGGTACAGAAACGTACTGATGAAGACGGTACTGAAATCAGTGCAACTGAAATCTGGAAATTGTTCAAAGAAACTTATGTTGCAGCGAAAGATGCACATTACTCTGCGAAAAACTACAAGTTAGCTGATGAAAATGGCAGACAAGTGGTTGAACTGGATATCGAAGTGAATGGCGAAACCCAGCACTTGCGTGGTGAAGGTAATGGTCCAATCTCTGCAATCATGGATGCATTGCAATTGCCAATCGACGTAGTGAACTACGAAGAACGCAGTGTCAGTGCCGGTGCACATGCTAAAGCCTTGGCATTGGTGGAACTTCAAGTGAAAGGTACAGGTAAATCTGCTTTCGGTGCAGGTGTGCATGACAATATCGTGACCTCTTCAATCGAAGCGATCATCGCATGCACCAACCGTCTGATTGAGCAAGGTGTGTTGAGCACTGAACAGGTGATTGCTGCTGCCGTCTAAACCCCGGCATCAAAATTTACAATCATCCATAGTACGAAAATGACTTTAGAAGGATACCCGCAAGTGGTATCCTTTTATTATTCATACTAAAGATTTAAGGCGAATTATTCCCGTGTCTTTTCCTGCAGACTCCGTGGGCCTTGTAACCCCACAAAAGTTCCAATTTGAAGAGCCGCTAGAGCTTGAATGCGGACGCATCCTCCCCCGTTTCGAACTGATGGTAGAAACTTATGGCGAACTGAATGCAGATAAGTCCAATGCCATTTTGATTTGCCATGCCTTGTCAGGCCATCACCATGCGGCCGGCTATCATCACGAAGATGACCGCAAACCCGGCTGGTGGGATTCCTGTATTGGCCCGGGTAAAGCCATTGATACGTCCAAGTTCTTTGTTGTCGCGATCAATAATATTGGGGGCTGTCACGGCTCAACTGGCCCAACTTCACCCAACCCTGAAAATGACAATCGCCCCTATGGTCCAGACTTTCCATTAGTGACAGTACGCGACTGGGTCAAAACACAGGCAATGCTATCTGATCGTCTTGGTATTGATATCTGGTATGCCATTGTCGGAGGTTCACTCGGTGGCATGCAGGCGCTGCAATGGTCAGTGGATTATCCAGACCGTCTGCAAAAATGCGTGATTATTGCCAGTGCGCCGAAACTGTCTGCACAGAATATTGCCTTTAACGAAGTGGCTCGTCAGTCCATTCTGTCTGATCCGGATTTCTATCATGGCCGTTACTTAGAACATGACAGCTATCCAAAACGTGGTCTGATTCTGGCGCGTATGGTCGGTCATATTACCTACCTGTCTGAAGAAGCCATGAAACAGAAATTTGGTCGTGACCTGAAGTCCGGCAAATTTATGTATGGTTTCGATGTGGAATTCCAGGTGGAAAGCTATTTGCGCTATCAAGGCGAGCAATTTAGCCGTAATTTCGATGCCAATACCTACCTGATCATGACAAAGGCATTGGATTACTTTGATCCATCACGTGAATATCAGCAGTCACTGGTAAAAGCGATGGCCCAAACCAAATGTAAATTCCTGGTAGTCTCTTTCACAACTGACTGGCGTTTCTCACCTTCACGTTCTGTTGAAATCGTGGATGCCCTCATTACTAATCATAAGCCTGTCAGCTACGTAGATATTGATGCTGAGCAGGGCCATGACTCCTTCCTGTTCCCTATTCCGCTATATGTGAAGTCACTGCGTGCCTTCCTGGGTGGTGAAGAACTATTAAAATCAACACCGAAGGAGGCTGTGTAATGCGCATTGATCAACAACTTGCTGAACGTTGGATTAAACCGGGTTCACGCGTCCTTGACTTAGGTTGTGGTGATGGTGAATTGCTGGCTCATATGAGCAAAAAGCACAATATTCGTGCATATGGGCTAGAAATTGATCAGGAAAAGATTGCAATTGCGATCAGTCGCGGGTTAAATATTATTCAGCAGGACTTAAATCTGGGATTAAGTCGTTTTGCAGACCAGTCTTTTGACTATGTTGTCATGGCACAGGCTTTGCAAGCTGTAGATGCACCTGACGTTTTATTGCGTGATATGGTGCGGGTGGGTAAACAGGCGATTATTACTTTCCCAAACTTTGCCCATTGGAAGACCCGTTCTTTCCTGGCACTCAAAGGAAAAATGCCTGTTTCGGAAGCGTTGCCGTATATGTGGTATAACACGCCGAACATTCACCTCTGTACCTTCCGTGACTTTGAAGCACTTTGCGCGGAAAATAACATCAAAATTATTAATCGACTCGCTGTAAATGGGGATCAACAAGGCAGTATGCTCAGCAAGCACCTCCCTAATCTGTTTGGTGAAGTCGCAATTTATCGAGTGAGCGCTCTATGAAAAAATTATTACTAAGTACGACGCTACTGGCTGGACTTTTTAGTATTCAAACCCATGCAGATTATGTTGCTCCAGCTCCTTCTGTGGCAAGTCAGGCCGCACAGTATTCCGTGATGGACATTAACAGTCTGATTAAGTCTGCCAAAGCAGGTCAGCCTGCTGCACAGTTCTATCTGGCGACCCGTTACCAGTATGGCAAAGACATTCAGAAAGATGAAAAACAGGCATTTGCCTGGTACAAAGCAGCTGCAGACCAGGGCCTGGCAGTGGCTCAGCTGAATGTGGGACGTATGCTGGCAGATGGTATTGGCACCAAGAAAGATGAAGCTTTAGCACGCCAATATTTTGAGAAGGCAGCCAGCCGTGGCGACAACCGTGCCAGCTTTAACCTGGCGATGATGGAAGAGAAGAAGAAAAACTATATGGGTGCTTACCAGTGGTATGAACTCTCTACCCGTGATGGCATGCTGGACAATAAAGTGATTACGCTTTCTGAGGGTAAGAAAACTGCTCTAGCAGCCAACTTAACTCAAGAACAGATCCGTCAGGCGCGTGACCGTGCAGATAAATGGATTCAGGCACAATAAACTGAATTTATTAAAAGGCACCTTCGGGTGCTTTTTTATTGGCTGTTTGGGTCTAGGGGTTGTTAAAATAAGCCCGTTTTTTAAATTCAGAGTAATTGATATGGCTTCAACTGACTGGCTATCCCAAGGCACACTGGTACTAGCAAGTAACAACAAGGGCAAAATTGCCGAGTTTGAAAAGATGTTTGCCGAGCTAAAATTACCGGTTGAAGTGGTTCCTCAAGGCAAACTAAATATTGAAGATGCCGTTGAGGATGGTTTGAGCTTTGTTGAAAATGCCATTATCAAAGCACGTCATGCCTCTAAGATTTCTGGCAAACCAGCGATTGCAGATGACTCTGGTATCTGCGTGCCTGTTCTTGGTGGTGCACCGGGCATCTATTCAGCACGTTATGCAGGTGAACATGGCAATGATGCTGCGAACAATGAAAAATTACTGGCTGACCTAAAACCACTCCGCAAAGACGGCGAAGCGATTGAGGGTATGTTCGTGTGTGTACTGGTACTGGTACAACATGCAGAAGATCCATTGCCACAAATTTTCCAGGGCATCTGGAAAGGTGAAATTCTGGAAGCACCACGCGGTGAAAATGGTTTTGGTTATGACCCATTGTTCTGGTTACCTGAACTGGGTATTGCGAGTGCTGAAATGAGCAAGGAAGAGAAGAATAAAATCAGTCACCGTGGTCAGGCGATGCAGCTGTTTAAAGCGAGTTTGGAAAAATAAATCTAATTTGTAAAAGGAGTCTTCCCTCCTTTTAAGAGGGAGGTCATTATAAAAACAACCCTCATGATGCTGCTCATCTCCCATAGGAAAGAGAGAAAAACTCCTCCCTTTATTAAAGAGAGTCGGGAGGGATTTAAATTTATCTCTTATCAAGAATCCCCCTTTGTAAAAGAGGGACTTTCAAAAACTTTTATACCCTCTCTCTAACTCTCTCCCAGAGGGAGAGAGAACTTTTTAATTTATAATCCCGGCACCACCACATGCACCACCGTCCCATACACCCCAATCAATATCGCACTGGCAAGCGTTCCTGATGCGATATATTTTGCAGAATAACCCGTCCCCTGATAATGGGTTTCCAAGGCCACAATATTAGCTGCGGGTGGAAGCAGGAAATACATCATCATTACTGCATACGTCAGGACTTGATGCGGAATTGGTAACAAGAAATAAGCTCCAGCTGCTAAACCAAGAGCAATAACAAAACGACCGCTGATCAATATTAAGCTGCGTTTTAAATCACTGAGCTGAATCCGAACTTTACTCAACCACATCCCCAAAATGCACATGCCAGCGAAAGTCACCAGAAACTTATTCGCAGCATAACCCCATTGAATCATCGGATGCGATTCATAAGCAGTGAAATCCCAAAATGACAAAATCGCTGCAACAGTGAGCGCAATCACCGGTGGAGATTTCAGCATATTTTTAATAATAAATTTGGGATCCTGCTTATCAGGACTGACAGCCACTACGGCGCTCACATTTCCAAATAAAGAACCACCGATATAGAGAGCCACTATGATATTTAAAGCTTCAGGACCAAATACAGCTAAGGCAAAAGGAAAACCGAGCCAGACTCCATTGAGATAACTAAAACATAATGCCCGCAATTTATCTTTGGAAAAAAGATAGAACAGTCCAAACAGGAAGATCGAACTAAAAATACTAAAGCCAATTAGCCACAGACTGCCCTGCTTATAGAACACCATGTTGTAAATCACAATCAGGGGAATCAGCAGGCGGGCTAACAAAGCCGCCATGAATGGACGAACTGGCTTTAAATTTTGGACGCCCCAGAATCCAATCAAAAATGAAATTAATGGTAGGAGCAGTGCCATAGGGAAAATAGATTCAATGGTAATCGATAGGCTTCATCCTAGCATACCTGCCTATGCTACGAACTTGATGTTTAAACTGATCTTTTTATAAATCTCATCACCAATACTGCTTATGCAGTGATTGGAATAACTTTTTTGACAATCTGTCCTACTGTTCCCCCCTGCTGGGATTTTTCTAGCCACTGCCATTCATCGGTTTTCATTCTCAGAAAATTGGAACAGCGTGTGCCATAGACCGGACTTTGAATAAAGGTCGAAGACAGTAACTGTTCCATTTCCGGCGTAATCCCGGTCTTAGGTAAGAGCTCTGGAATAATCTTTCGTTCATCCTCCAGAATATCCCAGACAGCGTAATATAGATCGGATTCAGGTGTATCTGGATGCTGCAGCATCGGCAAGAATTCTTGGGTAAAGCGCTTGCGCAGATGCCGGGTCTTTTCCCAGTGTTCCGTCAGCAAGCCATTGGAAACTACATACACACCATGTGCCAGCACCTGCGGTGCCTCGCCCCGGTTACTCATATACACCGCCTGCTCACGATCACCCACAAACAGGTTAAAGCCGGCATAGTCACACTGTTTCTTTTCCAGTTCCCGGGCAAAACGGATCGGTGTTAGATCCGATTCCAGAAAATTCTGAATGATATGCCCACGTGAAGTCGGATAATTATTCTTGTCATTGCCATCACGGAAATTGGTAATCACTGCCCATCTTCCTGATGGAGTGATACCCATCCAGGTACCGCCAGACTGCAAATCTTGTCCTGCAATAATTGGACTATTCTCCCATTCATGTAAGGCTGCTGTGGGACGCTGATAGAATTCGTCCCGATTGGAAATCAGACATAAAGGCGTGTTATCCAATACACGCCAGGCCAAGGCGACAATACACATATTTGCTGCTCTAGATCTTTACACATTGAATGTACAACATTTTTCCGGAGTTTAGGCTAAAATCAGGACAAAACAGAATGACAAAGGAAGATGCATGCTCACCTATCCCAATATTGATCCCGTAGCGATTTCGCTCGGGCCTTTGCAGGTCCACTGGTATGGACTAATGTATCTGATGGCATTTTTATTTGCTTGGGGACTCGCCACTTATCGTTCCAAACAGCGTGGCTGGACACCGGATATGGTCTCAGATCTGATTTTCTATGGTGCTCTTGGGGTGATTCTGGGTGGTCGTGTTGGCTACGTACTGTTCTATGGTTTTTCCCAGTTTCTGGCCGATCCGATCTGGCTCTTTAAAATCTGGACTGGTGGTATGAGCTTCCACGGCGGTTTCCTCGGTGTGATCCTGGCAATGCTGCTTTGGTGCAAGAAATACAAGATGACCTGGTTCCAAACCTTGGACTTTATCGCGCCATGTGTACCCACCGGTCTGATGTTCGGCCGTATTGGTAACTTTATCGGCGGCGAGTTGTATGGCCGTCAGGTGACTGATCCAAACTTTGCTTTCGGCATGATTTTCCCAACCGATCCGCTGCAACTGGTACGTCACCCATCCCAACTGTATCAGGCACTGTGTGAAGGTCTGATCCTGTTTATCGTGCTATGGTGGTTCAGTTCCAAGCCACGCCCGCGTATGGCCGTGTCTGCCTTGTTCCTGATCGGCTATGGTTTGGCACGTTTCGTGGTGGAATTTTTCCGTGAACCGGACAATGGTCAACTATTTATTGCCTGGATGAGTAAGGGCCAATTCCTCAGCCTGCCAATGATCCTGATTGGTATCTGGATGATGTGGTATGCCTACCAGAAGAAAATTTATGACTGGGGTCCACAGAAAAACAGCTAAATCAGCTGAAATTATTGCGAGGCATTTGCCTCGCTTTTTTATTTCTGAAATATGCTAAAGTGCAGCTTATCTCTTATCCTAATTCCCGGTTGTCATGCTTGAATACTGGTTTAATCCGCAAATTTCTGTCCTGAAAAAATTTCTGATTTTTATCGTGATTGCAGCAGTCACCGCAGGCCTGTACTGGATGGAACCTTTGCCGCTGGATTCAATTCTGATGTTTGCCGGCACCGGAATTATTTTCCTGATCTGCCGCTACTGCAAAATTCATTTTGTGAAAAATCCTACTGGGCTGGCCTATCGACTGCTCATCTGGATTCCAATTGCCCTGTTACTGGCGCTGATTTTTATGAATATGAAAGGTGGTGAGATTCTACTAAGCGGTGCACAAGGCATTGGCTTTATGGCACTGTCGATCTGCCTGTTTTCACCATTGTCATTAATGCACAAAAATACGCATGCTTGATTTCTGGTATTCGGAACGCTGCACGCGGCAGATCAAACTGATAGTCTGCATTGCCACCTGTGCAATCATTTATTCTGCCTTCGACTTTTTCCGAGCTGGGTAGAATTTATGTGGGAATCAGTCTGGCAATCGGCATGCTCAGTCATGTGCTGCATACGGTCGCATTAAAACTTCCAAAGCAGAATTCTTATAAGGAAGGCTTCACCCGACTGAATCTGTTTATTCCACTGATTGCCCTGATCACCCTGATTGGCGTGCTGCCGCAGCAGCACAAAATTGCCTTAGGGGTTCAATGTGTGGGCTTTAGTATGCTTGGACTGTTTATTGTGTCCATTTATGCAAACCGTGCGAAACGCTTCGAGGACTAAAACCTTTCGCAGAGTTCGATTGACGTACCGCTTATAGATAAGAATCCAGACGGTAGTAAGTGTATTTCACATTCGGGCTACGATAGACTGCGTAGCCGGTCTGTCTGAAGTCAGACACCCAAGCTGTACCTGAGTAGGCTGCAATGTGCCCATACTTGTGCTCTGAAGTCCGGTCGATGATATAGATATCACCTTTTTTCGGACGGTCAAATGACAGGTTAATTTTACGATAACCTAACTGTTGCAGTGTCGTACCCCAGTCCGCTGCTGCGACAGGGTGATTAACGATTTTCGCGCCTGAAGATTGCAGGCCAATCCGGATACTGCGTGCGCACATCTTGGTACTAGTATTACGGGTAATACCTTGCAGATAGCTAGTAAATTTTTCGATATCAATACGCTGACCTTTAGAACCAAAGTTCTTGTAAGATTCAGATTGATTTTTACGGGCTGAAGCAGATGTGTTGCGCTGGGACTGACGTTTAGCATTTTGTCCCGATTGAGAACGAATTATGACATTCGCTTGAACAGGAGCATGAACTGCACTCATATTCGCTTGATGATCATAAATCATATTAGACCAGGTACTCCTCGCCGTTTGCAGGCGTTCATATCTTTCAAGAGGCCCAAATACTAGCCCTATTAATGTTATTTTTCACGTTCTAAATGTAAATAAATTTATCAATATTTAACCAGTCAAATTTAAACACTTATTTTTTATGTAATTATTTTACCTCATTTGTTTACAAAAAATTAAATTATTAAGTTTTTGTGAAAAATAAATTAATAGTTATCTCAATTCAGCAAAATAAAATTTATGGATTTAACTCAAATCATCTCTAATTAAAATTTCCTGCACAGGCTCTACCAAATCATATCTATTTGAAAATAAACACAACATTTCACTACAGGATTACAGCATTGCAGTGCGATTGAACTGTTTAGACTGTGGGACACCAATTCATTGACTGACATAAAATGGAGAAAAAGAATGAGTCATGATATTCCGACCGTTTCCAATTTTGATCTCGCCAAATATCTGGGCATCTGGTATGAAATTGCCCGTCTCCCAATGAAACACCAGCCTGAAGATAGTACTGATATTTCAGCAGCTTATAGCTTGAATGAAGATGGTACAGTTCGTGTCCAAAACCGTTGTCTGGATGCTGACGGCAAGCTAGATGAATCGATTGGTGAAGCGACCATTGTTGATGCAGCCAATGGCAAGCTAGAAGTCAGCTTTCTGCCAGAAGGTTTGCGTTGGGTACCATTTACCAAAGGGGATTATTGGGTACTGAAACTGGATGCTGGCTATCAGACTGCTCTAGTGGGTGAACCAAATATGAAATATTTATGGTTATTGCACCGCACTCCAACCATTGATGAAGCGACCAAACGAGAATATCTGGCTTATGCACAATCACTGGGTTATGACCTGTCGGATCTGATTGATACAGTACATACCGGCAAACCAACCGCCTAAAAAGGTCTGTAAAAAAGCACCCTAAATGGGTAATGCCAGTCAGTTAAGCAAATATTAGTAAAATGTAGTAAAAATGAGTGTATGTAAATACGCTCATTTTTTTTTATGACTTTATCTGAAAATTTAGATTGCACCCTTCAACATTCTTTACCTTCACTTAGCCATTTTAGTGAATTTATTGATTTCAACTGGATTGAGGAAAGTCTGAATCAAACAGGTAAGGCATCAATTAGAAGAAGGAAGTTACCCGCTGAACATGTGGTATGGCTTGTCATTGGACTCGCTTTATTTCGAAATCAACCTATCGGATATGTCGTAGAACAACTAAAACTTGTATTTGGTACAACAGAATATTGTGTTCCTAGCGCAGTAGTACAAGCACGACAACGTTTAGGATCAGAACCTTTAAATGCGCTATTTTCTTTACTTAGCCAAGCCTGGTTTGAAGAATCTCAGCAGCAATACTCAAACTTTCACGGTCTGAGTGTGTGCGCTGTTGATGGTGTTGTTTGGTCTATGCCTTATACAGATGAGAATTTTGCACACTTTGGTTCATCTAAAGGAAAAACTGCTGATGCTCCTTATCCACAAGTGAGAGCAACCTGCTTAGTAAATACCGCGACCCATGAAATTATAGATGCTCAAATAGGCAGTATGGATCAAGGTGAACTCACACTGGCAAGCCAATTATCTCCTTGTTCACACAGTATTACCCTATTTGATCGAGCCTATTTCTCTGCAGATTTTCTCATCGGGTGGCAAAAACGTGCAGAAGAAAGTCATTGGCTTATGCGTGCAAAAGATAATTTACGGTATGAGATTGTGGAGCGTAATTCGCAACATGACTTTCATATTAGAATGCCGATATCAACAAGAGCTAAAAAACTTAATCCAGCCTTAGGAGATTATTGGGAAGCACGTCTCATTGAGGTTGAGCAGGCAGGTAAGATTAGACGTTATATCACTTCACTAATAGATTCAAAGAGATATCCATTATTAGCTTTAGCAAAACTCTATGCCCAGCGTTGGGAAATAGAAATGTGTTACCGAGAAATCAAGAGTAACTTACAGGAAGGGAAGCATTTAAGGAGTAAACAACCTACCTTGATTTATCAAGAGTTATGGGGAGTCTTTATTGCCTATAATATTCTAAGAAGACAAATGAAATATATGGCTCAACGTGCAAAAGTCAGTCCTTTGAGAATGAGCTTTCATATTACCTCTATTGCTATCCTTAACCTATTGAAGTTTGATTCTTTGGCTTCCGCAGGCAATTTGCCTAAACATCTAGAAAGTTTAATGGAAAAATCTAAAAGGTATGTTTTACCGAAAAAAAGAAGTAGAAACTACCCACGAGTTGTGAAAGGGAAACCACAGAAATACCCAAAAAAATGCCAGTCAATCTCTTAACTGACTGGCATTACCCTAAATGGGTGTTTTTTATTAGATGAAAAGAGTGTCTGCTGATGCTGAATTATGGTAAAAATGCTATTCTAAGCGATTTTTCAAATTACTGATCCTGCATATCTCCCCAGAATGGAGATAAGACAGGGACATTTTTGCCATTCATTTGAGAGGCAATATTCAACAGATTTTAAGAGAAACCTATGCGCCAATATCTTGACCTTTTACAACATATCCTCAACAACGGCGGTGATAAGGGCGACCGTACTGGTACGGGTACACGTTCAGTATTTGGTCATCAGATGCGCTTTGATCTTTCTAAAGGTTTTCCTTTACTGACCACTAAAAAAGTTCACTTTCGTTCCATCGTGATTGAGTTGTTGTGGTTCCTAAAAGGCGATACCAACGTCAAATATTTACAAGATAATAAAGTTACCATTTGGGATGAATGGGCCACTGCAGAACAGACTGCACGTTTTGGCCGTCCGGAAGGTGAGCTTGGTCCTGTGTATGGTCACCAATGGCGTAATTTTGGCGCAACAAAAAAAGAAGATGGCAGCTACAATCAGGACGGTTTTGACCAGATCAAATGGCTGATCAATGAGATCAAGACCAATCCAAATTCACGCCGCCTGATCGTATCGGGCTGGAACCCAAATGAAGCTGGGCAAGTTGCTCTACCGCCTTGCCATACCCTGTTCCAGTTCTTTGTGCATAACGGCAAACTTTCTTGTCAGCTGTATCAGCGTAGTGCTGACGTATTCCTTGGCGTACCATTTAATATTGCCAGCTATGCCCTGCTGACCCATATGATCGCGCAGGTTTGTAATTTGGACGTTGGTGATTTTGTCTGGACTGGTGGCGATACCCACCTGTATGCCAACCATTTTGAACAGGCGAAACTGCAACTCAGCCGTGAACCAATGGGCCTGTGCCAGCTCAAACTTAATCCTGAAATCAAAGACATTTTCGACTTTAAATTTGAAGATATCGAAATCGTTGGCTATGAATCACATCCCGGCATTAAAGCACCTGTCGCAGTTTAAGTATTCAAATATGTAACGGATCGAGTCATCGCATCCGTTATAACTTCCAAATCCTATTTCATCAAATTCCCTTTTTCTTACACTTCCACTATTCATTAATTTCATTTCTACCTTCTGATCATTTTTGTTCTTTTCTTAAAGCATCTCATTCTTTATTTAAAAAATTGTGCTCTGACTGTTGCCTAAGCCTCAGCATTTCAGATATTTTGGCTATTCCCTTTCCTGTGCTGTAACAGATACAGGAAATCCAGGTGTAGACAAGGATTTAAGCTATGGCATTTCAAGATTTAGAAGTGGTTCACGTGGTGGCTATGGATCAGCAACGCTGTATCGGTAAGGGCAATGACCTACCTTGGCATATTTCTGCCGACCTGAAACATTTCAAGGAAATTACCCAAGGCGGTGTAGTGGTCATGGGCCGTAAAACGTTGGAATCTATGGGCCGTGCCTTGCCTAAACGCGTGAACTGGGTGATCACTCGTGATCCCAACTGGAATTTTGCAGGCACGCGTGTTGCACACAGCATTGAAGAAGCCCTAGCCCAAGCGGTTGCCGATGTCAAAGCCTCTGAAAAACCAGACAGCATTTTTGTCATCGGGGGTGGTGAAATCTTCAAACAGACCATGGATATTGCTGACCGCCTGGAACTAACTCATGTCGAGCTGGATGTTCAAGGTGATGCCTACTATCCTGAAATTCCGGCTGAGTTTAAAAAAGTTTCTTCCGAGTCACACACCGACGACAAAACCGGGATTGTTTTTGAGTTCGCAACGTATAGAAAATAAAAGAATAATTTTAACTTGAAGATTCAATGATGCCTGCACAGGGAAATCCTGCACCCCACCGGCTGTTCTGGTTACTGAATGCAGTATTTACCCTGTTTGTTCTTGGTTCCAGCTTGTGGCTGTGCCTGGCAATCTGGGTGCAGCAGCCTTTGGGAGTGATTGGCAGTTATGTGCTGATTACGCTATGGCTGCTTCTCGCCTGCGGGGCTTTAGGCATCTATTTTAGCCGTCATCTGATTTCGCGTGGCGCAGATACTATTCTCTATATTTTAGCTTTCCTGTTTAGCCTGCTCTGGTATTTCAGTCTGGATGCCCGTCAGGACCGGGACTGGAATCCTGAAGTTTCCCGTATTCTCAGTTATGAGCAGCAAGGTGATCTGGTTACTCTACATAATGTGCGCAACTTTAACTGGCGACCGGACGGCAGTTATGTCGAACGCTGGGAAAGCCGTAGTTATGACCTGAATAAAATTACTGGTGTGAATGTCATCACGTCCTACTGGATGGGTCCGCACATCGCACATACTTTGGTGAGTTTTGATTTTGCTGATCAAAAACCGCTGACTTTTTCCATTGAAATCCGTAAGGAAAAAAATGAGGAGTTCTCAGCAATTGGTGGCTTTTTCCGCAAGTATGAACTGAGTCTGGTCGCTGCTGATGAACGCGACATTATCTATACCCGCACTAATACCCGTGGTGAGCAGGTCTATTTCTTTCCAGTGAACATGCCACAGGCACAAGCCCAGGCACTGTTTAAGGAATACCTAGCCAAAGCCGATGATCTGGCACAACAGCCGAAGTGGTACAACACCCTGACTAGTAACTGCACCACACTGGTATTTGACATGGTCCAAGCAGTTTCACAAAAACCATTGCCAACCGATTACCGCCTATTTGCTTCCGGTTATCTACCAAATTATATGTATGACCTGCAGGCGCTGGATCAGAACTGGGACTTACGCACCTGGTATGCCAAGGCGCATGTCAATCCACGTGTCAAAGAATTTGTTCAGGTCAGCAGCGAACAATATTCCGCTTTAATCCGCGAAGGCTTGCCGACAGCGCAAACAGAATAAGAGCACTTTCAAGTAAAGCAAAAGATACAAATTGTATTGGTATCTATTGAATTTTTTTGTTTATATACAGTGATGTATCAAAGAAAAAGAGTAAGTCCAATGTTAAAGAAAGTGACCGCTATTGCTATGTTAGCTTCAGCACTGGTTTTTACCGGCTGCCAAACTACACCAGACCAGACCTCTTCTCAGGCTGTTGAAAACTTGCAACAGCTGCAAAACCGCACCTGGATCGTCACCCACATTGGCAGTGAAGAAATCAAGACTGTACCTACTGCACGTAATATCCCAAGCCTGCAGTTTGATGCAGCAACCCAACGTGTAACGGGCGCTGATGGCTGTAACCGCATTATGGGCAGTTATACGGCTGGTAAAGATACCCTGACTTTAAGCCAGATGGCAGGCACCAAAATGGCTTGTATGAATAACGATGATCTGGATCAAAAATTTAATGAAGCGCTTACAAAAGTGACTCATTACCAGGTCTTCGGTAAAACCCTGAAACTACTAGATAGCTATGGCAATCCGGTCATTCAGCTGACCAGTGCAGCACAGCCTCGCTAAACTATTTTCAAAAGAGCCTGTTTATACAGGCTTTTTTTTATTCAGTATTTAGAGCGTAGAATAGAAATAGATATTTGAAAAAGGACAAGATCATGCAACAAGCACTTTTCGGTGGAGGATGCTTTTGGTGTACCGAAGCGGTATTCCTGCAAATTCGCGGTGTGGAGAAAGTCGTGAGCGGCTATGCTGGTGGGCATATCGAAAACCCAAGCTATGAACAAGTGTGTGATGGTAATACCAACCATGCCGAAGTGATCCTGATTGATTTTGATAATAGCCAGATCAGCTTCAAGCAATTGCTGGATGTGTTCTTTGCCACTCATGACCCTACAACCCTAAACCGTCAAGGTAATGATGTCGGCACTCAATACCGTTCGGTAATTTATTACTTTAACGAGGAACAACAACAGCAAGCCCAAGAAGTCATTGATGCACTGAAAGTTGACGGCGTAAATGTCGTAACAGAACTCAGCCCTGCCCCAACCTTCTATCCGGCAGAAGACTATCATCAGAATTTCTTTGCCAAGAACCCAACTCAAGGCTACTGTAACTTTGCCATTCCACCAAAACTCAACAAGCTGCGTTCGAAGTTTGTCGATCTGCTGAAATAAAGTCAGCGGCAATAAAAAAAAGCGACCACTTAGGTCGCTTTTTTTGATTCTGGAAAATCAGTTATCGGTTGCAAAGGCAATATCTGTGAGTCCGGCTCCACTCGCGCGTGACATCACCTGAGCAACGGTGTCATAACGGGATGCTTTGTCTGCCTTAAGAACAATGGTTGGCTGACGCTGTGCCTGACCTGCCTGATTGAAACGGGTTTCCAGCTCATCCAGCGAAACAACCTTGCCATTCCATGCCACATCACCGGCAGCATTAATGCTGATGGTGACATTTTCAGGCGGCAGATCAATAATTTCTGCTGTGGTTTGTGGCAAGGTTAATGGAATTGATGGGTTCGCAACGGTCGCTGTCACCAGAAAGATGATCATCAATACCAACATAATGTCGATCAGGGGAATGAGGTTCATCTCATTCATGCCTGTATCGTTGTCTTCACCCAATTGAAAAGCCATTAAGCTTGACCTCCAACTAAATTCTCTTGAGCCACTTTGGTATCTGCTTTCTTGGCAGATTCCTGTTGCAGCATAGTATCGATCAGCAGGCTATGCGCATGATCTTGCAGTTCATTGCTTAAAGTACGGTTGAAACGTACGGCAATGTTATAAGCCAATACTGCAGGAATCGCCACTGCCAGACCTAAACCGGTCATGATCAGTGCCTCACCGACTGGTGTCGCCACTTGAGCCAGACCTGCCTGACCGCTCTTACCCACGGCAACCAGCGCATGGAAGATGCCCCATACTGTACCGAACAGACCCACGAAAGGCGCGATAGATGCTATGGTACCCAGAACGGAAACGCCTTTTTCAGCATTGGCTTTCTCTGCTGCAATTTGACGCAGTAAAGCCTGTTCAGCTACAGCCTTACGCTGTTCAAAGCCCAGAGGAGCCATTTTTACTTTCAATTTATCAAGCGCTGCAGACAACTGAACATAAGCCAATTGCTTGAGTTGACGTGTACCGAGCAAGCGCAGTACGAAAATAGTCCATGTCGCAATCGACATTGCCAGCAACACAAAATACAGTGTTTTACTGACTGCATCAGCATGTTGCCAATAAACTGAAAAGTTCATACTCGAACTCCTAATGGGTTAGCCGTTATCTGGTAATCTGGAAGTCAAAGGGTTGCTGGACGCGCGTTGGATAAGCAACACCATTTTCAACATATTTGGTTAACTGTGCACGACGTACTGCTGACTCGACCTTACGGTTAATCGAAGGACTACAGCTGGAATTACGTACAGTCGCTGAAACCACCTTACCTTGTTCATTCGCCGAAATATCCACCACCAGTGAGCAGGAATCTTTTAACTCGCCTGCGGTCATAGAAACTTTTGGCGCACGCAACCAGCTGACACCACCGCCCAAAGACACACTCTTCGGCGCTGGAGGCGCAGGCGGTGCCGGTGGAGTGACCGGTGCCGGCGGTGCAACAGGCGCTGGTGCAGGTTTTGGTACCACCTTTTCAGTCACCACAGCAGGTGTAACCGGAGCTGGCGGTGTTGGTTTGGTTTCAACTGGAGGTGGAGCAACCACTTTCGGTGCTTCCGCCTTTTTCACTGGCTGGATTTTTTCAACCTTTTTCGGTGGCGGTGGTAACGGTTTGTCGACAACCTTCACTTCTTTCGGTTTTAGTAGCTCTTTCTTCGGCTCAGGTGGTTTTGGCTTCGGAGGTAATGGTTTCGGTGCTTCCTGCAGTTTGACAAAACGCACCTTCAAAGGTTCCTTGTCTACAGGTTTGAGTTCAGGTGCTTTCATCTGGCTGACCGCCCACAACAGGCCAACGTGCCCGACCAGTACCGCCGCCATCACAGTTGCGACTTTCTTTTTCATCTGGTTGGGAGGAGTAGGCATCTTAGGAGAAGCAACTTGGCTCATTAAATCTTTTACCTTGAGGAGATGATGCGAAACAACCAATCAAACTCATCGGTTAGCACAATTAAAGTACGCCAATAATAAATGAGAAGGGTTTTCATTTGCAATAACAATCCCAAACTTTCTCCAACTTTTTTTATAAGCTGATGAAATCTACTCAAATAAAAAAGGCATACTTAAAGTATGCCTTTTTTGAATTGCAATGCAAGTGTTATTGGAACACCACAGTTTTATTGCCATCAACAATGATACGGTCTTCCAGATGCCATTTCACCGCACGTGCCAGCACATTACGTTCCACGTCCTGACCCAGTTCACGTAACTGGTCTACAGTAAAGTCATGGCTCACGCGTTCCACGTCCTGCTCGATGATTGGACCTTGGTCCAGATCTGCAGTGACATAGTGTGCAGTTGCACCAATCAGTTTCACGCCTTTGTCATAAGCCTGTTTATATGGATTGGCCCCAACGAACGCTGGCAGGAAGGAATGGTGAATGTTGATAATTTTCATTTCCCATTTCGATACAAATTCTTCATCCAGAATCTGCATATAACGCGCCAATACCAGCAGATCATTGCCCTGCATCAGCTCGTCAATTTTGGCATAAGCCTCGCGTTTATTTTCCTTATTCACCGGCACAACTTCAAACGGAATACCGAAGTTTTCTACCGATTCACGCAGGGTGTCATGGTTTGAAACCACTTTGGTAATTTCACATGGCAGTGCACCACGGGCATGACGCCATAACAGCTCCAGCAGAGCGTGATCCACTTTAGACACCAGAATACCGACTTTTTTCACATCACTCACCAGTGCCAGACGCCATTTCATGTCATAGCGTTCTGCGACATTGGCAGAGAAAGTCTGTAGCAGGCTTTCTTTACGGCTTTGCAGGTTGTCCAGTTCAAACTCTACACGCATGAAGTAACGCCCGCCCTGCGCTTCTGTCGCGTATTGATCAAGGGCTGTAATGTTGGCACCCTGATGATACAAGAAGCTAGACACAGCCTGCACGATGCCTGGCTTGTCTTCACAAGTAATCAATAAACGCGCGGTGTTAGCAGTCGTCATATTCATGTTGGTATATGTCACTAATCAGGTAAATTAAAAAAGTAAGCCGAGTATTCTAGCGCGTTTCTGAATTATTCTGAATAGTTTGTTCAGTTTCCCGATCTTTAGCAGATGACAGGCTGGCAAACAGTTCGGATGAACCAAAGGAGTTCAACAGGCTTTCATAAGTCTGACGGCTTTCGCCACGCAGATAGGCACCTTCTAGGAATACCATCTGACGCAATGCCTGCCATACCCATTTTTCTTCCAGATGGTTGGAATCGGTAATGTGGCCAGACATATACAGGAAGTTGGTCCAGTTGGTCAGTACGATCCATAGGTTGATGATCAGCGCTTCAATTTCGGAATCGGTCATTTCCATCAGGCCGGCATTCACGAAGGCCTTGTAGATCTTCTGCCCCTGTTTCATTACCTCACCAGCAAAGCGTGGATACATCTTGTGAAAGTCTTCATTGTTTTCCACCAGATGGTAGACATCACGGTGCAGGAAGCGGTAAGCCCAGAGTTGGCTGCTCAACACCTGGAAATAATGAATCTTGTCATTGGCATCAAGTGGACGGTCTTCAGGCAGCGCCAGCATTTCCAGCGTTTCCTTCTGGTACTGCTCCATCAGCTCCTTGATAATTTCATTCTTATTACGGAAATGATAGTACAGGTTACCCGGGCTCATACCCAGCTCAGCAGCAATATGGTTAGTTGTCACTGAACGTTCGCCACGCTCGTTAAACAACTGCAAACTGATCTGCAAAATACGTTCTTTCGTTTTCAACGTTTTGGTTTGGGACATCCTAAAATAACCATTCAGTTCGTATAACGCTCACGCCAGCAGCAGGCTGACGGACGAGTACACAAAGTAACTTGACTAATTAGAGTATTTACTCTAAAAATGATGCATCGATTTTCTTAAAAATGGTAGTGCGGCATGAACAGTCATACAAAAACGACATCAATGACACCACATTTTTTTGATAGCCAATGCCTTAATGACATTTTGGCCTTACAAAAACATGCCTACTTACGTTACCCATTGCCGACTGCAAAGGAACGTATCGATCGTTTAGCTCGACTTAAGCGTATCTTAGTTAAGTATCAAGATCAATTTGCTGAAGCAATTAATCAGGACTATGGCAACCGCTCCATCGGGGAAACCAAAATTGGTGAGCTGCTGACCTGTTTAGAACATATCAAGTATTACAGCAAGAACCTGACTACGTGGATGAAACCATCCAAACGCCATGTCAGCATTATTCACCAGCCAGCCAAAGCTTGGGTACAGTACCAGCCTTTGGGCGTGGTCGGTATCATTGCACCCTGGAACTATCCTTTATTACTGTCGATTGGGCCGCTGATCTGTGCTTTAGCAGCCGGTAACCATGCCATGATCAAGATTTCCAGTTCATCAGCCGCTTTTGGTGAAGTATTGGAAAAAGCACTAGCCGAAGCTTTCCCGAAAGAACTGGTGGCTGTGATCAATGGTGGCGGTCGGGTATCGGATGCGTTCTGCCGACTGGCTTTTGACAAGCTGATTTTCACTGGTTCAACTGCAGTCGGTAAAACTGTCATGGCTACAGCTGCAGAAAATCTGGTCCCAGTGATTCTGGAACTCGGCGGCAAGTCACCTGTTCTAGTTCACCCTTCTATTGACCTGAAAGATGTAGCGCAGCGTGTGGCTGTGGGTAAGCTCTGGAATGCCGGACAGACCTGTGTAGCACCAGACTATATGTTCCTGCCGCGTGGCAAGACCGCAGAGTTTATTGATCACTTCAAGGCCTGCGTGGAAAGTATGTACCCGGACATCACCCACAATCAAGACTACACTTCTATCATTAATGACAAGCAGTACAACCGCCTGCAAGGTTATTTAGAAGATGCCCGTGTGCGTGGTGCACAGGTGATCGAGATCAATCCGCGTAATGAAAGGCCAGCGGATCTACGCAAAATTGCACCGACGATTCTAACCAATGTCACCCCAGACATGGATGTGATGAAGAATGAAATCTTCGGTCCGCTGTTGCCGATCATGGAATATGATCAAATTGACGACGTTATCGACTTTATTAATAGCCGTCCGCGTCCACTTGCATTATACTATTTCGACTTTGATCAGGCGCGTGCCGATTATGTCGCACAGCGTACCCATTCGGGTCACTTTGGTCAGAACACGGTATTGACCCATGTTGCGCAGGATGACCTGCCATTTGGCGGCGTTGGCGCCTCCGGAATGGGTAAATATCATGGACCAGAGGGCTTCTTCAGTTTGTCGCATGAACGGTCTGTAATGTCGAATCCTAAGCTGTATAGCTTGAAATACATTCTCCCACCGTTTAATAAGCCGATTCATAAACTGATTTCGAAGACTCTTCTTCGATAAATGATCAAGGCATGAGCTATTGCACAGGCTCATGCCTCGTTTTAGACAAAATCGCTTGTCTTTTAAGCGCATTTTTGGTATAAAACGCCCCTTGAATGAATTCAATCCGTTTATTTTTGACTGGCCAAACAGATTTGCTGTTGGCTAAATCAATGGAGTTACACCATGTCTAAGGTTTGCCAAGTTACCGGCAAGCGTCCAGTCGTTGGTAACAACGTCTCACACGCCAACAACAAAACTAAGCGCCGGTTCGAGCCGAACCTGCACCAACACCGCTTCTGGTTAGAAAGCGAAAAACGTTTCGTACGTCTTCGTCTTACTACTAAAGGTATGCGTATTATCGACAAATTGGGCATCGAGAAGGTTGTAGCTGACCTACGTGCTCAAGGTCAAAAGATCTAAGTAAGGAGTCAGGACAATGCGTGATAAGATTCGCTTAGTTTCTTCAGCTGGTACAGGTTATTTCTATACCACTACTAAGAACAAACGTACTATGCCGGAAAAAATGGAAATCAAAAAATTTGATCCAAAAATCCGTCAACACGTGATCTTCAAAGAAGCTAAAATCAAATAATTTTAGCTTTCTGAAAAAAAACGGCCTGTTCAGGTCGTTTTTTTTTGCACTTTTTTTCTACAGCTTGATAAACTTTCTGCATGTTTTGGCACTTTTTGTGCTTATTTCCCATAAAAAACTGAAATTTCATAAATTTTACTAATTTTTACTCTAAGGAGCGTTTAGTGCCGCATGACGTAGATCTCATCATATTACTGGCTGTAGGCTTTGGGCTGGCACTGGCATTTGGCTATATCGCCGCACGCCTGCGCTTTCCCCCACTGATCGGTTACCTGATTGCCGGGATCCTGATCAGTCCAAACACGCCCGGGGTAGTCGGTGATATCCAGCTCGCCAACCAGTTGGCAGAATTAGGCGTCATGTTCCTGATGTTTGGTGTCGGGATGCACTTCTCTCTGCATGACCTGATGCAGGTGCGCCGTATTGCCCTGCCAGGCGCGGTTTTACAGATTGCGGTAGCAACCCTGCTCGGCATCGGTGTATCGATGCTGTGGGGCTGGAGCTTTGGCACAGCGCTGATCTTTGGCCTGAGTCTGTCCTGTGCGAGTACCGTAGTCTTGCTTAAAGCCTTAGGTGACCGTGGTCTGCTAGATTCGATCAACGGGAAAATTGCCGTTGGCTGGCTGCTGGTTGAAGATCTGGTCATGGTCTTGGCGCTGGTGCTGTTACCTGCAACTGCTGTTCTGCTTGGGGGGCAGGTACTGGAAGGCCATTCTGATGAGAATATCTGGGCAACCCTAGGGATTACTCTACTGAAAGTGGCTGGCTTTATCGCCTTTATGCTGATTATCGGTAAACGTCTGGTTCCGATGATCATGCAAGTGGTGGCGCGTCTCGGTTCGCGCGAGCTGTTTACCCTGACGGTGGTAGCCGCTGCGGTTTCAATTGCTTTTGGTGCTTATAAAGTCTTTGGCGTATCCATGGCACTGGGGGCTTTCTTTGCCGGGATGGTGGTCAAAGAATCAGATTTCAGTCACCGGGCGGAAGAGGAAACTTTGCCGCTACGCGAGATCTTCTCGATCCTGTTCTTCGTTTCGGTCGGTATGCTGTTTGATCCGCGCATCATGATTGAACAGCCGCTGCATGTACTCGCAGTCATTGCCATCATCATGATTGGTAAAACCATTGCGGCAATGGCACTGGTACTGTTCTTCCGCTATCCGATCAATACAGCTTTAACCGTCGGTGCATCACTAGCACAAATCGGTGAATTCTCTTTCATTCTAGCAGCACTCGGTGTATCGCTGAATTTACTGTCCCTGGAAGGACAAAACCTGATTCTGGCAGGCGCACTGATTTCGATTACCCTGAACTCGTTTATCTTCTCAGCGGTAGAACCGGTACAAAATTGGATTCGTGAGCGCTCCTCTCTGGCGCGTTTGCTGGAGCGTAGTGGTGACCCATTGGCGATGCTGCCAGATGAAGTGTCACAGGACTACCTGCGTGATCAGGTGGTGATTGTGGGTCATGGTGAAGTGGGACGTCGTATCACCCTGTCACTGATGGAACAAAACATCAAGGTCGTGATTGCCGAAGAAAACCGTGAGATCGTAGAAAAGCTGCGTGAAAAAGGTATCGCGGCGGTATCGGGTGTCGCGACTGAACCGAGCGTGCTGATTCAAGCTCATATCCAGCATGCACGTCTGCTGGTGATCTCGCCGATGGACATTATCGACATTCATAAGATTGTTGATATTGCCAAAACCTTAAACCCTGCGATTCAGATTCTGGTCTGTGCCGAAAGCAAGGAAGAAGCCGAAGTCATCCGTCGCGACAACATTGGTGCGGTGTACTATGCAAAGGAAGAGATGGCGAAAAACATGAGCCGTCATATCCTGCATCAGATCCAGATTGCGCATCAGCACGAAAATGGACACTAAATTTCTATCGATGTCTTGTCCTGAAATAGATTGACAGTATTCCACTTCAAACCGAGTTAAGCAATTAGCTCGGTTTTTGTTTGCTCATACATCTGATTCGGGGTGTTCATATTTAAACTTAAATGCGGTCTATAACAATTGTAAATCATGATAGATTCCGCAATTAAGTGATCTAACTCCTTCATGGTTTGACATCGCGTGGTTAAAAACTCCTGCTTTAATATTCCATTAATTCGCTCTGCTAATGCATTCTGATAACAGTCCTTGCCATCTGTCATGGAAGGACATATCCCATAATGGCGCAATGCCGATTGATATAGCTCAGAGCAATATTGAGCACCTCTATCTGAATGATGAATCATCCTAGTCGCTCGATCTGTCGCTTGCTGCATCGCCATATGTAGAGCCTGCACAACATTCTCCGCACGCATATCATTCGATAACTTATAACCTTTAATCTGTCGGGTATAAGCATCTGTCACCAAGGATAAATAATGCACACCTTCAGCACTCTCAACATAGGTAATATCACTAACAAAGACTTCATTGGCTTGCACTGCTGCATAATCCTTTAATAAATTTGGATGCTTCTTCATCCAATGCTTGCTATCCGTAGTTTTTGTATAGCGACGCTTAGGGCGAATCAATAAGTTATTTTCTTTCAATATTTTAAATAACTGATCCCGTCCACACTTTAAACCACGTTGCAACAATTTGCCTTTAATAAGCCAATACAGCTTACGTGTTCCGATACTTGGCATGAGACAGCGATATTCCATAACCAACTCAAGTATTTGTTCAGTTGCTTGTGCAGTCATTTGAGCACGTTTTTCTGCTTGATAATAAGCTTGTCGGGTGATTCCCAACCACTGACAATAACGTGAAACACTTAGTCTTCTTTGGCTTTGCCAATCTTTGAAACGTGCTCGGTATACTTTTTTCCAAGATCAGTCCCACATTCTTTATCAATGTGATAAATCACATCCTGAATAAATTCAGTTTTAAGCTTTTCTGCGGCTAACTGCTTTTCTAATTGGCGGATTCGTTGTTGGGGTGTCAATTGGCGTTTAGAAGAAGTCGGCATATTCGAAGTCCAGTCCTGTTGTCCGTGCTTGCGTAACCATACCAGCACAGTTGATCTTCCTTGAATACCATATTTTGCCTGAGCTTGCTTATAAGTAATTTGCCCTTTTTCTACTTCATGTACCACCATCATTTTAAAGGCAAAGCTATAGTCACGTTGTGTACGTTTAACTCGTTGTTCTCGTTTATGTTCCATAAAATAAGTCTCTTAAGGTGTAAACTTATTTCAGGACGGGACACGATTCAAAATCAAAAAAGCGCACTTCTCAGTGCGCTTTTTTTGTAATTGTGATAGGAAATCAGCTTAAATATTTTGGTTTTTCATCCACAATTTCAGCTTGCCATTCATTGACCTGTTTTTCGAGCAGACCAAATAAAGCCACCTGAATCATCTGTTGAGCAACCAAAGGTGTTTGATCACCAAGAAGTGCTTTGACTTCGTCATTAAACTGGATAGTGACCAATGGTTGTTTTTCAGAGCCTGCATTGCGTAATGCTAACTCACCACTTTCAAGTTGAACGAGTTCTAAAATCGCTTCTTGATTACCAAATAGTTCTTTCAATTGTTCTATAGACATATGTCCTCCATGTTCAACATGGTGGCAAAGCAGAAACACTTTGCATTGCTTATTGTTATGGATATAGGGATGATGCTGACAATTTCAAGTCATTTGGTCGGATTAAAATTCAACCATTTCATTCCTGAAGCCATCAATTAGCTGGGTCAAGTCACGATGCCATTCACGCAGGATTTTGGTATCTGGCAACCAGGCTTGTGGGGTTTGGGTCACTTTGATGATCAGTTTGGAAGATGTTTCATCTTCTGGTTCTGGTACGCTTGGCTCCGGTGCGTACTGGCATGAACGGTAGGCACGTTTCAGTTCAGCAATAAAACCGTTTTTTGACAGCTGCTGCATCACGGTGACTTCTGGAGACACCTGCCCTTTAGCCGCCATCAGCTCTTCAATGGATTTTAAAGTTGGGGTCAGGTCATTGAGTCGGTAGTAACGCACCAGTTCCTGCAAGAACGCCAGCACTGCGCCATGCAGGTGAAATACCGCGGCTTCACGATGGGCTTGGGCCTGTTGCACATGATCGGTTTGCTCTGCCTGCTGGCAAGCGAGGCGGGCGAAATAAAGTTTCTGATTGGTACGGTCCGCATGATAGCGAGCAACACGAGTCATGGAATTTTCCTAAGAGTTAAAACAAATTTTGGCTTTTATAACTTAAAACCAGATCATGATTTTTACAATGCAATTTATTTTATTTATTGCGCTTTTCAAGGAATATAAAAACAAAACTCGCTCATGAAACTCATTTGTTTTGATCTGGGAAAATGATTTTCTTGGATGAATATTCAGACTTAAAAATTATTTTTATAAAAAAAGGAGCATCATTTGCTCCCCTTTTGATTTTAAGCTTTTGGTTTGTCTTCCGCTGCTTTGACGCGAATACCTGTGCCATGTAAGCGCAAGGTATTTAAACCTTTAATCGCTTTGACTGCTTCACGACCATTCGGCATTTCCACAAAGGCAAAACCTTTGGATTTACCGGTTTCTGCATCCAGCACCAAGTCACAAGACTCTACAGTACCGTATTGTTTAAACAATTCCAGTAACTCGGCTTCGGTCACGGTACGTTCCAAGTTACGAACTAAAATTTTCATCTGATAACCTTAAGAAGATAGGCAGGAAATATCAAAAAGCACTCGCCTACTCTACTTTTTGCATGTAATAACACTGATCCTAGTTTAATCGAGATCAATGCCAAAATCTAAATTAATCGACTGGCGCTCGATCAGGGCACTTTTTACCGTCTGCTGCCGGGTCTTGTAATGGGTTTCCATCGTACACAAATTGCGGGTCAGGTCATTCATAAAATAACTTTCTACCTTACGTCCCTGCTCATCCACGGTTTCACGCGCCCAATGATTTAGATTATGTTTGGTCAGGATTAACTCATCCTGCGCACGGGTCAATGCTACATACAGCACCCGGCGCTCTTCCTCGACATCATCGAAGCTGCCTTGCGCACGCGCATGTGGATATTGTCCCGGGGTGACATTCGCCACATAGCAGACCTTCTGCTCTGTACCTTTAGCCGAGTGAATCGTGATGAGGGTAACGACATCGATATCTGACTGACGCTCAATTTCGGAAATGGAGACTGGATCAAGTACATACTCTTCCAGAAATTCACTGACCTGTGCATGCTTGGAAGCCAGCTGTTTGACCAGTTCAAAATCGCCCTGACGACGGTTCCAGTCTTTTTTATAGTTTTCTGCCAGCTGGTTTTCAATCGCTTGAATCGCTAGCGTCACACAGGCCTGAACTTCAGTTTTCAGCACGGCCATCTGTTTCATGATCAGAATGGTTTCCAATGGAATCTTGCCAAATTTTTCCAGCTTATCGGCAATTTTTTCCATCTCTGGTTCAGCCAGCAGCTGTTGGGATAACTTGCTAGCCCCGACATCACCGACACCATTCCATAGGGTCAAAAAACGCATCCAGGCAATATCATCCAGCGGATTGGCCACGACTCGCAGCAGACTAAGTAGATCCTTTACATGCGCAGTTTCCAGTAGTTTCATGCCACCAATAAACCGATAAGGCACATTGGCTGCAATACAGGCCGCTTCAATATGCCGCGCAGCAAAACTGGAACGCACCAGCACCATATGATCCGACCATTTATTCCCGTTCAGGTAATGGCGTTCTTTAATATCAATCGCGATCCATTTGGCTTCATCAAACTCGTTCGGGAAAATATGCATCTTCGGTTTGATGCCTTCGCCGCGATGCGCATCTAGTCTTTTGTCATATTTGATTTCGGACTGATCCAGTAGCCAGTTGGATAGATCCAGAATTTCCTGAGTTGAACGGTAATTTTTTTCTAGCTTAAAGATTTGTGCGTCTGGAACCCGCTCCTTGAAATGGTGAATATTTTCAAAGTCTGCACCACGAAAACCATAAATGGATTGGGCATCATCCCCGACACAGAACAGGCTGATATGTTCTTTCAGCGGTTCCAGCAATGCCCATTGCAGCGGATTGGTATCCTGCATTTCATCGACCAGCATGTGGCGACAAATTGAGGACACATATTCCACCAGCCCTTCAGACTGGGCCAGTGCAGCCGCGACCACTGCCAGAATATCGTCATAATCTAGAAAGCTACGTGCCTTTTTACGGGCTTCATATTCCTTCATGATGTCGGCAATCTGGTCTTTCAGCGCCAGATATTCCGGCATCTGTTTTTCCAAAGCCAGACTCAGTTTCTGCCGGGTATTACGTGCAAAAGAATATAAATCACAGAGTTCCTGTGGCTTCGGCAAATAATTCGGATTTTTCTTGTCATCGCGACCACGGATCAGGCGGAACATCATCAGCTGATCATCACGATCGATAATAGAAAACTGCTCTAATCCAAATGCTTTGGGAATACGACGCAGCAGATACATACAAAAAGTATGGAAGGTTGATGCTCGCAAGCCTTTGGCCTGTTCACCGAGTGCCAGTTCCACACGCGCTACAATTTCACTCGCGGCACGTCGGGTAAAAGTCAAAATCTGGATCTGATTTGCAGGTACACCTTGATCAATCAGATAAGCTGCACGTGCCACGATAGTTTTGGTCTTACCACAGCCCGCCCCAGCTAACACCAGACTATGCTTGGCATCCGTCGTCGCAGCTTGCTTTTGTTGGGGATTCAGTTCATCAATCAGGGCGGCTAAACTCATGGTCACTCATCTTTTTGTGGATAGGTGTAGTTTAACAGAGCTGTCCCTAGAAAACGTATCATCAATATTCTAGAAACCATTTGAATCCAGCCAGGCAGCATGGATGCCGTCCGCTGGATTGTGGTATAGGGATATACCCTCAATCCAGTAAAGGATTTTTGTTAGCTTGCGAAGTAGTGTTTCTCATCCTTGAAAAGTAAAATCTGCTTACGCGTTTATATTTGTCTTTTTATAAAGCTTTTGCAGCAATGACCATCTTACTCAAACACCCTATTCCTGAATGTTTTGAACAGTTTGAGCAACCGCTTTTTCTAAATTGGTTTCCGCATTTTTTAATACTTCTTCCAATAAAAAATCCGGAGGATTAATCCCGATAATTTGACTAAATCCACTCTCATACAGTGACTCAACCCCTTCACCGACCAAACCTGCGAACGCAATTACCGGTTTATTCAATTGCTGGGCGACCTGAGCTACGCCAAACGGGGTTTTTCCTAAAGCTGTTTGGTAATCAATCTTACCTTCACCAGTTAGCACAACATCTGCCTGCGCGATTTTTTCGGCCAACCGGCTTTGTTGAATAATTAATTCCACACCGGATTGCAGCTTAGCTTCAGCAAAAGCCATCAGGCCAAAACTCAAACCACCGGCTGCACCCGCACCCGGAATATTTCTTTTGGAAATACCTAAACCAGTTTCTACCCGATCAGCAAAATGACTGAGATTTCTATCCAGCTGCTGCACCATGTCCGGCGTTGCTCCCTTCTGTGGCCCAAAGATGACCGAAGCCCCATTCGGTCCACACAGCAGATTATTTACATCTGAAGCAATCAGAATTTCCGTATTTTTTAAACGATGATCCAAGTTTGAAAAATCAATTCGCTCAACCTGATCCAGGTTGCCACCACAAACCTGGATCTGCTCACCTACAGCATTGAAAAACTGCACACCCAGTGCCTGCGCCATCCCGGCACCACCATCATTAGTGACACTGCCACCAAGTCCAATAATGATTTTCTTTACACCAAGATCCAGTGCTTGCTTGATCATCTCACCCGTACCAAAAGTTGAGGTCAGCATTGGATTACGGTGGGAACTTTCCAGCAGATGAATACCGTTGGCTTTGGCCATTTCAATGACAGCAGTTTGCCCCTGATCGACTACAGCAAAATAAGTTTCAACCTGCTGGCTTGCTAAAGGACCAGTAACGGTACAGGCAATACGCTGCCCTTCTAATGAGTGTAACAAGGCATATACGGTTCCTTCACCACCATCCGCCATAGGCACAGCAATACAACGCGCATCAGGAAAAACCTGCAAAATACCACGTTGCATAGCCTGACAAGCCTGCTCAGCAGTCATACTTTCTTTAAAGGAATCTGGAGCTAGAACAAAAGTTTTCATCAAGTAGTGTGACCGCTTTATATGGTTTTCATCACTTATAAATGCTTTTCCATCTTACAGGTAAAGCAAAACATACCAATAAAAAAGAGCGCCGATTTGTGCTCTTTCTTACAATGATTCTTTAAATATCTGCTGAACTTTTTGGCACACGATGTTTGATATAGGAAGCCAAGCTTAGATAATTGATGCCCTGAAATAATATATCGATCGCCAGGAAGGCACCCAATACCCAGAACGGCGCATCTGGTGACAGCAAAATGATGATTCCAGTAGCTAAGGTCAGAATGCCGGAGAACAAGGTCCAGCCCCAACCACGAAACGCTTTAAAGATAAAAGCATTTAAGACACGAATTACACCTGCAATGATCAGGACAATCGCCAACAGATTAGTCAGCACAATCGCAGTTTTGACTGGAGTACCAAAGGCATAATAACCCGCGACAAAATATAAAATCCCGAATAGTAGCCACAACCAACGGAATGCCCCATCAAAGATTTTAATTCCTGCAATCAGGTGAACCATGCCCCCAATCATCATCAGCACACCAAACAGGAATACCACTGACAGTGTGGCAAATGGTAAGGATGCCAATAGCACAATACCAAACAGCACTAGCAAAGTACCCAAACCTAGATACCACTTGCGATTTTCATGCAATTGATGACGAACTAAATCATTTCCAACAGTCTTCATATTGTTCTCAAGTTATTGGTTATGACTTTGATTATGCATCTAAATGATAGATAAATTTGTGAGATATTCGCTTAATTTATCCACAAGAAGTTTAAAAACTGTGGATAAATTCAGTGTTATCCACATTAGCGTTTCCAGCCCAGCTCAATCGCCGTGATTTCATTAATCAGAGTCTGATTTAAAGACTCTGGCATTTTGCTGCTGGTTTGTGAAGTTGGGATATAGCCGGCCATTAACTCGGCTTTGGCTTGTGGAAATAAAGGCTGCTGATTCGGGAAAGCATAACCTGCTGGATAGATCGGCTGTCCTGTACTCAAATCATATTTATCACTGGCACCAAAGGCATGCAGCAATTCATGCACCAGCACAATCTTGTTCTGTTCAGTCTGTTTTTTCGATGCAAACAGATTGACCGAACCAATCCGGCCTTTTTGCAAAGCCGTGGAATGCTTCAACACCTTGTTCCGGGCTGGATCGTAATAATTTAGGTATAACGTGACATTGGCTGATGGGTCTGAACTTTGCTGCTGTTGCCAGGCATAGAAGCGGAATTTTAGACTCCAGAAAATAGTATCTAAAATCGAAGCCTGCTCCGGCACTTTCGGTGGTAATTGTTTTAGTTCACGGCCAAGATTGAAATAAAAATAGGTCGGCTGTCCACGGTATTGCTGTGCTGCTTTTTCCAAGTATTCTCGTGCCCCATTCAAGTCTTCAGCAGACAGCTGCTGGATATATTGCTGGGTTATTGCTGAACCATCGGCATTAATTGGATGCAAGAGCACAAAGACCGGTTTGGACCAGTCCTGATTTTGATCCCGATAAGCATTCACGGCGACTACAAATAAAATCAGCAGCAGAATCAGGATTCGGATTTTTTTCCACATACGTTCAGATCAACTTGACTTGTTGTTTTTATTCATTTGTATTATCCATAAAAAATGCCGACCGGAGTCGACATTTTTTGATTTTAAAACTTAGGCTTCCACCCATTTTCCATCTTTATAGATCATGGACCATTTGGTTTGCTTACCTTCAGACGTTTCCGAACCGATATATTGTGCCTGGTTCTTACGGCTGAATTTCACCAAAGTCGGGTTTCCATCTGGATCAGTATCTGGCGCCTGTAACAGGAACTGATATTTTGGATCCAGCTGATCGGCTACAGTACGCAATTCAGCAACTTTCGGCGCACGGGTTTCACGTACTTTCGGGAACTTACTGGCTGCCAAGAATAGACCGGCAGCACCATCACGCAGGACAAAGTAATCATCATGCTTGGTTGAGCGCAGGTGTTCCATCCTGATTGGATCCACACGCGGAGGCGCAGGCTGACCATTTTTCAAGACTTTACGGGTATTGTCACAGCTGGTGCAGGCAAAGTATGGACCAAAACGGCCAGTTTTCAGCTGCATTTCCCCATCACATTTATCACATGGAATGGTTGGACCATCGTAACCCTTAATCTTGAACTCGCCTTCTTCCAGCTCATAACCGGCACAGTCCGGGTTATTCCCACAGATATGCAGTTTACGGCCACCATCAATCACATAGCTGTCCATAGCAGTTCCGCAAACTGGACAACGTTTTTTCGACATCAGGTCAGCAGTTTCAGCGGCATCATCATCTGACAATGCTGCCAATGACTCTACCGGAGTCAGGTTCAGTGTCCCTTTACAGCGTTCTTTTGGTGGCAGGTTATAGCCTGAACAGCCCAAGAACACCCCGGTGGTGCCGGTACGGATCTGCATTGGGCGGTCACATTCTTTACAGTGCACTGCATCGACTTCTACCGGCTGGTTACGGCGCATGCCGTTCTCACCCTGTGCCGTAGTCAGACGATGTTTGAAATCACCGTAGAAGCTGTCCAGCAGCTCTTTCCAGTTACGCTCACCATCTGCCACTTTATCCAGCTGGCCTTCAAGATCGGCGGTAAAGTCATAATTCATCAGGTTATTAAAGCTTTCATCGAGACGATCTGTGACGATCTCGCCCATCTTCTCAGCAAAGAGACGACGGTTTTCCAGTTTTACATAACCACGATCCTGAATGGTTGAGATAATGGCAGCATAAGTCGAAGGACGACCAATACCCTTTTTCTCGAGTTCTTTCACTAATGATGCTTCAGTAAAACGAGCCGGTGGTTTAGTGAAGTGCTGAGATGGATCCAGTTTTTCCAGTTTCAGTACTTCACCGACTTTTACCGCAGGCAACAGCACATCATCATCAGATTTGTTTTGGCCACGAACTTTAGTAAAGCCATCAAATACCAGGATACGGCCTTTGGCTTTCAGCTCAACACCATTGGCATCGACCAGAATAGTGGATGACAGGTATTCTGCTGGTGTCATCTGACAGGCCACAAACTGGCGCCAGATCAGGTCATACAGACGCTGTGCATCACGTTCTACACCCTGTAGGCTATCCCCTTTCAATGCCACATTAGACGGACGTATCGCTTCGTGGGCTTCCTGTGCACCGGCCTTATTGCCATAACGGTTAGGCTTGGCTGGTAAATATTTCTCGCCATATTCCATTTCAATATGGCCACGCACCATATTGACTGCATCATCGCTCAGGAAGGTCGAGTCGGTACGCATATAGGTAATGAAACCTGCTTCATACAGACGCTGTGCCAGCATCATGGTTTTCTTCACCGAGAAACCAAGACGCGTACTTGCGGCTTGTTGCAGAGTCGAAGTGATATACGGCGCGCTTGGATTGACCTTAGTGGGTTTGTCCTCACGGCTGATGACTTTATATTCCGCAGCTTTCAGCACATCCAGTAAAGCATCCGTTTCCGCTTTGTTGTGCAGTTTTAAAGTCTTGCCATTCTGCTTAACCGCTTCTAAGCGAATATCATCTTTTTTGGCTTTGGTATCAGCAAACACCTGCCAGTATTCTTCAGGAATAAACTTGCGGATTTCACGTTCACGTTCCACTACCAGTTTCACTGCAACCGACTGCACACGACCAGCAGACAGACCACGCGCAATTTTTTCCCACAGCAATGGCGAGATCATGAAGCCAACAACACGGTCCAGGAAGCGGCGTGCCTGCTGCGCGTTGACCTTGTTGGTATCCAGACGGGTTGGATGCTTGAACGCTTCCTGAATGGCATTTTTGGTAATTTCGTTAAAGACTACACGCTGGTAACGTGAATCATCGCCGCCAATCACTTCTTTTAAGTGCCAGGCAATTGCTTCCCCTTCACGGTCCAAATCCGTTGCCAGGTAGACTTCATCGACCTGCGATGCCAGTTTTTTCAGTTCAGAAACAACGTTTTCTTTGCCCGGAAGCACTTCGTATTTGGCTTTCCAGCCATGTTCCGGGTCGACGCCCATACGGTTAATCAACGCCTGCTGTGATTTTTCCGCTTTTTCCGCTTCAGTCAGCTTGGTTCGCGTCGCTGGCTTTTTCTCGGCCGTTTTAGCAGAACCACCTGTCGGCAAGTCACGGACGTGACCCACCGATGATTTCACGATGTAATTCGGACCGAGATATTTGTTGATTGTTTTCGCTTTTGCAGGCGACTCCACAATCACCAAGGCACGCTTACTTCCAGCCTCAGAAGACTTCGCTGTGCTGCTTTTTGATGTGGACCGAGGAGCATTCGCCATAATTAACCGTTAATCCTGTATATTCTAAAAAATTAAAGTTCAGCCAAGGTGTGTAAAAGTGCCTTGATGTCGTCGAGCTGGGTTGCTTTTAAGTCAGATTCTTCATCCCAATACAGTCCAACACAGTTTGCCTGCATATCAATAGCATAAATGCCCTTTAATGCAATGGGAAAATCTTTAAATTTCTCATCCCCTTCGACAACCTGCAATTTCTGTTCGACCACACAGGCACGCATCAATGGCAGACGAGCTTCTGGAATCAGCACACTGTAATAGGCCACCATGCTGGCACGTTTTTCCGTTGCCATCGGCACTTTGGTCCAGTCAGGCGCAGCCACCAGACGTGGATGCAGCCCCATCTTACGTGCTTTCTCACGCATGATGCCCAAAGCCTTTTCTCGCGGACTGACACGCAGACCAAAAATAGACCCCAGTACAAATACGATGATAACGACGGCGACCCAGATTCCTGTATTTTCCATAGCTCAACCTTTATGTTCTATTATTAGAGTTGCATAAGCACAATATAAAAGGCAAGTGTCCGCTTATAAATTCAAGTAAATGCCGATCAGCTCAAGTAAAAACAGCAGAATATTAGGCGGAAATTTTAAGGTACTTTTCGATCAAATTATTTTCATAAATCACTTTCTTATTTTCAATCTGGATGATTTTGGAGCGGCGCATACTTTCGATCACAATGCTGGCTTCCTGATCTTCTAGCTTCAGACTCGCCTTAATCGAATTCAGCAATGAATCGACTTTCGCTGGCCGGCTAAAATTAGCTTTGAGTAAATTTTCACAATATTTCAAGGTAAAAGGCTGGAGGTTTTGGACTGGTTCATTTACTGCAGATAAAGCCGGCTCAGTCGTAGCAACTTCCACTTTTTTCTGCTTCACCACTCGGGCCTGAAAACCATTTAAGCTCAGCAAATCGACAATATATTCCATCGAACGGTCATTCGACATGACATCAAAAAAAGCCTTTTTCTTCTGTTCTTTGATTGACAATTGACCCGCCAAAAAAGAAAGACCGAAATCGGCTGAGTTCGGTCCACTTTTTGGCATTTTTAATAGTTTTAAACGCTTTTCAACCACAAATGGGGCCAAAGCATTCAGTTCATCCAAGTTGAACTTGATCTGAGGATTGGCATAAGCAATATAAATTTTGGCATACTGCTGTAGATACTGACTGATTTCCTCACCGTTTTTATGTACGTTCTCAATATCCAGTAATAAAATTTTCTTCATAGCCCCTCATGAAATTCTTCTAATTCAAAGACATTTCATGACTATATAACACTTCGTGGCCATTCCAATAAATATAACCTTTTTCAATCAGTTCCTTGAGCAGCAGACGTACATCGGATTTCGGGAACAGCTCTTCCAGCAGATCACGCAATTCATAAATGTCTTTTGGCTTGTCCGCCTGCAGTTCACGTAACTTACGTGCCACTTCCAACTGCACATGATCAATCCGGGAAAAATTGCGGAACAAGGCTTGCTGTGCTGACTGAACTGTTGGTTTCTGCTCTTCCTCAGTTTCAGGCTGGTTAAAACTCAGCTCTGCAATCGCCTGACTCAGATCACCTGGTGTATTTTTACCAGCGTTGAGATCCAGTTGCGACCACTGTTTAAGGATTTTTTTACGGAAGGCAATCTGATCTTCATAACGCTTGACGATCTTGAGATTAATCAGCATACCCACCAGATGCTGCGCCTTTTCCGGCACCACCTGCAAGATATTCATCATCGAATTTTTCAGGGTTTCCAGCGTGGTTGGTTTGCCTGTCATTTTCGCCAAGGCATCACAGTATTTTTTCACTAACTGCAAAGCCGGTTTTTTCTGAATGGTTTCGATACTTGGCAGCTTGAATTTGCTCGCTGGCTTATTTTCAGATTCTGCTTCGGCCTGTACCTGAATCAGACTGCAACTGATATTGGAACCGATCAGCATCTGCATCAGCATTTCACTGCTGTCCATGGCTGAAATCAGTTCAACATGCGTTCCATCTTCCAGCAGCGCCATCAACTGGCCCACTACCACCGCATATTCATATTCACGCTGCTCTGCCTTTGGCGTATCCAGAATCACGATTTGCCCGGTGGCAATCCATTCTGCAAACTCGGTCAGATCGGTCAGTTCAAATTCAAACTTACCGGCACAACTGAACAGATACAGGGTAGAAAAATGCTTGGTGATATCTCGCAACAGACTGGCTGTCGGGAAATTATTTTCAAGGTCGAGTAAAACAACTTTCGGAGACATGGGAAAAACAATCTGAAGTCAAAAACGGGAGAGAACGCTATTAGATTAGCATGAATCCTAAAGGTCAAATAATTTTAAATGTACGCGGCTTCATCGGATGCATCTTGCCGAATTGACTAAATTATGTCCTATAAAAGCGAAAACCCTCACGAGGAGGGTTTTCAGCAAACTAAGTCTTTCATTAATAATGAGGTGGACGATTTTCAACCGGGTCGAATGCCGCAATCCCTTCAGACAAATCTGCCTCTTCGATGCGTTGATACAGCAGCTTCATCTGCTTATGAAGATCTGCAATTTCCAGGTTCTGCCTAGATACTTGCTGGTTGAGCTGTTCAACTAAATCATCCAAAAATGCAATTCGGACTTGCAAATCTTCAATGGGTGCGGAAAATGACGCCTGATCATTTCGATTTTGTTGTTTAGTCATTTTAAGTCCTCATCTAGGATTCCAGGAAACCATTATGGCATATATTACCCTACGGGATGTCCACCTTGCATTTGGCGGCCCCGCACTGCTCGACGGCGCAAACTTCAGTTTGGAACGCGGTGAACGAGTGTGTTTAATTGGCCGTAATGGTGAAGGTAAGTCTACCCTACTTAAATTGATCGAAGGAAGTCTCCTCCCTGACAGCGGTGAAGTTTCTTTACAAAATGGCATCACAATCTCAATGTTAGCCCAAGATGTGCCGATGGATTCGGGCAAAGTGGCGGACATTGTCGCAGAAGGTGCCGGTGAGGCCGCTCAGGTACTTCGAGATTACCATGCCGCGAGTGATGCCTGTGTACTCGGTGATATGGAAGCCTGTGACCGCATGGGACATTTGCAACATCAAATGGACCAACTGGATGGCTGGGCTTTAGAAACCAAAGTGAATTCTATCCTCAGTAAAATGGGACTGGATCCAGAAGCGGATCTGGCTGATTTATCCGGTGGTCGTAAGCGTCGTGTGTTATTGGCACGTGCCCTGCTCAGCCAGCCAGATGTACTGCTGCTGGATGAACCAACCAACCATCTGGATGTGGAAAGTATCGAATGGCTGGAAAAATTTCTGCTCGACCAAAATAACCTGACCCTGCTATTTATTTCGCATGACCGTGCCTTTGTGGATAGCATCGCCACCCGTATCGTGGAACTCGATCGCGGTATTCTGCGTAGTTATGAAGGCAACTATTCACGCTATCTGAAACTGAAACAGCAGCAGATGGAAGCAGAAGAAAAGCAGAATGCCTTGTTTGACAAGAAACTGGCTGAAGAAGAAGCCTGGATTCGCCAAGGCATCAAGGCACGTCGTACCCGTAATGAAGGCCGTGTCCGCGCGTTAAAAGCGCTGCGTGAAGAATCCAAAGCCCGTCGCTTCCAGCAAGGCAAAGTCAGCATGGCCACTCAGGAAGCACAGCGTTCCGGTAAATTAGTGTTTGAAATTGAACATCTCAGTGTCAAGTTTGGTGACAATCCGCCTATCATTAAAGATTTCTCTGCACTGGTGATGCGTGGCGATCGTATCGGTCTAGTTGGCGATAATGGTGTGGGTAAAACTACACTGATTAAAGCCATTCTGGGAGAAATCGAGCATGGTGGCAAGGTAAAAACCGGTACCCAATTAGAAATTGCCTACTTTGACCAGCTACGCAATGTGCTTGATCTGGAAAAATCCGTGAAAGATAACGTGGCTGAAGGTTCAGACCATGTTGATATTAACGGTCAGCGTCGTCACATCTATAGCTATTTACAGGACTTCCTGTTCTCGCCAGAGCGTGCCCGTACCCCGGTTAAGGCTTTATCGGGTGGTGAACGTAACCGTATCCTGCTGGCAAAACTGTTGCTGAAACCATCGAATCTGATCGTGATGGACGAACCGACCAACGATCTGGATATGGTGACCCTTGAGCTGCTCGAAGAAATGCTGTCTGAATACAAAGGCACCCTGCTGCTGATCTCGCATGACCGTGCCTTTATGGACAATGTGGTGACTTCAACTTGGGTCTTTGACGGTAAAGGCCATATTGATGAATATGTAGGCGGCTATCAGGATTATCTATTGCAACGCCCCGATCAGACCGTCGTCGACCAGAAAGCAGCGGTGAAAAAAGCCCAAGCCAAAGCGGAAGCCGCTGCTGCACCCGCGCCAGCAACACCAAAGAAAAAACTCAGCTACAAAGATCAACGTGAACTGGAACAGCTGCCTGCAGAAATCGAAGCGCTGGAAAATGAACAGGCTAAACTTTCTGATAAACTGGCGGATGGTTCATGGTTTGTCACTGATGCTGATGCAGCAACCAAAGCGTCCCAGCGTCTGGCTGAAATTGAAGAGCTATTACTGGAAAAACTGGAGCGCTGGGATGAGCTGGAAAATATGACCACCGGTTAGTTTTTTCAACCGCCCTCTACTTAAGCATCTGTATCCGTACAGGTGCTTTTTTATTTTCGCTTTTTTATTTCAAAATCGTCTTCTGCTACACTGCAGCTATCTTTAGGTTTAAACAGCATATTATGAGTAAAAAGCCAGATTACCAACCCGGTGAATTTCAATGGTCTTTCCTGTCTCCACAGTATTGGGGTATCTGGATTGGCATTGTATTCCTGATGATTCTGGCTATTTTACCGTGGGCAATCCAGTACCGACTGGCACAGATCATCGGTAACCTGTGTTTTAAATATTTAAAATCCCGTCGTAAAACTACTGTACGTAATCTGGAAGTCTGCTTTCCGGAATGGTCTGAACAGGAGGTTCAGGAAAATGCCCGTCAGGTGTTTATTGATCAGATGACGGGGATTTTTGAAACCCTGAATGCCTGGTACACCCCAAAATGGTTTAAAGGTCGTGTCACGATTGAAGGTTTACAATATATCCAGCAAGCACAAGCTGAGGGTAAAGGTGTTTTATTGCTTGGAACGCACTCCACCCTATTAGATGCTGGTGGTTATCTCTGTTCACAATATTTTGAACCAGACGTGGTCTATCGTCCGCAGAATAA
Source organism: Acinetobacter sp. ANC 7912 (assembly GCF_039862785.1). NCBI lineage: Bacteria > Pseudomonadati > Pseudomonadota > Gammaproteobacteria > Moraxellales > Moraxellaceae > Acinetobacter > Acinetobacter thermotolerans. Next base: position 2,718,222 of record NZ_CP156795.1, read on the forward strand.
TCCCCTACTAGATATGCTGATTTATCGCTGCCGTGCCACGATTTATGCAAATCAAATTGATCATGATGATATGCGTGGTCTGGTGCGTAACCTAAAAAATGGGCATGCGATCTGGTACAGTCCGGATCAGGATTTTGGTCTCAAGCAAGGGATCATGGCGCCCTTCTTTGGTGTTCCGGCTGCGACGGTAACTGCACACCGTCGTTTACTGAAAATGACCAAAGCCGCTGCGATTCCACTGTATTTCTACCGTCATGGGGATATCAAAGATCCGAAATACCATGTGTTGATTGAGCCACCTGTGGAAAACCTGCCAAGCGAAGATGAACTGGATGATGCAACTCGCGTGAATCAGATTATTGAGCGTCAATTACGAATCGCACCAACCCAATATATGTGGTTCCACCGCCGCTTTAAGACCCGCCCAGAGGGTTATGAATCTATTTACTGATCCACAAACACAAGGAAATAAACATGAAAGTGATGCAGCTTTTGCCTGAACTGAATAGCGGTGGTGTGGAACGTGGAACACTAGAAATTGCCCGGGCACTGGTGGCTGCTGGACATGAGTCGCTAGTTATCTCCAATGGAGGCCGACTGGTGGCTCAGCTGGAAGCTGAAGGTTCGACCCATTTAACTTTGCCGATCCATAAAAAAGCATTATCCAGTCTTTGGCAGATTCGTCCACTACGTCGACTGATCGAACAACATCAGCCAGACATTGTGCATGTACGTTCCCGTGTACCTGCCTGGCTGACCCATTTCGCCCTCAAAGGCATACCAGCACACAAACGTCCCCATCTGATTAGTACGGTGCATGGTTTCTATTCGATTAACCGTTATAGCCAGATCATGACTCAGGCAGAAAAAGTCATTGCCGTTTCCGACAGTGTGGTGAAATACATTACGGATAATTATAAAAACTGTCCCCCACAAGATATTATGCGTATTTACCGCGGCATTGACCCGCAGGCTTTTCCGCATGGCTACCAGCCTTCTGCCCAGTGGATCAACCAGTCCTTTAAAGATTTTCCTGAACTGGAAAACAAATTCCTGATTTGCTTGCCTGGGCGTATTACCCGGCTAAAAGGCCATGAAACCCTGATTAACTTGATTGAAAAATTGCTTGCTAAATATCCGCAGGCGCATGCCGTCGTAGTTGGTGGTGCAGATCCGAAAAAAGCCACCTATCTGAAAGAGCTGGAAGAAACCATTCAGAATAAAGGTTTACGTGAACATATCACTTTTGTCGGCCACCGTTCTGACATCCGGGAATGGCTGGCTTTCAGTGATGTGGTTCTGTCTTTGTCGAACCAAGCTGAAACCTTTGGACGGACTGCCCTTGAGGCTCTTTCAGTCGGCACACCCGTAATCGGCTGGAACCGTGGTGGTGTCGCAGAAATCCTGTCACATCTGTATCCACAAGGCTTGATTAAAGTCGATGATCAGGAAAGCCTATATAAAACTGTACAAACGCATATCGACTCACCACAAGAAGTTGCACCTGTAACCATGTTCAGTCTGGAAGATATGTGTAATCAGACATTGGACCTATATCAACAAGTTGCCCAACAGGCTAAATGAACTGTTCCTATATAAACCCAGAGGGCTTCCCTATACATGAGAAGCCTAAAGCCTCACAAAACTCATAATTATTAGATAATTTATTTTAATTATCAGTTAAATATAAATTAAATTTCATTGCTGCATAAAATATATAACCCGGGTTCTACATCCTGTAAAACCCGGGCTAATGAGGTTGTGCTTTCAATGTTGTTATTCTTGCTCTTATTGTGATTTCCCTGTCATCATCATGTCCATGATGTCTTCATTCAGCTTCGTCTTCCTTATGAGAAATTCCCTTCTCGACTCCCTGTGCTGATGTGATCAGAATACTGAAAATTCCCAAGCATGAATATTCGCTATCAACCGCAATCTACGTAAGCAATTTCGTACACTTTTCCGATAAATCCATCACAATTTTGAGCTATTTTTTATAAGCTTGAGCCAGTTCATCGGTCACGATCTTTTCTTCTTTTTCTGCCTTTTCAATACCTTCCTGTATTGCTTCCTGGGCCTCCTGTTCATCTGCATCCGTCTGCTCAAGTTCCTCCTGCACCTGGTCAAAGACACGTCCAGTTTGCAGTACCACATAAACTGGAAAATGATCAGAGCCAACATGTGGGAGACGTTCCATGTGTACTAAGGCGAAATCGGTGCTATGAAACACATGGTCGAGCGACCAGCGGAAGAACGGATAATCGGCATGAAAGGTATTCACATAGCGCCGCCCAACTCGGGGATCGAGCAAGCCACTGATGCGCTGAAACAAACGTGTGGTCCGTGACCAGGCCACATCATTCAAGTCACCCATGACGATACAGCTTTCATCCAGATCCTTGATCTGATCCCCTACCATCAGTAGTTCAGCATCACGTAGCTTGGAGTCTTCAGCTTCCGTCGGACTCGGTGGCTTGGGGTGCAGACAGTACAGCTGCACCGAATGTCCTGAACGTAACGTCACCGTGGTATGAATCGAAGGAATTTCATCACTGAGGATAAACTTGATTTCGGTGTTGCTGAGTTTCAGCTTGCTATATAAATGCATCCCGTACAGGTTTTCGAGCGGTACAGCGACCCTATAAGGATAATCCGGCTCAATAACTGACAGTTGTTTTTGCCATTCTTTGTTGGTTTCTAGGGTCAGTAGCAGATCTGGTTGCAATTTCTGGACTTGATCAATCAGCAGATGGTATTTCTGGTTGGTCATCAGCACATTGGAAACTAACAAGGATATTTGTCTATTCGAATCCAGTTGTTCTTTTCGGACATGCTTGACCTGTTTCTTCCAGATAAAGGTATAAGGTAGCACCATCTTCAGCTGATAAGCCTGTGCAGCTAGTAGTCCAACAAAAATAATCTGGTCAACAATGGTCCAGGGATGTTCCCAGAAAATATATAGAGCCAGCGCTATAAATCCGATCATCAGAATTTGCAGTCTGGGAAAATCGGCGCCGCGAATCCACCATTCATCACGGGGAATCAGGGACCAGAAACTGAGCCAGATGACCAGTACTGCCAATAGCTGAATAAACAAAATCATAAAGTGGCTCTTTGCTATGTCATTATTTTTTCTGAAAGAAAATCATCGTTATCAATTTTTTATGTATCATAAACAAGATATTTCGCTCAATAATATTGATGTTTCGATTGTGTAGCTATTGCAGTTGATTGCCTTTTTGGTACACTCGAACCCCCTTTAATTTTTTAACGCACCGAGGCAAAGTGACATGAAAGTAGGTCTGGTCGGTTGGCGCGGGATGGTTGGTTCCGTCCTTATGCAACGTATGGTTGAAGAGAATGATTTTGCTCATTTTGAGCCATTCTATTTCTCTACCAGTAATGCGGGTGGCAAAGCACCTGCGTTTGGTGGAAAGACTGCCCCAGCACTTATGGATGCAACAGACATTAACAGTCTGAAGCAAATGGATGTCATTATTACCTGCCAAGGTGGTGACTATACCACTGCAGTTTTCCCTAAACTGAAAGCTGAAGGCTGGGATGGCTACTGGATTGATGCTGCATCTACCCTACGTATGGACGATGAAGCGATCATCGTGCTGGATCCAGTCAACCTGAACGTGATCAAAGACGGGCTGGTAAAAGGCACCAAAACTTTCGTGGGTGGTAACTGTACTGTTTCCCTGATGCTGATGGGTCTGGGTTCATTGTTCCAGAATAATCTGGTGGAATGGGCGACTTCCATGACTTATCAGGCAGCGTCTGGTGCCGGTGCACAGAACATGCGTGAGCTGATCACTGGCATGGGCTACCTGTATAACAACACCAAAGACCTACTGGATGACCCTAAATCTCCAATTCTGGAAATCGATTCTAAAATCGCTGCGCTGCAACGTGGAGAAGGCTTCCCTTCTGAACACTTTGGTGTACCACTCGCTGGCTCGCTGATCCCTTATATCGACAAGCAATTAGAAAGCGGTCAGTCTAAAGAAGAATGGAAAGGTCAGGTTGAAACCAACAAGATCTTAGGTAATTCTCAGATTGTTCCGATTGATGGCCACTGTGTACGTATCGGTGCTATGCGCTGCCACTCTCAGGCAATCACTCTAAAACTGAAACGTGACGTACCATTGAATGAAATCGAAGATATGATCCGTCAGTCTAGCCAATGGGCGAAAGTGGTACCAAATACCCGCGAAGCATCCATGACTGACCTGACTCCTGTTGCAGTGACTGGTACTTTGACTGTTCCAGTTGGTCGTCTACGTAAAATGAACATGGGTAAAGAATACCTGGGTGCATTCACTGTTGGGGACCAATTACTTTGGGGTGCAGCTGAACCACTACGTCGTATGTTACGCATCCTGATTGATTACAAAAATGCTTAATTAAGCATCTTGTAGTCAAACTAAAAGCCGATCTTTATTGATCGGCTTTTTTGTGTCAGTATCATGAAAATAGTTAAACAAACATAGACATCCTCATCGATTCATATTGGCCTAATATGAACGATGCCTGAGCCTAGAATTAAGATGACTGTATATAACAAATTTAAAATTACGATTTTAGCGATCATGATTGCACAGCCTGCTTTTGCAATCACGGTTGAGCCCGTTCAGGTTCAATCGGCCCCTGGGGAACTCCTCTATGCGGAAATCAATTTCCGTCAGGCAGACATCAATATACCGATTGAAGTCAGCCTAGCCACACCTGAAGATTTACTGTCGATGGGGACGACCCATCAGCCACCGGGACACCTGAACTTTTTCACCCGTCGTAGCAGTAATGGGACTGGTGTGATTACCATCACCTCCTCCCGACCTATTACCGATCGTGACCTCAATTTTGTAGTTAAGATCAAACAAGGTAATGCTGCACGCTTACAGCATGTTAAAACTTCTCTCAGACCTAAAACTGATCTACTGAAAGCTGCTCTAGGCGCGAATGAGCGTCCATTAACCCCAGTTGTCGTAGTGAATGAAAAAGAAATTGATCTGAATCTACCTGTCAGTACCCAATATCAAGTTTCAAATAATAGCAAGACCGTAGAGAAACCATTGGCTGTGCAACGTCAGTCACCACCGCCACTGTCTCTAAGTTCAATCCCACAAAAAATTACTGCAGCACCCGTCACTGCTGAAAAACCGCTTAACATAAGTCCGCAAAAAGCACCAACAACTGTAGCACCGCTGTCTGTAGCTCAACCTGCCCCGACAGCAGCTTTTGTAGCAGCACCAGTAACTCCAGCACCTCAAGTCTCAGTAGCACCATCTCTACCGGTTAAACCAGCAGATAAAATGATGGCACAAGCTGAGACTGCAGCTACTGCACAAGCTGCCCCGAAAACAGTTACTGAAACACAAGCTCCTACAGCGACGCCAACTAAAGCTGAGATACCGGCACCAACTGCTCAAAGTACTACTACAAAACCAGCAGCAACTCAACTCGCTGTTGCGCCGCAAAGCCAATCTAGTGATCCGCTGGTGAAGAAGTATCAAGAGCAACTGGCAGCGGCCAAGCAAGAGATGCTATCTACAAAACCTGCGCAGGCTGAAACGCCTATGCATCAGGCAAAACCAGCGACTCCACGCCCTGTAGCCAGCCCTTCTACAGCAAAAGCCACTTATGTGGTGCAATCGAATGAGTCACTTTGGAAAATTGCGGCACGCATCGCCCAGCAACAAAATCGTGGCGTTGGCGAAGTGATGCAGCAAATCAAGAAAAATAATGAACATGCCTTTATTGGGGGTGATGCCAACCGTTTGCGTCGAGGTGCAGCATTGAATCTGGATACTACACTAGCACAAAAACAGCCTGTAAAAGTGAATGCAGCAGAACTTGCGCAGGCCCAAGCTAAACCAAAGGGTCCGACTAAATATCGCCTCAATCAAGCCGAAATGAGCCTGATTGCTGAGAACCAGAAAGAATCTACACAGCTTTCTGCTAATCAGAACACAGTTGACCGTAAAACTTCGAAAGAATTGTCATTAAAAGTTATGACAGCTCGGGAAAAAACCGTTAAATTACAGAGAAACGTAACTGAATTAGAATTGGCACTCAATCAAAAGGATCAGAAAATTCAATTATTAAATGCTCGCCTGGCCCAGCTGCAACAACAGCTCAAAGCACATCAGGCAGCGAAAAAAGCCAATTAACTAGTCGTTACAGAAATTGATTTACAGGGATGAGTGGATATATGGAGCACTCTATCTCCAAGGGGTATTAACATGCTGATTTATGTGATTCCATTAATTCTTTTGATCGTCGTTTTGCTGGTGGTCAAAAAACGTCAGGATGCTCAAGGGTCAGATAAACCCAAAGCAACTGCGGCAAAAAGCAAAAAAACTGCAAGTTCAGCACGTACTACTCCGCCGAAAACCCGCGTGGTTGAAGAAGTCGCGCCAAAACCACAGGAAGTGGTTCCACTCTCTGCAGATCTACGCAAGAAAATTGAGCGCCTGATCTCTGAAGCAAATTTCTTTGCGGCAGAAGCACAAATCAACCAGGCGCTTAAAAAAGATAATCGTCAGCATGAACTCTATTTATTGCTCCTTGATATTCATATCCAGCAAAAAGATGAGTTTGCGATTTCCCAGTTGCTCAATCATGTTCGCTCATTGGGCCTAGATGAAATCCTTGCTCAGGCTGAAGCAAAAAAAGAAGCGTTTGAAAAATCGCTTACACTTAAAGATGATGTCATTGATTTCCCGAGTGCTCAACCAAGCTCAACTACTCCTTCTACTGAAGTTCCGCCAGCGAGCAATACTACAGCATTTGAAGAACTATCACCTACTCATACACCAAGCAGTGACTTAAGTTTCGATGAACTTCAGCTAGAAAGCCAAACGCAAAAACCAGTTGTTGAACCAGCCCCAGTTCAAAATGAAATCCAGCCACTGGAATTTAATTTTGAGCCAACGCTGACTTCATCTACCAAGGAAGCAAAAGAAGAACAGCCTGCATCAACAGGTTTAGAGTTTAATTTTTCTGAAACTCCAGCAGCATCAGAGCCTGCTCCTGTTGCAGCACCTGAACCAACAGCTCCAACACTAGACTTTAGCTTTGATCTGGATACAGCAGAAAAAACTGAAGTTGAACCTGCTGCACCGGCAATGGAGTTTAATCTTGATCTGGGAACTACAGAACAGGCTGAACCAGCTCCAGTATCTGAAGCAGTTGAACCACTTGATTTCTCCTTTACTATTGATAGTAATATCGCCACACAAACTCCAGAAGCAGCCTCTGCTGCTCCAGCGTTTGATTTATCAAGTTTAACTACAGCAGAATCAGCAACGACACCGGCTGAAATTGCAACACCAGAATTCAAACTGGATACAGCGCCAGAAAAACCAGCAAGTTCTGCAATCAGCTTTGATATTCCTTCTGCTCCAACTGCTTCAGCCAACCAGGATGATCCGCTGGTTCAATCTTTCCCCGAATTAAGCGAAGTTGATGAGATCGTACTGAATCTTGATCTGGCCCAGCAGTATATTCAATTAGGCGCTTACGATGCTGCCCGTGAAATCCTGGCAGAAAAAGAAGTGGATTACACCCCTCAGCAACGTACCCAAGTCGATCAGTTACTGAATCAAATCGCTTCCTAAGCAAATTCGTTTTACACTAAAGCAGTCACGTTTGGCTGCTTTTTTTATGATGAAAAACATTGCACTGATCTATATGGGCGGAACCTTTGGATGCGTTGGCGATCCACTCGCCCCCATGCCTGCCGAATTATTTTTTTCAAAATTAAAAGAACTTTTACAGCAAGATATTCATCCGGTGGAATGCTTCTGTGCACCAGCAATCAAGGACAGTAGTGCCTGCACAGCACAAGACTGGCTAGCTTTAATTCAGCAGATTCAGCAACTACAAACGAAGGGTTACCAGCGCTTTGTCATTATCCATGGCACAGATACTATGAGTTATGCCAGTGCAGTACTGGCACATTTTCTGGGACAGTCTGCCCATGTGGTACTGACAGGTAGCCAATATCCTCTATTAAATGCTACTGGCAACAAACCACGGGAATTTAGTGATGCTTTAGAAAACCTGTGCTTTGCCCTAGATTCAGCACTTCAGGTCGAAAAAGGTGTTTATCTGGCCTTTAACCTGGAACTGGTACATGGCAGAACGGCCTTAAAACAACATACCACTGAGCTAAAAGCTTTTGCTGGTGTAGATGCCTCTGTGAAAATACCACCTCAACCTGAAGCATATACTGTACAGGCACAGGATTTAACTAAAGCTGCACAATTTAACTGTATCAGCCTCATGATGCAGCCGATTGAGCTGGAGCAACAATGGTATAACCTCAAACAATTATTAGCAGCACCACCGCATTTTCTGATTCTGCAAGGCTTCGGCACAGGCAACCTTGCTGTAAATCCGGAAATCGTCCAACTTTTTGATCAGTTTTATGCAGTGGGTTGTGCACTGGTGCTGACGACTCAGGTACCTTTTGGGGCTACAGATCAGCGTTATGCCATTGCCGACTGGGTACAAAACTCCAAGATTTTGCTCAATGATGGCTATGGTCATGCCGATCTTTATGCAAAAGCACTAAAAATGTATTTACAATACGACAGCATAGAACAATGGCACCGTCATTGGTACGATTAGTTGAATCTTGAGGTTAGTATGCAGCGTTTTGCGGTCGGTATTGAGTTTAGTGGAGCACACTACAGAGGTTGGCAAACCCAGCAGCCCGGCGTCGCAAGCGTACAGGAAACCATTGAGAAAGTACTGTCTAAAGTTGCCAATGAGCCGATCATCCTGCATGGTGCCGGTCGTACCGATGCCGGTGTCCATGCCACCAATATGGTCGCGCATTTCGATACCGAAGCAATCCGTTCCGAATATGGCTGGCTGCGTGGTTGCAATAGCCAGTTGCCCAAAGACATTTCTATCCAATGGATTCAGGAAATGGACATGGATTTCCATGCTCGCTTCAAAGCTAATGCTCGCCGCTATCGCTATGTGGTATATAACCATCCCGTCCGTTCTGCCCTGCTGCATAAGCAGGTGACGCATATCTACTATGAGCTAGATGTCGACAAGATGATTCAGGCAGCGAGCAAGTTTGAGGGCACCCATAACTTTGAAAGCTTCCGTGCCGCAGCCTGTCAGTCCAATCAGCCAGTGCGTCATGTACACCATTGTCGCCTGATCCGTCATGGCAATTATCTGGTTCTGGATATTCAGGCCGATGGCTTCCTGCATCACATGGTACGTAACATCATGGGCTGTCTGCTGGAGATTGGTCAGGGCATGTATGAGATTGACCATATTGACGAGATTTTTGCTGCAGAAGACCGTAAAGCAGCAGGAATCACCGCCCCACCCGATGGCCTGTATTTCATTCAGGCGCATTATCCTAAGCAGTTTAAATTGCCAAAAGTACCCTTAGGACCGCACTGGTTAAATATGCCGGAATAAATTCATTCCCTTTTTTATTCACCTCCCCTAGACCCTCCTGCAAGGAGGGGAACTTCCTCCTTTTTTCAAAGGAAGGTTAGGAGGGATTCAGCGCTGCTTCCGCTTTCTATACTCCACTGGCGTTTCATTGGTCCAGCGTTTAAAAGCACGATAGAAGGTACTTGGTTCAGAGAAACCGGTCAGATAGACAATCCGTTCCACACTCTCATTGGTTCCTGCTAATAAGCGTTTTGCCAGACGGCAGCGATAGTCTGAAAGAATCTGCTGGAAGCTGGTATTGGCTTCACTGAGCTGAGTACGCAGACGGCGTGGTGTGATATTCAGCTGTGCTGCCACCGTTTCCAATGTAGTTTCACCACTTTCCAGGGTTGAACCAATCGCACGGCGTACTTCGCCAACCAGGTCATAACGTGCCAGCTCTTGCAGTTTTTCTATAGCCAGTTGTTCATGCAATTGCAACAATTCAGGCTCCGCCTGCCACAATGGATAATCCAAAATGCTTGGGTCGAAATACAGACGGGTTTCTTTTTGTCCTAAACTGACTGGACAGCCATAGACTCGGAAGTATTCATCATCGGCCGCACCTTTAGAGAAGTTGAAATCGATATAGATCGGTTCAAAACGGCCTTCAGTAATGAATTTAAAGAAGCGTAATACTCCTGACATTGCACACTCGGTAAAGTGACGATTGACAATATTCTCTGCATACGGCTGCTCACCATTGGTGAGATAACAGCGGTCATCTTCAATGACCAGCTGAGCATGGAAGGCATCACTGATCAGGCGCTGATAAGCCAAGGCACGCTTTAACCCCTCACCGAAATTTTCCGATGAAATGAACAGATGTTCAATCACCTGACCACGATATAGTGGCAAGTGTTCGCCTAAGTGTAGCCCGATATCCGGGTCCTTACTGACTTCTTCTGCCGCGACCCAGAACGCATACTGCGCACTTAACGGGGTACGGTCATTGGCTTCGACCTGGTTTAAGGCGACTCCTGCTTTAGCAAGCAATTCCTCGGTTGGTAAACCTGCACGACGTATCGCCTGGTAACCTAAACGCAGTACAACCGATGCATCTGTTAGCTGACCCACTCAAAAACCTTCCTTGTATGTGCTTCATTTATACTCAAAAAGACATTTTTTAGATTAACTGCGATTGACCAAACTGACAACATGCTTAGGCACTTTTTTCATGAAAATATTTGTACTGATGCTTCGCATTTTTTCTGTGTATCTGGTCAGTCTGACGCCTTATATAGCTTGTGTTTTAGAAAAAAATTGACTATAATTTGCGCCTTTCTTAATTTATTCTTTTAGGTAGGCTATGGCCAATAAAGAGGAACTCATCGAGTTCGAAGGCGTTGTCACCGAGACGCTTCCTAACACTATGTTCCGTGTACGTTTAGAAAACGGTCACGAAGTGATTGCACACATCTCAGGTAAAATGCGTAAACACTATATCCGCATTTTGACTGGCGACAGTGTTAAAGTGGAAATGACTCCTTATGATTTGACTAAGGGTCGTATCACTTACCGTGCACGCTAAGTTTTAGCGCAAGCAAAAAAGCCACCCAGTCGGTGGCTTTTTTTGTCTCTATTTGGTTTATACAGCAATGCTGTAACCATATGTCAAATTACAACAATAAGAACATATTTCTGCCTCTACAATAAAAGCATGGCGTTCTTTGTAGGAGTCAGAATATGTGGTCTGCATTTCGCCTCAACACGCTTTTCCTGCCAGGCATGCTTCTTCTGCTGACTGCCTGCGCAACTACTCCCACCCTTTCTCAAGCCGAACGTGAGGCTTATTTAAAGCAGTTTATTGGACAATCCAGTGAAACCATTTATGCCAATCTGGATTTAAGCAAACTGGGCTATCAGCAGGTCTATGAACCTGAACTTTTTGCCCAGCAACTGGTTTATATTGTACAACGTCCTGTAACTATACCCCTGTCTGTAGCACAGCACCCAGTGGCAGGTACCGGAACTGTCCCAATTCCAGTCACGCATAGCCCATCACAAGGTTATGATGTGAATTTGCAATGCAAGATCGTATTTGAACTGAAAGACAATATTGCTCAGTCGGTCAGCTCGACTGGACGAACCTGCTAATCAATTACAGGCATAAAAAAACGCAGCCTTGACTGCGTTTTTTGTTGATCTAGAGAATTAGCCCAATGCAGCAACCACTGCCTGGCCCATTTCCACTGTACCTACTTTGTTCATGCCTTCAGACATGATGTCCGCAGTACGCAGACCTTGATCCAGTACATTACCGACTGCATCTTCAATCGCTTTCGCAGCAGCTTCTTCACGGAAAGTGTAACGCAGCATCATGGCAACAGACAGAATTGTTGCCAGTGGGTTTGCCAGGTTTTGACCTGCGATATCTGGTGCAGAACCATGACATGGCTCGTACATACCTTTACCATTTTCATCCAGAGATGCAGATGGCAGCATACCGATAGAACCGGTTAGCATTGCGGCTTCGTCAGACAGGATGTCACCGAACAGGTTAGAAGTCACGATCACGTCAAACTGTTTAGGCGCACGTACCAGTTGCATGGCCGCATTGTCGACATACATGTGAGACAGGTTGATGTCTGGGTATTGCGCTTCTTTCAGTGCAGTCACGGTTTGTTTCCAAAGTTCAGTGACTTCAAGTACGTTGGCCTTGTCTACTGAACATACTTTGCCACCACGCAGGCCAGCAAGTTCGAATGCGACTTTGGCAATACGTTTGATTTCAGATTCTGAGTAAACGTCAGTGTTGAAACCTTGTTTTTCACCATTTTCCAGTTCACGGATACCGCGTGGTTGACCGAAATAGATACCGCCAGTCAATTCACGAACGATCAGGATATCCAGACCAGAAACGATTTCTGGTTTTAGGCTAGATGCATCCGCAAGTTGTGGATACAGGATGGCTGGACGCAAATTAGCGAAAAGGTTCAGTTCACTACGCAGTTTGAGCAGACCGCGTTCTGGACGGATCGAGCGTTCAATGGTATCCCATTTAGGACCACCCACTGCACCGAGCAGAATCGCATCGGCTTTTTTCGCCTGTTCAGAAGTTACATCTGGATAAGGTGAACCGTGTGCATCAATTGCAGCACCACCTAACAGACCGTGTTCCCAGCTTAGATCTAAATTAAATTTTTCATTTACGCGAGTCAGCACTTGCTCTGCTGCTTTCACAATTTCAGGACCAATGCCGTCACCAGCTAAAATCAAAATTTGTTTAGACATGAGATTTTCCATTTATAGGGTCAGCATTCACTGACTGGGTTAAATTTTTTGTTCTACAAACTCAGCAATGCCGGTTTCAACATTGTAAGGTCTGCAGAAACGTCGAATTGTTTTGGTGTCCTGCATCAGGTCTACGCAAAGCGGGTCAGGTGCAGAAGCCTGCAATAAACTGGTATTGCGGGTGGAGCGCTGACGATACATCTTGAAGGTGTATTTATGCTGCGCCTTAAATTCCTGGAATACATGCAGGACTTCCGCTTTTTCCGGGCTAATCGGATAAAAACGTACCACCAGTTCATGTTGACCCGGCGGTACCGACAAATAGATCGGATTAGGATCAGCCAAACTTTCACTTTGCAAGCGTACCAGCTTCAGGCGCATGGCATGGCTATCTATACGTCGGTTTGCTGCATCCATAATCGCAACATCATCAAGACGCTCGAAGTTGCAATCCTGTGTGCCAGAGCAATAGATCAGCGCATCTGATCCTGTTGCAGCTGATTCTGTCAGCCTTTTTAGCTGCATCGTATCAATGGTCTGACACGCGGTCATCAACATCGATACAGCACTTAATGCAAATAACTGTTTCCAATAGCTGGCCATGCTGAATGTCTAACCCAATCGAAATATCCATAATTTCACGATATTAGCAAGGGTTAGACTTTCTCGCTATGACATTTTAACTGGATTTAGCCGCGAATTTCTGCGAACACCCAAGGACGAACCGCTTTGGTTTTTTCTTCATAGGCACGAATTGCATCCGCATCCTGCAAAGTCAAACCAATATCATCCAGACCATTTAACAAGCAGTGCTTACGGAATGGATCCACTTCAAACTTGAAGCTTTCGCCAGACGGCGTACGCACTTCCTGTGCTTCAAGGTCAATCGTTAACTGATAACCTTCAGTTGCCGCACATTCCTTGAATAACTGGTCGACGATTTCTTCAGACAAGATCACTGGCAACATGCCGTTTTTGAAACTATTATTGAAGAAAATGTCTGCATAGCTTGGTGCAATCACAGTACGGAAACCGTATTCATTCAATGCCCATGGCGCGTGTTCACGGCTTGAACCACAACCGAAGTTCGCGCGTGACAACAATACTGTCGCGCCTTGGTAACGTGGCTGGTTCAAGACGAAATCCGGATTGATCGGACGTTTCGAGTTGTCCTGACCAGGATAGCCTTCGTCCAGGTAACGCAATTCATCAAACAGGTTCTCACCGAAACCGGTACGTTTGATCGATTTCAGGAACTGTTTTGGAATGATTAAGTCGGTATCCACATTGGCACGGTCTAATGGTGCAACGATACCCTGTTCAACGGTATAAGCTTTCATGTCTTTGCTCCTATTAGCCGATTAGAATGAACGTACGTCAACGAAGTGACCGGCTATCGCTGCTGCCGCTGCCATTGCTGGGCTGACCAAGTGAGTACGACCGCCATTACCCTGACGACCTTCGAAGTTGCGGTTCGAAGTTGAAGCACAGTGTTCACCTGGCTGCAATTTGTCAGCATTCATTGCCAAGCACATAGAGCAACCTGGTTCGCGCCATTCAAAGCCCGCTTCGATCAGGATCTTGTCCAGACCTTCTGCTTCTGCTTGCGCTTTGACCAAACCAGAGCCTGGAACCACCATCGCCTGTTTGATACTTGGAGCCACTTTTTTGCCTTTGGCAACTTCAGCTGCGGCACGAATATCTTCAATACGTGAGTTGGTACAGGAACCGATAAATACGCGGTCTAACTTGATGTCCGCCAAAGATTGTCCCGCTTCTAAGCCCATGTACTGATAAGCACGAGTCCAGTCTTTACGCTGTACGTCATCTTTCGCCTGTTCCAAAGTAGGAACTGCTTGAGATACCGGAATCACCATCTCTGGAGAAGTACCCCAAGACACTTGTGGCTCGATCTCTTCGCCTTGCAATACCACAACGGTATCAAAGTGCGCACCTTCGTCAGAATGCAAAGTATTCCAATACGCGACTGCCTGATCCCATTGCTCACCTTTCGGTGCATATGGACGGCCTTTCACGTATTCAATCGTTTTTTCATCAACAGCCACCATACCGACACGAGCACCAGCTTCAATCGCCATATTACACACCGTCATACGGCCTTCGATGGACATATCACGAAACACCTGGCCGCCAAATTCAATCGCGTGACCTGTACCGCCTGCAGTACCGATTTTACCGATGATTGCCAATACTACGTCTTTCGGAGTGACACCTTTGCCTAACTTGCCATCGACGCGAACCAGCATGTTTTTCATTTTCTTCTGAACCAAACACTGTGTCGCTAACACGTGTTCTACTTCAGAAGTACCAATCCCGTGTGCCAAACAGCCAAATGCACCGTGAGTTGCGGTATGTGAGTCACCACATACCACAGTCATACCTGGCAAAGTCAAACCTTGCTCTGGGCCAACCACGTGCGCAATACCTTGACGTACGTCATTGATGTCAAACTGCACCACATCAAAGGTTTTACAGTTGTCATCCAAAGTTTGTACCTGGATACGTGAAGTATCATCTTCGATACCGGCAACGCCCTGTTCACGCTCTTTTTTAGAGGTTGGAACGTTATGGTCTGGGGTTGCCACGTTTGCGCTTAAACGCCATGGTTTACGGCCAGCCAGTTGCAAACCTTCAAATGCCTGTGGAGAGGTAACTTCATGTAATAAATGACGGTCGATATACAACAATGATGAACCATCATCACGTTGTTTCACTAAATGGTCATCCCATAACTTATCGTATAATGTTTTTGGTGTTTGGGTCTCGCCTGCCATGTCGATGTACTCCACTGGACTGGGTAAATTCTATCTCTCATTTGATTATATCGCTGCGTTCACATAAATCTAATTTATCATTTTTATTAGTTAATAAACTTTTTGGAATTCCTTAAACCATAGTTTAAACAGGCAGATATTGCTTTTTATTTAATCTAATTTTTCGATCATTTTTTTCAAAATATTCGCTTTTACAAATTAAATGAGAATTATTATTATTTCCTCATACAACAAACGTCATTAATTTTTTAGAGGAATATTGATATGGCACATGTTCAGAAATTCGTTGTTGATAACCAGCGCATGTTCAAGAAAACCTTGAGCTACTACATTATGCACATTAGCGTTGCCATGATTGTGGGCTATTTGGTGACTAGAAGCCTTGCAATGGCAGCAGCATTAAGCCTGCTTGAACCCACTGTACAGGCTGTGGCTTTCTTCTTCCACGAAAAAATCTGGGAAGGCAAAGCTGAACAGGACAATAACGAGGAAATCACCGCTTAAATTCTTTTCTGTCGATATTCCTCGTTTGGCCACCGTACCCCGGTGGCTTTTTTATTGATAAATATCCAACCCTTATCGCTTCCTATTTATTCATACTATTTTTATTTTTTAACCAATTATCTCACTTCGCCATATGAATGTCGGATTTTACAGCAATAGATACAACTTTCCCTTTGATTTATTCTTAAAATATTACAACAATAGATATACGCATAAAAATTCTTTATAGGTGATTAAGATGAATCTCGCAGCCTTTGAAGCCTTTGTAAAAGTCATGGAAACAGGATCAATTTCTCTGGCGGCAGATCAGCTTTTTATTACCCAGCCAGCAGTGACCAAGCGCATCCATAGTCTTGAAGAATATTTCGGGGTCAAGCTGTTTGAATCCGCAGGCCGTGGTGTGCAGGCGACTCATGCAGCCCATTCACTGTTGCCTAAAGTAAAAAACTGGCTGAATGAACTGGGCGATATCCACCACACCTTGAGTCATGAACAGGGCCAGATTCAGGGCAAACTGAAAATTGGTACCAGTCACCATATTGGCTTGCATCATCTTCCTTCTTATTTACGTCAGTACGTGCAGCAATATCCGGATGTCACTTTAGATGTACACTTTGTGGATTCCGAACAGGCGCATGAACAGGTGATTGCTGGCGATCTGGAACTTGCTTTCTTAACCCTTCCACCGCATGGCGATGAACGCCTGAATTATGTCACCATCTGGAATGATCCGCTGGTGTTTGTGGTTGCGCCCTTCCATCCGCTGGCGCAGCAAAAAAATTTAAAACTCGAAGATCTGGTGAATTATCCAAGCTTGTTACCATCGGCGCAGACTTATACCACCCAGATCACTATGGCCGAATTTGAGAAACAGGGCATCAAGCCAAAAACCACCATGAGCAACAATCCGCTGGAATCTATTCGTATGCTGGTATCGATTGGCTTGGGCTGGTCAGTACTGCCAAAAACACTAGTCAATCACGACTTGCAGGAACTGGACCTGCATCTGGAAATGAACCGTCAGCTCGGCATGGTGTGGCATCCAGGCCGTACGCAATCTAAAGCGGCACAGGCACTGGTTGAATTGATGCAACAACCTAAATTCTAAGTCATTCATATATCCACCCTAGATCCTGTAAATGACCTAGCCAGGAATATGTTGAACAGCCATGTTCAAGCGATAAAAAAAGCCAGTCATCTGACTGGCTTTTTTTATCATGTGCAGAGGTCTAATTAAAGAGAAGCTTGCGCATCTCGGGTTGCATCCTCATGCAGGGATTCATTCAGCTGATCTACCACGATGGCCCATTCGCCATCTGACGCTATTTTTTCCGCAAGGAACTGACGCTGTGCATCACTCCAGTACGGCGCATCCATCAAGTTAAAGTCCTTATGCAGCTGATGCTCTTCAATAAATTTGGCAATACCCTGTTCGCTGGCATCTAAACCCAACTGTTCGAACAAATGCGTCATACGTGGTCTTACTTTATTCATTTCAACTACCTCTGAGTTTCCCTTATTCTCATATTATTCAGATTGAGCTTAGCACGAAGCGCTGCAAGATTCTGTGACAATACTTTACTTTGCCAATTGATCCAGCGCACATAAAAAAGCACAACCGGAGTTGTGCTTCACAATTTTAGCCAGCCTGATCGATTAAATCGACCAGTCCTGAATTTCCCAACCCTGCTCTTTGGCCAACGCTTCCAGTCGATCGTCTGGATTGACCGCAATAGCATGATCAGCATATTCCAGCAGAAAGCGGTCATTGATCGAATCTGAATAGGCCCAGGATTCAGTCACGTTACGGCCTTCCAGCCATTGTTCCAGACGCTCCAGTTTGCCTTTCTGATAGCAGGCGGTGTTAATCACCTTACCGGTATATTTACCATCCACGATCTCGGCATTGGTGGCAATAATTTCAGTAATGCCAAACTCACGGAAAATCGGCGCCGTAATAAAGTCTGAAGTTGCGGTGATCCCCACCAGTTCATGTCCAGCTTCACGATGACGTTCAATCGCCTTGAAACCTTCCGGACGCATTTGTGGACGTATGACTTTTTTCATGAACAGTTGATGAAGTTTAGTCAAATAATCATTGTCATGTTTAGTTAAAAATTCAAACACAAATTCATTATAAGCATACGGGTCCAGTTGGCCCTTTTTATAGTCTTCATAAAACTTGTCGTTCATGGCGCGGTGATGAACCGGGTCAACCAGGCCTTCATTGACCAAAAATTCCCCCCAGGAATGATCCGAATCGGTGTTTAACAGGGTGTGATCGAGATCAAATAGCGCCAATTTCATGAAAATACTCGTAAAAACTGAAATTTAAGAAAAAAATTGTAAATCTATCTCCGCTAGTCGATAGAAATTCGTTAAGATCATATCAATTTTAACATTTTTAAACTTTGCTTTTTTCGAGTTGGATAAAGAAATAAAAATCCCCGATAGCAAAGGCATAAATACACAAGATTTAGGTGCCAAATGATCGACTCCGAAGGTTTCCGACCGAATGTCGGGATCATCTTGGCAAACGATGCTGGACAAGTTTTATGGGCAAAGCGCATTGGTCACAATGCATGGCAATTTCCACAAGGAGGTATCCAACATGGCGAAACCCCTGAGCAGGCGCTCTACCGTGAGCTAAGGGAAGAAGTCGGCTTATTGCCCGAACACGTCCAGATTGTAGCGCAAACCAAAGGCTGGCTGCGTTATCGTTTGCCGCACCGGTACATCCGTACGGAATCCAATCCCGTATGTATCGGTCAAAAACAGAAGTGGTTTTTACTCAAATTGACGGCGTCAGCGCATCATATTCAGTTAAATCTGTCTGATCCGCCCGAGTTTGACCAATGGCAGTGGGTAAGTTACTGGTATCCGCTCGGTCAGGTCGTGAATTTTAAACGCGATGTGTACCGCAAAGCCATGGTGGAACTGTGCCAGCAGTTACCTCAGGAAGAAAGTTAAAAGAAGTGCCTAAAAATCTGAAGATTAATGCAGATTTTTTGGGCAGTTATTGTTATAAATAAAGCAGATACCGGAACTTATACCTACAAATAAGGAGCAGCGCGAATGTCGAATATGCAACTGGAAACCTTAAGACGCATTGTGCAGGAAATCAATGCGTCTACCAGTTTGCACGAATCGCTCGACATCATGGTCAACCAGGTGGCTGAAGCGATGCATGTCGATGTCTGCTCCATTTATCTGCTGGATGAACGCAACCAGCGTTATCTGCTGATGGCATCTAAAGGTCTGAAACCGGAAGCAGTGGGCCATGTTTCACTACAAACCGGTGAAGGTCTAGTGGGTCTGGTCGGTCAGCGTGAAGAAATCGTTAACCTCGACAATGCGCCGAAGCATGAACGCTTTATATACCTGCCGGAAACCGGTGAGGAAATTTATAACTCCTTCCTTGGCGTGCCAGTAATGTACCGCCGTAAGGTGATGGGCGTGCTGGTAGTTCAGAACAAGGAATCTCAAGATTTCTCTGAAGCAGCAGAATCTTTCCTAGTGACACTGTGCGCGCAGTTGTCTGGCGTAATTGCTCATGCCCATGCGGTGGGAAATATTGACGTCTTCCGTAAGCCAAGCAATTTACCTGCTTACAAGACCTTCCAGGGCGTTTCTGGTTCTGGCGGAATTGCCATTGGCCGTGCCGTGATTCTCTATCCGCCAGCAGATCTGTCTGCCGTGCCAGACCGTGAAGCAGATGACATCAGTGAAGAGCTGGCCTTGCTCGACAATGCCCTCACTGCAGTCCGCGAGGAAATCCAGTCCTTAGATGACAAGATGCAAGATGCCTTGATGGCTGAGGAACGTGCCCTGTTTAGCGTGTTCTTGCGTATGCTGGATGAAAATGCCCTGCCCGCTGAAATCAAGGAACTAATCCGTGAAGGTCACTGGGCCCAAGGTGCAGTCCGCATTGTCATCGAAAACCATGTGGCCCAGTTCGCGCAGATGGAAGATGAATACCTGCGTGAACGGGTATCCGATCTGAAAGACCTCGGCCGGCGTATTCTGGCCAAGTTACAGGAAGCTGATGAAAGTCATCGTGAGCTGACCGATGAAAGCATCCTGATTGGTGAGGAAATCTCAACTGCAGCATTGGTGGAATTGCCGGTCGACAAAATTGCAGCAATTGTCACCACCGAAGGTGCCATGAACTCGCATATGGTGATTGTGGCACGCGCACTCGGTATTCCAACCGTAGTCGGTGTCACTGAACTACCAATTAACACTCTTGATGACGTCGAAATGATTGTCGATGCACATCAGGGCCGTGTGTTTATCAATCCGCCACGGCGTTTGCGTACCCGCTATAAAGAGATTCAGAAAGAAGAAGAACAGATCGCCAAAGACCTGCGCCAATACGAAACCAAAGATGCGATTACCCCGGATGGTGTTGCTGTTCGCCTGTTCGTGAATACCGGTCTGATGATTGATGTGGTACGTGGTGTGCAGCGTGGTGCCAAAGGTGTCGGCCTGTACCGTTCTGAAATTCCATTTATGTTGCGTGACCGCTTCCCCGGCGAGGAAGAACAGCGTTCGATTTACCGTCAACAGCTGAGCCACTTTGCCAACAAGCCAGTGGTGATGCGTACCTTGGATATCGGTGCGGACAAAGATCTGCCATATTTCTCAATCGAAGAAGAAAACTCGGCACTCGGCTGGCGTGGTATCCGTTTTACATTGGATCATCCTGAAATTTTCTCTTCACAGATTCGCGCCATGCTTAAAGCCAGTATTGGCCTGAATAACCTGCATATTCTACTGCCAATGGTGACCAGTGTCAGTGAGGTTGAGGAAGCACTGTATTTACTGGAACGTGACTGGATCGCGGTGCAGGAAGAAGAACAGGTCAAGATCACCAAGCCAAAAATCGGCATCATGGTGGAAGTGCCAAGTGTGCTGCATCAGATTGATGAATTTTCGGAATTTGTCGATTTCTTCTCGGTCGGTTCCAATGACTTGACCCAGTATTTACTGGCCGTGGATCGGAATAATCCGCGTGTCGCCAACGTCTATTCGCATCTGCATCCGGCAGTCTTGCGTGCCTTGACTCGTCTGGTCGCAGACTGTCATCGCAATGAAAAGCCGGTCAGCATCTGTGGGGAAATGGCGGGAGATCCGCTGTCAGCTGTGCTGTTGATGGCGATGGGCTTTAATACCCTGTCAATGAGCTCAAGTAATATTCTGCGGGTACGTAAAACGATTTGTCATGTGCCGATGACCGATGCACAGGACTTATTGGAACATGTACTGAAGCTGGATAATCCGCTGATGGTGAAAAGTTGGCTGGAACATTATTTCCGCAAGCATGGACTGGCGGATATGGTCAAAGGTGCGTCACGTCTGGTGACTTAAAAGCTGAAAACTTAGCAAAACTGCCATAAACAAAAAGGGAGATAATCATTTGAGTATCTCCCTTTCTTATGTTTGCTGTAGCCGCGTTTGGCGTCTTTCTTGCGGTCTACAAAAACTTGGCTTCTGTTGACCTCATGCATATGTTTGGCCACAAAGTTATGCGGTACAACCTGTTGCAGCTGCTTTTTCTTTGCCATATTCCTACCTTTTCAAGTTACTCAGCATCAGGAAGATGCTGTGCATATATTGTACTGTTTAGGGTAAATTTCAAGCGGCTTTTGAATATTTGTTTTAAGAGATAAGAAAAGGGAATGCTGCCTTTAAATTCACGCTGCTCTTCCCTTCTCTAATCTAAATTGAAATGGTTATTGGTTTTTTGCTAATGCCCGTTCCAGGATTCGCTCAATATCCACCTGTTTAGGACTGATCATACCCACCACCCGGCCATGAAACTCACTATAACGAGTCTGGATAAAAGCATTTGAAATAAACTCAGGCGCATTACGTTTCAACAATACACCTTGAGCTAAAATAGTTAAACGACTAACCAGACTGCGTCCGATAAACTGCAAATTATCCGCTGATTGCTGAAACAGTTTAAACAGTTCTTGTAGTTCTTCTTTAAGTGTTTCATCCTGCATAGCAGTGGCTGCTAGATCCTGGAACAGCACTTCAATCGATTCCGGTTCACGACCAATCGCACGTATGACATCCAGACACATGACATTGCCTGAACCTTCCCAAATCGTATTGACTGGTGCCTCACGGAAGATCCGCGCCATGATGCCATTATCCACATAACCATTGCCACCAAAGACTTCCATGGTTTCTCCAGTCAACTCGACAGCGCGCTTACAGATCCAGAACTTGGAAGCCGGGGTCATGATGCGTTTCCAGGCCAGGGACAGAGCGTCGTCATTTTCATAGCAATGCGCTAAATGAAAACTGAGTTGCATTGCGGCTTCAGCTTCCAGTGCCAGATCAACCAATACCGCCTGCATTAAAGGCTGTTCAGCCAGATGCTTGCCAAAGGCTTTACGCTGGCGGGTATAGGCCAGACATTGCACCAGTGCCTGCCGCAACATCGCAGTACTGCCGACTGAGCAGGTCAGACGGGTGTAATTCGCCATTTCAATAATAGTCGGAATGCCCCTCCCGGCTTCGCCGATCATGATGCCCCAAGCTTCCTGAAATTCAACTTCGGAACTGGAATTGCTACGGTTGCCGACTTTATCTTTGAGTCGCTGTACATGAATCGCATTCTTGCTGCCATCTTCACACCAACGTGGGACAAAGAAACAGGCCAGTCCATCCTGTTCAGTTTTTGCCACCACCAGATGCGCATCACACATCGGGGCGGAGAAGAACCATTTATGTCCGGTAAGCAGATAAGCCTGTCCGCGGCCTGATTCGCCAATTGGTACAGCAATGGTTTCATTGGCGCGGACATCAGAACCACCCTGCTTTTCTGTCATCCCCATACCCAGCCAGATCGATTTTTTCTGACTGATTGGCAGGTCACGTTCGTCATATTCAGTGGAAAGCAGTTTATCTCCGATCTTGGCCCAGAGTTCAGGTTCACGCTGGATTAAGGGAATACTGCCAAGGGTCATTGAGGTTGGGCACAGGCTGCCACATTCCACCTGCCCGCTCAGGTAAAAACGTGCTGCCCAGTCGACCCATTTGGAAGTCGATTCCAGATGGTTAAATGGATGGGCATGTGCATCAAACTGGCGGTTTAGACGCATCCACTGATGCCAGGCTGGATGAAATTCAAGATAATCCCGACGGCGACCGCGAGCATCAAAGGCATGCAGGATTGGGGGATGTCGGTTTGCCAGATCTGCATATTCATAATATTGCGATGAACCGACCACCTGCCCCATTTCAGTCAAAATAGCCTGATCTGAACTGCCATAGCGCTGCAGAATTTCCTGCAAAATGGTGTCAGTGGCAAACAGGTTATAGTCCTGCTTTTCATCAAACTGGTTGCTGATCTGATGGGTCGTCCATGTGTTCATCTTTGCTTCCTTAATATTCATTTTTATTTTGCGATTTTTGAATCAGTATAAAGAAAAAGAAAGGCATAGAATTTTTGATTTCAGTAAATCCACCCCTATTCCGTGACTGGGTATTTCATTACCAAATCATTTTCCAAATTTAAAGCAATAAAAAACCGGCCTTAAAGCCGGTTTTTCTTTTCAGTGTGTCGAAATGATTACTTCACATCAAAACGGTCTGCATCCATCACTTTGGTCCATGCTTTAACAAAGTCACGTACAAATTTTTCTTTATTGTCATCCTGTGCATAGACTTCTGCATAAGCACGAAGAATCGAGTTAGACCCGAACACCAAGTCTACACGAGTTGCTGTCCATTTCTTCTCGCCAGTACGACGTTCAACAATTTCATATTTGTTTTCGCCAACTGGATTCCACTTGAAGTTCATGTCAGTCAGGTTCACGAAGAAGTCATTAGACAGAACGCCGACGTTGTCTGTGAATACGCCTTCTGGTGCGCCAGCATAATTAGTACCCAGTACACGCATACCACCGATCAGCGCTGTCATTTCAGGTGCAGTCAGACCTAACAGTTGTGCGCGATCCAGTAACAACTCTTCAGGTTTAACTGCATACTCGTCTTTGACCCAGTTACGGAAACCATCGTATTTCGGTAACAGGTCTTCAAATGAGTAAACATCCGTCTGTTCCTGAGTAGCATCACCGCGGCCTGGGGTAAATGGAACCTTGATGTCCACACCTGCGGCTTTAGCTGCTTGTTCCACTGCTGCAGCACCACCCAAAACGATCAGGTCGGCAATGCTGACTTTCTTCTCAAGACCAGCCTGAATTTCTTCAAGTTTGCTCAAGACTTTGTTCAGACGTTCAGGTTCGTTACCGATCCATTCACGTTGCGGAGTCAAACGGATACGGGCACCGTTAGCACCACCACGGTAGTCTGAACTACGGAAAGTACGTGCGCTGTCCCAAGCGGTATTGATCAGTTCAACTGGCGCTAAACCACTGTTCAACAATTTCGCTTTCAGCTCTTCAATTTCAGTTTCTGACAGGGTGTAATTCACTTTAGAAATTGGATCTTGCCAGATCAGGTCTTCAGCCGGTACGTCTGGACCGAGGTAACGGGATTTAGGTCCCATGTCACGATGCGTCAGCTTGAACCATGCACGTGCGAACACTTCAGAGAAGTATTCTGGATCACGCCAGAAACGTTCAGCAATCTTACGGTATTCCGGATCGACTTTCAGTGCCATGTCGGCATCTGTCATCATTGGATTACGACGTACATTCGGGTTGTGCGCATCAACTGGTTTGTCTTCTTCCTTGATGTTGACTGGTTCCCATTGTTTACCCCCCGCTGGGCTGACTGTTTTTTCCCAGTCATAGGTAAATAACAGGTAGAAGAATTCGTTATCCCATTTGGTTGGATGCGTTGTCCAGGCCCCTTCCAGACCACTGACCATGGTATTTGCACCATTACCAGTACCTTCAGGGTTATGCCAGCCTAAGCCCTGGAATTCAACATCAGCACTTTCAACGTCAGCACCGAGCAATTCCGCTTTACCATTACCGTGTGCCTTACCAACGGTGTGACCACCAGCAGTCAAAGCAACAGTTTCTTCGTCATTCATACCCATACGGTCAAACGTGACACGCATGTCCTGAGCAGTACGTAATGGATCCTGAACACCATCTACACCTTCTGGATTGACGTAGATCAGACCCATTTGCACTGCAGCGAGTGGATTAGACAGCGTCGAGCGGTCTTCATCGCTGCCATAACGGTTTTTGGTCGGCGCTAGCCATTCACGTTCATCACCCCAGTACACATCTTTTTCCGGGTGCCAGATATCTTCACGGCCACCGCCAAAACCGAAGGTTTTCAGGCCAGCTTCTTCATAAGCGACAGTACCTGCCAGGATGATCAGGTCACCCCAGGAAATCTTGTTGCCGTATTTTTTCTTGATCGGCCATAACAGACGGCGGCCCTTGTCCGTGTTGACGTTATCAGGCCAGCTGTTCAATGGTGCAAAACGTTGGTTACCGGTATTGGCACCACCACGACCGTCCTGCTTACGGTAAGAACCTGCCAAGTGCCATGCTGTACGCACGAACATGCCAATATAGCTACCATAATCAGATGGCCACCAGTCCTGGCTGCTGTTGATCAATTCACGCAGGTCCTGTTTGACCGCTTCAAGGTCGAGAGATTTAAAAGCTTCTTTATAGTTAAAGTTAGGATCGAATGGATTGGTTTTAGAATCGTGTTGGGAAAGGATGTCCAAGTTAAGCGCATTTGGCCACCAGTCGGTATTTTTACTGCTGGCTGCGTTGGTGAGTGCCCCTTCTGCTCTTTGCTTTTGGTGAAATGGGCAGCCGGATACTTGCGAATCTTGTGTCATTTTGTAGCTCCTAGACTTCAAAAAGTCTGTTTGATCTGAACCGTTTAAACCGCTTATGTGATTCAACATAACCCGTTTTTGAGGACTGCCCAAACGAGTTTTACGAATGGAAACAATCGAATTCTTCTATCTAATTGCCTGTAAATTCATTAGTTATGTATTTTCGGCTGTATTTTCGGGGAAATAGCAGAGAACATGCAGTTTCGCGAGAATCCGCTTGTTTTGACAGAGGCAAATAACATTCGACTAAAGTTCTAGATCAGGATTTCATTCAACACAGATTTACAGTCGTAATACGAAGCTAGCAAATGTTAACAAAATCTATTTGATTATCGATTTTAGTAAATAAATTTAATCCAGATCGTTGTGATTGATAGGTGAGCATAAAAATAGACGCCGCAGCGCCTATTTAAAAATGTTCGGATGAGATCAGCAGATGACTAAGAATTCCCTTCCTTTATACCCGCCCATGGGTTCGTTCCAGCCAGACTTTCTGGGTTTGCGGTTTGACAAACAGAGTAATAATTTCTGGATGAATCTGCTTGATCTGCGCTTCGATCCGGTTGACACAGGCTTCAATTTCATCTGAAGTCAGATTATCCATAAACTCCAGACTTAAAGAGGCAATCACCTGATGTGCCCCGATCTGTTCAGTCAGCACCCCATTGGCACTAAATACCGCGATATCTTCCTGGGCAATCAGCAGTACATTTTCCCGCAGTTTCGGGTCAGCAGTTTCACCAAGGAGCAGGCCTTTGGTTTCACGTGCCAATAGCCATGCCGACACCGCCAGCACTACCCCAATCAGAATCGAAGCTGCACCATCCAGCTCTGGAATATTCAGCTGATGCGCCAGGAAAATACCGACCAGAGCAATCATCAGACCGATTAAAGCCGCAGTGTCTTCAAATAATACGGTAAAGGTGGTGGGATCCTTACTGCGGCGGAAGGCCTCAAAATACCCCATTTTCCCTTTCATTTTGCGGAAGGTTTTTAAGGCCACAGTCCAGGAAAATCCTTCACACAGGATCGCAATACCAAGCACGATATAGTTGATCATCGGGTCCTGCATTTCTTCAGGATGAAGAATATGCAGGATACCCTGATAAATTGAGACAATGGCACCCAGAGCAAATACCATCAAAGCCACAATAAAGGCCCAGAAATACAGCTCACGTCCATAACCAAAAGGATGTTTGGCATCCGGTCGTTGATCAGCTTTTTTCATGCCATAGAGCAGCAGGATTTCATTTAGCGTATCCACCACTGAGTGAATCGCCTCACTAAGCATGGCAGAACTGTTGGTGATATAAGCTGCAATAAACTTGACCAGAGCAATCGCCAAATTCCCAGCTAGTGCAGCATAGACCACGATTTTATTGGATTCAGACGACATTCAGATTTGTCCTAATTTTTTTGTTCCCAAATAGATGATCTATTTGATTTTTCATTTTATCTCTTTGCATCTTAATAAACTGCTGGCATAAATTGTTTATTGTTTTGTTGTTCTCATTTTTAATCGGAATCCTCATGCCTGAAATTGTTTCAACTTCTGCTGACCAGCATGCTGCCCTGCTCGAACTGTGGGAACAGTCTGTGCGTGCGACCCATCATTTCCTAACGGAAGAACAGATCCTGCAGATTCGCCAGCAGATCATCGAGTTTGGCTATTTTGATCAGGTGCAACTGTTTCATGTGGAACATCAGCAGCAGATTCTGGGTTTTATAGGCATTGCCGGCCATAAATTAGAAATGCTGTTTATCTCTCCCGCTGCATTCCGGCAAGGCATTGGCAGTCAGTTATTGCAACATGCGCTTGAGCTGGGCGTGACCGAAGTCGATGTCAATGAACAGAATCCTAATGCTGTGACTTTTTATCTGAAACATGGTTTCAAAGTGGTCAGCCGTTCCGAAACGGATAGCGTGGGCAATCCTTACCCGATTCTGCATCTGAGACTAAAAAAATAAAAAGGAAGCCGTAGCTTCCTTTTAGAGATAAGTTCAATGATTCGGTACTACTTAAACTTTAGAAAAATACTGTTCGCGCCATTCTTTCCAAAAGTACATCACAATCCCTAACATCACCACGGCAATACCGGCAAAGGCATGACTGCTGATGATTTCATTATTCAAGGTTGCACCAAGAATCAGGGCAATGATTGGAGTCATTACATTACTTAAAGACACTGTCGAAGCCGCCAGACGGCGAATCAGCCAGAAATAGCACAGCATCGCTACGATAGAAGACAGGATCATGGTAAAGCCAAAACCAAATAGCGCCTGCATACTTGGCATTTGGGTTGGGAAGGATTGCCAGATAAATGGAATGATCAACAAAGATCCCAATGAAGAAACGATCAAAGAACCCGTTGCTTGTGACATCGGTTTCAAGGGCGCATTGATCTTTTTCACCCAGAAGATTGAGCTGATATAGGACACCATGCTGATAAACATCAGCACCACGCCCCATGGATTAATTTTACTTTCGGCTGAGTCGGCAAATACAAAGCTCAAACCTGCGACTGCTACAAACATACCCACCCATTGTAGCCAGATCAAACGGTTGGTTTTCAGAATGACATGCCCAATCAGACCGGCAACCAGCGGTGAGAAACCAAAGATTAGCGCCATTAAGCCTGAGGTTAAATAGTTCGCCGCCAGATAGATGAATAGCTGCGCACCGATCAGGTTCAAACTCCCGGCCACATAACTCTTCATGGAAGTGCGGTCAAAAGGCAAAGGATTGCGCATCGCAATAAGAATCGCCAGTGCCAGCACCGAAGCACCGAAGTAACGGATGATCAGCACCCACATTGGATGCACTTCGGCAATACTCCAGACAATCGCCAGTGGCGTTGCCGCCCAGATCAGCACCAGCAAGGCATAAATACTTGCCGTCACCAGCATGGGAGATGAATTTGAATTCATAAAGGACTCAATTAAATTTTAATCAGAAAGAATTGAACTGACTTCTCGCTCAAATCCACAATCAACAATACTGATGGCGGCAAGGATGCCGCCGCTAAACTGGGATATAGGGATATATCCTCAGTTTAGCAAAAGATTTTTGTTACTTTTCATCTTTGAAAAGTAAGCCAAACCGACACAAAGCCATTTCAAATCCCAATGGAATGTGAGGTCATGACAGCACAATCTAACAGACATAAAAAAGCAGACCCAAGTTGCCTAAGGTCTGCCCTTTTGTAAACTGAGATTATTTCACAAGTTTACGAAGATCCTGGCTAAGATCTAAATATTTATCTGCTTCAAAAGCTGCTTGCTTGCTGATCAGTTTTTTCAGGTGACGCATTTCTTTGGCAGCATTTACGGTAATACCGCCAACGATCACGCCATCAGTTACACCGAACAGCACAAATGATGATTCAGCACGCAATTCCGGATTGATTTCACCACGAACCTGCCATTCAGCAGCAGCCATATCACCTACGAACTGGTAGTTGATGTCGAGCTGATCTGTCCAGAACCATGCTGGGTTAGGTGTCGGATGCTCAACGCCCATCACGTGACGCGCAAAGATACCTGCTTGCAGGTTGGCATTTTCCCAAGTTTCAACACGACGGAATTCACCATCTGCGCGAAGCTGAGTTGCTACGTCACCAGCCGCATAGATGTCTGCATTTGAAGTCTGGCAGTTTTCGTTCACTTTAATCGCGAAATCCACATCCAGACCAGCTTCTACCGCTAGTTGCGCATTTGGCACGATACCGATACCGTAAATCACCGCATCGCCACGCAGCTCTTCGCCACCCTCAAGAGTCACCACAACTTCTTCACCGTCCAGCGCACAACCCGCAATTTTGGTGCTCAGGCGGATATCAATGCCTGCCAAACGTTGCTGTTCCAACAGGAACTCGCTTAGAACACGTGGAGAACAACGACCCATGACCATCGGACCCATTTCGATCACAGTCACTTCACATTCTTTGTAACGTGCAGATGAAGCCAGCTCAAGACCAATCACGCCACCACCGATTAAGATGATACGTTGACCTGGTTGCAGTACTGGCACCAGCGCTTGTGAATCTTCCAGGTTACGCAGGGTGTAAACGTGTTTGCCCAGCGCATCGAAGTTTGGCAGACGACGTGCTGCACCACCTGTGGCAAGCAACAGCTTGTCATAAGCAACAACGTCACCATTTTGAAGTTCAACCGTATGTGCTTCGGCGTTGATTTTTTTCACGCCATTGCCACGGATGGTTTCCACACCAAGTTCCGCCAGTTTTTCTTCTGACAGGATTTCAATCTTGGTTTCTTCAGGTTTTAGAATCACGTCTTTTGACAGTGGTGGACGTTCATAAGGCAGATGTTTTTCATCACCAATCAGGATGATCTTGCCTTCATACTTGTTGCCACGAAGTTCTAAAATCGCGCTTGCACCTGCCTGGCCAGCACCTACAATTACGATGGTTTCGATGTTGCTCATTTGAAATTAACCTTTTAACTCTGCAGATACGATGCCGAAGCCCGCAATCCATTCACTGATATCTTCATAACAGTGCGTTGTCATTTCGTATTCGCCCATTTCGCTTAAAGCAGCAAAAGCAGCCATCCACGAACGAACTTCCTGACCACCACGACCACCGTCACGGCGAATTTCAGCCTCAGTCATCGCTTCCAGTGCAGCGAAATCGGCATTCTTGAATTTTTCAAGCAATGCGATATCCCAGTCACGGTTTAGTGGTACTGCAACAGAAGTATCCCCTGCTGCCAGTTTTTGGCCCACTGCGATGATTTTGGACTGACGCGCGTTACGTGCTTCAGAAGTCGGGTTACGACCCGCAATCAGGAATTCTTCCACTTCTGGTGGTACAGAACCCATTTGTGGTGTTGGTGGATCATGAGAAAGACCGCCTGTACCCAGGACAAGTACACGCTCATTTTCAAGGTTCAGAGATTTAATGAACTGGCCTACAGCACGACCTAAAGCGATGGTACGCTTGGTGGTCGGCATTGGTGCTGCAGCACCATTAATGAAAACTGGGATCGTTGGATAACGATCAAGTTTGCCGTCGCACAGGAAGTGCAATGGCTGAGTCACACCATGGTCGGCTTGCATGCGATAAGAATATGCAACGTCCACACCTTCATCGAGTACACGGCGAACCAAAGCCAGTGCTTTGTCTTCTGGTACATCAATGTGGTCATTGTCTTTACCGTAGTCCCAGTCCCCTGCAGCTTTGGCGCGGATTCCCACACAGAAGCTTGGCATCAGGTCATAGAAGAAGCCATTGAAATGGTCAGGACCAAAAGTAATGATCAGGGTTGGGTCGTAAGCTTTTACTTCAGCCGCCAGTTTGGCAAAGGCGTCACGAACAACTTGTTCTTTACGCTTTTCCTGTGGTGAAGCAAATTCCATTAAAGGACTGTGCGAAGCACAAATGAGTTTAACGGCCATGAGAGACTCCTTAAAAGGAAGGCAGCCAAGAACAGGCTGCCGAAAAGTCCATTTCAGACTAGATTTTTATTCGTCAAAGAAACCTGCACGTGGTTGACGTAAACCACGAATTCCCAGACCACATTCTGCATTGATCAGAACGCCAGTCAGCGGACGGTTATTTTGACGAGATGCCAAGAGCACGTAGGAACCAGTCATGTCTTCAGGTTCAGGTAAGAAGTTCAGTGGCATGCCACGTGCGATTTTCTCAGGATCACGTGCATCCAGCAGGCCAAGATTTTCCTGGCCCAGTGACGCAGCACCTTTGATATTCACATTCATACCTGACGGAGCAACCGCATTCACTCGTACTTTAGGCGCAAGCTCGTAGGCCAATTCTTTCATAATGCCCACACCCGCATGCTTAGATGCAGTGTATACAGGGCCTCCGCCAGCGGAGTACAGTGCCGAATTAGACAAAGTAAATATGATAGAACCTTCAGAAGCGATCAATGCATCCAGTGCAGCTTTCGCGCCTAGGATCAGAGATTTGGTATTGATGCCCATAATCTCATCAAAGGCTTTTTCCAGCTGCTCACCAGAAGTATTGACGATATCTGCATAGTGATCCCAGATACCGGCATTACCTACGAAACAGTCGAGTTTACCGTAACGCTCTACAGTAGCTTGGACAGCACGGACGTTGTCTTCATAGTTGGCCACATCACCGGCAATCGCAAGCACGCGGTCACCGAAATGTGCTTTCAGTGCATCGACTTTAGACTGTGAACGCTGAAGAACGGCCACTTGTGCACCCTCTTCCAGGAAACGTTCTACCAGTGCCCAACCGAGACCTGAACCACCACCTGTGATCAGTGCAACTTCGCCTTGTAGCCAACCCATGATTACTCTCCTGCCATCTCTACATATAATGCGCCGTCTTCAACTACAACTGGGAATGTTTGAATTGGGTCAGTTGCTGGTAAGCAAAGTGCCTGACCGGTTTTCAAGCAGAAGCGAGCCGAATGAAGTGGGCATTCCACTGTACCATCGTCTTCCAGGTAGCCTTCAGACATAGAAGCATTACCGTGTGAGCAGCGGTCGTTCATTGCAAAGAATTCACCACCGTTGTTGAATACTGCCAGTGCATCGATACCGTTTACACCGCAGTCCACTTTCAACGCTTCGCCTTCGTCCAATTCGTCAACTTGGCAAACAAAAATCTTATTCATTAGAAGAACACACTCAGGTTATGTGAGTTATAGGTAACTTGGTCAAGGGTGATCTTACGGTTGAAGATCTGGAAGCCCAGACCGCCTTCAACTTTGCGGATCTTGTCATGACGTTTACCACAGTAAATCGTAACGTCTTTCTCTTTTTGAGTACGGTACAGAAGATATGTCACGTACACATCGTATTCGCCTTCCACTTCAGTTGGCTCAACAATCACGTTGCTCACCATGTGAGTAGTACGTGATGGAGGCTCTTCAGCCCAAGCCATACCAGTTTCCAGACGTGCAACACGACGTTCCAAAAGATCTTTCGTATCGTTGAATACCCAAGTTGTAGGTGGTTCAACTGAACGACGACGGTCACGGGTTTGAGCGTTTGGTGTAGTACGCAGGGTGTAAGAAATATCTTCAGCCAGCGTGTCTAACCATTCACGGAATTTCCAGTCATCAAGAAGCTTGGCTTCTTGATACAGGAACTGACTAATTTGGTGATGAAGTTCTAAGCTGATTTGACTCATTTCATAAGCTCCTTCTCATATTCGTCAGCCGCTTTTTCAACGTCTTCCCATTTTTCATGAATCAGCAGGTCTGCCCAACGGCGGTACATACCACGTGCTGCAGTCTCAGAGAAAATGTAGTTGGTGATACCAGGGATACCATCTTCACGTACTTTCTCGTTGCCTTTACCCATTTCCATGATCAAACGGTTTTGGCGAGCTTTGTAACCACGTAATACTTTTTGGATTTCGATCCAGTTCTCAGAGTCATCTTGCTCCAGGAAACCAGCAGGACCGAAAGCACGTGTTGCAGAACGTTCAAATGCTGCTTGAACGTCTTCTGGTGCGTCCGCATCACAGATACAAAATGCCCAAACTTCAGTTTTGTTAGGACCACGTGGGTGCCATACACGAAGTGTTGCAGTACCGTTCAACCAAGACAGTGTTGGGAACATGGTGTTGTGACCAGCAAGACGCAGTGCACGGATTTCACCTAAACGTTCTTTCACTTCTTCGTAAGTTTCACGGAAGTAGTTCGCTACTTCACCGTCTACCCATACGTTTGCATCTGGTTTTTCAGTGAAAAAGAAGCCTGAACCATGACCGCGTGAACCGTATTGGATTGCGTCTTTTGCAGTTTCCCAAACTGGACGAGCAGTTTGTGCAGCACCTAATTTCTTAGATGATTCGTCGTCTGGTTTTGCACCAAGAACTTGAATCGCAGATGCGTGAGAGAACAATGCGTGATATTGGTCAGATGCGAACTGTTCAGCTGCGAATTTCCAGTTACAGTCGATTTCCCATTTGTGTACACCACCGACGATCACTGTACCGCCAGGACGACGATCAAGAACACCGTCCAAGTACCAAGCGATATCGCCCATGTATTCTTCTAGATCTGGAGTCGTTTCATCCCAGCATCCGAAGATCAGGCCTTTATAAGATTTAACACGGTTAACTTCTACCAGACCCCATTGCTCTTTACATGCACCATGTGGGTAAGCACGATCTTCAAGCGGAATGTCTTTCAGAGAACCGTCAATACCGTAAGACCAGCCGTGGTATGGGCAAGTGAATGCACGGGTATTACCACAGTCTGCGAAGCTCACACGCATAGAGCGGTGACGGCATTGGTTTAAGAATGCTTTGATTGAGCCGTCTTTTTGACGAGCCACGATGATTGGATCTTCGCCCATATAGGTGTTGAAGAAGTCACCGGCCTTAGGAATTTGGCTTTCATGGCAAAGGAATAACCATGTACGACCGAAGACACGTTCAAGTTCTAATTCGTAAATGTCAGGATCTGTATAGATAGATGGCGTGATACGTCCATTTTGTGCATCGACTAAAGCGTCGATTTCGCGCACATCAATTTTTCCACTCATGAAAAGCTCTCCTGTGACCAATCGTGGCACAAAGTAATAGACTCAACTTTTCAACGATGATGGATTTTTGAGGGGATTTGAGGAAATATTTTTTTTGTTTTAACTAATAGATTTCATCAATTATTTGGGCTGCACTATTTTCTATTTAAGCACTTTTTTCACGACACATACATTTACTTTCTGAATATCAAAATAATCTTCACCATATAGTTGTTTATAGACTATACTGCAAGAAAATTATAGTAATACATTTTTTGGATTACTCGGCGGGCTAGTTATATGGAATTACGACATCTTCGTTACTTTATTACCGTTGCTGAAGAATTGAACTTCAGTAAGGCGGCTCTCAAACTTTATACGGCGCAACCTTCTCTCAGTCAGCAAATCAAGGATTTGGAAGAAGATGTCGGTGTAAAACTGCTGCACCGCACCAAACGTAAAGTTGAACTCACCGAAGAAGGTGCCGTTTTCCTTGAGCAGGCACGTCTAACGCTGGCACAAGCGGATAAAGCCATTGCCATGGCCCGTCAGGTCTCTCAGGCCAAGCAGCAGATGCTGCGGATCGGCTTTGTACCTGTGGCAGAAATGAAGATTTTCCCTTATGTACTGCCAAATCTGCGTGTCCAGAATCCGGATCTGAAAATTGAGCTACTCAGCTTAAACAACACTGAGCAGATGAAATTACTGAAAAAAGGTGAGCTGGATCTGACCTTTACCCGTCATAACTTCAATAGCGATGAGATCGAAAGCCAGTTTGTGCTGCGCGAACCGCTGATTTTCATTCTACCTAAAGATCATCCGCTGGCGAAATATGACCGTATTCCGGTAAAAGCGCTGAATGGCATTGATTTTATTATTCCTTCTGCAGAACAGTCGCTAACCCTGCACAATGCTATCCTCGACTTTGCCAAAGCCCATGGCATCGAATTCAATATTGTGCAAAAAGCAGACAATATTCTGTTTAACATCAACTCGATCGGCATTGGTTTGGGTTGTACCATCCTGCCAGGCTATATCGTACCACTGACCATGAATAACACCGTTATTCGACCTTTGGATGTAGAGCTGCCTTATCTGGACCTTTATGTCAGTTACCGCAAAGACAGCAAGTCTGTCGGTGTACAAAAATTCCTTGAATTACTGACACGTGTGTTCTATCTGGATATTAACCGCAACGAACAGGCCTAAGCCTTTAGGCGAAGACCAGCGCGCTTTCTGAACCATTCAGAAGCGCGTTTTTTATTTTTCATGATTTAATTGATCATTTTTTAATCACAAATATTTACTCGGATTTCCTATCTGCCATGCTTCTCGCAGCAATCGCGACATCAAAAAAAACTATTAATCTGACAAAATTGATCAATTATCACCCAAATACCCCTACCATTTACAACTTAAGTCTAATACGGTTTTTTGGACTGAAATAAAGGATTTAGACGCTAAAAATATTGTGTAAATTAGGTTTAAATCTAAATCAGGATTGAATGAAAATCGTCCGCATTTTACCTCCGGAATGACATCTTTTAGATATAAAAAAAGGATGACCGAAGCCATCCTTTTTAGACGAGATACGACTTATTTTACGCCGCGAGCCGCCAGGTAATCTTTGATCACAGTGTTGAATTCTTCTGCTTTCTCAACCTGAGACCAGTGACCACATTGGCTGAAAATGTGTGCATCAGCATTTGGTACGATGTTCAGGATATCCCATGTACGAGAAACCGGAATGACCACGTCCTGAGTACCGTGGATCAGCAGTACAGGTACAGTGATGTCTTTCATTTTTTCGAAGTCGAGTGGGAATTCGAAACGGTCACGGTCACGTGCGCCAACTACGTCCATCAGACGGTCAGAAGCATAATCGTTTTTCGCAGAGTCAAAACGTACTTTTACCAACTCATCAGTGATCAGGTCTTTGTTCACCACGAACATAGACAGGGTTTTCTTGATGCCTTCTTCAGTCAGAACAGGGTTTGCGTGTGCTTTCAGTGCCGCAGTCTGTTTTGCACCACCAGTACCCATAGACACAATACCCAGAACACGTTCAGGATAATCCAGTGCCATCTGGAATGCTAACCAGCCACCCAGTGAGTTACCCACTAACCAGGTTTTCTCGATACCCAGTGCGTCCAGCGTACGCACTGCATGGTCAACCCAAGCACGGATACCGTATTTGGTGCCAGGTGCAACAACAGTTTGACCATAACCGATGGTATCAATCGCGATACAACGCGCTTGCTCACCGATTGAAGGCAGGTTTAACCACCAGTTTGCAGCAGCAGATACGCCAGTACCAGAACCGTGCAGGAATAGAATAGGTGTACCCTCGCCCACTTCGTGGTAGTGAGTCAACTCACCTTCTGCAGTTTCAATCCATTTATCTTCTAAGCCAAAGAATGGATCTGTTTTATAATCAGGGATTTGAACAGTACTCATGTTGATTCCTCGTACAGTCTTTAGCTTGCGTGTCCATCTATTCAGAGGTCGACGTCAAGTTGACTCATTAAAAAATAACTTTTTACGCCCTTATATTAACCGCTCAGGGCGAGTCAACTGATACAAAATTACGATTGCATACTATAAAAAACTTATAATTTAAATTATTGTTTTATATGAATATTTAACAAATAAAACCTTATAAAAACTCAGGATTTAGACAGCAAAAATACAACAAAAAAGAGCGGAGCTTACGCCCCGCCTTTTTCGCATTCTAAATTTTAGAATTTATAGGTATAGGTTGTTGCAACACGATGTTCTTGTAAATCCGCAAAACCCGGTACATTGCGATAATCCACATCGATAAACATGTACTGGAAGCCTAAACCTTTCAGCTTACCTTCAGGTACCACATAATTTACGATCAGGTTGTTCTCGTCTTCTTTGCCACGTGTACCATTACCATTTTTGATATTCCAGCCATCATAATGACGTACAGTTGCAGTCAGACCCGGCGCACCTACATCCTTAAAGTCATAGGTATAGCCCAAGCTCCAAGATTTTTCATCCTGACGGATAAAGCTTGCTACAGACCAGTTGGCTAAATAAGGCTGTGGAACCCAACCCGATAAAGTTGGGAAAAACGGAGCCTGATCTCCATGCTCACCAAACATCTGTTGATAGCCAGCATCTACAGTATGATTACCGTGTGTCCACGCACCTTTTAATGAAAGTGCTTGGCTATCGATATCTCCGTACAGGGCATCACCTGACTCGCGGTTATCAAAATAACGCACATGAGTCGCAATCTTGTTGCTGTCATCTAACTTTTTATTGTATGCCACACCAAGATAGTTTTGACGGTAGATATTGGTCACATCACCATAAAAGTAGCTTAAGCCCAACTCAGGTGTAGCTTGGTAATCAATACCTGCGACATACATACCATCGCTATCACCAG
Source organism: Acinetobacter sp. ANC 7912 (assembly GCF_039862785.1). NCBI lineage: Bacteria > Pseudomonadati > Pseudomonadota > Gammaproteobacteria > Moraxellales > Moraxellaceae > Acinetobacter > Acinetobacter thermotolerans. The sequence continues at coordinate 2,755,925 of NZ_CP156795.1, forward strand.
ATTTAAGCTGTTTGGTTTCTGTATTTAAAGCATTTGGCCATAATTTAAAATCATGTGCCTGATTTTCATAACGGGCATTAATACTATCCAGATAACCCAATGTGATTTTAGTTTTATCAATATCTTTAGATTCTAACCAAACACCATTATAAGTGGTTAGCAGTTGACGTGACGGGTCAAAGTGCACGACTGGTGTAGCCGGTAGAATTTCACCAACACGCAGTTCAGTTTCAGAAACTTTCGCTTTTAACGTAGCGCCTACTCGACCGAAGTCACGTGCCTGTTTACCATTTTCAAATGGCAGAATGTAATCATCATCACCACGATCACCACTTAAACGTACTGCATGTTGAACCAGTACATCTACGCCTACCTTCACCGGACCGATATCTGCATAACCCGATTTAGCGTCTAAAGTTACACCTTGTGACCAGCTACCAAAGTCCTGAGTTTTAGTTTTGTCTGATTGATCAATTTGACGATCTAAATAGAAATTACGTAATTTCAGCTGAACATTACTGTCGTCAATCAAATCAGCCTGAGCAGCTGTTGTTCCTAAAGTCGCTGTTGCAGCAATGATTGCTATCCATAAATTATGACGACGCATTTTCTTTGTCCTTAACCAACATAAGAAGTGATGGCAGCATCATGCTAAACAATGACTTGCTTTAAAATCCGACCACAGTATTACGATTTTTGTACAAATTAAGCTTCTAAATTTAAAGAGATATTTTTTTCATTTTTTTAATATTTTTGAAATCTTAGAGATTTTTTCAGATTTGACTGATTAACGAAAATAACCCTTTGTTCTGTATTTCAAATTCTTTATAAAAATGCAATTTCTTCATCAAAATACCAATTTTTAATCGTTTTCATGTTTAAGACTTTCTATGATACTAAAAAACTATAATTTGTATTTATAAAAAATATTATAAGTATTTAATACAGGAGATTTATTGTGCAATTCAAATATTTATTTTTAACAGCATAAATGTGCAATAAATAACTTGAGCTCTTATTTTGTTGTTTAAATATTTTTAAATTTAAAGCATAAAAAAAAGCGCCCTTTCGGACGCTTTTTTAAACTTAGCTTTTAACTATTAAGCTTGCAGCTCTTTAGCTTTTGCCATAGTTAGTGCCAAGTCTTCAATCATATCTTCCTGACCACCAACGGTGCCACGACGACCAAGCTCAAGCAGAATTTCACGAGCAGATACGCCATATTTTGCTTCAGCACGTTTAGCAAATAGCAGGAATGAAGAGTAAACACCAGCATAACCTAAAGTTGCTGCATCACGGTCCGCACGGATCTGGTGAGTTATCATTGGGATGATCAGATCTTCTGCAACGTCTTGAACTTTGAACAGGTCCACGCCAGTTTCGATTTGCATACGGTTTGCAACTGCCACAAACAACTCAAGTGGAGTGTTACCTGCACCAGCCCCCAGGCCAGCAGATGCCAAGTCAACACGTGTTGCACCGGCTTGAACTGCAGCAACAGAGTTGGCAACACCCATACCTAAGTTATGGTGACCGTGGAAACCGATTTCGATGTCTGAACCTAGGTTGCCACGCAAGATACCAACACGGTCAGTTACGTCTTGAGGCAGCATATAACCTGCAGAGTCAGTCACATAGATACAGTTAGCGCCGTAAGACACCATTTTTTGTGCTTCTTCAAGCAGTTTTTCTGGAGAAGCCATGTGCGCCATCATCAGAAAGCCCACAGTGTCCATACCCAGTTTACGAGCAGCAGTAATATGTTGTTCAGAAACATCCGCTTCAGTAGAGTGAGTCGCAACACGGATGGTTGCTACACCTACATCATGTGCCATTTTCAGGTGATCAACAGTACCAATACCAGGAAGTAAAAGTGCAGACACTTTGGCTTGTTTAAGGTTTGGAATCACCGCTTTTAAATATTCTTCGTCAGTCGCTGCTGCGAAACCATAGTTCACAGAGTTACCGCCAAGACCGTCACCGTGAGTGACCTCAATTAAAGGCACACCGGCATCATCCAAAGCAGTTGCGATTGCAACCATTTGCTCAGGTGTAGTTTGATGGCGCATTGGATGCATACCATCACGTAAAGTCATATCATTAATAATAATCTTAGACATGAAGGTGCTCCTTAAGCTTCAACTGCATTTAAAACACGTTCTGCAAACATTTCTGCGGTACGTGCAGCTGCTGCAGTCATAATGTCGAGGTTACCTGCATATTTCGGCAGGAAGTCACCCAGACCTTCAACTTCAAGGAAGATCGATACGCGGTTGCCATCAAATACTGGACCATTGACCAGCTTGTAACCTGGTACGTATTTTTGAACTTCTTTGATCATCGCGTATACAGATTCAGTGATCGCTGCCTGATCTGGCTCACCTTCTACTAGACAGTGAACAGTGTCACGCATCATCAGTGGTGGCTCAGCCGGGTTAATGATGATGATCGCTTTACCTTGTTTCGCACCGCCGACTTTCTCAATCGCACCTGCAGTCGTACGAGTGAATTCATCGATATTTTTACGCGTACCTGGACCTACAGACTTAGTCGATACAGTCGCGATGATTTCGCCATAGTTCACAGGCTGAACGCGAGAAATTGCTGCAACCATAGGAATTGTTGCCTGACCACCACAAGTCACCATGTTTACGTTTGGCACTTCGCCTTGTTCAAGCAATGCTTCAAGGTTCACTGGCGGTACGCAGTAAGGACCGATTGCAGCTGGAGTCAAGTCGATCATTAACACGCCAAGCTCGTTCAGCTTACGGCTGTTTTCAGCGTGTACATAAGCGGAAGTTGCATCAAATGCGATTTTGATGTCATCTTCAACTACGTGAGGAAGCAGACCATCTACACCTTCAGCAGTGGTTTTTAGGCCCATTTTCGCTGCACGCGCCAGACCTTCAGAAGTTGGGTCAATACCCACCATCCATACTGGTTCTAACCATTCGCTACGTTGCAGTTTATAAAGCAAGTCAGTACCAATGTTACCTGGACCGATCAATGCACATTTAATCTTTTTCATGAATGTACTCTCTTATATTCCCTTATTCAGCAGCAAAAGCAGCTGTTACAGAACCGAAGCCTTCAATTTCAACTTTAAATTCGTCGCCTGGTTGTGCGACAACCATTGGACCCAAAGCACCAGTCAGGATGATGTCGCCTTTCAGCAATGGACGGCCACGACGTACCATTTCGTCTGCCAGCCACACAGCAGCGTTTAATGGGTTTGCCAGACATGCTTTACCCACGCCTTGAGAAACCACTTCGTCGCCACGTGTCATGACCATCTTGCAGTTCACAAGATCAAGGTTTTTCAGTTTGACAGGCTTAGAGCCCAGAACGAATGCAGCAGAAGATGCATTATCAGCCACAGTATCGATCAAGCTGATTTTCCAGTTTTCGATACGGCTATCGACCACTTCTACCGCAGGCAATGCATAATCAGTTGCACTGATAATGTCTGCATACGTGTGTTTTGCTTTGGTTAAGTCTTCTTTGATCACCAATGCAATTTCTGCTTCAACTTTCGGTTGAATCAATAGACCTGCAGGAATCGCTTCACCATCACCATAGGCCATATCGGCAAATAACATACCGAAGTCAGGTTGGTCTACACCGAGTTGCGCTTGAACAACTTTAGATGTCAAACCGATTTTACGACCGACCAAACGGCGACCTTCAGACAATGCACGCTCTGTATTTACTTCCTGAACGGCGTATGCGATATCCACGTCAGCACTTTCACCACCAAGTTGTGGACGGATCGGTGCGATCGCAGTTTTTGATAATTCAGCGCTACGTAATGCTTGTGCAACTGATTCAACAACAGCAGAATTCGACATCAATGTTTCCTTAAACTGCAAAAATGAGGCTTATGCTGAAATCCAGAAATAGACCTCAACAAACCGCGATACGAGCATCTGCAATTTGGGAAATAGACCTATCCTGAAAAGAGCATAAAAATAAACAGTCTAAGAATGGGAAAATTAGGAAACGAATGCCAATAGTTATTTTATTTTTTGCTATAGCTATTAACTATAAATATTTATTATATTAATTGAATAAAAACAGTGATTTATTTATTTTCTCCAGAAAAATTCCGAGTGAAATCATCAACAATATTCTTGGTTTAATTTGGTCAAGTTTGCAGCATTAGACTAAAAGATGAGACTAAAAGCACGAATTTAACCCAGTTACAGGCATTCCCGGTTACTAGAATACCTGTTTCTTAATGAAAAGCAGAATACCAGATTAAATCGCTTCCTTCCATTGGACTTTAGCCAATAAAAACTCATGCAAACTGCTGACATCATTCACAATCGACAGCGGATTAAACTGCGCCAAAGTCTCTGGCGTATGCACGCCATAAGCCACACCAACACTTGGCATGGCAATATTCATGGCCATTTCCAGGTCATAAGAGGTATCCCCCACCATAATCGCTTCATGCGCATTTACTCCAGTTTCAGCCAGAATTTCTTCCAGCATTAGTGGATGCGGTTTGGAACGGGTTTCACTGGCTGCACGGGTGGCATGAAATAGCTCTAAACTATTTGTCTGCTTTAGCACTCGGTCTAAACCTTTACGGCTTTTCCCCGTTGCCACCGCCAGCTTAATCCCTTCACCTTTTAAGCTATATAGCATGTCTGACACGCCATCGAACCAGGCATCATTCACCGAGTTTGCCACATAGTGTTCTGAATAGGCTTGCAGAATATCCGCATGTAATTCTGGCACAGTTGGAAACAAACGCTGTGCCACTTCAGGCAGACCCAGCCCGATAATGCTCTTCGCATCTGCATCGGTCAGCGGTTGCTGAAACTGCTGCGCAGCAAACTGTAGGCTCGACACGATCTGACCCACTGAATCAAATAAAGTGCCATCCCAATCAAAAATGACCAGTTTTATAGGTGAATTCATATAAGGTTCCTAGTATTTGATTCAGTGTCTGTAAGCCCTCTTCTTCTAGGAGAGGGTTTAGGAGAGGTGAGTTAACTTAATTCACTACCACAATTAACGTCAGTGAGCAGCTGTTTCTGCATAGGTATTATCTACTTTTCAAGGATGAAAAGTAGCAAAAAATCCTTTGTTACGCTGATGGTACATCCCTATACCACAGCGTAACGGCGACATCCCTGTCGCCTTTCACGCATTTCAAATGCAGATATCATTTACTACCGCAACTTTTCCTCTCCTGAGAGGAGACTTGCACAGCAGTGCGACTCAAGGAGAGAGTTTTTTAATCCGGCTTCTGCGCTCTTAACTGCGCCACCAGACTCTGCATATCTTCCGGCAATGGTGCTTCAATCACTGGATAACCCGGAATTTCCAGACGCATTGCATGCAGACACAAACGACGTGGTTTCGGTCCATTGTATTCAGTCTGGTGACCGTATTTTTCATCCCCAACTAACGGGTGACCAATACTCAAACCATGCACACGAATCTGGTGGGTACGACCAGACAGCGGAGAGGCATACACCAGTGTCGCATGCATAAACCGCTCTGCCACATTCCACTGGGTTTTAGACTCTTTGCCTTCTTTAGAGACACGGACACGACGTTCACCATTAGACAATTCGTAACGGTGTAAAGGTGCATCAATCAGTTGCTTGTCCAGCGTCACCTGACCTTTGACAATGGCAGCATAGGTTTTACGGATTTTGTGTTCACGTAGCATATCTTGTAGCGTTTTTAAGGTACTACGCTTTTTCGAGATCATCACCAGACCGGAAGTATCACGGTCAATGCGGTGAATCAACTCCAGATATTTTTTACCAGTTGCTGCACGCAGGCCTTCGATCAGACCATAAGCCACACCGCTACCACCATGAACGGCAATTCCCGATGGCTTATTCACCACCATCAAACCTTCATCTTCATACACCACACGCGCCAAAAGGCCTTGTGCCACTTTGTCAGACACTGGCGCAGCAGACTCATCTTTTTGTTCATAACGGATGGGGGCAACACGAATCTGGTCACCAATATTCAGTTTGGTTTCTGCCTTAATCCGTTTTTTGTTAACGCGAACCTGGCCTTCACGGATCAAACGATAGATGCGGCTTTTGGGTACACCTTTCAGACGACTAAACAGGAAATTATCGATTCGCTGTCCGTCTTGGTGTTCATCCACCTCAAACCACGTGACGTTTTGCCATTGTTGCGTAGAATTCATACAGTTACTATGACCTAAAAATTGATTGAAATTGATTAAATATTGATCACTTAGGCTATGCTTTACACAAGAAACATAAGCTTAGCCCATAGGCAGATGATGCAAGGTTTGATATAGTCAGCGCACGGAAACCATCGTTTGTGAGTGAAAGTGAGTGACTGCCAGGTCTAATTCTGTGCATGATCATTCAATTAAAGCCTCACATAATACGGGAAGGTCCCAAAAGAATTATGCCGACGCCGAAGGCTTATTATATCGGCAAAAAAGCAAACTGTTGCGTTTAATTGTACCTCGGGTACATAAATCAGTTTGCCGGAAAAAATATGCTGCCAACTTTGTTGGCTTTTAAACGTAAACTGATACACATCAGATTAGTCGCACCCTGGAAAACGACTTCAGGCTACAGCGTCTGATGCATTGGATCTGCACAGTTTGTAAAGATACGACGATAATTCCGTATCAAGACACTCTATCTACAAAGAAGAGATGCTCTTCGAGCAATGTGACAGTGAAAGTTACTCACATCCAATGCACCGCTCGTCCGCCAGTGAAGCGTTCAGGTGACTTTAATCGTTTAAAGATTGAAGCCGTATTGCCATCATCAATACGTGAATCAAAAAACCGAAGCTGATCTATATCAAAATAGACGCCGGGAATAAAAGACTCAGACCACGATGCCAAAACATTTGCGATCTGAGCCATTGATCCGTGATGTTTGATGTTCGCTACGTGAATAGCGATTTTTTGGTGTGTATCACTATAAGGTGTTACACCCATGAAACGTATGTTGATTAATGCAACACATGCCGAAGAAATTCGCGTTGCACTTGTCACTGGTCAGCGTCTTTACGATTTCGATTTAGAAAATCGTACCCGTGAACAAAAAAAATCGAATATCTATAAAGGTCACGTCACTCGCGTAGAACCTTCTTTGGAAGCAGTATTCGTTGAATACGGTGCAGGCCGCCAAGGCTTCCTTTCAATGCGAGAAATCGCAAGCTCTTATTTCAAGGCAGATCCTCGCCAGACTTCAAATATCCGTGAACTGATTACTGAAGGCACAGAACTTCTGGTTCAGGTTGAAAAAGAAGAACGTGGCAACAAAGGTGCTGCTCTTTCTACTTTCATCTCACTTGCTGGTCGTTATCTGGTCTTGATGCCAAACAACCCGAAAGGTGGTGGTATCAGCCGTCAGATTTCCGGTTCAGTGCGTGAAGAACTGAAAGAAATGCTGGCGTCTTTAAACGTACCACGTGGTATGAGCGTGATCGTACGTACTGCAGGTATTGGCCGTACGCAAGAAGAATTGCAACTTGACTTGCAACATCTGCTAGACCTTTGGGCGCAAATCCAAAGCACGGCTAACTCTGGTCCATCACCAATGCTGGTACATCAGGAAGCAGGTGTGGTGACTCGTGCCATCCGTGACTATTTACGTGATGATGTTGCTGAAATCCTGATTGACTCTGAACAAGCTTACAACGAAGCCTATAACTTCGTAAAAGCGGTCATGCCACGCCAGTTAGACAAGCTGAAAACCTATACTTTAAATGAGCCTTTATTCGCTCACTTTGGTATCGAAAGCCAGATTCAAACTGCTTATGAACGTGAAGTAAAACTACCTTCTGGCGGTTCGATCGTGATTGACCAGACTGAAGCATTGGTTTCAATCGACATCAACTCAGCAAAATCAACCCGTGGTCAGGACGTTGAAGACACCGCGCTGAACACCAACCTTGAAGCTGCAGAAGAAATTGCACGCCAGTTACGTTTACGTGATATCGGTGGCTTGGTGGTGATCGACTTTATCGACATGACCAAAGACCGCAACCAGCGTATGGTAGAAGCGAAACTGCGTGAAGCAACGCAAAGCGACCGTGCACGGATCCAGTTCGGCCAGCTGTCACGTTTCGGCCTGATGGAAATGAGCCGTCAACGTCTGCGTCCTTCACTTGAAGAAGCAACTGGCTATGTTTGCCCACGTTGTCATGGTACCGGTATGGTTCGTGACCTGCGTTCTCTATCCCTTTCAATCATGCGTAAAGTGGAAGAAATTGCCCTGCGTGAACGTCATGGTGAAGTTCAGGTTGAAGTACCAGTAGAAATCGCGGCATTCCTGCTCAATGAAAAACGTCACAGCCTAGTATATCTGGAACAGACTTCCAATGTTCGTGTGACTGTACTGCCTCACCCTCACTTAGAAACTCCACATTACGAGATTTCTTATAACCCAGAAGGCTTTGCACCAACCAGTTATGAACGCACTGAAGCAACCCGTTCAAGCGAAAAAGAGTTGGGCTACGAAGCTTCTGAATGGCATCTGGAAGAAGAACAGCACGCACTTGCTATTGCATCGGCTCCAGCACAACCGCAAAACGGCAAAAACAACAAACGCCGCAATAACCAGAATGCACAGCAGGCACCTGCTGCAGCACAACCAGCACCTGCACAAGCTGCTACTGCTCCAACTGCCAGCCCATGTGCATGGCTAGAAAACCTGTTTGTACAAAAACAGGCAACCACAATTGATCAATCCCGTACTGCAAACAATGCCGCAGCAGCGATTGAACAGATGGTCAACAGCGGCGCAGTAAGTCGTGGTCAGTTCGGTCAGGTTGCTGCACCTACAGCAGCAGCGCCAGTCCAGGCAGCTCCAGCAGTCGCACCTGCAGCGGCTAGCAATGCTTATCTGGCACCATCGACTGTAGTCCACAAACCTGAACGTGATCAGACTGAAAAAGCTGAACATGAGAAATCACAACGCAACAAGAAACAGCGTAACAAGCACAAAGAGCCACGTGATTCTCAGCAGCACGACAATGCACAACATCAGGTGCATGAAGAAGTGGTTCAGTTGTCTCGCCAGGAACAACGCCAGGAAGCACGTGAAAATAAACAACGTGGTTCTCGCCGTCAGCACCATAACGAGTCTGCACAACAAGGTGATAATCAGGGCAATGAGCAACAGCAAAATGTGCCACGTCGTGACCGCCGTAACCAGCCACGTCCAGAACGTCCAAATCGCCACCGCGATCAAAGCGTGCTGAACGAGCAAGCTGCTGCGCCAGCGCCAGTGGTTGAAGCTCCGGTCGTGAATGAACAGCAAGTGCGTGTCGAACTTGTTGATGCACCGCGTCAGGAAGTAACTGCAACTGCGATGGTCGTGAACATTGACCAGGGTCAAAGCGAAATCGTGGCACTGAACGGTACTGCACCTGTGGTTGCTGCTCCAGCTGAAACTGCACCTGAAAAGGCGCCAGCGGTAGCTACCATGGCAGCAGAACTGGAACAGAAAACTGAAGCGGTTGAACTGACTGAACCACCTGCTCCAGCGGCTGCACTTGAACAGGCAGCGCCGAAAGCTGCGGAAAAAACCCGTGCCAGCAATGACCCACGTCAACGTCGTCGTGACCGTCGTGCCGCACAAGGTCAGCAGGCTCAGGTTGAACAAGTGCGTCCAAGTCAGGTACCAACCCTTGGTCAATACACTGTCGGCACGCTGATCCGTCATGTTTACGGTGAAGACTGCTCAGTGCTGATCGAACAGTTCGGCCTGATGGCAACCTTCAACCGTGCACTGGACAAGTTCACTCAACAGTACAACGAAAGCCTTGCGGCTCAAGCAGTTGTTGAGAAGAAACCCGTAACGCGTGATGTAGAAGTAGCGAAAGCTCAGCCTGAACCAGAGCCAGCTCCGGTACTGGATCTGACTCCACCTAAACCTGTAGCAACCAAACGTGTAGCGAATGATCCACGTGAACGTCGTCGTCTGGCAAAACTTGCTGCAGAACAAGCACTTGAGCAGGCTAAACAGGCAGCTCAACAAACTGAAGAAAAAGCTGAAGCACAAGCTGAACAGCCGCTAGCTGAACCGGCTGCAGAAGCTCAAGCAGTTGCAGCAGAGCCTGCTGAAACTGTAGAGGCGCTGAAGACTGAACAGGTAGCTGAAGCTCCTGCACAGCTAGAATTGGCTGAACAGGCTGAACCAGCAACTGCGGAAGCTGAGCAATCAACAGCAGAAGCAGCGCCAGTTGCAGAAGAAAATGCAGCTGAAACAGCTAAGCCAAAGGCTGAAACAGTGGAAGCAGCACCAGCGAAAGCTGAGAAATCGCCTGCCCGCCCACGTCGTCCACGTGGTCGTCCACCGAAAAAAGCCAATACTGCAACTGAATCATAATTTGCCGAATTGCAGTGAACTAAAAAAACCTAGTCATTCCGGTGGCTAGGTTTTTTTTGCTAGATTCTGTCAAATTAGGTTGATTACTCTTGGAATCAACGATTAAAAATACAATGGACAGTTACTGCATATTTATTGCGCGTATCGGATACGTAGAAGAAATAGGATTACCATGAGCCAAACCACACAACATGATCTGATTGGTATTGCTGATGTCGCTGCCAAAATCCCTGCTTTCCTGAAAAAAGTACCGAACCTGGTAAATGGACTGAAACAGGCCTATTTACGTACCCCGAATACTCCTGCCGGTCTGGGCCTGGCGTTTGAAAAAGCGGTGCAGCGTAATCCGGACGGGATTGCTCTGCACTTTGAAGACCAGCGTTTTAGCTATTCAGAACTGAATGGCTGGGCCAACCAGATTGCGCATTACTACCTGTCGCTCGGCGCAAAAAAAGGTGATGTGGTTGCGGTGATGGTCGAGAACCGTCCGGAAATGGTCGCCAGCGTGATTGGTCTGGCCAAACTTGGTGTCACCATTGCCCTGCTCAACACCTCTCAAGTCGGTAAAGTACTATCCCATAGCATTAATCTGGTTAAACCGATTGCTGTGATTGTTGGTGAAGAATGCCGTCATGCAGTTGAAGAAATTCGTAATGACCTGAATATTGCCGCTGACCGCTTCCAATGGTTTGCAGATCAGCCGACCCGACAAGATGTTGGCACTGCACCCGAAGGTTTTGTCAATCTGGCCGAAGTGATTGACAGCTTCCCGAAATTCAATCCATCGACCACCCACACTGTGCAAGGTAAGGATGGCCTGTTCTATATCTATACTTCAGGTACCACAGGCCTGCCTAAAGCGGTGATCTTCACCAATAGCCGCTGGACACTGGCTTATGGGACTTATGGTCATGTGCTGAATCTGGGACCAGATGACGTGATGTACTGCACCCTGCCGCTCTATCACGCGACTGGTATGGTGGTGTGCTGGTGTGGCGTGATTGCCGGTGCCGGTACTTTTGCCATTCGCCGTAAATTCTCGACTTCTTCCTTCTGGAAAGACGTGAAAAAATTCGATGCCTCTGCCATCGGCTATGTTGGTGAACTATGCCGCTACCTGATGGATGCGCCACCATCTGAGCTGGAAAAAGGCCACCGCGTCAAAAAGATGATCGGGAATGGCATGCGTCCAAATATCTGGGATAAGTTCAAGGAACGCTTTGGCATTGAAGAAGTGCTGGAACTGTATGCTTCTAGTGAAGGCAACGTTGGCTTCAGTAATGTATTCAACTTTGACAACACCGTCGGTTTCTCACCAACGCCGTATGCGATCATTGAATTCGATAAGGATAAAAACGAGCCAATCCGTGATGCCAAAGGCCGCTGCAAACGCGTCAAAAAAGGCGAAACTGGTCTGTTAATAGGTAAAATTACCCGTCGTTCACCATTTGATGGCTATACCGACCCGGAAAAAAACAAGTCCGTGATCATGAAAGACGTGTTCTGCAAAGGCGATGCCTATTTCAACACCGGAGACCTGGTGCGTGATATCGGTTTCCGCCACGCTCAGTTTGTCGATCGTCTCGGTGATACTTTTCGCTGGAAAGGCGAGAATGTTTCGACAACCGAAGTGGAAAACATGCTAACCGAGTACGACAAGATCGTGGAAGCCGTGGTTTATGGTGTGGAAATTCCCAATACCAATGGCCGTGCCGGTATGGCTGCGATTACTTTGAAGCCAGATACGCAGTTGAACGAGGCTGATCTGAAAGAAATGCTAAGCTGTTTCAAGAAATGCCTGCCCGCTTATGCAGTCCCGGTATTCCTGCGGGTACAGAAACAGGTTGAGACCACTGGTACCTTTAAATACCAGAAAAATAAACTGAAAGAGCAAGCATTTGATCCAAGCAAAACCGATGAGCGCCTGCTGGTCTGGCTGCCAGGAACCGATGCCTATACCGATGTAACTCCTGAGATCTTTGCCAATATCCAGGCCTATCAATATCGTTTCTAAACGCTGAAGTTGCCTATTTTTTGTGTACATAAATTCAAATTGTTGTATTTATAATCAAACATGGGCAACTTTGTTATTTTTTACTTGCGCTGATTTCATATCTTGCTACAATACGCTCCATCAAATGATATGGGTCGTTAGCTCAGTTGGTAGAGCAGCGGACTTTTAATCCGTTGGTCCCGCGTTCGAGTCGCGGACGACCCACCATTAAATTTGATATCCCTTGATGGGCCGTTAGCTCAGTTGGTAGAGCAGTGGACTTTTAATCCATTGGTCCCGCGTTCGAGTCGCGGACGGCCCACCATCATTTCTAAAAACTCTTTTTAGAAATTTCAATCAAAGCTACTTTGATTATCCGAATGGGTCGTTAGCTCAGTTGGTAGAGCAGCGGACTTTTAATCCGTTGGTCCCGCGTTCGAGTCGCGGACGACCCACCATTCTTTCTTAGGGCTTCTTTCTTCCAGTCTGCGAAGATAACGAAACCTGCATATTCCGACCAAGACAACAAACCATTCCCGGTTTTGTATTGCCATTCTCGAAATTTTGCTTACCGATTGCAAACCTACAGTACTTGAATGTACTGTGAAAAAGTCTTAGATTTTTTCTTGTGGTCGGGTGAAATTTTAAAGCTTTGCTTTAAGTTCACTAATCCTTACTCAGGGTTGTTAGCTCAGTTGGTAGAGCAGTAGACTCTTAATCTATTGGTCGTGGGTTCGAACCCCACACAACCCACCAAGATTATTTGATTGATTTAAAACAAATATTTTTTATACTTTCTAATAATTCTTATTTTAGCTTTTTAATTTTTATCAATATTCCCATCTCACCCTTTAAGGCAAAGTATTCCTCACATCTTTGGTCAGCTGATACGAAATTCGTAGCAGTTTGTAATGCATTTCCATCAGTTCCTGCTGGTTTTCTTGCTGGGTTTTCGCAATATTCATCACCAAGGTGGTGTCATCTTTGACATCGTAATACAGCACCAGTCCTTCTTTGCGGTAAACCTTCAATTCCTTCAGGCTTGGGTTCATTTCCCAACGGTCTTTGGTATAGGTTGAATTGGGTGCTTCAACCTTATTCTGGAAAGTAAACACCTTGCCATGCTGCAGGATGCTGCGATACACGGTGCCATCCTGAGCCAAAGTCAGCACAAAAATCGCCTTGCCACCACTACACGGAGAGAAACCGTCATTACAGGACACTTCGGTATAATAACGCCCGACAAAATCCTTGGCATAATCCGGCACAGGTCCAACTGTTGAATCATTCCGCAAAGGCATGGTCGCTTGACCGGCAATATCGGTAAGTTTTTTGGCTGCCGCACTTTCAGATGTCATCTCCTGATTGGCCATCGATACCGGCACACCTTCTTTCGGAATCAAGGCCAGATCAGCATCGCTAATCGGCTTCCCGGAATGCTTTTCACATCCGGCAACGGTCAGCATGCTGAGCAGCGCAGCACTGGACACGTAGCTCAGCACTTTCACTCCATTTAAAAGCTTAAATTTCATTTAATTTCAACCAGATTACATACTTGCAGATGTTTTTATAAAGTGATGGACATAACGTTATTATTGAATTACAGTCCCCTCGGCTTCATGTTAATGATTTATGGAAAAATACTTAATCGCCCTTTACATAACTTTACCAATAAACTGAATTCAGACACTTTAAAAAGCAGAATGAATCTCCATATTTATTTAAGAACATTGTTGTTCTTTCTTCCCAAGTTTTAAGGAGACCTGGATGGCCAATACTGGTTTATATCGCTCTAACCGCTCAAACATGATTGCTGGTGTAATGGGTGGTATTGCTGAACGTTTTGGTTGGAATGCAAATTTATTGCGCGTGATTTTCGTGCTGATATCCGTTATGAGCGCGGCCTTTCCAGGGATTCTGGTGTATCTGGTGTTGTGGCTGGTGATCCCTAAAAAACAGGAAATGGTTGAACATACCCCCTATCAATCCATGGGGTATCAGCGACCAATCCGGGATATCAACAAAGATCCGCTGTAAGTTACTCTTAAAGGAAGTTGATTGAAGTTTATTCTTAATCAAAGTTAGTCCGTTTACCCCTTTTCTGCTGTGGCATTTCCCCTAATGACCACAGCATTTTTTTGCCTGTTTTTTGGGAAACCTATCAGATTGTTAAATTATTTCTTCAGGCTTTGCCAAAAGCCTGTTTTATCGATAAGTTAAATAAAACACCAAGTAAAAAATGGATTCAGGATGAGTCAAGCAGAATGGATTGTGTTGTGCCTGTGTGCCCTTGCCGCGCTATTGCATGGCTTGAGCGGTTTCGGCTTTCCAATGCTGAGCACAGCAGTACTGTCAACACAATATTCTTTAAACCTGGCGGTGACACTGGTAATTCTGCCCTGCCTGATGCTCAACTTGCTGATGCTGAATTCAGATTCAGAGCATAGCCTGCTGCAAAGCATTCGCCATTATCTGAAATTGTACTGGCCGCTGATTTTAAGCAGTCTGCTGGGCAGTTTGCTGGGTGTCCAACTGCTGCTGTGGCTGAATGAAGGCTATTTGAAACTGTTGCTGGGTCTGGTCATTCTTTTTTATGTTCTGGATCAGCTACGGGATAAATCCTTTAAAACCAGTCCCCATGTGATCAGCATGTTATGTTTTGGTCTGCTTGCCGGAGTGATTGGTGGTGCCACCAATGCCATGGCCCCCTTCCTGATGATGTATCTGCTTAGCTGCCAGCTCAGCAAAACCGATATTGTGATTATCAGCAACCTGAACTTTATTGCCAGCAAACTGATCCAGTTATTGCTGCTATTTCCCATTCTGGTTCAGATCAACCCGCAACAGCAGTCCCTGCTACTGGGCATTACAATTTTTGCCCTGTTCGGAGTCTGGATCGGCAGCAAAATCCGGCATCGCCTGTCCCAACATCATTTCAAGCTCCTGATTCTCAGTCTACTGATGGTGCTGGGCGTGGAGACCCTTTGGCAAAGCGTCGGCCTATTACAACATTCGAACAATTTATTTTTGCCGTGATCTACTTCCTCTGCACTGAAAAGCCTATATAGTAGCAATATATTCTTAATAAAAATTAGCTAGATAACACTACGGAGGGTGCTTATGACAAGCCCAAACCTCGCCACTCCCACCGATGCCATACCCAAGGGGCTTGTCAAAGGATGGGTGCTGATTATTATCGCCGCCATTGTCTCCTTTGGCCTGTACCAGATTTTGCCCTATGACCAGAATGCCAATAAAGGTCTGGCCCTGCTGTGCTTCATTGGCATCCTTTGGCTAACCGAAGCGATTCATATCACCATTACCGCCCTACTTGTGCCGATCCTGGCCGTGATTCTGGCCATGCCCATGGCCAAAGGGGATGAACTGGTACCGATCACCACACAGGCTGCATTGACCACCTTTGCAGACCCAACCATCTTCCTGTTCTTTGGTGGTTTTGCGCTTGCGTCGGCACTGCATATCCAGAAGCTGGACCGAAAAATCGCCATGTGGATTATCTCGATGTCTGGTGGTCACTTGGGTGCTGCCGTACTGGCGATCTTCATTGTGACTGCTGCACTGTCGATGTGGATTTCCAATACCGCCACCGCAGCCATGATGTTACCGCTAGCCCTGGGCTTACTCAGCCATCTGGATGAAGAAAAAGACCGCAAAACCTTTGTCTTTATTCTGCTGGGGATTGCCTACTCCGCCAGTATTGGTGGTCTGGGCACTATCGTGGGTTCACCGCCAAATGCGATTGCTGCCAAGGCTTTAGACTATACCTTCGCAGACTGGATGAAAATCGGCTTGCCAATGATGTTCATCATCCTGCCTGCCATGCTGGTCAGCCTGTATCTGGTGCTACGTCCGAAGCTGAATCATAAAGTAAATTTTGTCACTGAAGACATTCCATGGAATCGCACCCGTATTGCGACGATGGTGCTGTTTATCTGTACTGCACTGGCCTGGATTTTCAGTAAAAAGCTGACTGAAAACTTTGGCATCAGCCAGCCAGATACTTGGATCGCGATTCTGGCCGCCTGTATGGTGGTGATTCTAGGTACAGCCACCTGGAAACAGGTGGCAGACAATACCGACTGGGGCGTGCTGTTCCTGTTTGGTGGTGGTCTGACCTTAAGTGCGGTTCTAAAAGATTCCGGCAGCTCGCTGGTACTGGGTCAAACCCTGGCCAATGCCTTTGGTGATGCTTCCCCTCTGCTCATTATCTTTGTCGTGGCAGCCTTCATTATCTTCCTGACCGAATTTACCAGTAACACGGCTTCTGCTGCCCTGCTGGTACCAGTTTTCGCGGCCATTGCCGACCAGATGGGGATGCCGAAGGAAATTCTGGTGATCGTGATTGGTATTGGTGCTTCCTGTGCCTTCATGCTGCCTGTGGCTACACCACCAAATGCGATTGTGTTTGGTTCCGGTCATATCCGGCAGTCTGAAATGATGAAGGTGGGTGTCGTGCTGAATATCATGTGCGTATTCATCGTTTCACTGTTTATTTACTGGTTCTTCCTGTAACTTCAGCGCATAAAAAAGCACGCCACGGCGTGCTTTTTTATTTTGGGAATCAGTCCAGATCAGGCACTCAACTTAAATGCATTCAGCTCCTGATGCAGCGCAGCAATCATATCGGCACGGCTGATAATGCCCACGACTCTCTCTTCACTCAGTACCGGGATATAGTTAAATGAGCGTTCTACAAAATACGGCACCAGATCCTTGATTGGCTGGTTTGGCTGCACTGTTACCACCTTGCGGCTCATGATATGCCCCACTTCAGATTCCCAGCCGCTACGGATATCACTGGCCCGCTGGAACCATTCCACCACCTGATACATGGCCAGCGTGCCGACCAGTTTTTTCTCGGCATTGATCACCGGCAGACTCATCAGGTTCATCTGTCTGAATTTGGCTAGAGCATGCTGAATATCATTAGTTTCCTGCAGGCTCACCACATCCTTACTCATAATGTCCTGACACAGGAACGGGCTATCGGCACGTTCGCTGGCCTTGCTCTGCGCTTCCAGAATGATTTTTTGCAGGTCATATTCACTGATATCCAGTAACTGGGTCTGCTGATCCAGCACCGCCTGAATATCCTGTGGCTGAATGGTGACTTTCTGGGTTGGTGTCGGGTCTTTGGAACGGGTATTGATCTGGATCTGCTGCGGATAGGCCTTCCCCAGCATCCGGTTAAACACAATCGCCACGACCATCAACAATACCGAGTTCAGCAAGACCGGATAGAACACAAAGGCATAACCCAGCTCATGCACGGCATCGCCACCCAGCACTGCGGTAATCGCTACCGCACCACTTGGTGGATGCAGCGAATCTGTGCTCAGCATCAGGATAATCGCAATCGATACGGCAAAACTGAATGCCAGTGTTAAGCTTGGGAATAGCAAAGTACAAGTCACCCCGACAATCGCGGCAATGGTATTCCCGACCACCATATTCCACGGCTGTGCCAATGGACTGGCAGGTACAGCAAACAGCAGTACCGATGAAGCTCCCATCGGCGCAATATACCAGGCTTGAAAATCACCCAGCACCCACCAGCTGATCAGGGACGAAAGTGCCAGACCAATCAGTGCACCAAGGCCACACAGGAGTCGGTCTTTGACAGGAAGAATCTTAAAATTCGGCTTAAGGCTGAGTAGCCATTCTGAAGAGCTATGAAACACGGTTGGCCTGAATTGTTGTTTTGGGGAGTCGCGGCATTATAAAACTCTCCACCTTAAAGATGTATTAATTTTACATCTTTAAATAATCATTTTTTTGCTTATAAAAATGTAAGTTTTTAATTCATTTAAAGAAATTAAATCAAAATAAAGAGCAAAAAATATTCATTTTTTCTATCTTATTCATTGCAATCTTTTTATTAGATGAAAAATTTTCATGAGACCGACCCATTTTCAAAGAATCACAATGTAATTTATGACTGTATTCATCCACTGTCGTGCATTTATCTTATTCTCGATAAAAACTGCCGAACAGCGGTTTAACCTTTGCCACTCCCCCTTAAAATCCTTATAATTGAGCGCAATTTTTCTCTAATTTTAAGTGGATGACCATGAGTCGCGCCATATCGCATATTGATACCTTCCAAGGCTTAATTCTTGCCTTACAAAACTACTGGGCGGAGCAAGGCTGCGTCGTTTTACAACCTTACGACATGGAAATGGGTGCAGGGACATTCCACACTGCAACATTCCTTCGCGCGCTCGGTCCAGAAACCTGGAATGCCGCTTATGTTCAGCCATCACGTCGTCCTAAAGATGGCCGTTATGGTGAAAACCCGAACCGTCTGCAACACTACTACCAGTTCCAGGTAGTCCTGAAGCCAAACCCGGACAACATCCAGCAGCTGTATCTGGATTCTTTAAAAGCGATCGGGATTGATCCTCTCGTTCACGACATCCGTTTCGTGGAAGATAACTGGGAATCTCCAACACTGGGTGCTTGGGGTCTAGGCTGGGAAGTCTGGCTGAACGGTATGGAAGTGACTCAGTTCACTTACTTCCAGCAAGTTGGTGGTGTTGAATGTTACCCAGTAACCGGTGAAATCACTTATGGTCTGGAACGCCTGGCCATGTACCTGCAAGGCGTAGACTCGGTTTACGATCTGGTTTGGACCAAAGGCCAGTTCGGTACAGTGACCTATGGCGATGTGTTCCATCAAAACGAAGTGGAACAATCGACTTATAACTTCGAATATGCACCAGTCGACAAACTGTTTGAACTGTTCGACTTCTATGAATCAGAAGCAACTCGCCTGATGGAAGCTGAACTGCCATTGCCTGCATACGAACAGGTAGTCAAAGCATCACACAGCTTTAACCTGCTGGATGCACGTGGCGCGATCTCTGTGACTGAACGTCAACGTTATATCCTGCGTGTCCGTACTCTGGCACGTTCAATTGCACAAAGCTATGTGGCTGCACGCGCGAAACTTGGTTTCCCAATGGCAGAACCACACCTACGTGACGAAGTCCTGGCCCAGCTTAAAGCTCAAGTGGAAGCCGAAGCTGCTCAAGCAGAAAAATCAGCGGAGAACAAATAATGTCTAAACATACAGTTTTATTTGAACTTGGCTGTGAAGAACTTCCACCAAAAAGCCTGAAAAAATTACGTGACGCGTTAAAAGCCGAAACTGAAAAAGGCTTAAAAGATGCGGGTCTGGCTTTCGATGCGATCGAAGCCTATGCAGCGCCACGTCGTCTGGCTTTGAAAATCGTGAATGTAGATGGTGCGCAAGCCGACACTCAAAAACGTTTTGACGGCCCTGCTGTGCAAGCCGCTTATGATAGCGACGGCAAACCAACCAAAGCGCTTGAAGGCTTTATGCGTGGTCAAGGCATCACCATTGATCAGATATCTACTTTCCAGGCCGGTAAAGTTGAAAAAGTTTGCTACCTGAAAGATGTCAAAGGTCAAAGCCTGGACGCTTTACTGCCACAAATCCTGCAACATTCACTGGATCAGTTGCCAATCGCAAAACGCATGCGTTCTGCAGCAAGCCGTACCGAATTCGTACGTCCAGTAAAATGGGTAGTCTTGCTGAAAGATGATCAAGTGATTGATGCAACGATTCAGGATCACAAAGCAGGCAACGTGACTTATGGTCACCGTTTCCACGCTCCTGAAGCGATTACCCTGGCAAATGCTGATGCTTACCTGGATGCCCTACGCGCTGCGAAAGTGGTAGCGTCTTTTGAAGAGCGTCAAGCCATCATCGACCAGCAAGTAAAAGCGCTGGCGGATGAAGTGAATGCGATTGCCATCGTTCCTGCGGATCTTCGTGACGAAGTCACTGCACTGGTGGAATGGCCTGTAGCATTACGTGCAAGCTTCGAAGAACGCTTCCTTGCGGTTCCTCAAGAAGCCCTGATCACCACCATGCAGGACAACCAGAAATATTTCTGTCTGGTGAATGCTGAAAATAAATTACAGCCTTACTTCATTACCGTTTCGAACATTGAGTCTAAAGACCCAAGCCAGATCATTGAAGGTAATGAAAAAGTGGTTCGTCCACGTCTATCTGATGCCGAGTTCTTCTTCCTGCAAGACCAGAAACAGCCACTGGCTTCTCGCAAAGAGAAACTGGCCAATATGGTATTCCAGGCACAACTGGGTACACTTTGGGACAAATCTCAACGTATTGCCAAACTGGCTGTCGCACTGGCGCCGATTACTGGTGCCAAAGCGGAAGATGCTGAAAAAGCAGCTTTACTTGCGAAATGCGACTTAACTTCTGAGCTGGTGGGCGAATTCCCAGAACTTCAAGGTATCGCGGGTACTTACTACGCACGTCTTGAAGGTGAAAACCTCGAAGTGGCTGAAGCGTTGGGTGAACAGTACCTGCCTAAATTCGCAGGTGATGTTCTGCCTAAGACTAAAACAGGTACAACCGTTGCCCTTGCGGACCGTCTAGATACCTTGACTGGTATTTTCGGTATCGGGCAGGCACCTACAGGTTCTAAAGACCCGTTTGCGCTGCGTCGTTCTGCCATTGGTATCCTACGTCTGGTGACTGAAAATGAACTGGATGTATCTATTGAAGACCTGATCAAGTTGGCATTGGCTGCGTATGGCGACATATTGAAAGACCACGATAAGACTCTGGCGGATGCAGTTACATTCCTGGAAGGTCGTTACCGTGCGAAATACGAAGACCAAGGCGTTGATGTTGATGTGATCCAGGCTGTTCAAGCGTTGTCACCAAAATCTCCACTTGATTTTGACAAGCGTGTAAATGCGGTAAATCACTTCCGTGCATTGCCTGAAGCTGCTGCGCTTGCTGCTGCGAACAAGCGTGTTGCGAACATCCTTGCCAAAGAAGCAGCACCTGAAGGTGCTGTGGTTGAAGCAAACTTGGTTGAAGATGCTGAGAAAGCATTGTTCGCTGAACTGCAAAAAATCACACCAGTGGTTGAGCCACTATTTGCTTCTAAAGATTACACTGCGGCGTTGTCTGCATTGGCTGCCCTGCGTGCGCCAGTAGATGCGTTCTTTGACGGTGTCATGGTAATGGCGGATGATGCTAACCTGAAAGCAAACCGTTTACGTCTGCTTGCTCAGTTGCGTGACCTGTTCACTAAAGTTGCAGATATTTCAGTGCTTCAACACTAAGTTCTGATTCAATAAAAAAACCCGCTTTAGAGCGGGTTTTTTTTATTATGGTGAAAATAATTTCTTACTTGTCTTTATCCTGATTTTTATCGTCTTTAACATCAAACTCCCCACCCAATAACAGCCATAGGTATCTACACATCTTTAGGTACCTAGTGCAATAGTTGCGATTTCATTCAGTTCATCTATTGAATATTCTGAGAGCAGTTGAAGAGTATTTAGTAAAATCGAGAGTCCTGCCAATATGGCAGGCGCACTCTCTACCTTGCCTCTTTTCTGTTGTCTACCTGAAAGTCTAGTCAAAAATGCACGGACTTTCTGATTTTGTTCATCTGTACAACGCTGTACTCTCCACGTCAACACACAAGCCATACAACTGATTAGCAAACGCCTTAAAATCGCTTCTGGCGTAGTCTGAAGCCATGACTCAATATCATGGCCTGCTTGCTTGAGAAGTTTGAAATAACATTCGATTGACCAACGCCAGTAATACCAAGTCGTCAGTTCTACTGCGGTAATCTCAGTTGGTACATTACTGATCAATGACCATCTTGCAACTGTCTTTTCATTAATATCTTTAACCACCGCAATAATCAGTCTAGCCTCAATTGCAGCACCTTTCTGAGGAGCAACTCTTTGACCTAAACAATCTTTTTTATTTGATTTTGCAGCACGGGTAAGCCGAACATTGGTTTCTCCAACATAAAGCATATGTTGATTACCCTTATAAGAAATGGGTTTCACTTGCTGTATTTCGATACGTTCAGCAACTTCTCCAACTTTACATATTTCACCCTGATGCTCAATCCGATTTCCTTCCTTTGCTCGAATAAGCCATTGAAAACCATGACTGCTTAATTCCCTGAGATGAGCAATGGAATCTCCTTCACGATCAATAATATGTACGCAGGTTTTATCAAGAGGAAACTGTTCAACTTTTTGAATTTGTTCAGAAAGGGAGTCTAAATGGGTTTTACGTTCGGTCTGTTGCTCATTGAATGTCGAATAGCAACCTGAAGCACTAGAAAGGGTCTGAGCTAATGGAGCAACAGGTAGTCCAGAAGCAGCATCAACAAGTAAGCTCGTTTGTAATTCATAGCCTGAGTCGTACTGATGTGTCCTTTGGAGTTTTTGGGTTTTATTACGATGTGTCACATATTGGATTTGTGACCAATCATGAATAACTAAAGCATAACGATGCAGCGATGTCTTAATCTGATCACAAGCAAGTTTTTGAATAGGTTCATTTAATTGTTTAAATGAGATTTTATCATTATTTAAAAACCGCCATACAGCTTGCGTCGTTGCGAAACTATTTTTTTTGAGCAGAGGCAATATCTTTGATTGCAGGAGCAAGTGAAGCAAGAGGATTCATATTGAGTTGAACGAGGTTGTTGTAACGTTTGACAAGGCGCTGATCTAAGCGAGAGATGTTAAAATTGAAGAGCATGCTCTTCAATTTAACGCAAAACATGGAAATTGTGTAGATACCTATGCAATAACAGCGCTAGGAATGCAATCACAACCAAGATAAAGAATCTCATCACGAATAGTTGGCCTAATGGCATAACCCCATCCGCATGCGTAATGATGGGTAAGACAAGCAACATACATATTGCAAAAATCTGAGTAAAACTTTTCATATCTTTCTTTCTAGTTTTTATATTTAGATTCTACTCTCGGATCAAGCATGCTTTGAGATAGAGTATTTTTCACATAGACTTATTATTTAAAAAAAATCCGCTTTAGAGATCATTTCTTATTTCATACTTTTCATCAATTTCCGCCATTAATCTTTTGAAATAATCATTCTTTTCATCAAGATAAAAATTACATATACGTGCAGTATGCTCATCATTATCTAACATTGATTTTCTCATTAATTCAATTGCGACTAGATAATCTTTAATTTCATTAAACCAGTCTTCACCCTGCAATAATCTATTTTCTAAAGACTGTTTCAACTCTAAATATTGCTTTTGGATATGATCCAAAGCTGTATAAGCAAATAACTTATTTTGCTCATCATAAATGCTATGAATTTTTTCAAACCAATAAGAAATTGGCAGTAAATCAACTAATTTTTCATTTTCAAATTTCTTTTTTTCTTCGTTTTCCATAGTAATGATTTCTTTTATTAGTCGTCTTAATAGAACAATCACTTCATCCAGTTGCTTCGTAAGCAACTCATGAATATGAATTTCTTCATAAACTGTATCTTTCGTCTTTTTTGAATATCTCAGTAGATCAAAACCAAATTTATTAATAGTGATACGGGAAATAAAATTATTAAATTCATTCCTATCCTTTTCGCTTCTTCCTCCTTCATTGTTTAAAACTGTATGACCTATCGAAGCATTCCTAACTTTACGAATTTGCTTCAACTCACTAGTTACTTCCCACTGAACTGCAAATACTTCATATAGATGCTTCAAACTATCTTGTTGAAGAATGAAACATTGCAAAATTCCATAGCAATAAATGTATTTCAGCCCTGTTTCTTTAGGGAACTCCGTTTGCAAATAATCTTTAAAGGCTATAGATGTATCGCCCAAAACATCTAAAGCACTACATAGCATCCACCACTTATGCTTATCATTTAATAATTGGTAATGAAGAACTCCCCGATTAATATGATCACGTAACTGATCTTCTAAATTTTCTATTTGATCTAATAAGTCTAGTAGGTGATTCATATCTATAAGGGTAGATTATTGTTTAAAAATTAGTTTTTAGATCATAGGCAATTTCATCTGAATTGCCTATACTCACCTTAACAACACTCTACAAGAAAGAAGCACATGAAATTTCAAACTCTCATTATGACGACTCTTGCGGGTATCGCACTTACAGCATGTACATCACAGCCAACCATTCCACAACTGGAACTTGGGGTATTACAGGAAGTTCAAAATATTGACGTTTATCCTGAAACCGCCAATAACAGTGCAAAACTGACCAAATTCATGGACAAATGCGTCATCGAATTTAAAGGCCAGCTTGAAGAAGGCCGCGTGATCGAACAATGGTCATTTAAAGGTCTGACTTTAATTGACGCTGGTTCAGCAACCTTCCAGCGCGACAAAACCAGTACTGCACAAAAATTTGAACTGCACAGCGAGACCGTGCAGAAGAACTTCCTGGCACTGCGCAACCACTTTGCCAAAGAAGCGATCGAACAATGTGACTAAGCGTCACCGCCCTGTATTGAATACTAATACAGGGCATTCCCCCCTTTAATTCTTCCCACAAAAATTCACTGATTTTTCTTCTTCAAAACCAAAACAACTTGCTTCCTTTTGCACGCGCTCAGTTAAGTGAATTGCACAGAAAATCCATTGTTTTTACATCCCTTTCCATTACACTGAAATACAGCAATTAAAGACCACCAGCGAATGATGAGGTCGACTACCCTATGACCATGAAAAAAATGATGATGAAAAAAAGCATGATCCTCGGCACCGCATTGTTGCTGTGCGCACCTATTGTGATTCAAAACGTTCAAGCTAGTGAAAGCACCGAGCAGCAAGGCTCAGGCAAGCCAATCAAACCGTATGGCGATAATCCAAACCTGCTGCATGTCTTTGCTTATAAAGCTCAGGAAGGCGTGATCAATACCGCTGAAAAAGTCGGTCAGGCAGCTGAAAAAGGGGTAGAGAAAGTCAGACCAAAAGTTGACCGTGCCTGGAACAGCACCAAATCTACCGCTGCAACCACCATTGAAAAAGTAGACCAGACCGCAACTCAAGCAGCACAGCAAACTGGCCAGAAAATTCAGAAAACCAAAGACGTTTGGCTCGGCAGTCCGGAGCAGCCAGCACCGATTGAGCAACAGCCTCTAAGCCAATCTTCTTCTGCAACCCAAAGCACAGCACCGCAGCAAGAGTCCAGCTCAGGTGGTGCCACCAGTTATGCCGTGACCGATCTGTAAAAAATCTCTTCAAAAAAAGCCCTTTATGGGCTTTTTATTTTGCAGCATTGAACATCTCAGAAGCTGGATTTAGACTGATACTTAGGCACCCCACAAGAAGATTATAAAAATGAAAAAGATTCTCCTCAGCTTTATAGTCGGCATTCTCACCGGTGTCGGTATCCTCTACCTGGTTCTGCTGTTTTCCAGCGAAACCCTCCTCACTTCCATCACCGCTTTAAATGGTGAGGCACCACGACCACAACGCAGCCTGTTTAATGGCAAAAATGAATATAGCCATGAGGCAGAAGGCAAGAAAATCCAGCATATCGAACATCTGGATGAAGAGCAGTTTCAGTCAGCATCCGGAAATAATGCCGACCTGTATCAGTTGGCTGGCATGTGTAAGTTAAAGATTAGCATTTATGGTGAAACTGCTTATAACTTCAGAACTGCCTATTTCCATCAAAACCGTCTGAGCTATATGTTTGAAACGCAATATCGGACTTCTTTTGAGGAATTTCCTGATCAGAAGGCACCGGAATCGAAACGGATTTATCAGGAAACTGTGTTCAATCCAAATTCTGAACTAGTACAGATGGAATTTGCTAACCTGTTAAAAAAATACGTCACACCTGAAAACCAGAAAAAATGCTGATCCTCGGATCAGCATTTTTGTTTTCATAAACTGGTTTTAATTGACCTGACGGATCGGCTGACCCGACTGAAAAGCTTTAATATTTTCGATCATCTGATCCACAATACGCTGACGTGCATCGACACTGCCCCAGGCATTGTGCGGAGTGACAATCAAATTCGGAATGCTTGGATCGAGCAGCACGTTGCCTTCTTTTGGCGGCTCTACAGTCAGCACATCCACTGCTGCTCCAGCAATTTTGCCTTCACGCAAGGCTTGAGCTAGTGCCGCTTCATTGATCACTCCACCCCGCGCACAGTTAATCAGGAATGCACCTGATTTCATCGCGTCCAGCTCAGCATGGCTGATCAGATCACGGGTTTCTTCTGTTAGTGGACAATGCAGACTGAGGAAATCCGCCTGTGGTAGTAACTCCTGAAATGGCACACGAGAAGCATCACCCGGACGGTTTGGCAATGATCCAATTATGACTTTCATGCCAAAGGCTTCTGCTAGTTTTGCAACTGCTTTACCCAGCTCACCATAACCCAAAATCCCAAGCGTCTTGCCAGACAGCTCAACGATCGGTGCATTCAGCAGGCAGAACTGGTCAGTCTTCTGCCATTCACCCTGCTGTACTTTTTGCTGGTAACGTAAGAAAGAGGTCGCCAGATTTAGCATCAGCATGATGGTGTGCTGCGCCACTGCAGCAGTGCCATAAGCCTGGCAGTTACACACCACGATGCCACGTGCTTTGGCTACGGCTGAATCGACATTATTGGTACCGGTGGCAGATACTTGAATCATTTTTAAATTTGGACACTGTGCAATGAGATCGGCATCGATCAGCACCTTATTGGTAATGATCACATCCACATCTTGCACGCGAGAAAGGACATCCGCCTTGGCGGTGCTTGGATACAGGGTCAGCTCGTCAAAAATAGCCGCCAAGCCCTGCAGGTTTAAATCATCTTGATCCAAGGATTTATAATCTAGATATACCGCTTTCACAGTCCCCTCACATTGCTAGATCTTATTGGTAGACCATTTAAAGCAACTCAGGACCGCTTTGCAATCATATTTTCCGAAGCAGTGTTTTAATTTTATTTTTTAAATGATTTATAAAATTTATTTGGGCCATTTTAATTGGCTGGCTTGTCTAAATCGTTGCGTAAAGAACGGCGAATTTTAAACACGATATACACGGTCAAAATCATCAGAAAGATGATGGTCGCACTCAGAAAAATAATGGTTGGGTGAACGTGATCCCGGGCATAGGCCAGATTAGGCAGACCTGACATCAACATAAAACATGCAGCAACAAACGATTTGGATTGCATAAGATGTACCCCTCCTTCACGAAAATCATCGCGTGCGATACTGTCTATTTAAGTACCGCATAAGTACATCTTATGATGACAAAACAATAAGTCAAGTTATTGTTTTTTTAAGTTAATTCACTTCACTGCGTGTCACAAAGTGCGTATTTTTGTCACTGTCGTCAACGAATGTCGCAGCCCCGTATTCATCAGTTCTGAGATTCAGTTCCTTATAACTGAACATATAGTAATCTGCATAACGTTTCATCAAAATTGGGTGCATTCCGACCGAAAGTGCATCCTGTTCCTTGACCAGTTTCATAATATGCCGGTCATTCATCACCACCAGATAACGTTCGTCATTTAAGGTGATGGTTAATAGCCCGTTCCCTCGCGCATAAATCGGGATCAGGAACTTGTGATTCAGTGCAATGGCCTGATCGGCATAGCTCTCAATTTTGTTACTAATCACATTAAATACCAGACCATGCCCATAGCAGTCCAGCAAGATCTGGCGGTTTTCTTGTGGCAAATTCAGCTGGATGCCAAGCTTCATCAGGTCATACTGATCGACCTGCTTGTTACTGAGCAACTCACGCAGAATGGTCTGTTTCTGGCTGGCATCAAAGAACTGGGCATCCAGCTGCAGGTCATTATTCTTTAGAATCCGGCCCAGTGCCATGCGATGCCGTGGCAGCAGGTTTTCAATCACCTTGCGGTAATAGAATTTGCTGTTTTTTTTCACCCGGCGCATCTTCTGGTAGAAATAGCTGGCATCAAATTCATGCAGCAGGAAGTCATTCACCAGTTCCGAGCTGGCCAGCACGGCAATGGCATCGTGATTGGTAAAAGCCAGATGCAGCACATGATGTGCCGGCAGGACTTCTTTGAGTTTCTGGTAATGCGCGCGGTCCTGTGCATAGTGCGGGTCATAAATGATGATGTATTCGCGTTCGCTACTGACATCTTCCGGCTTGATGCGCATGTCAGCATTCAGCTCTGACTGGAAAAACATGTTGTAGCGCGCATCATGCACATCTTCCGGGTCAATCGAATACTGCGGCACCATCGCCACGGCGCGCTGCACATCCAGCAGATTGGAATATTTGATTGCGGCATAACCGCCCATGGAACCGCCATAGGCAATACGTTTCGTGAATGGCGCGATCAGTTCTGTCACAGCTTCCAGCATGTTCCACATGGAACCTTGCGGGAACCAGGACTTGTCCTTGGGCATAATCCCGAGCACATTGAAGTCAAATTTCTGTAATGACTTCTCGGCATTAATGGTCAGGCCCTTGGCACGGGTAATCAGATCTCCAAAAGAAAAGATCAGTTCTGAAGATGATCCCGGCATAAAGATTGCGCGTATATGCTCATCTTCAAAGACAATTTGTTTTTCCATAACTTTCCCGTGCCTGTTAAACGAACGCTTCCAATACAATTTCTGTGGCGAAATCTACCGCCCAAATGAATATGCTATTTTATAGCGAAGACCAGGATTAAAAAGCGCAAAAAATGACACAATCTCTGCATCCCGCTGCAAAACAGGGTTTTAGTACAGCTGCTGAACGCTATCAGCAGGTGCGACCGAGCTATCCTGAAGCATTGACGCCCTGGTTGCAACAGCAACTTACGTTAACTCAAGATGCCCAGCTGCTCGATCTTGGTGCTGGCACCGGAAAATTCCTGCCACATTTAAAACAGCTGAGCCAGAATATTCTGGCAGTTGATCCGGTGCCGGAAATGTTAGCGCAACTCAAGCTGGCACATCCAGACATTACAACCCTAGAAGCGATGAGTGATGCAATGCCTCTGGAGGATGCCTCGATTGATGCGGTGTTCTGTGCACAATCCTTTCACTGGTTTGCCCATCTGGACAGCCTGAAAGAAATTCATCGGGTACTTAAGAATCAAGGCTATCTGGTACTGGTCTGGAACCAGCGTGATATCACGGTGGACTGGGTCAAGGCACTGGCAGACTTTATTCTGCCGATGGAAGGCGATACACCGCGTTACCATAGCGGAAAATGGCGCGAAGTTTTTCAGGAGCAATACCTGTTTAAACCAGTCGCTGAAACCACCTTGCAGCACTTTCATTCCGGCACGGTGGAGCAGGTCGTGTCCAAACGACTGCTCTCGACCAGCTTTATTGCTGCACAGCCTGAAAAAGAGCAACAGTTACTAAAACAGCAGTTTGAACAGATTGTCGAAAAATATACCGGCAAGCAGCCACAGGATCACATCGACTTTCCTTATGTCACTTACGTCTATGTCTTTCAGAAAATTTAAATATCTTAGGAATCATTAAAGGATTAATCATGCCAAAACTGCAAAATATGACTCGCATCAGCCTACTGGCCTCTGCTCTGCTACTGGCTGCCTGTAACCAGAAAGATGCTCCTAAGCAGGAAGCCACTCAGCAAGATGGAGCGGCTGAAGAAATGATGAGGGAATTGAAGACCGAGCCAGTCAAAGACTTCCCGAAAACGGCGGATGACCAGCATGACATTGCCGTGCTGGATGATTATGAACAGCGCATGCAGACCCTGAATGACGAAATTGAAACGGAAATGGCCCGGATTCGCAGTGAAGGTAATTTGAGTGAAGAGATGGTCGAGCAGCGTCAACTTGACCATGTACAGGGCGCTTTGGCCCTGCTCAAGAGTCTGGAACTGAAAACCGAACAGGGACGCTATATCCAAGGTCTGATGTATAAATACTGGGAACAGCAGGAAAAATTTCTGAGTTCGCCAGCTTCAGAACCGGCTAGCCAGAATGATGCTAAAGAAACCGTGAAAGGTTTGGGACAATATATTCAGGCACAGGAACAGTTAGACCACTGGCGTAGCCAGTATGGCCAAACCCAAACCAGAAAATAAGAAGCTAGAAACTACCGGCCTTAAGGACGCTCAGCATATTGTGGCAAGGCATCGCAGATGTCTTCCCATTCCGCTTTGGAGCCAGTAAAGATATGACAGACCGGCTTCTGCTCGATTGGAGTATCCAGCGTGCCGATGCGTAAGCGATAGATGTCTGGTACATCGGTTCTGACACTATAGATCGGGGAACCACAGTCACTACAGAAATAGCGGATCACGCCCGTATTCGGATTAAAGGCTTTGAGCAACTGCTCACCCTGTAACAACTGGAAATCGGCCTTGGCAATCGGGCTATTCGCAGCAAAAGCACTGCCATTGGCTTTGCGGCAACGGCGGCAATGACACTGCATAATATAGCCAAGTGGCCCACGAACCTCATACTGGATTCCACCACAAAGACAGCTCCCGGCATAATGCGCTTGCGTAGACATAAGCAAAACATCCTGATGCATGATTTTTGCTCAATATAACGCAAACCTAGAACGGGCGTGAATATCTTAAACTGAAGAAAACTTAAGATTTTTTGGTCAGATAAGCCACTACGCCTTCCCCTGCAGCACGACCGGTGGCCATACAGGCAGTGAGCAGATAGCCACCCGTTGGCGCATCCCAGTCCAGCATTTCCCCACACAAAAATACATGCGGATTGGATATTAATTGCAGCTGTTCAGTGAGTGCTTCACGCTTTACCCCACCAGCACAACTGATCACTTCTTCAATTGGGCGGAAACCAGTTAAAGGAATCATCAGTTGCTTGATGCTTTGTGCTAACTGTTCTGCATCCTGCCAAATATTTTTTGGCATCAGCTCGCGTACTAGTGCGGCTTTGGCCCCCTCTAACCCGGCCTTGCGCCAGACATTGCTTAAGGACTGCTTTTTGCTCGGCTGCAGTTTTTTGGCTAGCTGTGCTGCTGTTTGATCCGGAAACAGATCTAAATACAGCTGCATTGGCTGACCACGTTTGACCTGTTCACGTAGCCCCCGGCCCTGTTTATAGATCAAGCCACTTTCCAGACCATAATGGCTGATGACAATATCCCCCATGGCCTTGTCACCGCCTTCCACCCAGGCTGCTACCCGTTTGAGCGGCTGACCAAAAACAGGCTGCATAAACTTGGACCATGGGTATTCCACCCCGGCATTGCTGGCCTGAAAAGGTTCGATTTCTTCGGCTTGCAGCCAAGATTGCCATTTGCCGTCACTGCCGAGCCGCGACCAGGACACTGCCCCACAGGCGAGAATAATCGCATCAAAAGATTCAGTGGGTGACTCATCTGTTTTCAGGTCGAGTAGCTGCAGCTGGTTCTGCTGAAGCTGTGTTACCTGATGCCGGTAATGAAACTGCACACCCTTCTCAACCAGACGTTTTAGCCAGGCACGTAATAGCGGTGCTGCTTTCATTTCCGTCGGGAACACCCGACCCGATGAGCCGATATAAGGCTCAATGCCCAAGTTCCGCATCCACTGCTGGATCCAGACCGCATCCCAACGTTTCACCCACGGTGCCAGCCAGTCCGACTGATCATAACGCTGGACAAACTGATCCACTGGTTCGGCATGGGAGATATTCAGTCCGGTTTTTCCCGCCATCAGGAATTTGCGCGCAGCAGATGGCTTCTGCTCATAGACATAAATCTCAAAATTCTGCTGGCTCAACACTTCCGCGGCCATTAATCCAGCAGGTCCGGCACCAACAATCGCAATGCGTTTACTCATAGCTTATTCCGCAGCCGTTGCATTTTGCCCATGCAGAGGCTGAAACTCATCAAAACGGGTGCTATAGCCTTCCGGCTTGGTGATAATCAGCTGCTGGCACAGTTCACCCCGTTCCAGATATTTAATTTCAAAATGGGTACGGGCGGAATCTTGAGGAATCACCTCTTTGACATAAGGTAGCTTCCACAGCGCTTTCATCTGCTGTTCTGCTTCGTCAATATATTCTGGAATATTGCTCGCCAGCGTAATCGTACCGCCCGTTTGCAGGCGGGAAATCAGAAATTCAAAAAATGGCATATTGGCCCAGCGCTGCGCCGGATTATGCGGTTCCGGATTTGGATACAGGATAAAAAACTGTTCCACCTGTGCCGGATAAAGCGCATGGACCACCCACGGCAAGGCATCGGCATGTACGGTCTGTAAATTGCTCTGCCCTTCCAAGGCATGTTGCTTCTGCATCGCCAGGAATTTTTCCCGGGTACGTTCAATCGCGATCAGTTGACGCTCTGGATTATTCCGGGTAAAGAGCAATGCATGCTTCCCTTTGCCGGCTCCAATTTCTACACAAATCGGTTCAGGGCTGATGCTTTGAAAATCACGAGGGGCATGCATGCGCTGCGCTTGAAATTGACGAATTAGCATAATCAGATCAAACTAAGGAAAACCGCATAAGTCTAACAAGTGCGGCTATATTTGCCTAATTGATTCCTGGATTTTTGTTGGAGTATTGTCGATGCCAACCACCTTAACCTGCCCACACTGCGGTGAACTGACCACCTGGGAAGACAATGCGTTCCGCCCTTTCTGTTCCGAGCGTTGCAAGCTGATTGATTTTGGTGCCTGGGCCAATGAAGAATACAAACTGCCAACCCAGGATGCACCTCAAGCGGATGGCGGCAGTGAGGAAGATCAGTATTAAGTACTGACCAGAAAAAAGGAATTCGGATTGAATTCCTTTTTTATTTGATGCTAGACTTGGTTTAAAATATATCTATTTGATTTTTAAAATAAAAATTAAATAATCATTCTCTCAAAATAACAAAAATAAAATGAGGACTGATCTATGTTTATCCTCCTGCTTAGAGTATTGATGTTGTTCTTATTTCTGATGTGCTGTACCAGCTTTGTTCTTGGCATCTGGAAACAGGATTATATTTTTATTGCTGTTAGTATCCTTTTGGCCTTGGCACTTTGGATACTCTATCTTCAGATCCGTCAGTTACAACACAATCCTTTTGCTTAACCCGCATTCAGATAAATCCCCTACAATAAAAAAGGAACCCAGATGGATTCCTTTTTATATGAACATGGCTGTGATTAACCCGCAGTACCCGCCACAAATGGATTATGCTGCTTTTCAAAGCCAATCGTGCTCATTGGACCATGTCCAGAAATAAACTGGGTATCATCCGGCAGGCTAAAGCATTCCCGCTGGATCGAATCCAAAAGTTGCTGATGGTTGCCACGCGGGAAATCGGTACGGCCAATCGAACCTTTAAACAGTACATCACCGGTCCAGAGCAGGCCATGTTTCTGGTTATAGAACATCACATGCCCGGGGGTATGGCCGGGTGCAAAACGCACTTCAAACTCTTCATCACCCAGTTTCAGCACTTCACCGCCCTGCAGCCATTCAGTCACTTCCACTTTTTCCGGAATCGGGAAGCCGTAACGGGCAGATACTTCCTGAATCATATCCAGCCAGAAGGCATCGTCTTTATGCGGGCCAATCACCGGGACATCCCAAGCTTTTTTCAAAGCACCAACAGCACCGGCATGGTCTAAATGCCCATGGGTCAGCCACAGGGCTTTTACTTTCAGTCCTAGCGCTTCCACTTCGGCTTTCAGTTTTTCTGGCTCACCACCCGCATCAATCAAAACTGCTTCTTTACTGTCTGTATCCCAAAGAATAGAACAGTTTTGCTGAAAGGCAGTGACAGGAACAATTTTGACTTGGAGCATAGGCTGCAAAACCTCAAATTAGTGAGCAAGAGTATGGGTTAATGCGTCAAGATTAGCCTGTAGCAGGGAATTGAGCAATTGCAAATGATCTTCACGGCTGTTCAGAGCCGGAATATAACTATACTGCTCACCACCATGGGCTTTAAAAGTCTCTGCATTTTGCATGGCCAATTCTTCCAGCGTTTCCAGGCAGTCCGCAGAAAATGCCGGACTCATCACCTGAATCGATTTCACACCCTGCTTGGCCCAGTCTTCAATTAAGGCATCAGTATAAGGCTTGACCCATTCCTGCTTGCCAAAACGTGACTGGAAACTGATGCCATATTCATCATCAGATAGCCTCAAAGCTTCTGCCACCAATTTTCCAGTAATGCGGCAACGATCCGCATACGGATCTCCCTTATCAGCATAAGGCTGTGGAATACCATGGAAAGACATCAGCAGCTTTTCCGGCTTACCATGCACGGCCTGGTAGTCTCGTACACTTTGCGCTAGTGCCTGAATAAATAGCGGATGCTGATAATAATCCCGAATGATGGAAAGACCTGGCAGGTTACGCTGGGTCAAGACCCATTTCGCTACAGCATCGTACAGTGGTGCAGTCGAAGTGGCTGAATACTGCGGGAACAACGGCAATAGAATGACATGATCCTGCGGATTGGCACTGAGCTGGTTTAGTACTGCCCGAATATTCGGATTGCCATAGGTCATGGCAGGAACAACAGTTAGTTCAAACTGTGGATAGCGTGAAATGAGTTCAGCCTTAACCGTTTCGACCTGCTGCGACAGGATTTCACGCATTGGCGAATCCTTGCCCCAGACGGCTGCATAGGCATGGGCTACGCGTTTAGGACGGAACGGCAAGATAAACAGACGCAGAATGATCTGCCAGATTGGTTTTGGAATTTCAATAACGCGCTGATCGGACAGAAATTCCTGCAAAAATGCACGTACTGCGGGAACTGTAGGTGCATCCGGAGTACCGAGATTGGCCAGAATAATGGTGACTTTCGGTTTAGCAAACATGCAGATCTTCCGTCTTGAAGGACAACCTCTGTACTTTAACAGCTTTCTATGTATTTACAGTATGGATTAATACGCTGATTTATATGGAAGAAGACGATCTTTATCCAGCAAATTACTTTCCATCAATTTTTGCGCTTTTGAGGTCAATTGCCACAGCAAACGCTGACGGTCATCCCGGCCGGTTGGCACAATCCAGTCATTCTGACGCATCTGCAATTTCAGACTATGCAAGGCACGAATATTCATCTGGGCACGAGCAACCGCATGGGCACGTGGCATTTCCACCCGTGCATCTTCCAGACCAGTTTCATTCAGATATTCATTCATGCGCTTAGAGAAAAATTCTTCTGGTGTCGGATTGATAAAGGTATCGCCAAGAATGACCAGCAATTCTGCCCAGGTCAGTTTTTTCTGAACTTTTAATTCCTTGAAATTCCCATCCTGATAGGCATGCATGCGGTATTCAAAGGAAAATACTTCATGCATCGACACTTTCGGCAAAGTCAGGAACGGATCCGGTTCGCTTTTATCGGCATCCGCTTCCATCTGCGCGATCTTAGCTTTCAGTTCATCAATTTCATCATGTAACGCTTGCGTATTTTGCGGACGAACCCAACCCGTGACTGGATAACGCTCCAGCATTTGCGGCATGTTCAGGCGAACAGCCATTTCCAAGTCACGCAGGCTGCGGTAGGTAAAGATCTGGTCAACTTCGTTTTGCAGCAGTTTACGGAATTCATTGAATTTTTCACGTAGTTCCGGTTTGGCATCATGCAGCGATTCATCCCGTGAATCCGGGTCATCATGCATAAACACTATCACCGGTTTCTGCTTGCTCACTGCATAGATATATTCAAGATGCATATAACCTACGCCAGAGACGGACTGTTCACCGTACTGGCTACCGAGCAGAATTACCACATAATCACAGTCATCAATCTGACGACGAGCAAAGGCTGTACTAAGAGGTGTACGCTGCTCTAGGCCCCAGGAGAAGAACCCCATACCCACCAACGTCTGTGCCAAGATGATGCGCTCCGGCTGCATATCCTGACCAGAGGTCGATATAAAGACCTGATAGCGTTTATCGAGCATTGCGAACCCTCTCCAATTACCGCGAATGTGCACAGTTCACCTCTAACTCCATGAGCTGTTGCACAAGCGTGCCCCAATTAAAAATATCAAATTTTAAAATAATGTAATTCACTGACTGACAACTAAACTAAATTCAAGCTTCAATATTATTCACAGACCACGAAATATCGTCTGGAATCAGGCGCTGGATAATCGGTTGCATTTGCTCAGCATTTTGACCACTGACAAACAGTTCAATCCGCACGTTTTCTTCACGTTCGCTTCCAAATAATAGCTCATTTTTGATCAGAACGCGGGCAGTTTGTCTCGCAACTGCCAAACCAGAGTCAATCAATGTCATTTTATGACCAAAAATATACTGAATTGACGATTTTAGGAAGGGGTAATGTGTACATCCAAGCACCAAATAATCCGCGCCCTGGTCCACAACTGGTTGTAAAAGCAGGCGTAATGTCGCTAGACACGCGGGACTCATCTGTTCTCCGGCCTCCACAAAGGGCACCAGATCCAGACAGGTCACCGGAATGACTTTCACCTGTGCCGGCTCGGCAAAACGGGTCATGACATCTTTAATCAGCTTGCCGCGAAAGGTCGCCGGCGTAGCGAGAACGGCCACCGTTTTCGATTTGGTCGCCAGGACTGCGGGTTTTAAAGCGGGTACCAGTCCAATAATGGGAAAACGTTCACCATAATGGGCACGTAGATAATCCAGACTAAAGGCTGAAGCGGTATTACAAGCCACTACAGCGGCTTTACAGCCACGACGATACAGCCATTCAATTGCATGCGCAGTCAGCTCACGAATGTCCTGATCTTCACGCGGACCGTAGGGTACATTGGCAGTATCGGCATAATAAACGAAGCGCTCATTCGGTAAATATCGCGCAATTTCGAGCGCCACTGACAGTCCTCCGATTCCTGAATCAAAAATCCCAATGGGTGCGTCTGCAGTAACATCAAGGACGGGATCAAGTGTTGAAGAAATCGGATAAATGGCGCTCATACCGGGGCTATGTGCTCAAGTGGACGGACATGCCACAAAGCTTAAACCTCAGGTGCTTAATTGCAAGTCTAAATCTCCACTTTTCAAGCTTAAAACTGTCGCTCCATCCGAATTTTCACTGAGCTCCCCCATTTCCACCAGGTGTAAAAAGGCAGCACGCTGGATCAATGCATTGATGCCGAAACGCACATGCACATAAGGACGCAATTCATCACCAAAAGCCCGCATAAAAATCGGATGCTCTTGATCTACAATAATCACATCCTGCGTTGTCGTAGTGAGCTGGAGATAAGTCTTCCCTTCAATCTCAACCTGATCCACCTGATTGACAAACAGCGGTTCATCTTCCACTTCAATTTCGATCTGCTCAACCGGAGTTTTCAGGTAAAACTTGCCATCTTCCTTCCACAGTACAGTCGAGAACAGGTCAATCATGGCCTGGCGTTTGATCAATTGACCTTCGTGCCACCATTCTCCATTAGCAAAAACCTTGAGATCCATTGCCCCACAATGCTTTGGATGCCACTGCTCTAGAGGGGGGATTGACCTTTTGTGACTGCCCTGTGCATTTTTTATGTATTGTGCAATATTCGTTAAATTTTTATCATCGCTCATGGCTGGATTTTTCGTCGAATGATTGTTCTCTGCTGCGTTATTCATCGTAGAAGACCTTAATGACGGAAAAATAATATGTTTCAGCCAATTGGCTTCAACTGGGTTTAAAACTATACTAGCCCACAAGATTAAAGACACTAAGCTTTTTGTGTCCAGGAATTATAAATACTCATGGCAGCACCTGATCACCCCGATTTTGGTTGCCACCGAATGTAATATGAGGAGTCCTACATGGAGCACATCGAACGCGAATCGATGGAGTTTGACGTAGTCATCGTAGGTGCAGGCCCTGCGGGTCTTTCTGCGGCGATCAAAATCCGTCAGCTTGCAATTGAAAACAACCTGAATGATCTGTCCGTTTGTGTCGTGGAAAAAGGCTCCGAAGTGGGTGCTCATATTCTTTCCGGTGCTGTGCTGGAACCGCGTGCGATCAATGAACTTTTCCCGAACTGGAAAGAAGAAGGCGCTCCGCTGAATGTTCCTGTGACCGAAGACAGAACCTACTTCACCCTGTCTGAAACTACTTATAAAGAAGCACCGCACTGGATGGTGCCAAAAACCATGCATAACGATGGTAACTACGTGATCTCACTGGGTAACGTAGTTCGCTGGTTAGGCCAGAAAGCGGAAGAGCTGGAAGTATCAATCTTCCCGGGCTTTGCTGCTGCTGAAATTCTGTACCATGAAGATGGTTCAGTGAAAGGCATCCAGACTGGTGATATGGGCATTGGTAAAGATGGTGAACCAACCCATAACTTTGCTCCAGGTTATGAACTGCATGCGAAATATACTTTATTCGCTGAAGGCTGCCGTGGTCATCTCGGTAAACGCCTGATCCAGAAATTCAATCTGGACAAAGATGCTGATCCTCAGCACTACGGTATCGGGATTAAAGAACTGTGGGAAATCGATCCTGCCAAGCACAAACCAGGTCTGGTGATGCACGGTGCCGGCTGGCCTTTATCTGAAACCGGTTCTTCAGGCGGCTGGTGGCTGTACCACGCTGAAAACAACCAGGTGACTCTGGGCATGATCGTGGATCTTTCTTATGAAAACCCACATATGTATCCATTCATGGAAATGCAGCGCTGGAAAACCCATCCACTGATTAAACAGTATCTGGAAGGCGGTAAACGTATTTCTTATGGTGCGCGTGCAGTAGTCAAAGGTGGTTTCAACTCTCTGCCTAAATTTACCTTCCCAGGCGGCTGCTTAATCGGTGATGATGCTGGCTTCCTGAACTTTGCCAAGATCAAAGGCTCACACACTGCGATGAAATCAGGCATGCTGTGTGGTGAAGCAGTGTTTGAAGCAATTAAGGCTGGTGTAGAAAAAGGTGGTGACCTTGCGGTTGCTCGTGTGACTGAAGGTGAAGACTTCTTCGAAAAAGAACTGACTGCTTATACCGACAAGTTCAACAACAGCTGGCTAAAAGAAGAGCTTTATAGCGCGCGTAACTTCGGCCCTGCAATGCACAAGTTTGGTCAATGGATCGGTGGTGCATTCAACTTTATTGACCAGAACGTCTTCAAGGTTCCATTTACCCTGCATGACCTGGTGCCAGACTTCAAGACGCTGAAAACTGTTGATGCAGTGAACTTCAAACCGAATTATCCGAAACCGGATGGCAAACTGACCTTTGACCGTCTGTCGTCAGTGTTTATTTCGAATACGGTACATGAAGAGAACCAGCCTGCTCACCTGAAACTGACTGATCCTTCAATTCCAGTGAACGTAAACCTGCCAAAATGGGATGAGCCTGCTCAGCGCTACTGCCCTGCCGGCGTTTATGAAATCATGGAAAATGATGACGGTTCGAAACGCTTCCAGATCAATGCAGCGAACTGTGTACACTGCAAGACCTGTGACATCAAAGACCCATCTCAAAACATCACTTGGGTAACCCCTGAGGGTGCGGGTGGTCCGAACTACCCTAATATGTAATTTGGATATGAGTGATGATTGAGCACTGCTCGGTCATCACGCAAGAGAAAAATCTGTGATTTTTCTTAAGCCATAAAAAAATCCCTGCCAAGTGCAGGGATTTTTTATATCTCGCAGATTCAAATCCCAAGTGCGACACATTTGTAGTTAGTTGAAAAAGTTAGGTGTATTCATAGAATCATTAGACTTTTTCAACTCGCAATTGGAAAGCACACAATGAAGAAATACACCCAACTTTCTCAAGATGAAAGATACGAAATTTATGCTACTTTGAAAAGTAAAAGCTCAATCGCTAACCTTGCTCGGGAGTTAGGGCGTTCACGCTCAACCATCTACCGTGAATTAAAAAGAAATACTGGGCAACGTGGATATAGGGCTCAACAGGCAGCTAAATTTGCAAGTCAAAGACGGTACCGTCCTTCCTCATCAATGACAGCATTTGCCTTCGCCTATATTGATTATTTAATTGGCTTGGACTGGTCACCAGAACAAATTTCAGGTGCTTTAACACAACGCGGTTGGCTGGATGTACCTTCACATGAGTGGATTTACCAGTACATTTATCAAGATAAATCAAAAGGCGGTAAACTCCATCTACACTTAAGGCATCAGAAGAAATATCGAAAACGAGGTTACAAAAACACGGATCGTAGGGGGCAAATCATTGATAAAACAAGTAT
Source organism: Acinetobacter sp. ANC 7912 (assembly GCF_039862785.1). Lineage (NCBI taxonomy): Bacteria > Pseudomonadati > Pseudomonadota > Gammaproteobacteria > Moraxellales > Moraxellaceae > Acinetobacter > Acinetobacter thermotolerans. Next base: position 2,796,218 of record NZ_CP156795.1, read on the forward strand.
TCACTGTCGAGACCAGGTCATTGATCAACGACAACGTTTAGGAGATTTCGAAGGTGACACGGTGATTGGTAAACATCATAAAGGTGCTTTATTAACCCTTGTTGATCGAAAGAGCCTGTATGTACATATTGTTCATTTAGGATCAACGAGAGCATCCTCTCAAACGATTACTTGTGCGTTAGATCGTTTACGAATGAGCCATGCTTATAGTGTGACATTTGATAATGGTAAAGAATTTTCCGAACACAAAAGAATTACTGATGCCGGGATAGAGACGTATTTTGCTGATCCTTACAAGTCTATTCAGCGAGCTAGAAATGAAAATACGAATGGTTTAATCCGTCAATATCTGCCAAAATCATCATCGTTTGATGACGTGTCAAACGAACAAATAGAGCAGATAGAATTTGCACTCAACCATCGTCCTAGAAAAACGCTAGGTTGGTATACACCGAGTGAAGTTATGGCTGGTTTTTATACTGTTGCACTTGCCGCTTGAATCCGCCTCTGAATTAAAAAGAATTAGCCTTTCTTCACCAGATAATGAAACTCTTTATTGCCATTTTCATCCAAACGCTCTTCCTGCAGCAATAATTCGTGCCCCAAATGCATACAGAATTTTGGAATATCCCATGACGTTGAATTATCCGTTGCAAAGACCTCAACTACATCACCTGACTTGGACTTACGGATCGCCTGATGCAGCATCATGACTGGCTCAGGACAGCGTAAACCACGGGTATTCAATTGCAGGCTTGGGGTAATTTCAGCGTCAGACATTAGCATGCTCAGAAAGAAAGACGGGCCTATTTTAGCATAAACCTGTGTTTGTACCCATGCCTGCATTTCCCCGCTATTCTAGCTAAGAAGACCTGACTGTAATGGTCACAAAGCACCTCAATAATTGCGATAGACAAGCACGTTTTCTGCGGTATGATAAAATCACGTTTTTTTAGATATTAAGAGTCTTTAGGAAAAATCATGCACGAGGAATCAGGCCCGTCGTGGGGCATGCGCGGCTTACGCAAATGGCTGGGAACTGCACCCGAAACCCGCGACGAACTGTTAAAATTAGTACAAGATTCACGTCGATTTTTAGAACCCGATACAGTGGCGATGCTGGAAGGTGTACTCGACCTTCCAGCGACCAAGATTCGTGAAGTGATGACTCCACGAACTTCCATGATCAGTCTGCAGGAAGATGACCAACTGCTGGATATCCTGCATGTGCTGGTGGAATCTGCTCATTCCCGCTTCCCAGTCTTTTCCGCCGATCAGCCGGATAATGTTGTCGGCATCCTGCTGGCCAAAGACCTGTTACCGTTCCTGACCGAACCAACGTCTAAGGTGGATATTCGTGCCTTGATGCGCCAGCCTCTATTCGTGCCAGAAAGTGCCCGTTCTGACCAGGTTCTGCGTATGCTGAAAAACACCCAGACCCATATTGCGATCGTAATTGATGAATATGGTGCGACTTCTGGTCTAGTCACCCTGGAAGATATTCTGGAAGAGATTGTCGGCGAAATTGAAGATGAGCACGATATTGCTGATGAAGAAGCACAATACATTGTTCCAGATAATGATTCCAAAACGGCTAACACTTGGATCGTGCAAGCCTTAACACCAATTGAATATTTTAATGATCTGCTGGATGCCAATTTCCCGGATGATGAAGTCGAAACCATGGGTGGCTTGCTGTTACAGGAAATTGGCCTGGTGAGTGATCTGGAAGGTCAGGTCGTGGAACTGGATAACTGGGCATTTACCATTCTGGAAGCAGATGCACGCTCCATTCACTCGATCCGGGCTGTGCGTCAATGAGGGCACATTTTGACAAACTGCTCAAGCTGTCCGAAGACTCCAAACAGCTTCCGCTGATTTACCCACTGCTGCTGTCTCTTCTGGCAGGTGCAATCTTTAGCCTTGCCCTGGCACCCTATCATTACTGGTGGCTGGCAATTCTGTCTCCAGCACTGCTGTATGCCTGCCTGCGTCAGCGCTCTGCCAAACAAGCTTTTGGAATTGGTTGGGCATACGGGATTGGTCTCTGGTTTGTCGGTGCCTTCTGGCTGTATACCTCGATCCATGAATATGGGGATACCAGCTCAACTCTCAGCGTGCTGATGATCCTGATCATGGCACTGGTGATGGGACTGTTTACCGCGGTACAGACCTTTCTTTACCGTCGCTTTTTCCCGGAAACTCCGCTGACCTTTGCCCCACTCTGGGTGTTATTTGAATGGGCAAAAACCTGGGTGTTTACCGGCTTCCCATGGCTGTTTGCCGGCTATGCCTTCACCGAACGCTTCCTTGATGGTTATGCACCACTGTTCGGCGTGTTTGGGGTGTCCTTTGTAGTCATTACCTTGGCCTGTGCACTGGTGGAAATCCTGAATCGCCGTGTGTTCTGGGCGGTGCCTTCTGTACTTCTATTATTGGGTGCATGGGGTGCTTCTCAGCTGAATTTTGTGGAACAAAAGGCCGGCAGCAAACCACTGAGTGTTTCTCTGATTCAGGGCAATATTCCGCAAGATTTGAAATGGTTGACCGAATATCAGATCAAAACCCTGCTGATCTACGCCAACCTGACCAAGACTGAATGGGGACGTGACCTGATTGTCTGGCCGGAATCTTCGATTCCCATGTTCCAGACCGATATTCCAGATTTTCTGGATGCCATGAAAAATCAGGCAGAAAAATCTGGAACCTCCTGGGTGACGGGCCTGCCATATTGGGATCTGGCGGAGACCAAAGCTGAAGGCCGTCCGATGTACTACAACAGCATCATGGCCAGCGGTGATGAAGCGAGTGGTCTATACAAGAAACAACGCTTGGTACCTTTCGGGGAATATATTCCACTTTCTGGTGCGCTCAGTTGGGTACTACCTGCCTTGCAGAATGACCCCTCTATGAGTGGTTTCTCGCGTGGTGCACGGGATCAAAAACCGTTAAATGTGAAACAGCATCACCTCGGTTCTGCGATCTGCTATGAAGTGGCTTATCCAAACCTGACCCGTCGCAATGCCCGCCAGAGTGATTTTCTGGTAACCGTTTCCAATGATGCCTGGTTTACCGGGACTGCTGGTCCACAGCAGCATTTACAAATGGTACAGATGCGTGCCAAGGAAAATGGCCGCTGGTTTATCCGAGCAACCAACACCGGTGTGACTGCCTTTATTGACCATAACGGGCATATCGTAAAACGCGCACCAATGGACAAAGAAGCTGTGTTACGTGGTGAGTTGCCTGCCATGCAGGGTGAAACCCTGTATATGAAACTGAGCGACTGGCCGGTACTGATCTTCTCGGCACTGTTGCTATTGATTGGATGGCGTTTCCGTCCGCGTAAAGTAGATGTCAGCTTTAAGTCGAGAAGGTAATTCACCTATGAAGTCCCCCTTTATCAAAGGGGGATTTAGGGGGATTAAATTTATAGCTTATTTTTAATCCCTCCTTTACGAAGCATTGCTTCTCACCCTTTTTAAAAGGGAGGAGCTATAAAAAAACCGAGGCGCAATCCTCGGTTTTTTTTTATTGGGAGAGATGATTAAATCTGTGTAGTGAGATAAGACATCATACTCGCCAAAGACAGCATCGGCAGGTAACGATAGAGTTGAACGATGGTACGCTCAAAAGATGATACATCTTCCTGATGTACATAGCTCACACTAGCTTTTAAGGCAGACCAGAAACACAAAGCCAACAGGCTACTCATCAGGCTCAAGGCAAAGAAACCTACCATAATCTGGCTGCTACCTTCAGTGCTTTGCCATAGATACAACATCCCTTGGCTGACTGGAAGAATACTCAAAACCAAAAGGACAGATTTCAGCATTGACCAATGAAACTGGTTTATTTCATCTCCTAAAATTAATGCTTTCATACTCATCTCCTTTGGCTAAATAAGTGCCATTGAGATCATTATGAGCTTTTTTAGAAAAATGAAAAGTCTATATATCTCCATATTTTACGATATTTGTAATCAATCAATATGGGAATAATTCTTATTATAACTCTCAAATAAAGCTTATTATAAAATTTATATAAGATTCAAAATTTTAGATTATATTTTATAATTAAGAGTTATTATCACTTCACTTAAAATAGAGATATCCAATCAAGTGAAGTGATATATTCCATTACTGGAAATTTATAATGATTCTCAGTTAAGGCTGATAATAAATATCAGCATCAGTACCTTCGCCACCAGACTGACCATCGGCACCAAATGAGTACAGATCAAATGGACGACCATTGGTGCCCGGAATCACATATTGCAGGTCATTATCCCAGCTGTCTTTCGGATAACCGCCTTTGACATAGCCACCTGGCAGCCAGTTTTTTGCTGAAGCTGGTTTATTCACTAAAGCATCTAGACCACCATCCTGCATGCTTGGATATTTGCCATTGTCGAGCTTGTACTGGTCCAGTGAACCAGCCACGCTTTGCAGCTTAATGACAGTTGTATCGACTTTGGCTTTTTCACCACGGCCCATCACATTTGGTACGATCAGTGCAGCCAGTACGCCAAGAATCACGATCACTACCATCACTTCAATCAGGGTAAAACCTGAAGCATGTTTGATACGCGTCATACATGCACCTACTTTTGAAGAACCTAGCTGTTGATTCATCATGTCAGTCCTTTTCATTCAATGTCTCTCATTGCTTAATTTCAAAAATCTGTTTGGGCTTTCTATAATTGGAATTTTACCCATATCCGGTTTAAATCATATTATTCATATTTACAATTGGTAGCATCACTGCAATCACGATCACCAATACAATACTCGCCATCAGCACCAACATCAGTGGTTCCAGCAAAGCCAGTAAAGTCGAAATCAGTGTGGTCACTTCGCGGTCCTGCATAGTCGATGCCCGCTCCAGCATCCGGTCCAGCTCACCGGAAGATTCACCACTACGAATCATTTGTACCATCATCGGTGGGAAATAACCACTACGCTCCAGCTGAGTCGCCAAATTGCCACCTTCAGTCACTTTTTCTGCTGCCAGATTCACTGCATCGCGAATCACCCAGTTATTACTTACCGCTGCACCAATCTTTAGTGCATCAACCAGTGGTACGCCAGAACGGGTCAGAATCGATAAGGTACTGGCAAAACGTGCGGCATTAATGCCACGCGATAATTTCCCAAACAGCGGTAATTTTAGAGTCAGCCGGTCAAAGGCATAATGCCCTGCTGTCGTCCGCAGAAAACGGATTAACAGGAAAATACCGACGGCGCTACCCGCTAATAGAAAAGGCCAAGCCATCCGAATAAAATCGCTGGCTTTCATTAAAGCCACGGTGATCCACGGCAAGGCATCTTTACTCTGGTCAAAGGTTTTGACAATGTCCGGTACCACATAAGTCATCAGTCCCATGACAATGGCAAAGGACATCAGCAGCAAAATGATCGGATAGATCATCGCGCCCTGAATTTTTTTCTGCATGGCAAAGCGGTTTTCGGTATAGTCCGCCAGCTGATCCATGATCAGATCCAGATGTCCAGAACGCTCACCCGCCGCAATGGTGGCAATATATAGTTCCGGAAACCGTCCAGATTGCTGCAAACCCTGCGCGAGACTGTGCCCTTCCAGCACCTTGGAACGCACGGACATCAGCAGGTTCTGCACATGCACCTTTTCGCTCTGCTTGCCCACGGCACGAATCGCTTCTTCCAGCGGAATACCGGCAGCCACCAGCACCGATAATTGTCGGGTCATCAGTGCCAGATCATAAGCCGTGATGCTTTTTTCAAACCAGCGTGGCCGGTAGTGCTTGTCTTTCTGCTCGACCGGATCGACGGAGACCGGAATCAGATCTTTGTCACGTAATTGCTGACGGATCTGACGTGCAGAGTCTCCTTCAAGCACGCCTTTTTGCTGCTTGCCCGAGGCATCAAGCGCGATAAATTGATATGCAGGCATTGTAATGCTCTAATTTTCCCAAAAATTGCGCTAACGCAGTTGCGTCAGACCATCAAAATCATTCATATTCTTAGATATAAATTATCTGCTCACTCTAACACAACTGACTTTTCAGCACGACGAAAATTCATCAGGATGCCTCATTTACCCATGCCCGATCAGCCTGTTTCCCCTGCTCCGATTTATCGCGTCCGTGTCGCCGTGCCTGTACATCTGTTTGACTGTTTTGATTACAGCCTAAGTGCAGGACAATACCAGCAGGCCGAAGTTGGCGCACGCGTGGCAGTATCTTTTGGTCGGCAGCATCTGGTTGGGGTAATTATGGAAAAATTGCCTCCAGATGCTCCATTGGATAGCAGTTTCAAGCTCAAAGACATTACCGAGCTGCTGGATGATCGGGCGATTATTGATGCCAAAGTACTCAATCTGCTGAACTGGTCGGCGCAGTATTATCAGTTCCCGATTGGTGAAGTGGTGCAAAGTGCCCTACCAACATTACTCCGTCAAGGCAAACCTTATAACCTGCTGGCACGTACCTGGAAACTGCTGGATGATCAGGCTGAAGCCAAAGTTCGTCGTTCCGAACGTCAGCAAGAAGCCTATAAGATTTTAAAACTGCATCCTGTCGGTACTACAGAAACCATATTGAATCTGGCGGGTGTTGATACCGCAACCCTGAAGGCTTTAGAGAAAAAAGGTATTTGTGAATGTGTGCTGGAAGCGCAGGATTTTAGCCCACCACCTGTTCAGCTGGCACAGATGCCACTGACTGCAAACCCGGAACAGCAGCATGCCATTCAGCAGGTATTAAAATACAAAAATAAATACCAGGCTTTTTTGCTGGATGGCCTGACCGGCAGCGGCAAGACCGAAGTCTATTTACAGATCATGGGAAAGGTACTGAAACAGGGCAAACAAGTGCTGGTACTGGTACCGGAAATTGGCCTGACCCCGCAAACCATCAGTCGTTTCCAATCACGCTTCCATTGCCATATTGCCCTGCTGCATTCTGGCCTGAATGACTCGAAACGTCTGCAAGCCTGGCAGGCCGCAGAAACCGGTAAAGCCTCGATCGTACTCGGCACCCGTTCTGCAATTTATACCCCAATGCCGAATCTGGGCCTGATTATTCTGGATGAAGAACACGACCTGTCTTTTAAACAGCAGGAAGGCTTCCGCTATCATGCTCGGGACGTGGCCCTGTATCGTGGACATTTACAGCAATGTCCCGTCGTGCTCGGTTCTGCCACGCCAAGCATCGACAGTTATGCATTAGTGGAAAATGGCAAGATGCAGGTGCTGGAACTGAACCAGCGTGCCGGTGCGGCATTGATGCCAAAACTGCATATTCTGGACCTGAAAGTTGCTCAGAAGCAGCATGGCATCAGTCTGCATTTGATTCAGGAAATGCAGAAACGGCTGGATAAAAAGGAACAGGTATTGGTTTTCCTGAACCGTCGTGGTTATGCACCGGTACTGATCTGTGACAGCTGCGGCTGGCAGGCGCAATGCCCGCATTGTGATGCGAATTTCACGGTGCACCGCCAGCCTTATCAGCATCTGCATTGCCACCACTGTGGTACCATTCACCGCATGCCGGATCATTGTCCGAGCTGTAACCATACCGAACTAAAAACCCTAGGCATGGGCACCGGCAAGGTTGAAGAACAGCTGAATGAACTCTTCCCGAATCATGAGGTGATCCGGGTCGATCGCGACTCGACCAGCCGGGTCGGCAGCTGGCAGAAAATCTATGACAAGATTCAGAAAAGCGAACCGGCAATTCTGCTCGGCACCCAAATGTTGGCCAAAGGTCACCATTTCCCTTATGTGACGCTGGTGGCAATCCTGGATATTGACTCTGGCCTGCTGAGTGTCGATTTTCGAGCCACGGAACGTACCGCCCAGCTGATTGTACAGGTGGCGGGCCGTGCTGGCCGTGGTGAACGTAAAGGCGATGTCTATTTACAGACCTTGCGTCCCGATCATGCCTTGCTGAATACTCTGGTCAATGAAAATTACCGTGCTTTCGCCAAACAGACATTGGCACAGCGGCAAATTGCCCGCATGCCACCCTATCGCTATGCGGTGATGATCCGCTGTGAATCACGTGACCAGAACTTAAATACTGAATTCCTACAGAAACATGCAGCGCTGTTGAGGCAATATCAGGACCTTGATCTAGAGATCTGGGGACCAATTCCGGCCCCCATGGAACGCAAGGCGGGACGTTACCAGTCGCATATGGTACTGCTCTCTGCTGAGCGTGCCCGCTTGCACTATTATGTCCGGGCATGGTGGCAGGCCATGCTGCAGGATAAACCCTCTTCCATGAAACTCACGCTAGATGTCGATCCTCAAGAGCTGAGCTAAGCCTGTCTGTGGTACATGAAATAAAATTTAAGGTTAGAAATGTCGATACTGTTGCAAATGACCCTGATTCTGGCGATGGCCCTGCTGTTCGTTCCCATAGCCCGATATCTGAAATTGCCTGCGGTACTTAGCTATTTACTGGTTGGACTGTTGCTGGGTTCCGGTGTATTAGGGCTAGAAATTGATCCTGCCCTGCAATCTAGATTACTCGAAGTCAGCATTTTGACATTATTATTCTGGGTGGGCCTGCAGCTACAGCCACAACGCTTTCTCCAGATCAAGCAATCGACCTGGATTTCAACGGCAGTCCTAGTCTTTGGTTCCGCGACAGTATTCACCCTATTAGCTGCTCTATTGCTACAGCAAAGTCTGGTCAGTAGTGTGGTCATTGGGCTAGCAGGCAGCTTGTCTGCCATGAGCCTAAGTATTCAGCAGCTGATACGTCAGGATCAGCTCAATACCAGCCATGGACAGCTCAGCTATAGCAGCCTGCTGATTCAGGCACTGCTCGTGATTCCTTTAATCGCTGTGATTCCCCTGTTTGCGGGCATGAACTCTACCGAACATGGCGTGGCCTATTTTGCTGCGATCATCGCGACCTTTACCGGGTTATTCCTGTGCAATCGTTATTTGATGCAGCCCCTCTATCGCTGGATCGCCCGTAGCCACAGTCATGACCTACATGCAGTCGTCGCGATTTCTGTAACGCTAGGGCTGCTAGTTCTAATGCAAACTCTGGGACTGAATCTCTATCTGGGTGCTCTATTTGCCGGTATCCTGTTAGCAGATTCTGAATTTAAATCCCATGTTGATCATGCGGTACAGCCATTTCAAGGCTTACTGATCGGATTATGTTTTATTAGTATCGGTCTAGCGATTCAGTTACCCGATGTACTGAACATACCGGGACTGATCATTGGCGGTACTTTGCTGCTGGTTCTATGTAAATTTGCACTGAGTCTGGCGATTGCCCGTTATTACCAAAACAGCTGGCGCACCAGCAGCTTGATGGCCGCCAGTCTGGCACAGGGTGGTGAATTTGCCTTTGTTGCCTTGATCATTGCCATAAACCATCAAATACTGGATCAACAATTACTGTCCCTATTGCTGGCAATAGTTTCATTGTCCATGCTGTTTACGCCACTCTTATACTGGCTGCTGGATCGTCAAATTTTGCCCCGACTGAACAAGCCATCTTATCTGGTCACAGACTTTGAACAGCAGAGTGAAAGTCTGCCTACTACGCCGATTCTATTGATCGGCTTTGGCCGTTTTGGGCAGATCATCGGACGGATTCTGCATCAACAAGGTCTGAGCTTTAGCGTCATGGACAATAGCGTGGAAGCCTCTAATCTACTCAAAGAACAAGGCATTCCCTTTTATCAGGCTGATGCAACTGAACCCACTTCATTACAGTTAGTTGATATTGATTCTAAACAGCAGATCATCGTTGCGATTGATGATATTGAAGACTCGCTACTGGTCGTACGTCATCTACGCTGGAATTATCCCGATCTGAAATTATGGGTACGTGCCCGGGATCGTCATCATGCACATTTGCTGAGTGAACTGGGTGTGGAACAGATTTTCCGGGAAACCTATCTCTCTGCCTTGGCGCTGACCCAAGCATTTCTGACCGAAACCATTCAGTCTGTCGAGGACGCCAAACAGGCAGTTTTAAAATTCAAAAAACACGATGAAGCTTTGCTTACAGCTCAGCAGCAAGCTGAACCGGGTTCTGCCCCACTATATGAACAGCACCACAGCAGCATGGCTGAACTCAGCCATCTATTTGAACAGGATCAGCATGGCAAAACCATCAACAAGCTAATACAGAAACAACAGAATTCAAACGGCACAGGAATTGATGCTTTAACAGATGATCTGTCATAACTTGTGTTTTACAATAGTGCCACCATTAAAGCAGGGTTATGGAGAATTTTATGTCTGATTTACGCCAACGCTTTTTTATTGAAGATAGCCCTGTTCGTGGTGAAGTAGTGCATCTTCAGGAAACTTTACAAACCATTCTGGCACAGCGTAACTACGCCCCTGCGGTACAAATCCTGATTGGTGAAATGCTCAGTGCGACGGCGCTACTGGCTAGCACCCTGAAAATCAAGGGCCGTATCAGTCTGCAGATTCAGGCTTCGGGTACCTTTAAATGGGCCATGGCTGAATGTAACCATCTGGGTGAAGTCCGTGCGTTGGCAGATTATGAAGAAGACCCACGTTTTCAGGTCGCTGAAGACAGCAGTACCGTTTTAAAATCCCTGACCAATCCGGTGCTATTTATCAATATCGAACCAGAATTTGGTGAACGTTATCAGGGGATTGTTCCGCTGGATCGTGACACGCTGGCTGGTTGCCTGATGCAATACTATGACCTGTCTGCCCAGATTCCGACCCATATTGTATTGGCGAGTGACCTGAAACGCTCTGGCGGTCTGCTGATCCAGCTGTTGCCACGTAACAGCGAAGAAGAGCAACGCCGTGTCGATGAAGACCTGTGGCCACGTCTGACCATGCTGACCGAAACATTGAAAGCCGAAGAGCTGATTGGTCTGGATGCCAATGAAATCCTGTATCGCCTGTATAACGAAGAACAGGTACGTTTACCGGAAGTCGAACATTTGAAATTCGGCTGTACCTGTTCCAAAGAGCGTTGTGCCCTTGCCCTACAGCAGATTGGTGCAGAAGCAGTACGTGAGACCCTGGAATTCCAGAATCCGATTGAAATGAACTGCCAGTTCTGTAATAGCCACTACACTTTTACCGCTGAAGAAGCGCTGGGTTTATTTGGTGAACATCTCAGTTAATGACTGAAACAGGTCTTTTAAAAGCACTCCATTGGGGTAATGCCAGTCAGTTAAGCAAATATTAGAAAAATGTAGTAAAAATGAGTGTATGTAAATACGCTCATTTTTTTATGTCTTTATCTGAACATTTAGAATCCACTCTTGAACATGCTCTCCCATCACTTAGCCATTTTTGTGAACTTATTGACTTAAATTGGATTGAAACATCTCTGCATCAAACAGGTAAGGCATCGATCAGAAGGAGAAAATTACCTGCTGAGCACGTGGTTTGGCTTGTTCTTGGGCTTGCCTTGTTTCGCAATCAACCCATCAGCTATGTGGTAGAACAATTAAAACTCGTGTTTGGTACAACAGATTATTGTGTTCCTAGTGCAGCTGTCCAAGCTCGACAACGTTTAGGTCGAGAACCCTTAGCCGCCTTATTCTCCTTAATCAGCCAAGCATGGTTTGATGAATCACAACAACAATATTCAACCTTTCAAGGTCTTAGTGTATGTGCTGTTGACGGGGTGGTTTGGTCTATGCCACTGACCAAGGAGAATTTTAATCATTTTGGCTCATCTAAAGGTAAAACTGCTGTAGCACCTTACCCACAAGTTAGAGCCACGTGTCTAGTGAATACCAATACTCATGAAATCATAGATGCCCAAATAGGCAGTATGGATCAAGGTGAACTCACATTAGTAAATCAATTATCTCCTCCAGCACAAAGTATTACTTTGTTTGATCGAGCTTATTTCTCTGCTGATTTTTTAATAGGCTGGCAAACACGTGGAGAATCAAGTCATTGGCTGATGCGAGCAAAAGATAATTTACGTTATGACATAATTAAACGGAATTCCCCACATGATTTTCATATCAGGATGCCAATATCAGCAAGAGCCAAAAAACTTAATCCAGCATTAGGAGATTACTGGGAAGCACGTTTAATTGAAGTTGAGCAGGCAGGAAAAATCAGACGTTACATTACTTCATTATTAGATTCAAAGACATACCCACTTATAGCCTTGGCAAAGTTATATGCTCAGCGTTGGGAAATTGAAATGTGTTACCGAGAAATTAAAAGCAATTTACAGGAAGGTAAGCACTTAAGGAGCAAACAGCCAGACTTAATTTATCAAGAATTATGGGGTGTCTTGATTGCTTATAATGTTCTAAGAAGACAAATGAAATATATGGCTCAACGTGCCAAAGTAAGCCCGTTGAGGATCAGTTTTCATATTGCATCTATTGCCCTTCTTAATTTACTCAGATTCGACTCTTTGGCTTCTGCAGGTAATCTACCCAAACATCTGGAAAGTTTAATGGAGAAATCTAATCGGTATGTTATACCTGAGAGAAGAGTGAGGAGTTATCCAAGGGTTGTAAAAGGAAAACCTCAAAAATACCCAAGAAAAAGCCAGTCAATCTCTTAACTGACTGGCATTACTCCATTGGGGTGCTTTTTTATTTTCGAACATTGACCCAAATGTCCTTATAAAAATATACAAATGTAATTTATTTAAAATCTGCAATCTGGTTAAAATCTTTATACCGATAAAAGTCAAAAATAGTAACGGTGCTTTGCACGCAAAACAAAAAATCGAAAAATAAACGGAAGGCTTTAGATGAAAATTCAATATTGGATGGGGTTGGCACTGTGTGTTATTCAAGGCTTCGCGAATGCAGCGGACATTAGCGGTACATGGAAAGCCATTGATGACAAAACCGGCTACGCACGCGCAGATGTTGAAATCAGCAAACTCGAAGACGGCACCTATACCGGCAAAGTGGTTCGTATCCATGCTATTCCTAATCGCCCGGCAAATACCCATTGCACTAAATGCAAAGGGGAACTCAAAGATGCCCCTATTTTAGGTTTATCTATCTTGAGCGGTTTGAAACCGAGTCCCAACAAGAGAAATGAATTTATCGATGGCTCTATCCTGGATCCACTGAACGGCAACGTGTATAAAAGCAAGGGAACACTGAATTCACGCGGGAATGTACTGACCTTGCGTGGCTATGTCGGCACCCCGATCCTGGGACGTACGGTATCTTGGGTCAGAGCCCATTAAAGTCCTATTTCATTGATTTACAATAATTCCTGCTGTCTAGATAAGGTCTGAATTTATCTAGGCAGCGTTTCGCTCTTTATTTTTCAATTTCCTGATCACTTAAATTTTAACTTGGTCGCATATTCCCTATTTAGTGTGATTTTTCATCAGACTTGGCTCTAATTTTATTCACTTTTATTGAATTATTTTCTGGTAATTAATCTATTTTTCACGCTATATTAATCCCATAATATTTTTATGGTTTTATTTTAAAGCGGCTTTTTTGAAATCAATTGGGGGATATATGGCTATGAAATTCAAACTGTTCGGTTCCATAATTTTTGCAGCAGTAAGTACTATCAGCCTCGCGGCTTCTACTAATAGCGATCCCCTAGTCGGGCACTGGAAAACTATTGATGACCGTACCGGTTACTCCCTAGCCGATGTAGTCATTAGTAAGGATAGTCAGAACCGTTATATCGCCAAGATTGTACACGTGCGTGAAATCCCTGGGGCGGCCCGACAGCAGACCTGTAGCCAATGCAAAGGTGCACTCAAGGATCAGCCACTAGTGGGATTGACCATGCTGAAAGGACTAAGCATCAATCCGGACAATGAACAGGAATTTATTAACGGCACCCTGCTCGATCCAGTTTCCGGTCAGGTTTATCAGGCACGCGCCCGCTTAAAAAATAATGGCCGTCATCTGGCGATTCACAGCCGCACTGAAGGTGCACCGGTCGGCCGCAACATGACCTGGATCAAAGAATAAAAAATATTTTAAAGTTTTTAAAAGCCCATTTTGGGCTTTTTTATAAGCCAAAAGCTAGACTCAGCACCAAGAACAAGCACTCCACTTTGCATAGCTGTGTGGCTATTTCTATGATCAGACGAAGTGTGGCCTAGATAAAATCCCAAGATAACAATTACTTATTCTTAGGTGCTAGCCCTTAGGATGAGCTTTGTCATGATTTGAAACAATAAGGTACAAATCTGCACTGTTGTGACTCACCAGAACTGATAATAATGACTTGAACACGGTTATTTTTTATCCATTACTATGTTCAGATCGCATGACCTCTTATTGCACCGATCTTCTGGCTCATTCACTGCATGTAGCCATTGCATATGGATATTGCCAAAAAACAATAAACTCGATGAATTCTTCTTTGACATTTTCCGCAACAGATTCCTAGTTGTTACAAATTCCCTGAATTGCAAAGCACAGCAATTACACCAGCAGCTGCTTAAATTCACTTTTAGCTGCATTGGTATGATCAGCACATCCATTCATCGTGCTGTATCTATATTGAATCATGGGCAATCAGATTCTCAGTACGCTTTTACTCAATACCCATCCACACATACATCGAATCTGGTTCACAGCTATGACTTCAGTTTCAACATTCAAGGAGCAGGCCATGACTACCATTCAATATAATGAAAGTTTTCCTAACGGTTCTAATAGTTTCATTCCTCCTGAAATCATGGATGACTACCAGTTTGACCTGAAGCATTTTGCCGATGCCTGTGGTCAGAGTCCTGAATGGGTTATGCAACTGATTGAACATGGCATCTTGCCGAACCGTGATCAGAACAATACTTACCGTTTTCTAGGTGAAGATATCACCCGCGCACAACGCGCTTACCGGCTGCAACGTGACTTCGATGCATCCTTTAGTGCCGTCGCCATGATGCTAGATCTAATCGATGAAGTTCAAGAATTGCGTCGTGAAGTGAAGCATTTACATTTCAAATAATCTATTTACCCCCTGTTCTGTCTCAGTCTGTGCTGAGACGGCATAGGAATGATTTATATTCTTTTTTAGGTTAGCAACTCATTATGAAAACCAGAGACTGCAATAAAAAATTGAAACATATGTTCCCGGAATACCGTGATCGGATTGTTCAGATGCGTGATGAAAATCCCTATTTCGCACAGATTTTCGAGGAACATGGTGAATTGGATCGGCAAATTGCACAGCTCGAATTGGATCCCGTGAATCATATCAATACTGATATTGAAGCGATTAAACGCAAGAAACTGAAACTCAAAGATGAAATGTACCGCTTACTGAGGAGTTCTGAAGCCAATCCTTTAAGCTAAACGATGAAGGAATAGACCGAATTGTTTTGATAATCGAAATTTTAAAAATGAGGTCAACAACACCTCTGCCAATATTTAAATATTGTTCACTTAATTGATTATCCAAAAATGCATATAAAAAAGCCCGCAATTAATGCGGGCTTCTTCAGACTTAAAAAGCCATCGAATTATGCTTGTTCGATGTCTTTCATGGTCAGTTTGATACGACCACGGTTGTCTACGTCAGCAACCTGTACTTTCACTTCTTGACCTTCTTTCAGAACGTCTGCAACATTGGCAATACGCTCATTCGAGATTTGAGAAATGTGCAGCAGGCCATCAGTACCTGGCAAGATGTTGACGAACGCACCGAATTCAACGATACGAATCACTTTACCTGCATAGATGGTACCTGGCTCAACTTCAGCAGTCAGCGCTTGGATTTTCGCAATCGCAGCTTGTGCAGCAGCTTTGGTTTCACCGAATACGCGTACTGTACCATTGTCTTCAATATCAATCGCAGCTTTGGTTTCTTCAGTGATTTGACGAATCGTCGCACCACCTTTACCGATCACGTCACGGATCTTGTCAGGGTTGATGTTGATCACTTGGAAAGTCGGCGCAAAGATTGAGATTTCTGGACGAGCACGTGAAATCACTTGGTTCATGGCATTCAGGATGTGCATACGACCTGCATAAGCCTGGTTCAATGCAACCTCCATGATCTCTTCGGTAATCCCTTCGATCTTGATATCCATTTGCAGTGCAGTAATACCATTGGCAGAACCTGCAACTTTAAAGTCCATATCACCAAGGTGGTCTTCGTCACCCAGGATGTCAGAAAGAACCGCGAAACGCTCGCCTTCTTTCACCAGACCCATTGCGATACCTGCAACTGGCGCTTTCAGTGGAACACCTGCATCCATTAGTGACAGAGAAGCACCACATACAGAAGCCATAGAAGATGAACCGTTAGATTCAGTAATATCAGATACCACACGAATCACATACGGGAAGCGGTCAGCTGGTGGAAGCACAGCTTGTACACCACGACGCGCCAAACGACCGTGACCGATTTCACGACGTTTAGGACCAGATTCACGACCAGTTTCACCTACAGAGTATGCAGGGAAGTTATAGTGCAACATGAAATTGTCAGTTTTGGTACCTGCAAGGGTATCTACCATCAACGCATCACGAGTGTTACCCAGTGTAGTAGTGACTAATGCCTGAGTTTCACCACGAGTAAACAGTGCAGAACCGTGAGCACGGTCTAATACGCCCACCTGGATGTCCAGTGCACGAACAGTTTTGGTATCACGGCCATCGATACGTGGCTTACCAGACAGGATGTTGTCACGTACAGTACGGTATTTCAGGTCTTCAAACAGTTCATTCACTTCGTCAGCCAGACCAGTTTCGTCACCTTCTGGAACGAATTGAGCCAGTGCTTCTGCTTGAAGTGCATCAAGCGCAGCATAACGCTCTTGTTTAACAGCGATGGTATATGCTTCAGAAATTTTCGCTTCGAAAGCTTCTTTCAGTTTGGCACGAAGTTCTTCATTTTTCTGTGGAGCAACCCAGTCAGATTCTTTTGCACCAGCAGCTGCAGCAAATTCTTTGATCGCTTGGATTGCAATTTGCATTTCGTCATGACCGAACAAAACTGCACCCAGCATTTGGTCTTCAGACAGTTCTTTCGCTTCAGATTCAACCATTAGTACTGCAGATTCTGTACCTGCAACAACAAGGTCAAGATCAGATTGAGCCAATTGTTCAAAGCTTGGGTTTAGAACGTATTCACCATTGATCAGACCAACACGTGCTGCACCGATTGGACCACGGAATGGAGTACCTGCAATCGCAAGTGCTGCAGAAGTACCCAGCATCGCAGCGATATCAGCTTCCATAGTCTTGTCAGAAGAGACAACTGTCGCAGTGACTTGGATTTCGTTGTAGTAACCTTCTGGGAACAATGGACGGATTGGGCGGTCGATCAGACGTGAAATCAGTGTTTCAGCTTCAGATGCACGGCCTTCACGCTTACCATAACCACCCGGAATACGGCCTGCTGCGTATTGTTTCTCTTGATAATTAACTGTCAGTGGGAAGAAGTCCTGACCTGCTTTAGCAGTAGGTGCCGCCACAACAGCAACCAGTACCGATACACCACCCATAGTGATCAATACACTGTTTGCCTGGCGCGCAACACGACCAGTTTCTAGAACCACTTGGTGTTGACCAAACTGGAATTCTTTACGAACAATATTAAACATCGACATGTTTTATTTTTTCCTGATTTTATTCTAGTGGAGACCCCTAAGGTTTGGCATTCACACCCAATCGGTTGAGTAAATGACAAAGCTTAGAAGCCGACCTCACTAGAAATAAACACTATTTTTAAACACAAAGAAGGAGCGAAACATTCGCCCCTTCCCCAAGCCTAGCCAATGGCCAAGCCAACTTTAGTTTTCAGTAATACAGCACAATGCATGCAATAAACCCGAAAATAAAGCTTAAATCGAATTAACGACGTAAACCTAAAGCACCGATCAAAGCAACATAACGACCGTGGTCTTTACCGTTCAGGTAGTCAAGCAGCTTACGACGTTGGTTAACCATACGGATCAGACCGCGACGGCTGTGGTGGTCGTGTTTGTGCTCTTTAAAGTGACCTTGTAAGTCATTGATTTGAGCAGTTAAAAGAGCTACTTGAACTTCTGGTGAACCAGTGTCGTTTTCAGCGCGAGCGAATTTAGCGATGATCTCTGCGCGATCTGCGTTTGTTAAAGCCATTCGATTTCTCCGAGATGCTTATGTATCTTGATAAAAATCAATGTAATGAGAATTCAGAACACTGACTGCCGTGCATCACTACAGCAAGTTGCATATTTTAAGGGAATTTGCATGGGATTGCAAAAATAGATCGATCTTTCGACAGCTGATCTGCTTCAGTTCTGCAGCAGAGTAAAATATCCCCTCGCCAGCTTTAATCTCTGCATTTAATCCTTTCGAATTTTTTAAAATCAATTGCATGTAAAAGACATGTGCAAATTCACTTGCTATAGGCTGAAGTTATAAGGCTCATCTAATAGAAAGAATAAGGATAGCAAATTCAAAACAAAAAAATCCCGAGCTGGGCTCGGGTTTCTTGTGCGCTGTAGTTTCTTCTTTTTTCGTTATTATTTTTATTCTTTATTATTGTTATTACGCTGTTTCGCGCTTTTATTTTTATTATTGTTTATAAAAACTTATCCTTGTTTTTATTCACTGTCCTTGTGTCATTGATTTTGCCACAATGGAAATTCGCTGATAGAAGCATTTTTCGTATCATCACGTAAGCATTTTCGTACATTAATTAACCAAAATCCCCCATAATATTGCACATTTAACACTTTCTTACTTAGCTTATGCCAACCAGTTCGCACATTTAAGCAAGCTCAACAATTGGAAAGTTTATGGCACCTTTCCAATATCTCAACCAATAAAAAAGCCTTGTAGTCTCTCCCAAAACTACAAGGCTTAGCGGCTGTAAGTTTCCTCTTTTATTCCTTACATCATGTAAGTTCGCTGTCTCTCGACTTTATTGTAATTGTTATGCGATTTTACCCAACTTTCCTTGTCAAGCTCTTTATGCCGCTCATCTTCTCAAAAACTGCCAGGCAGCTCTATCCGCAAATCTCCTGAATCCATGTAAGCAAATGCTTACATTAGCTGCTCAATTTTCACCAGATAGATTACAACACTGTTCAATAATTTTTTGACTTAATCCACTGCGACGTGTGGTTCTTAGGCTTAAGGATTGCTTGAAGGCCTCACGATCCACCAGCAATGTCACCACTTTTTTCGCACGGGTAATGGCTGTATAAATCAGTTCTTTACTCAGCAAATTACTTGCCTTATGGTCCAGCACCACAGCAGTATGCCGGAATTCCGAACCCTGGGATTTATGAATGGTTAAAGCAAATGCCGTTTCAATACTTTTTGGCAAACGTGTTGCCAGTACCCATTTTTCCAGGCTCGGGAAATAGACTTCAAACCGACGCTGCCCCAGATGTTCACGCAGAAAACAGATGCCGATATCACCATTGGATAGTCCAAGCTGATAATCGTTATAGGTCATCATCACCGGACGCCCGATATACCAGTCACCCTGCTTGACCTGCCCGGTCGCGGTGAGCAAACGCTGTTCAATCTGCTGATTCAGTTTAGTCAGGCCAAAAGTGCCATGCCGAATCGCGGTCAAAATACGGTAATCATCAAAATGCTGAATGATCTGCTGCACAAATGCATTAAAGTCTTGGTCACCCTTCCCGGCTTTTAGTGCCTGTAGATAACCCTGATAGCCATACATCAGCTGATCATAATAAGCCTGTGCATCATTCAGCAGAATATTTTCAGGCAGGTATTGCAGCTGTACATGATCAATTTCGATCTGTTGTAGGTCAATCGCATGCAGCTCAGAGGGCACAACGATCTGCTGTTCAAACTCGGTCAGCAGATCATGCTCAGGATCAGCATCCTGAATAAAATGTGCCAGTGCGCCAATGCGGGCCCCTTCAGCAAAGCGACGCGTGGTAATCAGATTGACCCGGTTATCGGCCAAAGCTGGTACTAGCTGCAGATCAGCCAATACCGTGCCCACATCCACAGAAGCTAACTGGTTGGCATCACCCAGTAGGATTAAGCGAGCACCATCCGGTACTGCAGCCAACAGCATTTGTGACAGACTTAAATCAAGCATAGAAGCTTCATCAACGACGATCACGTCATAAGGCAGTGGTTGTCGGGCATGGAACCTTGGCTGTGCAGTCGTGCCCAGGCCTAAGAGTCGGTGCAAGGTCACCGGCTGAAGCTGTTTCAGCGTTTCCAGATCAAACTGAGCCAGTGCCGGACTGCTTAAGGCATTTTGCAGCGCTTCTTTCATCCGTTGTGCCGCCTTCCCGGTCGGTGCGGCCATAGCAATCCGGATCTCAGGCAGACTTTCATTCAACACGGTAATGATATGCGCCAAGGTATAGGTTTTCCCGGTGCCCGGCCCACCAGTAATAATACTGAAACCTTTACTCGCCACCATTTCCAGTGCTTTCTGCTGCTGTGGATCGGAAAGCAGGCTTAGATGCCGTTCACTCAAGGGAACAGCTTTTAACTGCTGAGATTTAATCCGTGCTACATGTGCTGCGACGACCTGTTCCAGTTTCCAGTAGCGGTACAGGTACAGCTGCTGATCCTGAAAAATAAAAGGTGCAATCGCTTGCTGATCAGTTTCGCCACGGCGCACCAGATTGTGCAGCAAGGTAACTTGATCTTCTGTTGCATCGATACAGCTGTTGCCATTTTGCATGGCTTCCAGCACGGCATGCATGAGCAGTTTGGCTTCATCGCTAAAGTGTGCCGAGCTAAATGGCGGCTGACATAAATGCTCAATCCATGGCATCAAGGGCGAAGCCAGCTGTGACACGTGATTTTGCTCATTTTCCACACAGTTATCCTCAAAGTTATCCACAGGATAATCTTCTGTTTCTGTTATCTATATTTTTAAGTTTAGCCATTTTATGCAGATTTATTCACCGCATAATAGCCCAGAATTTGATCCAGTTTCTGGATAAATTCCACCTCAGGTTGCCAGTGATACAAGCCCTGTCCAGCCTGTCCATTCATGCCACGCAGGTAAAGATAAGTCGCCCCACCGAGATGCTGCTGGATATCGTAGCCCTGCAGGTTGCCACTTAAATAGCGATGCATTGCCACCAAATACAAGGCCGCCTGCAACCAATAGCTGGAATGGGTCATGCTGTCATGAATCGCTTCCGGCAGATAATCGTTTTGATTGGCCCCAAGATAGTTACTCTTGTAGTCGGCAATGTGATAACGCTGCCCATCAAAATAGACCAGATCGATCGCGCCAGTCAGGTAACGTGCCGATTTGGCTTCATTAAAGTCCGGCATGATCAGGCCGTAATCGGCAAACAGCTGCTGAATCTGGCGAATCTGTAACGGTGCGTCACTCAGAGACAGATAGAACGGGAATTCCGACAGGAAGCTTTGCTGGTCCAGCTGGCTGAGGCGAAACTCATTCTGGATTGGGGTATTCAGAATTTCCCCGACCCAATCATGCATCAAGTTCAGCAAGATATCTTCGCTCAGCTCTTCAAAGAATAGTTGTGCCGACTGCTGCATGAGTTCCGTAACATCGACAGTTTGACTGGATGTAGCACGTGGCAGCTTGCCCAGCTCCTGTTCAAACTGTTCAATAAAGGCATCATCTTCTAGTTCCAGAAAATAACGCTCAAATTGGGTCATAAACTGCAGGAAGAGGCTTACGTCTAACGGGGGCTGCTGGAAGAAACTATGCCATGTCTCACGATAAGCAGCACTCTGGTCATGCAAGCGAATCCCGGTCAGCAGCTTGTAATTGACACTGGCCATAACACGCATGATTGTCTCAGCCAGGGTTTCTGCTTTTAACCCGGCATTGCTGGCTACCCGCTTAAACAGTGTATTTAGGTTAATTGTAGATTGTTGATAATGCTGCTGAAAGGCATCTTGTAGCCTGTCCAGAATCTGGAAATCCTGCTGAAACTGATCTTTCAATTCCGTCCAGATATGCGGTGCCGTGTTCTTAAAACGGCGGCGGATTTCCAGATTCCAGTAACTGCTGTCCTGAAAATCCAGATGTTCAAAAATGCTGTGCAGGAAAGTTCCTGCTACTGTCCCTTTAGGAAAATTCAGCTTGATCCAGTCCAGTGGCTGCTGCAGTACTTCGGCTTCGGCCTCCAGATGAATTTCATCGGCGGCGCTTTCGGCCAGCTCAGGCAAACTGACCAGATCATCCTGCAGCACGGCTGCATGCAGCTGGTGTCGTGACAGCGCAGTAAAGCTGGTTTTGGTGCGTGGATAGAACTGCTGTTCCGGCAGAGGATGCGCGATCAGTTCTGGAGTAGCTTTCTCCTGCTGCACCACAATACGTGGTGGTTCAGTTATTAAAGGGCTTTCCACACAGCTGAGCGGATGCTGAAACACCTGATCACCCTGCCCACGCCAATAAGCCAGACAGGAATCCGATTGCCCACTTTGGTCCTGCAGCATGGCATAAACCCGGTGACTGGCACGAGTCAGCGCCACATACCAAAGCCGGTGATTCTCTGCGGCATTCCGTGCGGCATTCTGCAGCTGCGCCTGTTCATGCAGATCCTGACTGTTGACCGCAATCACCCGTGACTGGTTCAGGATATCTCCCTGCTCATGACCTGCCAGCGAGAAGTTCAAGTTACCCTTATTCACATCAAATGGGGCATCGGCGCCCATCAGGAACACGACTTTAAATTCCAAACCTTTGGAGGCATGAATGGTCAGCAGCTGCACGCCACGGTCGCCAGACAACTTACGTTCTTTTTCACTATCCTTGCCGGATGGCGACTGCAACTGGCGCAGATACCAGTGATACAACTTCTGTGCACCCTGATAATATTCACTTTGCTGTGACAGGATTTCGGTCAGATGACGCAGATTGACCACCACCCGTTCATTGTCAATGCTCTGGCTCGCCACCAGATTGGTCCAGACATCAAACAGGTTTAAGGCATAGTTCCAGGCGCTAAGAAAGCCCTTGTCAAACCACATTTCCCGGATCGCTTCAAAATCGGCAATAAAGGTACTTAAGCCAACTGGCTGCTGTTGCAGCTCCAGCAGTTTTTTCAGATCAAAACCCAGCAACCGGGTCACCAACGCACGACGGACTTTAGCTTCATTAAACGGGTCCATAATCGCAGTCAGCACCGCGGCGACATCCTTCGCCACACTGCTGGCAAAAACGCTCTGCTTGGATTCCTTGTAGCAGGCTATTCCCATACGCTGCAGACGCTGTTTCACCTGTTCCAACGCATAGTGTCCAAAGGACAATACTGCGATGTCATCTTCAGTCAGTGCAGTAGAGCTATCTTCTTTCTGGAAATACAGTTGCTGCTGGGCGGACTGATTCAGTAATTCACGGATTTTCCAAGCCACCTGATCAGCTTCCTGATCCTGTTCACCCAGCTGAATCCAACGTAAGGGATAAGGATTGCTTTGCCCTGAATCAATCAAGTCTGGATGCGGACGGCTACCGGCCTGAATCAGGCTATAAGTGACGCTTTCACCAAAATCCATCTGCCGCTGGAACAGCGCATCCACCACTTCGACCAAAGGTTTGACCGAACGGTGGTTCTGGGTCAGAGTATATTCCCGGCCCTGCTTTAATCGCACATCGGCATGCGCCTTGTTATAGGTCAGCATGTCACCGCCGCGGAATCCGTAAATCGCCTGTTTCGGGTCACCGACCATGATCATACAGCCGAGTTGTACTCGCGCTGCATCACGCCAGATTCTGGCCAGCAGGTCGTCCTGATCCTGGTTGGTGTCCTGGAATTCATCGACCAGAATGAGGGGATAACGTGACTGCACAAACTGGGCAAAACGGCGGCCTTGTTCGCCTTGCAGAGCTTCAGTCAGGGTACGGATCTGCTGGGAGAATGTAGTTTCGCCCTGCTTCTGCAAGGTTTGCGGCAATCGATGCTGTACGCTACGAATCAGGTGATATTCCAGATAAGCGGTGAGCTGTTTGAACTGCTGATCGACTTTTAATTTTGTAGCAATTAAATTTTCAACAGCCTGAAAAAATGGACATGCCAGAAACGCTGCCCGATCCGCATCCGAATAACTTTTATTAAAGAGTTGTGTAGTTAGCTGCAAGCCAGCTTTTCGCAGTAAATAACATATTTTAAAAATCAACTGGCTTAGATTGGAATCAAAGAAACTCATGCCCTTTTGGGCACCTAACTGTTCGGTCCAGACATTAAAATTCTCACAGAGCTCCTGTAATTTTTTCAAAAAAGTACTATGAAAAGACTTTTTATTTTCAAGGCAATATTGATTAATTTGCATCACATCAGCAATAGGAATTCTGACCAGCTGCTCGATACAGGCATCCAGTTCGCTCAAGTCCCATTCTACATGTTGCACTGGCTGGAAATGATTGGCGCTAAAATTCAGTGCATCACGTACCAGTCCCACATACTGTTCTGGTGCTTTTAGCTGGTTTTGCAGATACATCTGATTGATGACATATTGTGGCTGCTGCTGGATCCATTCCCGTAACACATCATGAATCAACTGCTGGATATATAGGTCCTGATCTTCGGTTAATTCTGCCCGTTCAATGCGACCGCTTTCAAAGGAAAATTCACGCAGCAGTTTCTGGCTAAAGCTATCCAATGTGCCGACAAACAGTTCATCCAACTGGTTTAACACCAGTCCCAGACGGCGGCGGGCATAGTCCATCCGGCTACCATAATCTTTCAGCACTTTCTGGAACAGCGGATCAGCTTCCTGCTCAATCTGCTGTACCATTTCTACAGAATTGAGGTGCTGATAGCGCTGGATATAACGCAAGGTTTCTTCCACGCGCGCACGTACCCGGCTTTTTAGTTCAGCTGTTGCCTTACGGGTAAAGGTCGTTGCAATCACCTGATGCGGATAGTATTTATCCAGAAAAATTCGCACCATCAAGCTGGACAAGGTATAGGTCTTGCCCGTCCCCGCTGAAGCCTCGATCCAGTGCAGACCAGTAAAGGTCATGTCCTGAATCGGGTTGGTTGAAATCTTGGAATGCTGAGGGGCCATGGTCATTTATTTTACCCACTCTAAATGTTGTTGAATTGGCGCATACAGGTCATAGGCAAAGTTCAGCAGGCTGTGCTGCAGTGCCTGATCCGGATCCTGATCCTGCAAAATAAACTGCCAGTCCTGATGCAGCACACAGGATTCATCCGAACTCAGCGGACGGGCACTTTCATAAGTGTTGTTCCAGGCCGCCAGCAGCTTATCCAGATCGCCGATGATCATCTGGCCCTGTTCATTGGTTTCCCATTGCCAGTCTTTTTTCAGGATCAGCTCGGCTGGTAATACTACCGGTTGCTGCTGCCCTGCTTCCCAGGCCCTAAACCAGTGCGATAAATATTCTTTGGCCTGAGAGGAAGTGACCTTGCTGAATTTCACCGTCTTGTTACTGAACAGTACAATCCGCTCCAGTTCAGCGGTATAGCTGTCATCATTTAGGTAGGCTAGCCAGAGTAGATATTCCAGCCAAACGTGCGCGCGACGGCGTTCCGAGGCCGAAGTCGATTGCATGCTCAACCAGTACGGCGCATTCGCCGGCTGTGGTATCGTAATCTGCAAAATTAGATCTGATGAATAGCGATAATTCTGTTGGGTGGTTCGGGTAATCTGTTTATCTAGCTGCTGCAGGCGTTGCTGTAGCACCTCCTGTTCCTGCTGGGTGCTCAGCCAGGTCGCTTCCTGAGTCTTACCCACTGGAAGGCGATCCAGCATCAGCCGGGTATCAATTTCCTGTTCCTGTTGTAGCAGGAAATCGCGTACTTGATACTGCTGCAGTTTATCCAGCAATAATGGTTCTTGGGCTGCAGGCAGGTCTTTATATTTCACGCTGGAAATACCGACACTTTTCAGGAACAGACGTGCCGGGAAAGTCATATCCCGAATCCATTCATCCCCATGCAGAATCCGGATCTGCTCCTGCTGCACGGGTGGACAATGAGTGTTAATCCAGCTCCTGCGTTGCCCCTCAGCCTTACACAGGAAAGTTGCCACATCATGCCACTGGTCCTGAAAACGCGGGGTTCTTGGCGTACTAAAACCAACCGGATCAAAAGGCTGTAAAGGATGCACATGATAGAGCTGCTGGATATGTGCCGCGACCGGCAGACCATTGATTTCCGTCATCACATCGACATCCGCATCGGGATGTTCGGACTGGCAGATCAGCGCAATATGCTGGATCAGCTCTTGCAAGGAGGTGGATGGATCACGTACTTCACCATCATTGACGTCAAAGCCGTTATAGAACAACCACAAATTTTCCTCTGCCAATAGCAAAGCATCTAAGAAAGCTCCCTGATCATCATCCAGACGGGAGCGATCACCAAGCTGTGGCTTGAGGATGCTCATCAAGTCAAATGGCAGCTGCTGATTGCGGCCCGGGAATTTACCGGTATCCAGATTCAGCATCACCACCAGCTTATACGGCAGCGGACGAATCTGTCCGATCTGGCTAAAGGTAATTTGCCCGGTCGGCTCGGCCTGATCTAGCTGCATGTCCAGACTGTTCTGGATTTCTTCCAGCACATATGGTAGCGGTAGGCTTAAAGCCACCAGTTCCTGAATCGCATTCGGATCATCCTGATCGTGGTAATCCGCCAGTGTCAGCATCCGCATTTGCTTTTCAATAATTTCTGCGACGGTTTTTAGCGACTCGACACCATGGCTGCGGAATTCATTCACATCCCGATTCAGATATTCCAGCCAGGTTTTCACTGGCGTACGCTGCCCCTGCTCATGCGCATTCAGCCAGCTACGGCGCGCATTGAAATCCTGATAAATCTGGATCAGGGTGGCGATCAGCGGGAAGTCACTATTGAGTACCTTGGCATAGCTGAGAGTATCTTCAAACAGCTGATGTTCCGGTACTGCCATGCCCAGCGCCAGACGATCCAGCGCAAAACGGAAAGTAAAGCGATAATCTTCATCGCCTTCATACAGCTGCTGCTGTAGGTGCTCTTGATCCAGTCCGCGCTTGAAGCCAGCATCACTGAGCAATTGAATGATCCGTTCCACCTGAGCATAGTCCAGCGCATAGTACTGCTGGATCGCGCTTAAACTCAGCCAATCAGCAAAATCTTCAATAGTAAAGCGGCGGTGCATCAGCTGAACGCGGCCCAACACGGCACGCCAAGCATTGCTGACATCCAGCCGTGACACGCCAGAAATCTGGATTGGCAGATAAATATTGTTTTTACGCAGACGCGACTGAGTGCCTTCCCGTTCACGTGGCGGTGGGGCAAAGACACTGCGAATCGCCGGTTCAAGTTCTTTTAAATTTGGACTGAGCACCAGAATATCACTCGGCTGGCGTGGCGCCTCTTCCGTACCCTGCGCCAGCCAGTGAATAATCTGCTCACGCAGCACTTCCAGCTGACGTAGCGAAGAATGGCAGACATGAATCTGTACCGACGTGTCATCCGGTTTGAGCGGATAGATATGCCGTTCTGGCTCGACTAGATACAGAATATCTGACTGGATTTTTGCCAGCAGATGATCCTGATAATCATCGACAAAGGCATCAGCCCAATGACCTTCCTCACCCGAAGACAATTTAGATAACAGTGAGAAATGATCCCGTGCCTGCTTGCCAAAACGGGTTAATAAGGGATGGCGTGATTCCCTGTCTTCAGCATTAAAATTCAGCTGAAACTTTTGCCAGAACGCTGCAATTTCCTCATCACTTGGCTTGCGACCGCGTGACTGCTCGTATTTACGGATAAAGCGTTCCTGCACACCAAGGTCATAACGTGCCTTCCAGCTTGGGTCGACACTGTCCGCCCAGTATTCCTGCGACGGGTTAAAGTGGAAAATATAAATCTCGATGTGTTGCCCCAGACGGCGGAGAAAATCCAGCTGGGCTGGTGGCAGTTCCAGTAAGGTAAACACTACGACCTGAGAAGGTAATTGTTTTAAGGCTTGTGTACGGGTTTCCGGATTTTCAATGCGTTCCCAGTATAGTTTTTCAATGTCCAGAATCTTGGCATAGTCATCTTGAAACACGTTCTGCCACAACCAGCGCTGCCAGGCTTCCAGTTCTCGTGCCTGAATTTTGACGAAATCCGCCACCGGAATTTCCTGCCCATTTTCGTCTTTTGGGATATACAGCATCTGCTCCACGTCCAGCGGCAGATTCTGTCCCCAATGTTCCAGCCAGTTGGTCGGACAAGTACACTGCTTTGGTGGGCAATTCTTTGCGCAATAGCCGCGATAATCCATATAATGACTAAACAGCCGCGACACCTGTTCGCAGACCCAGTACAGCATGCTCTGCTTTTTCAGCAGGCGTTCATTCGGCTGTTCCAGACGGTCAGCACTGTCATAGATCCGCTTTACGATCGAATACAGCGGATGCTGGGACTTCAATGGAATTTGATCTGCAAGAATAGTCTTGCGTAGGGCCTGAAAGGCACGCCATTTGATGATGATGCGTGGAATATTCGCTTCACGCACCTGTTCCAGTTCTTTCTGGCTGTTCAATACCCACTGATAGGAGGTCCATTGAAAGGCACGGATACGATGGTGAAATTGTGTATTGGCACTGATGCCCTTTTTCTCGGCGATTTTCTGGGTCAGCCAAGCCTCGACTGCCGGGGATGGCACAATAAAATGTTGCGGTTCAAGCACCTGAAAAGGCAACTTTTTCTGCTGGCTGGTGACCAGCAGCATGCTATCCAAAAGCACATCAATTTTCTGACTCTGAATAACATGAATAGCCATGAGTTCCCCGGATTAAGACAATGTCGACACTACAAAACAATAAAGATCATTTACTATACACCCTGTTCTGTCTATGTCACTTTTAATCTACACTTGTGTAGAAAAATTTCTTTGAAAAAAGCATCTTAGGATGTCAATCTAGCAAAAAAACAATAGGTCGCTTTAGGTAATTGCCCATGAAATTAGACAAAATTCCAGATCGTATCGATCCAAGTTTAAATCTAGAACAGATCCGTGAAGAGTGCCTGGAGCTGATTAAGAAACGTGCCTATGTTTCTGCAGGCGCAGCCGTGATTCCAGTACCCTTTCTCGATGTGGTGATCGATGTCGGCATCCTGTCACAGCTCCTCCCGGAAATCAACGCCCGATTCGGCTTAGCACCTGAACAGGTCAGTGTATTTAATCCAAAAACCAAACAGGTTCAATGGGATGAATTACGCAAACGCGGCGTACAATTTTCTGGCCTAGTGGTGGCGCGCACGGCAGTGAAAAAATCCATCAATAATGTCGCTGCCAAATACATCACCAAGCAGGTGACCAAATTCATTCCTTTAGGTGGTCAGCTGATTGCAGCCAGTTTGGGCTATTACGTGATGAAGAAAGTCGCTGAGGCCCATGTCGAAGATTCCTATAAACTGGCTAAGAATATTCAGCAAAAACAGCAGGCACGGACTGTATAGTTTCGGCCTAATCTTCTCATATTTTTATATCAGAAATAGCTTGAGGACCTAAGCGCCTCCAAGCTGTTTCAAAATGGTTTTCATGATTTCCAGACGTGCACTATTCTTGTCATCGGTAGCAATCACATGCCACGGCGCCACCTTGGTACTGGTACATTCAAACATGTCTACCGCTGCCTGCAGATAATCCTCCCAGCGATCGCGGTTACGCCAGTCCTCATCGGTAATCTTGAAGCGTTTATGCGGCGTCTGTTCACGTGCCTTGAAGCGCTCCGCCTGCTCCTCTTTGGAAATCGTCAGCCAGAATTTGATGATCACTGTCTGCGCCTGACTCAGGTCATATTCAAAACGGTTAATTTCATCATAAGCACGCTGCCATTCAGCGGTACTGGCAAAGCCTTCAATTCGCTCGACCAGCACCCGTCCATACCAGGAACGGTCAAAAATGATGATCTTGTCTTCCGGCTGTAACTTGGTCCAGAAACGCCATAAATAAGGACGGCGTAACTCATATTTTTCCGGAGCACCGATGGTGTGAATTTCATATTCACGTGGATCCAGCTTTTTCACAATGCGCTTAATTGCCCCACCTTTGCCCGCAGCATCCATGCCTTCGAAGACAATCACCACATTGCGGCGGTCCATACGCATGGCATTGGCAACCTGACGAGTCAGTTTTTTTAATTCATCCTTATAAGTCGCCTGATCTGCCTGTTCACGAGAAGGCTGGTGTAACGCCTCAGGAATAGCAGCCTGCTGCCATTTTTTACTGCCCTTATTTGGGTGTTCCGGACAATGTTCCAGAGCTGCCAGAATAGTTTGTGCAAATTGCTGATCACGCTGGGTTTCATCCTCCCCGTCAATGATGACCCAGTCCTTGCTAAAGCGCTGACGCAAACGTTGAATAGCATCATATTGCTTGCGACTACGCCAGTCCAAACCATGTAGGCGGTGCCAATGCATCTCGCTTGGATCAATATCATCCAGACGTTTTTGCAGGGATTTCCAGGACAAGTCAAACCAGACCTTTACCACATCAACATGATTGTTTTTCAGATCCTGTTCAAAAGCACGCATGTGTTCCACATAATCATCAAACATGCTTTCATCCATCGGACTGGTCACATGCATGGCGGTACTGAGCAGATCGGTATACCAGTTGCCAAACAGCACCATGATCTGCCCTTCGGCTGGAATAAAACGCGCATAAGGCTGCCAGAAGGTCTGGGTTTCTATCAGTGGCTGCGGACGATCTGCCTTTACCCGCAAATAACGTGGATCCACCCATTCACGCAATTGCTTGACTGCTTCACCCTTGCCGGCTAGTTCAATTCCATTGACTAATACCACCAGACTTTTAGCATTTTTCTGGCCTCGGGTATCTTTTAGAGCATATTGTGCATCGATCAGTTTGACTGACAATTCATCTTCATCAAGCAGCTGAACTTGTTGCTGTTCTATAGCCATAACCTGCTCTATTTTTCTAGTTCCTGAATGCAGTATAGACAGGCTTTTTTATTGATGAACAGGGATCGCTACGATTTTTAAACGATCTTTTCGCCGATGTTTTCTCCAGATTGGCTGCAAATTTGGCTCAGCCCGTCAATTTGTCATAGCGCATGCAGCCAACTCGTTCTAAGATTCCCCGCATCCTATTCATCATTTTTGAACTTCCCATGTCCAAACTTGCAGTTTTAGACGATCTCCTGGAACGTTATTATCAACTGAATTACCACAAGCAAGCGGAACTGCAACGTCGCCTACAGGATGTACAGCTGTGGCAAAAACAGCGTATGCAGCATACCCATGCCCAGCAATTTGCAGAAAAACAGAATGTATTGATGTCAGAGTATTTCCTGAACCGCTTGTATGGCGGACCAGACTTTGATGCACTGGCAGAACAGATTGCCCGCCTGACCCGTTATGCACATAAAGCAGAAAAACTAATTCCGGATAATGCAGTAAAAACTGGTACACACGCGATTGAACTGGCCATTTATGCGGTGCAACTGGATGAACAGGTCGCCCAGCAACTCTTAGAAGATTATCACCCAACCGAAGCTCTAAATGACGAGATCATGCGGGTGACTTATTTAAAGCTAGATCAAGGCAATGCCCGTTTAAAGCAGCTGGATATGCTGGATCAGCTCGGTGCTCACCTAGACAAATATATGCGTTCCTTCATTGTGCAGACCGCATTCAAGATGTGTAAGGGCACCGCTGAAAAATACCGTTTTGACGTGATGTATGAATTTATGCAGGAAGGTTTCCAAGCGATGAAGCCACTCAAGTCCGCAGAAAAATTTGTGCGCGACTTTACCGCAATGGAGCGCAGTATTATTGAGCGTGTGCATGCTGGCGACCCAAATCCTTTCCGTTAATTCTCAATAAATTGGAATAATCTAAACATATACATATTGCAAATCAGGTAAACAAAGCTTTGCCTGATTTTTTTAATTCCTAGCAATGAGCATTAAAAAGAATCTTATTTCAAAGAAAACTAAAATAAACACAAGATCCGTTTAACTATAAATAACGATGATTTTAGAAATAAAACAGAATAGACCTCTTGCGAAAGTAAAAACTACCTCAATATAGATTTCATGAAATATCAGAAATTAAACCGTTTTTCAGATTCTGAATTCAAGCGCTTGGTTGGTGTACCTCGACCAGTTTTTAGTGAAATGGTCGAAGTTTTAAAAGAAGCAGAATCACTTAAAAAGAAATCTGGGCGTCCTCATACTTTAGCTATAGAGGATCAATTATTATTAACACTCAATTACTTACGGAATTACAGCACTCAATTGGAATTGGCTGCAAATTACCATATCGCTGAAAGTAATGTGAATCGAACTATTAAAAAGGTTGAAGATGCATTA
Source organism: Acinetobacter sp. ANC 7912 (assembly GCF_039862785.1). NCBI lineage: Bacteria > Pseudomonadati > Pseudomonadota > Gammaproteobacteria > Moraxellales > Moraxellaceae > Acinetobacter > Acinetobacter thermotolerans. Next base: position 2,828,396 of record NZ_CP156795.1, read on the forward strand.
ATGAAATCAAGACGTTTTACCCTGCCAAAACGAAGCATTACCACAGCAGACGAACAATTTAACTGGGTAATTATTGATGCGACAGAATGTTCAATAGAACGCCCGAAAAAAAAATCAGAGTAAGTTTTACAGTGGTAAAAAGAAGAAACATACGTTAAAAGCCCAAGTGATCTATCATCCGAAGAGCAAACAAATCATAGGAGTAGATATATCGTCTGGCAGTCAGCATGATATTAAATTGGCAAGAAAAACAGTTAAGAAATTCAAACATTGTGACTATGTTATGACCGATTTAGGGTACTATGGGTTAGAGCAAGATGGCTTTAAGTTATTGATGCCAATAAAGAAAAAGAAGAATTTCCCCTTATTTGATGCTGAGAAAAATTACAATAAAATGATTGGAAAAATACGAGTTGTAATCGAACATATTAATAGTCAATTGAAAAGATTTAGAATACTAAGTGAACGCTATCGAAATAGACGAAAAAGATTCGGTTTACGCATTAACTTAATCGCTGCACTGGTAAACCGGATGAACTTGCAATAACGACTTTCGCAAGAGGTCTAATAATTCTTTAAATCTACATTTAATAAAACAATAAAAATTATGCAAAATTTACAGAAATTATTTACCTGATAGTCAAAGCCATTCAATCACCCTGCATGTTATTCATACAGGCGTATGTCTTGGTGTTTTTGGGATGTACCCATGTAAACAAATATTGGGGAACTTAAATGGGGTACAAACAGTTATCGATTGATGGCACTGTGCAATTTCACCACAGATCATCCAGCAACTATCAGATTGCCGCTGAAGACATCCAGATGGATTTCTCTAAGGCTCAAGATGATTATGGACAGGTTATACTAATTCATGAACTGCAATGTCCATTAAAAATCGGGCATTTCCATCTGGTGATTACTACAGATAAAGAGCGAATTATCTCTGTAGAGTGCGGAAATCATGCCTTAGGGGACGGCCTGTATTATGACCTGGAACTGTTTGTCATTCGTTATGGCAAGCACAAATTTATTTACCAGTTGCCCGATGCTTAAAAATCCTGACGTATAAAATGAAAACCCCCGGCATCCTGCCGGGGTTTTCCGCATGGGTTCGCTTGGCATAACTCCTGTCGCGCCGCACTTTCCTTGTCATTATCTATTGTTCTTATTGTCTGAAACGTCCTGTTCCTGATGAACTTATCATATGAATTTTCAAGCAGAGTAAACAGCCGCTAAAAACCGGAATCCGTGTCAGCTAAAACCTACAAAAGATTTTTAATTTTTTGCCTCCTTAAAAGACTCAACTATATTGATTAAGGTCTGATAGCGTGCATACTCTATGTCGTAAAGCATGGCGTTTTGTGCTCATTTTTGATTGATTTTCTGACCGAGATTTCATCTAAATAGGCTTTTTTCTGTATATTATTCATAACAATTGCATGATGATTGCTGTATAACTTCTTAGAATCTGTCATTATGCAGTCCATGCAAGAATGCAAGCTTAACCCTATTGATACGTTAGGAGTGACTCCAATGTCGAATGAAAATACCACGCCTACCCCTGCACCCGAGTCGGCACAACAAACAGACAAAGTGAGCCCATTCTTAACTGCACCATTACCACAAGGCACGCCACAAGGTCAGCAACAATCTTTAGAACAACGCCTGACCGATACGCCTGTAACAGGTAGCGTGCCGAAATATAACCTGCCACGTGGTGCCAATACCGGTAATGTCGGCCCAACTACTCACTTCGGCTATCAAACTGTCAATAGTGAAGAAAAAGCCCAGAAAGTGGCAGAAGTATTCCACTCAGTCGCCAGCAAATACGACATCATGAATGACCTGATGTCATTCGGCATTCACCGCCTGTGGAAACGTTTCGCCATCAATATGTCAGGCGTACGTCGCGGTCAGCACGTGCTGGATATCGCCGGGGGTACTGGTGACCTGGCCAAAGTGTTTAGCCGTGAAGTGGGTCCAACAGGTCATGTGGTTTTATCCGATATTAACGAATCTATGCTAAATGTTGGTCGTGACCGTCTGATTGATGCTGGCTGTACTAATGTTGATTTCGTCTTGGCCAATGCAGAAACTTTGGAACCATTTGCAGACAACAGCTTTGATCTGGTGACCATCTCCTTTGGTCTACGTAATGTGACTGACAAAGATGCAGCCCTGGCTGCAATGTATCGCGTACTGAAACCAGGTGGCCGTCTGCTGGTACTGGAATTTTCTAAACCAGTCTTCGAACCATTTGCCAAACTATATGACCTGTATTCCTTCACTGCATTGCCATTGATGGGCAAACTGGTTGCCAACGATTCGGAAAGCTATAAATACCTGGCTGAATCGATCCGTATGCACCCAGACCAACGCACCCTGAAAGGCATGATGGAAAATGCTGGCTTCCAAAACTGTGACTACCACAACCTGACAGGTGGTATCGTTGCCGTTCACCGTGGTTTTAAACTCTAAGGTTTTTATTCATGTGGTCAATTCTGGCACTCGGTGCCATTGAACGTGTGATCCACCATTACATTGATCTGGATGCGATTACCCGCATTCAGTTCAATGCTTTGGCGGGCAAAATGCTGCGTGTAGTGATTGCCTCACCACAACTTTCTGTCGATGTCTTCTTTGATGATGGCAAAATTCGTCTGGAACCTACACCGACCGGACATACAGAAACGCCTTCAATCTTCGAACAGCGTCCTTATGAAGCTCAGGATACGCAGATTCCTGAAGCTACTGCGACCTTACAGGTCAGCAATGTAGTCGAACTACTCAAACTGCTGCTTTCCGATGAAATTGGCACGATTCCAGTACAAGGTGACTATAAGCTTTTGCAGGAAATCCAGCGCATCATGCAGCAAGCTGAACCGGATCTGGCTGCCCATCTCAGCCCGTGGATCGGACCAAAGCTTGCTCATGAAATTGGCAAGCTGCAACTGGCACCAAAACAACTGAAACGCACGCTACAAAGTGGTCTATTCTTTGCTGAAGATGCCCTGAAAGAAGACAGTGGCCTGTTTGCTGCACGCTGGCAAATGGATGATTTACAGCAAGATACGCGTATACTTAATCAGAATATTGATCGTGTTGAAGCCAAGATTCGCCAGCTTCAACAGCAGATTGAACAGCAACAAGATTCAACCCAGAACTAGGTACAACATTATATGATTCCGCACGTTTCACGTTTACTCGAACTTTGGCGCATTGCCGCGCACTATCGACTCGATACGTTGTTTCCTGCGGATGAACTCCCTGAAAAAGCCCGTCATGTGCTGTCCCTGATTCGTATGCATCCGGCAGCATGGTCTAGTCGTGAACGCAAGAATCCGCTCAAGCTGAAAGAAGCTTTGGAGGAAATGGGGCCGTTGGCAATCAAATTGGGGCAATTGCTGTCGACCCGTCGCGACCTGATTCCACCTGAAGTGCTACAACAACTGGTCCTGCTACAAGACCAGGTCAAGCCATTCGACAATGATCTAGCGAAAATGCGCATTCAGGAATCCCTGAAAGCTGATGTAAATACCCTGTTTGCCCGTTTTGATGCTCAGCCATTAGCTGCTGCATCGATTGCGCAGGTGCATACTGCCGCCCTGCATGATGGCCGTGAAGTGATTGTCAAAGTCACCCGTCCTAACATCCGCAAACAGATTCTGCAGGATTTTGAAATCCTCAGCTGGCTGGGTGATTTTTTAGAAAAACGTCTGGAAGCCGCCCGTGCCCTGCACCTGAATGAAATTATTCAGGACTATCGTCAGATTATTCTGAATGAGCTAGATCTGACGCTAGAAGCGGATAATACCCGCCGTATGCGCCATTATTTCACTGGCTCGAGCATGATGTATGTCCCTGAAGTCTATATGGACAGTAAGGATGTGCTGGTTGCGGAACGGATTACCGGTGTACCGATCTCGGATGTCGAAACCTTTGACAAGCTGGGTATGGATCGTGCCGATCTGGCGCGTAAAGGCCTGACCATCTTCTTTACTCAGGTCTTCCGTGACAACTTCTTCCATGCCGACATGCACCCGGGCAATGTCTTTGTGGAAACCATCAATCCGGCCAATCCACGCTTTATTGCGCTGGACTGTGCGATTATGGGTGAGCTGTCCAAGCATGACCAGATGACGGTCGCACGTATGTTGCTGGCGGTCATGAATAGCGACTTTATGCAGCTAATTCAGATTGTGCATCAGGCGGGCTGGATTCCACCAGGTACTGATCAGGATGCACTCGCCCGTGAAATGCGCCGGACCGTGGGACCAATGGTGTCTAAACCGATGCACGAGCTGGACTTTGCCGGTATTCTGATTCAGGTCATGGATATTGCACGTCGTTTTCACCTGGAAATTCCACCACAACTGATGTTGTTATTGAAAACATTAGTCCATGTGGAAGGCTTGGGTACTGATCTGTATCCAGAACTGGACATCTGGAGTCTGGCCAAACCAATCCTGACCGATTGGGTTAAAGCCCAGATGAATCCGCAAAAGAATATTAAGGAACTCGGACAAAAAATCCCGGATCTATTGCTCGGCGCTCAAGACCTGCCAACTTTAATGATTGATAGTTTGAATGGTCTTAAAAATCAGTCTGCCTGGCATGCCAAGCAGCTCAATGAATTACAAAGCATGCGTTTACAAATGGAACATCAGCAAAAACGCAGCTGGATTTTTGGCAGTATCATGGCGATTCTACTGACGATTGCCATTATTTCGCCTTGGTTTATCTCAGTCATTCTCATTGTACTGGTAAGCATTCTTGCAGTCTGGCGGATTGCTAAATAATTTAAAAAAGCTTGATCTGTTCAAGCTTTTTCATCCCCTAATGACTTTCAAGTCACCTTCGAATACTTCTCGCCATTGGACTGAATACACTTTGGTTTAAAATAACCTCACTTTAAATTTTAATTGCGGTGTCATGATCCAGATTTTACAGAAACCTGCTCCCGCCCTTACCATTCGTGCTGGTCATTTAGCACGAGAAATGATTTTGAAGGAAGGTTTACAGCCAGCACAGGTCAAGATTATTCCCGGTGCGGCAGGCGGCCCAAAGGGTATTGGCATTCAGGGTCTGGATCAGGCGATTTTTGGCGATTTCCTACAACGTGCTCCGCAACGGTGTACCTTAATTGGTTCTTCTATTGGTAGCTGGCGTTTCGCTAGTATTGCAGCACATGGTGCTAAACAAGGTACTGAGTTACTCGGTGAGTTATATACCAATCTAAGTTTTCATAAAAAAATGAGCCGCCAGCAAGTGAGTGACATCTGTTATGACATGCTGAAAACCCTGGTTCAAGGTAAAGAAGCTGAGCTAGTCAATCACCCTGACTACCACCTGGCGGTACTTTCGATTAAAGCCCAGCATATTTTCCAGAGTGATAAAGCCCTTCCTTTACTCGCTTCTGTAGCAGGAATTGTAGGCACAACTGCTCTAGGGCGTCGTCATAGCCGCCATTTTATGCAGCGTGTGATCAGTCAACCGAGGATGGGCTCTCAATTTAAAATTACGGATGATGACTTTAGTACCCATTATCAGACTCTAACGGAGCAAAATGTATTGCCATGGCTGATGGCTTCTGCCTCGATTCCAGGGGTGATGGCAGCCATTCGGGAAATTCCAGATGCACCACAAGGCAGCTACCGGGATGGTGGCCTGATTGACTATCATATTGACCTGCCTTTCGAAACCGATGGTCTTGTGCTCTATCCACACTTTACCGACAGTATTACGCCGGGCTGGTTCGATAAACTATTTAAACGCACGGCCACTCCTGAAAATCAGGCACGAACTTTGCTCATCTCTCCCTCACAGCAATATCTACAAAGCTTGCCGCTGGGACGTTTGCCAGACCGCAAGGACTTCACCTTAAAAGGATTGGATCAAAAGCAACGCATCCAGCTCTGGAAAGCCTGTATTGCCGAAAGCCAACGTCTAGGTGATGAATTCCTGGAACTGGTCGAGAAACAGCGCTTCGCTGAAGTGATGCAACCCTTGTAATTGCCTACCCTGCCCCGAACTAAGGGACAGAATTGTTTTTTATTTTTGAATTGTTGAGATTTATGCAGAAATTTTTAGTTGTCCTGCAATATGCATGTTTAGCCTTTGGCGTTTATTTGATTTATAGCGTGGGTATGGCGCTATATACCCAGCAATTTGAATTGATGGAACTGGTCGCAGATATTGGTACGATCCTGATCTGTATTGATCTGGGTGTGTTTCTTTTTACCAGTCGCAACAAGCAAGGCTTAAGTCTGGAAGAATATGCACGACAGTTGGAACAAGCGCCTTCTAAACTGGTCTATGTGACACGTAAATTAGGTCATCTGGGCATTATGCTAATTATCTGTAGCTGGATCGTACCGATTATCAATTCATAAGAAACATTCAATAAAAAAAACCTCCACTCGGGAGGTTTTTTTGATGCTTAAAAATTACTTCGAACCTTTAATCCCGGCCTGTAATAACAATACACCTAAACCACCAATCTTGTTTTCTTGTGGCTTAGATTGTGGTTTCTTGCCTTGCGGGCGTTCACCACGTGCCTGCTGTGGACGCTTGCCTTGAGGCTTACGCTCACCACGCTGTTCATTATTCTGTTCACGACGTGGCTGACGTGGTGCTTTCGCATGTGCTTCTGAGCCTTCTGGACGCATCGACAGGTTGACACGGTTACGTTCTACATCCACGTTTAAGACACGAACCTGAACGATCTGACCTGGTTTCACCACTTTATGTGGATCAGCAATGAATTCATTGGCCAGTTCAGAAATATGCACCAGACCGTCCTGATGCACACCAACATCCACGAATGCACCAAAGTTGGTGACATTAGTCACCACACCTTCCAACTGCATACCTTCAGTCAGCTGCGCCACTTCAGTAATGTCATCACGGAACTTCGCAGTACAGAATTCTGGACGCGGGTCACGACCCGGTTTTTCCAGTTCGCTCAATACATCCTGAATCGTTGGCAGACCGAATTTATCATCCACAAATTCTTCAGCATTGACCTGACGAATAATTTCAGTATTGCCGATGATGTCTTTTACAGTTGTAGCTTTAGAAGCAACAATCTTATTCACCAGTTCATAAGACTCTGGGTGCACTGCAGATGCATCTAATGGCTCAGAACCATTTTGAATGCGCAGGAAGCCTGCTGCCTGTTCAAAAGTACGTTCACCTAAACGCGGTACTTTTTTCAGATCCTGACGGTTGTCAAAACGGCCATTTTCCTTACGGAATTCCACGATTTGCTGCGCAATCGATTTATTCAGACCCGCGATATAACCCAGAATTGCCGCCGATGCTGTATTCACATCGACACCGACCGAGTTCACACAATCTTCAACAACTGCTTCCAGCGTTTGAGCCAGACCAGTCTGGTTGACGTCATGCTGGTATTGACCCACACCAATCGATTTAGGATCGATCTTCACCAGTTCAGCCAGGGGATCTTGCAAACGGCGTGCAATCGATACTGCACCACGAATAGATACATCCAGCTCAGGCAATTCCTGAGATGCCAATTCAGATGCTGAATAGACTGATGCACCTGCTTCTGATACAGAAACACGGGTTAGGTTTAGATCCGTATTGGCAGCCATCATTTCAGCAATGAGTGCTTCAGTTTCACGGCTTGCGGTACCATTCCCAATCGCGATCAGGTCGACATTGAATTCACGGCATAGACGTACCAGTTCAGCCAGTGAACCTTCTTTATCTTCTTTTGGTGCAAATGGATAAATCGTGCTATGTGCCAGTACATCACCTGACTCATTTACCACAGCCAGTTTCACACCAGTACGGATCCCCGGATCGACGCCCAGTGTGGTACGTGCGCCAGCTGGTGCAGACAATAATAAATGACGCAGATTCTCAGCAAACACCTGCATCGCTTCTGCTTCTGCTGCCAGACGTTTTTCAGTCAATAAAGAATGTTCAACCGTTGGACGTACTTTACCGAGCCAGAACAGTTTTGCAGTCTGTTTCAGGAAATCCTGACGGGATTGTGGCTGGATCGCATCCAGATTGTATTCGGTTTCAATACGCGCCAATGGTGCTTCATCTTCACCATCCACTTTTAAGCCTAGGACATTTTCCTGACGGCCACGCAGCATCGCCAATAAACGGTGCGAAGGAACTTTGTTTAGGCTTTCTGAAAAATCAAAGTAATCGCGGAATTTTTTACCGACTTCTTTTTTCTCATCGCTGGCAACTAAACTTTTTAAAATGGCAGTTTTTGCAAATGTCGCTTTCAGTTCAGCAGTCAGCGCAATGTTCTGCGCCCACTCATCAATCAGAATGTGCTGGATGGCATCGAGCTGGCTTTCCAGATCCGGATAATCTTCATGGCTAAAGCCAGCCAGTGCTTCTGCCGGATCAACTTCTTCCTGGAAAATTCGTTCTGCAATTGGACCAAGACCAGCTTCTTTCGCCTTGAAAGACTTGCTAGTACGCTTCGGACGGTACGGCGCATAGATCTCTTCAAGTGCATTCTTGGTTTCAGCGGCATTGACACGCGCCAATAAATCATCAGTCAGTTTATTTTGTTCTTTTAGTGATTCAATCACCTTTTCACGGCGTTCAAACAAATCACGTAAATACGATAAACGTGTGTCGAGCTGGCGAAGTTGCGTATCGTCTAGGCCCTGTGTTACTTCTTTACGGTAACGTGCAATAAATGGAACACTGGCACCTTCATCAATCAATTTGATGGCAGCTTCTACTTGATTTGGACGTACGGCAAGTTCTTTTGCCAACTGCTGAACTAAGTCAGTCATCGTGTTTGATCCCACAAGGATAAGTACTAAATGGCATGATTATAAAGACCAGGTCTATAAAATCCACAATTGTTTTTATTAATTTAGCTCAAGGAATTATATCAGTTGTCAGATGTGCTGAAATGAATAATGGATGAGTCACGATATCCCCTCATGCAAATAGGCCAATAAAAGCGAAACTTTTCGCCCTGAGATGTATATATTTGGTATCTACACCTTGATTTTAACTGCGATTTTTGTTGCTTTAGAGCATAGTCAATCGTTATAAATGAATCGTATACTCAAGACATCACTTAGTTTTTGTTTAAGACGACAATAAAGAATAAAGGAGCACCTCATGAGTTTAGTTGTACCCGCTGAAAAATCCGATGCAGTACATACCGAAACCGATCGGGTAGAACGCATTCTGGTTGTCGATGACGATGTCCGTTTACGTACTTTGCTGCAGCGCTTTCTGGAAGATAAAGGATTTGTAGTCAAAACAGCGCATGATGCAACCCAGATGGATCGACTGTTGCAGCGGGAACTGTTCTCTCTGATCGTGCTCGATTTTATGCTTCCGGTTGAGGATGGTCTGAGTATCTGTCGTCGTTTACGCCAATCCAATATCGACACCCCGATTATTATGCTCACTGCACGTGGCAGCGACTCAGACCGTATTGCCGGTCTGGAAGCTGGCGCTGATGATTACCTGCCAAAACCATTTAACCCAAATGAGTTACTCGCACGTATCCGTGCCATCTTACGTCGTCAAGTACGTGAAGTTCCAGGCGCGCCAAGCCAACAAATGGAAGTCGTTTCCTTTGGTCCATGGTCACTGGATTTATCTACCCGCACCCTCACCCGCGAAGGTCAAGTCGTAACCTTAACCACTGGCGAATTTGCCGTTCTAAAAGCCCTAGTACAACATCCACGTGAACCACTGACACGTGACAAGCTTATGAATCTGGCGCGTGGTCGTGAATGGGGTGCCATGGAACGTTCGATTGATGTTCAGGTGTCTCGCCTGCGTCGTCTGGTCGAGGAGAACCCGGCTCGTGCGCGTTACATTCAAACAGTTTGGGGTGTCGGTTACGTCTTCGTTCCAGATGGTGCTGAATAATTTAAAAGAAATAAAAAGGGACTATTAAATTTATGTTTAATGTCCCTCATGCTATTCGTTATCTTCCCACTTAAATTTTATTTTTTAAAGAGGACTGAACCAGCGAATAGCATAGCTAATTTAAGTAACTATTTCTACTTGTTCTAAAATAAAATTCAATTTCCTTAATCAAAGGCAAAAGTGGCAATTTTTTCTCTAACAATATTTTTACTACTTAATGCCTACAGGATGCTGGTGTGAAACTCGACCCCATCGACCCACAAGAATTTACTGATTTTGTCCGTTATTCAGAAAAGAAACGCACCCCTTGGGAACGTTTTCTCGACAAGATCAAACCGCGTTCAGCCGCTATGCGCACGGCTGTCCTGGTTCTATTTGTGGTGCTATTTAGCCTGTTTATGTCGATGTGGTTCTTTTGGCGCACCCTGTATCTTCCAGAAATTCAGCACCATGCACGCTATCTCGCTGTTGAACTGGAAATTCTACATAACCCTGACTTACGCATGTATCACCATGATCAGGAAGTGGATATCGATGCTTACTTAAAAAACCGCATTGGCATTGAATACATCACTAATCCTAAGCAATTTCCCAATATTCGTGAAAAAGTCATTGCTGAGTTTTTTACCAATAAAATTGAGGAAAAGCTGGCTAATGAACTTCGCATTCAAGAAGCAACCGTTTATTTCCAGTTCAAGCCAAGTCCACGCATCTGGATCCAAACCCCTGAAATGAATGGCAACTGGGTACGTGAACCACTAAAAACCTATGCCAACTATAGTCCTGAACTCATTTTTGCTTGGTTGCTGGGTATTCCACTGATTGCCGGTATCATCATTCTGACCTTAGTTCGTCAGCTGAATCGCCCTCTACGTCGTTTACAGAATGCCGCAAACAGCTATAGTAAAACTGGCTCAGCACCTTATCTGGATACCAACCACGGTCCGCTAGAAATCCGTCAAGTGAACCATGCCTTTAACCAGATGATTTATACGCTGGATCAGACTGAACGTGATCGCCGTATCATGCTTGCCGGGATCTCTCATGACCTGCGTACTCCCCTAACCCGAATCCGTCTAAGTGCTGAAATGATGCCAGATGAAGATTTTCTGAAAGAAGGTTTGATTTATGATGTGGAGGATATGGATGCAATTTTAAATCAGTTCATTTCCTATATGCGGGATGGATCGGATGAAGAACCTCAGGAAACCAACGTCAATACTTTATTACAAGAACTGGTAACCCAGTTTAAGCCACTCGATATCCGTTTTACTCCACAGGAATTGCCCCTGATTCAGGCACGTAGTATGTCACTTAAGCGTTTGATTGGTAACTTAATTAATAATTCTAAACGCTATGGTGCCGAACCCATCGAGCTTTCCGCCCATACTGATCAGGATCGATTACTGATCAAAGTCGCAGATCATGGTGAAGGTATTCCTGAAGACCAGATTGAAGATTTGATGCAACCTTTTGTGCGTGGAAATTCCGCGCGTACCGTGCAAGGTAGCGGTTTAGGCTTAGCCATTGTCAAACGGATCGTAGACATCCATTCCGGTGAATTACATATTCATAATCGTCCCGAAGGCGGCCTTGAAGCGATTATTTCACTACCCTTAAATCAGGATGAATCAGAGACTCCGACTGAGCCAACGACACTAGAAAAAATCCGCCAAACTATCACTGATCATTTTTAACGACAGCTTAATATTTAAACATTTAAACTTTCGATTTTATTTCACCTTTCATATAAAATATATATTAATCAATATATTAAAAATCATCATGGTTTTTTATACTGTTATTTAGCTAAAAAATTAGACCTTAGCCTAACACCTATGCAAAATACTTTTTTTGATCGGTACAATCCGTATCAGTGTTCAGGAATTTAAGAGAGTTCAAATGTCTTTAGACCGTATCCGTTTAGCATCCCTACACAATAAGGTAATGAGTGCAGAACAAGCAGCCCAGTTCATCAAAGATGGCATGACTGTAGGTATGAGTGGCTTCACCCGTGCAGGCGAAGCGAAAGCGGTTCCACTGGCTCTGGTGCAGCAGGCAAAAGCGAACCCATTAAAGATTACTCTTATCACTGGTGCCTCTCTGGGTAATGACCTGGACAAACAACTAACAGAAGCCGGTGTATTGGCACGTCGCCTGCCATTCCAGGTAGACAACACTTTACGTAAAGCCATCAACAAAGGCGAAGTGATGTTCATCGATCAGCACTTGTCTGAAACTGTTGAACAAATGCGTAACCAGCAGCTGAAAAAACCAGATGTAGCAGTGATTGAAGCAGTCGCGATCACTGAAGACGGCGGCATCATTCCTACAACTTCGGTTGGTAACTCTGCAAGCTTTGCCATTTTTGCAGAAAAAGTCATTGTAGAAATCAACACAAACTTAAGCCCAGCATTTGAAGGCTTACACGATATCTATATCCCAACTTATCGTCCAACACGTCAACCTATTCCACTGACTCAAGTAGATGAGCGTATTGGTACCCATGCAATCAATATTGATCCATCTAAGATTGTCGGTATCGTATTTAACGGTGAATACCACGACTCTCCATCAACTGTGACTGAACCGGATGATGAGACTCAATCTATTGCCAACCACCTGATCGCATTCTTCGAAAAAGAAGTGGCAGCAGACCGTTTACCGAAAAACCTTGGCCCACTTCAGGCAGGTATTGGTTCAATTGCCAACGCAGTATTGACTGGTCTAAAAGAATCTAACTTTGAAGACCTGATCATGTACTCGGAAGTACTGCAAGACTGTACTTTTGCCCTGATCGATGCAGGTAAAATGAAATTTGCTTCAGGCTCCTCTATTACTCTTTCTGCAAAATACGGCGAAAAAGTATTTAACAACCTTGAGCAATACAAAGACAAACTTGTGCTTCGTCCACAAGAAATCTCAAACCACCCAGAGCTGGTACGTCGTCTAGGTATTATCGGGATCAATACTGCGCTTGAATTCGATATCTACGGTAACGTGAACTCTACTCACGTTTGCGGTAGCAAAATGATGAACGGTATCGGTGGTTCAGGTGACTTCGCACGCAACGCACACATTGCAATCTTCGTGACCAAGTCTATTGCGAAAGGCGGTGACATCTCTTCAGTTGTCCCAATGGCATCTCACGTTGACCACACCGGTCATGACGTTGACGTACTGGTTACTGAACAGGGCCTGGCAGACCTACGTGGTCTGGCACCTCGTGAGCGTGCTCGTGCCATCATCGATAACTGTGTACACCCAATGTACAAAGATGCACTGAATGATTACTTCGACCGTGCCTGTGCAAAAGGTGGTCAAACCCCTCACCTGCTAAATGAAGCATTAAGCTGGCATGAAAACTTTGAAGCAACAGGTTCTATGTTAAGTCCTGCTGCGAAAGAAGCGAAATCTGCATAATTAATCGCATCATCAAAAAACGCCCTTCGGGGCGTTTTTTATTGGGAGGGTTAAAAGAATTGGATCTGACTTGCGATCGATTCTCCTATATCAGCAAACCCATCAAAAGATAATCGAAACTCAATTATTCCAATGGAAACCACCTCTTGATTGATTTGTAAAATTAGCTGCCCTTGTGCATTACGGTAAAAAAAGCTTGTCAGCCTGCTTAAACCTTATTGTTGATGGAGTTCATACTGGTTTAACGCCTCAATGATTTTAAGTCCATCTAAACGATGCGGATCCATTGCAGTTTAAATTGAGTTGTCTTGCCCTGTAACCCTGGCCAAAGCATTATCTTCTAACACTTGCATAGTGGATGAACGATAGAATTCTGCTTTAGCCGTAGTAGTCATCATACCCAAGACCATCATCATGAGTATGCAAGAAACGACCCGATACATACGACTGCCTTCAATGACACGTACGATATTGTACGTATCATTGAAAATAGCACTTTCTCACACACCCAACACTACCATTCATCTTATTGATTTATTAAATATTTTTAAAAAATTTCAACGCATTTTTTTATATGATTACGGTATTTAATTTGCATAAATCTTCTGGATTTTTACCCCTCCATATTTTTGGAGGAATTGTAAAGTAAATACTTAAAAATATTATAGACTTTAAATTTATCAACTGCGCCCTCATACTTCTTTTAACGAGAATATTCAGGAAATTTCATGCGTGTAGATATCTGGTCTGATGTGGTTTGCCCTTTTTGCTATATTGGAAAAAAACGTCTGGAAGCGGCTGCAGCACAAGTTGGTGTAGAGCTTGAAGTGCATTGGCATAGCTTTCAGTTAGATCCTGAAGCACCAGCACGTCAGGAAATTTCCAATTCAGAACGTTTAGCACAAAAGTATGGTCGTAGCATTGCAGAAGTTGAAGAGATGCAATGCAATATTGCTGAGATGGCCAAAGCTGAAGGCATTGAATTTAACTGGGAAGGTGCCAATTCCGGCAATACCTTTAATGCACATCGCATCATTCACTTGGCACAAAGCAAAGGCTTGGGCAATGAAGCTGAAGAAGCATTTTTCTATAGTTACATGACTCAAGGTCTGCCGATTGGTGAGCGTGAAACTTTGGAAGATGTTGCTGCACGTATTGGCCTAAATCCGGTTGAAGTCGATGATGTGCTGGATTCAGATGAATTTGCAGATTTCGTCAAGTTTGATCAGGAGCTGGCACGCGACCAACTCAAAGTGACGGGTGTGCCGTTCTTTGTCTTTGATCAACGTATTGCACTAGCAGGTGCTCAACCCAAAGAAGTCTTTGTACAGGTATTGGAAAAAGCCTTAGAAGGCCCACAAGCAGCAGCGCCACAGTGTACTGATGAACAGTGTGAAGTCCCTAAATCTGAATAATTACACTTATATAAAAATCCCCATCTGGTATGGGGATTTTTTATTTCAGATTATTCGACCAAAAAACTAATTTTAAGATTGACCCGGTACTCTGTGATCTTATTCTCCTTGACCACGACCTTCTGTTCATTAATCCAAGCACCCTGAACATTTTTTACTGTTTCTGTCACTTTGGTAATTCCACTCTGGATGGCATCCTCAAAGCTTTTCGTGCTGCTTGAATTGACTTCGACCACTTTTGCAATAGCCATAATGGAGCTCTCTTGTTATGATGAATGAACTCTCATCATAGTGAATTTGATAATTTTAAAATGTCTGTTTAAACATCTCACAGCAAATCCTTACACAGGTTTTACATTGTATTATTGACTATATGATGACGAACTTTAGAGAGGATTATGCATCTGTTTTATGCTCATCCTATCTCAGTTTAGAGTTATCAAAATCAGGTCTTGGTTCATCGCTAGGCATCATCAAAAATAGAGTAAAAATTCTAATTATTTGTTTTTAATCAATAATTTTTTATAATTTTAACAAAATTGCCGAATTGATCATTTTTTCATAGCAGTAGATTGATATGATTATTCACGTAAATAAGGTTCAATTTTCTCCCAGTTCGACATCTCGAACATCTGTTTAAAAGGTGATGTTATGAACGCAATTAAATTTGCTTTGGCTGCAGCTGTGATGGCTTTTTCAGTAACTACGACTGCTCAGATTGTCTATACACCAGACTTTCCAACTAAACAGGCACCTGCAGTTGAAACTGCTTCAGCCGATACAGCTGGAACTGCTCAACAGGCTTAGGTTTTAAATTGCTTTTTACTACAACAGGCTGCTTATGCGGCCTGTTTTTTATTGTGATCTTTGACACTTTTCCAGATTTTACTGAGTGAAATCTCTAGAAAATATTTGATAAAAAATAACATTTTTTTATTTTCCTTGCCTATAATCAAAAAATAACCAATTTTAATTATATCCAGTTTGCTATGAATGAATTGCAGGCATTAGTACAAGGTAAACTTTCTCCTCAGGCATTTCCCATTGATCGTCTACTCCAGATCGCGGAACAATATACAGATCCTAACTCTGCCGAATATAAACTGATTGAACTGGCAGCCAATATTCTTCTGGCTCAAAGCCTGGATAAAGCACTCAAATATGTGTAGCAGATCGCCATGATGAATGCCCTTGAAAAAATCCATCTGATTAAAGAATTACATCAACTCGGACATGATTTAGAGCATCGTAACCTCAGTCTATATGAAGTCGCTCGTTCTAAAAAGCGGGTACATGAAATTTTTCTGCAATGTAATGAACCTATTTTCAAAAAGCAAATTTTGGCATTTAAAACCCGTACTCAGCCTGAAATAGCTGCACAGGAATTTGCAAAAGAAAGCCATTATTATTACAGCTATCGCGGATTTTTCCAGGATCACCAGACTTTACAAACTACTCTCTATGCTCATCCTCTTTCTGGCTGGGCTTTCCTGCATGATCCTAAACGTGGCTGGCAAATCTGGTTAATCCCTTCTCCGAATCGTCAGGCTCTGGTCAGTGAGTGGGCGGATATTGAACAAAGTTTTAAATGGTTATTACATCAGCAAGAACTTTCCTCATGTCTAAAGACTGATATGGAATTACAGGCTGCTGCAACCACTTTATCCTTGGAAATGATCGAGGATAGCTCTCCTGCCCCAAGCATTGACCCTTATATCTCCAAACGTGAAATCAGAGAGGAGTTATCAGCTGTTCAGGATTTACCATCTGAAAATAGCGTTGATCTTCAACCTCAAATACAACCAGCAGCGATCGACACCATAGATCTGGTCCGCGAGGAACCACAGCCTGACAATACTGAAAAGACAGTTAAACTAGAGATTTCTGCTTCTTTACAGTGGCAAAACCTCTCCTTTCAAGTTTCAGAATTTAACTTTGCTGTGCCTCAAAATTTCTATCAACTTCAGTTAGAACACCCAGCGATTGAAAACCATGTAAAAATAGCCTGGTACAATCAAAAAGAAACTGACTTAAATCAACAGCCTGTATATCTAGCGGAACAAGTTGATCACCTCGGACGCTTTAGCCATTATGCTATGCTCCTAGGTGTGCCAGAATGGCAGAAAGCCATTGAGTTGATACAACTTTGGGGAAAGCAGGCTGGATATCGAATCGCTGCGATTAAAAGCGTCTCTTCCACTGAGTTAAGCACACAATTTTTGCAATTGGATTCACTTTATCACGCTTATTCCCAACAGGCCCGATTGATCTGGCAGCAGGAGAATTATTCTCCGTATATTCCTCTGCATCTGATAGTTACTAAGAAATTGATAACATTTGATGAAGTAGAAGCAGAGTTTCATACTCCAATGCTGCTCCTAGAAGAACGGCAAAAACTGCGTTTGATCCATGGTGAAAAACGGCTTTCGCTATCATCATCTGAACAGGTTTATCCTTGTCTAATCCTGAAACGTGATCAGCAAATTAACTGGCAGATGATTCATCAAATTATTCTTGATTTTAAAGAACCCATAGATGTTCATGCGCTATATGATGCCATTCTCAGTAAAGCCTTAGAAAAATTGATGTAATTTTGTATCCCTTGATTGATTCAATCTCGCTCTTCTGCAAAGTTATATTTGAAATACAAAGAAAAAGAGCAAGATGACCTTATGACGACAAACAGAATTTTGCCACTCCCCCTAATTCTGGTCAGTCTCGCCTGTATCAGTCCCACGATATGGGCAACACCTGACCAGTCTGAACCTGATATACGGACAGAAGAATCTCCTAATAAGAATATAGAGGAGCCAGAGCCGGCAAAAGGATTTAGTTTATTGGATCAGATCCCTAAATTAATTGATAGTACTCCCACGATTCTTCCTCAACAATCCAATGAGCCAATTGTGCCCCGCACCACTGAAACTGAAGACAGAAGTTGGGTGGATCGCCAGCAAAAAGGGGTACGCAATTGGGCAGATCAAACTGCAGACAAAATGAACAACTGGTTTGGAAAACCCAATGAAGACGAACCAGCACATGCGACCTTACGTGTGATCTTAGATAATAGCTGGAATAAATACGACGAATATGAGATCAAGCCCCGTATTCGTGGCCGGATCAAGCTTCCTACCCTAGAACGTAAACTGAGCCTGGTTTTTGGTGATGACAGCTTGGATAACGAGCTGGAAGGAAATATCGCAATTACCAATGAAAATCCAGGGAGTGAACCGGGCAAACGCTTGGATCGTAGTCGAACCCGGGAAGACAACAGCTCTCTGGCCTTACGTTGGTCCGAACTGTCGAAAAAATTGCCTTTCGAAACCGATCTAGATTTGGGTGTCCGTTCCGGAGATGACCTCTATGTACGTTTAAAGGCCAGTCGCGACTGGGAGTTACACAATGATTTTAGTTTCCATGCGGAACAGATCTATCGTTATGGTATCGATAGCGAAAACTATCTACGTACCAACCTGGAATTGACCCATGCACGTCCCAATGAAGCCTTTCTTTCCAACCAGTTAAGTCTGACCTATGCCGATGAACAGGAGGATGATCTGCGCTGGGATAATTACACCTTCCGTCAGCATCAGTTCTTTAATGACCATCGTTTCAGCTACGGCGTTTATACCGGTGGTTATATGAATGACACCAACTTGCGCCTGAACAGTTGGGGACCTTATGTTTCCTGGCGCCAGCCTTTTCTGCGGGAATGGTTTTTTATACAGACCGATGTCAATTATTTGAACGACCATCGTGAAGACCGTAGCCATTATTTAGGTGCTGCCCTGCGTCTGGAAGCTATTTTCTAAATTTCAACTCATCCAGAAATAAAAAAGCCCTTCTTTGGAAAGGCTTTTTTCTAGTTTCTTCACTTAAGCAAGTAATAAGCTATTAATGCGTTTGACATATTCAGCCGGATTGTCTGGTAAACCACCTTCAGCAATCACCGCCTGATCAAAGATCACATTGGCCAGATCTTCGAACTGCTCCGAGCTTTCCAGTTTTTTCACCAATGGATGCTCAGGGTTAATTTCCAGAATCGGTTTGCTATCTGGTACAGACTGACCCGCATCTTTGAGCATACGGATCAGTTGTGGCGACAACTCCCCTTCACCAGTCACCAGACAGGCTGGGGAATCCACCAGACGAGTGGTTACACGCACTTCTTTGGTTTTATCTTTTAACGAGTCAGTCAATTTTTCTACCACAGGCTTAAACTGCTCAGCCGCTGCTTCAAGCGCTTTCTTCTCTTCAGCATCCTGTAGATCACCTAAATCTACAGCACCTTTAGACACGTTTTTCAGTGGTGTACCATCGAACTCATGCACGAAATTCATGGCCCACTCATCCACACGCTCAGTCATCAGCAGTACTTCAATGCCTTTTTTCTTGAATACTTCCAGCTGAGGTGAGTTTTTCGCTGCATTCAGGCTTTCAGCGGTCACATAGTAAATCGCTTTCTGACCTTCTTTCATACGGGCTTTGTAGTCTGCTAATGAAGTGCTGACTTCATCATTGGTTGAAGTCGCGTAACGCAGCAGTTTCAGGATACGTTCACGATTACTAAAATCTTCACCCAAACCTTCTTTCAGTACCGCACCAAATTCACGGTAGAAGGTCTTGAATTTTTCCTGATCTTTTTCATCTTCAGATTTAGCCAGATTATCCAGCATGGTCAGCACACGACGGGTATTGCCCTCCCGGATAGTTTTTACATCGCGGCTTTCCTGCAGGAGTTCACGGCTCACATTTAATGGTAAATCGGCACTATCAACCACACCCTGTACGAAACGCAGATAATTTGGAATCAGGTTATCCGCATCATCCATAATAAATACGCGTTTCACATACAGTTTGATACCCGCTTTTGCATCACGGGTAAAAATGTCATGTGGTGCCTTGCTTGGAACATACAATAACTGGGTATATTCTGTGCTGCCTTCGACACGGTTATGGGTCCATGCCAGTGGTGCAGTAAAGTCATGGCTCAGGTTCTTATAGAACTCGATATATTGCTCTTCAGTAATTTCCGACTTGTTACGAGTCCACAGTGCACTGGCCGAGTTGATGGTTTCCCATTCATCGGTTTTCACATACTGACCACCTTTCGGTTCTTCACCTTCAGCAGCCTCTTCTTCCTGCCAGACTTCCTTTTGCATCTGGATTGGCAAGCTAATGTGGTCAGAGTATTTATTGATGATCTGCTTAACTTTATAACTATTTAGATAGTCATGGGCATCTTCACGCAGGTGCAGAATGATGTCTGTACCACGGCTTTCTTTAGTGATCTGTTCTACTTCAAATTCACCGGTACCATTACTGATCCAGCGCACACCTTCAGATTTATCTAAACCCGCACGACGTGATTCCACGGTAATCTTGTCCGCCACAATAAAGCCTGAATAGAAACCCACACCAAACTGACCGATCAACTGGGCATCGGCTTTCTGGTCACCTGTCAGTTTAGACATAAAGTCTTTGGTACCTGATTTGGCAATGGTACCCAGATTTTCAATCGCTTCCTGTTCGCTTAGACCAATACCATTGTCGGAAATAGTGATGGTTTTATTTTCAGCATCCAAGCTGACTCGAACATGTAAGTCTGGATCATTTTCATAATATTCAGGATGATTGATTCCTTCAAAACGCAGTTTGTCACATGCGTCAGATGCGTTAGAAATAAGTTCACGCAGGAAAATTTCAGGATTTGAGTATAGGGAATGGGTGACGAGGTGCAGTAACTGAGCCACCTCAGCTTGGAAACTGTGTTTTTGTGCGCTTGTTTCGCTCATTCTTCACTCCTTTCATTTTTATATAGACGTGCTGATGCCTATATGAATGGAGTGAGTTGTTTAATTTTCAATAGTCTCTTGCATTTTTCCCGCAAAAATTTTCATCAATTAGAATGAGCCTTGCTGATAGACCCGGTCTAAATGCAAATCCAGTTGTTGCTGACGCATACGGTAAACTTGGGCCAGACAATCCACAGATTCCCTACATTGATCACGAAATTCTAGCCATTTCACCTGTTCTCTCTGGATCACAGAACGCGTTCCCATCGGTACCAGATGCCGAACAATATTGTAACTGGTGACCATTTTCACATCCGCATCATTCAAAGTACGATTCTGGCAAATAGTTTTTTCAGTTGGAGTTTGGGCCTTCTGGCAATCAAAACTAGCCGCATGAGCTTGCGTCATCCATGCTGCAAAGAAGATCAATCCACTTTTCATCAACCACTTCATTATTGATCTTCCTTTTCTCTTATTCTGTAATCAATTTATCGTTAAGTTATGCCGTTAACTGTATTTGATACTGAGCAGTACACTCAATTAAATCACGTTATAAATCGTTGTTATTTTGCAATAAAAAAGCCCTATCCGTAGATAAGGCTTTTGTAGAATTCTAAAACTTAGAATTTGTAGCTGTAACCGATCGTGTAAACCATTGGATCAATATCCAGATCAAACTTAGCACCACCAGCCGCTTCAGTTAAAGTCACTTCAGGACTAATTTGAGCATAACGTGCATCAAAGAATACACCCCAGTTTTTTGCATCCGCTGGTTGGTAGTTAAAGCCTACTTGACCAGCAAAGCCAAAGTCTTCTTTAACATCTTTTGCTACACCACTTTCATCCCAGGCAATAAATGCTGTGCCACCTACACCGATATATGGTGTAAAGCGAGTTGAGTTTTTAAAATGGTATTTCGCTGTAACAGTCGGAGGTAATTGCTTAATTTTAGCTACCTTAGCACCATCTAATAACACATCATGACCGATAGGTGCTGCTAGAAGCAATTCAGCAGAAATATTGTCATTAAAGAAATATTCTACAGATGGAGTAAATGCTAATTCATTATCCGCTTCAACGGTACCCAAGCCTGTTTTTGTATCTCCAGTTGGCGCTAATGCAGA
The DNA here is from genome assembly GCF_039862785.1 of Acinetobacter sp. ANC 7912. Taxonomy (NCBI): domain Bacteria; kingdom Pseudomonadati; phylum Pseudomonadota; class Gammaproteobacteria; order Moraxellales; family Moraxellaceae; genus Acinetobacter; species Acinetobacter thermotolerans. The sequence continues at coordinate 2,850,053 of NZ_CP156795.1, forward strand.
AGCCCCCACTTTCACTTGCCACTCACCTGCCATTGCAGATGCTGAAAGACCCATTAATGCAATTAGAGCAACTTGCTTTAACATTTTAAATACCCCATTGGAAGAATCATTATTAAGAAAAATACACCTTAATTAATAATAAACATGGCTGAAATTAATATGCAATAGGTATTATAAAATCAAATTTTAATTATTATTTAAGTATTTGTAATTATTTAATATTTATTTTAATCTGACCAACCTGGTTGGATTATAAAACCAACCAAGTTAATCTGATTTTATTATTATTTATTCTAAGTAAATAAGTCGGAATTAATAATATTTATTTAGTTTAAAATGTATGAAATATCACACAATCAAAGTACCATTGCCGCAATCCAACCAAAAATCAACAATGGAATGTTGTAGTGGATAAAGGTTGGAATCACACTGTCTTTCATATGGTCATGTTGACCATCCATATTCAGGCCAGAGGTTGGACCAAGGGTAGAATCCGACGCTGGAGAACCTGCATCACCCAAGGCTGCTGCAGTACCAATGATGGCAATGGTCGCTTCCGGACTAAAACCAAACTGGATACATAGCGGTACATAAATAATCGCCAGAATGGGCACAGTCGAGAAAGATGAACCAATGCCGAGTGTCACCAACAGACCAATCAACAACATCAGGAATGCTGCCAATGCCTTACTTTGACCAATCCACTCCACTGAAGCTTTCACCAGCTCAGGCACCTGATTGGTCGCATCAATTACGGCCGCAAAACCTTGTGCGGCAATCATGATAAAACCAACCAATGCCATCATACGCATACCGCTAATGATCACATCATCCGCTTCTTTCCATTTGAAAATACCGGCACAACTCAGGATCGCAACGCCGACCAGACCAGCCAGAATCATCGAATCGGAATAAAGCTGTACAGCCAACGTTGCCACAACTGCAATCACTGCCATCCAGATGGTGAACTTGGCAATTTGTGGTCGACCTGTATTCTGTTCTACACCTAGCTCTGCAGAAATACTCTGCTGCTGCTCGATAAGAACATCTTTGTAAATACGTGGCTTACGGTAGCTAATAAACATCGCAACCAGCAGACCAATGAACATACCAAACACAGGAATCGCCATAGCACCAGGAATCTGATCATTGCTGATCTGGAAACCATAGGCTTTACCAAAGGTATTGATGTTGTGGCCCAGAATGTCATTCAGGAAGATGGCACCAAAACCAACAGGCACTAACATATAGGTTCCCACCAGACCAAAGGTCAGCAGACAGGCTATCAGACGGCGATCCAGTTGCAGATGGTTAAATACCACTAGTAAAGGCGGAATCAGTACCGGAATAAAGGCGATATGAACAGGAATGACGTTTTGGGAGAAAACTGCAGCCAGCGCCACAGTAAAGAAGATCACGTATTTGACACGATTTTGTGCCTTGAGATCAGCCTCACCTTTCAAAGTACTGATCATTTTATAGGCCAAAAGATCTGGCAAACCAGAACGGGCAAGGGCGAGAGCAAAAGCACCTAAAATACCGTACGCCAGCGCGATTTTAGCGCCACCACCCAAGCCATTGTTAAATGCATCTAAAGTTCCCTGCAGGCCAAGACCTGCCGACAAACCACCAACCACTGCACCTATGACAAGGGCAAATACCACGGGGACGCGTGCCAGAGCGAGTCCGAACATGACTCCGATAGCAGCAAGAATAGCAAACATAATAAATCGGGAATGAGAGAAAAGGAGACATTTTATCAGAAAATAGAATAAAAATTCCCCTGCCTTTTTACCGCCGACAAATCGCGCTTATTTCTGTATTAAGCCTGTTGCTGGATAAACTCCCGGATATGCTGAGCAACCAGATCAGGCTGGCTCAAAATCGCCCAATGATTGGCATTGAGCACGACTTTTCTGAAATTTCGTACCCATTTCGGCAGTTCATCGACCAGTTCCGGACTGACAAAATTATCGTATTTCAACACAATCGCCTGTACCGGACAGATGGCATAACGCTCGCGCGGTTTCAGCAAACGTGGAATAAAATTAGCCCGATAGAGCTTGATGCCGTATTTACCATCCTTAACGATATTATGATTCAACGGCAGGTCATGTTTTCGTTCCAGCTGGTTTACTACCCGCCCCCAGCGTTCGGCATCAAAAAAGTTCCAGACGGCTGGTGCCAGACCTGGCAACTGGAATGCCACGATATACCAGGACTTACTTAATTGTTTAAAAAATCTTGATTTGTTCTGCTTGAATTGATTACGCATCCAGAAAGCCGCATGATCCAGACAAGGTCCTGAAATGGTAGTAAATGAAAGAATCCGGCCCTCAAAGCGAGGATCAGTCACCGATTCCCAAGACTGGATCGAGCCCCAGTCATGTGCGGCCAAATGAAAAGCTCGTCCTGGAATAATGGCATTAGTGATTTCTTCAAGATCCTTGCTCAGTCGTTCCAGACGGAAATCCGAAACACATTTTGGCACAGAGGACTCACCTGCCCCACGCACATCATAGGTCACAATAAAATAATCCTGTTCCAAATGATGGATCACATCCTTCCAAACTTCCTGATGATCCGGATAGCCATGCACCAAAACTAAAACAGGATTGGTGGTGATCCCAAAGGTACGTACGGCGAGACGCTGCTGATCACTGGTCGTCACCCATTGTGTTTGTGTTTCCATCTGGCCTTCCCTTATTGTTATTGACCCTTTATTGTATAACTCGGCATGATTTATCAATGCCATCGCAATTTTGTTGTTCTAGTATGCATAGCTAGAGAAGAAAAAAGAATGTCAGTATGAGCCTATTACGTAAAATTCAAAGCCTGCCCCTGATTACCAAATTCATGCTGAATCACTATGCACCGTATCGTGGAGCTAGGATTGAAGTGGATGAGCTGGATTACGCCAATAATCACATTCGCGTGAAAATGCCCCTCACCCGCAAAAACCGCAATGTGGTCGGGGTGCATTTTGGTGGCAGCCTGTATTCAATGGTCGATCCATTCTTTATGTTGCTGCTCATGCATCATCTGGGACCAAAATATATCGTCTGGGACAAGGATGCCAGCATCTCTTTCCTTTCTCCAGGCCGTGGTACGGTGTATGCGGACATTCGCATTGCTGTCAACGAAGTCAAAACCATTATTGAACTGGCCGCTGATCATTCACCGGTGTATCGTAACTATACCGTCGACATTTATGATGATTCAGGTGCCCGGATCGCAGAAGTACATAAAACAGTGTATATCCGTCGCAAAAAACCTAAAGCCTTATTCAAAGGCAAAGCAAGATAAGATGAACCCACAAAATAAAAGCGCCTAATCAGGCGCTTTTATCATTGAATGTGATGTCCCGTCCTGAAATAAGTTTACACCTTAAGAGACTTATTTTATGGAACATAAACGAGAACAACGAGTTAAACGTACACAACGTGACTATAGCTTTGCCTTTAAAATGATGGTGGTACATGAAGTAGAAAAAGGGCAAATTACTTATAAGCAAGCTCAGGCAAAATATGGTATTCAAGGAAGATCAACTGTGCTGGTATGGTTACGCAAGCACGGACAACAGGACTGGACTTCGAATATGCCGACTTCTTCTAAACGCCAATTGACACCCCAACAACGAATCCGCCAATTAGAAAAGCAGTTAGCCGCAGAAAAGCTTAAAACTGAATTTATTCAGGATGTGATTTATCACATTGATAAAGAATGTGGGACTGATCTTGGAAAAAAGTATACCGAGCACGTTTCAAAGATTGGCAAAGCCAAAGAAGACTAAGCGTTTCACGTTATTGTCAGTGGTTGGGAATCACCCGACAAGCTTATTATCAAGCAGAAAAACGTGCTCAAATGACTGCACAAGCAACTGAACAAATACTTGAGTTGGTTATGGAATATCGCTGTCTCATGCCAAGTATCGGAACACGTAAGCTGTATTGGCTTATTAAAGGCAAATTGTTGCAACGTGGTTTAAAGTGTGGACGGGATCAGTTATTTAAAATATTGAAAGAAAATAACTTATTGATTCGCCCTAAGCGTCGCTATACAAAAACTACGGATAGCAAGCATTGGATGAAGAAGCATCCAAATTTATTAAAGGATTATTCAGCAGTGCAAGCCAATGAAGTCTTTGTTAGTGATATTACCTATGTTGAGAGTGCTGAAGGTGTGCATTATTTATCCTTGGTGACAGATGCTTATACCCGACAGATTAAAGGTTATAAGTTATCGAATGATATGCGTGCGGAGAATGTTGTGCAGGCTCTACATATGGCGATGCAGCAAGCGACAGATCGAGCGACTAGGATGATTCATCATTCAGATAGAGGTGCTCAATATTGCTTTGAGCTATATCAATCGGCATTGCGCCATTATGGGATATGTCCTTCCATGACAGATGGCAAGGACTGTTATCAGAATGCATTAGCAGAGCGAATTAATGGAATATTAAAGCAGGAGTTTTTAACCACGCGATGTCAAACCATGAAGGAGTTAGATCACTTAATTGCGGAATCTATCATGATTTACAATTGTTATAGACCGCATTTAAGTTTAAATATGAACACCCCGAATCAGATGTATGAGCAAACAAAAACCGAGCTAATTGCTTAACTCGGTTTGAAGTGGAATACTGTCAATCTATTTCAGGACAAGACATGAGACTGTTTATGTCTTAGCGACGACGGTTGTTCTGTTCAATTGCTGCACCGGCACCCCCACCGATTGCACCACCAATGGCTGCACCGGCATTACCACCGAAGATGCTCTTACCGACTGCAGAGCCAACTGCACCGCCAACACCACTATAAGTTGCGTTACGGTTTGAACCGCCTTGGGATTTACTACCTACGGCTGCACCAGCACCACCACCAACTGCGGCACCTACGCCACCGCCGACACTGTTACCGACACCACCACCAACTGCGCCACCAAGTGCTGCTGCGCCAATACGCTGATCGCGGGAGGACATATTTTCACAACCTGCCAACATAAAGGTGGAGACAGTCACTGCTGCGATTACACCTACTAACTTTTTCATGATCCAGTTCCCTGTTCGATACCTTTAGTCTAAGAGTAACCGGAATTTAAGGAGTAAATCATAACAAGATGTTAATTCTTGAAACGCCACTACTTTATTTTGTAAATAGCGCATGATTGTTCATGCTTTATGGCTTATTCAGCGTCTTCCACAGTCAATAGATCACGGGTAGTTTCACCATTTTCAGTCATCACCGTGTGTGTTACCTTGGCTTGATCCACTCCGCTATGTTGCTTGAGTTGCAATGTACGTTTTACCGGCTCTGCCTGGTTCTTTTTAAATTCCATACCTTCAGCATCAATGGTCTTGGTTTGTTTGATGATTTCTCCATCCTGCTTCACGGTAGTATTCAGTTCAATTTTAGAAGTTGGAACAATCACTCCACCTTTCTGAATCACCGGAATCGCCAGTTTCTTATCAGAGAACTGCCCGAGATTGTCATCAAATACCACTTCTTTAGCGACAATGTCTTTACCTTTGTTGGTAAACTCCAGAATTGTTGCTTCGACATGACGAATCGGCTTCTGCCCTTCAACACGACGTAGCACTTCGGTTTTAAGTACAGGGACAACCGCCTTGTCATCTACCACAATACTGTTGGGCATCGGTGCAGCAACAGCGCTCAGACTGATTGAACCAGATAAAAATACAAAACCTGCAAAGCGAGAAAAACTCATCTCATCCCCTCTTAAAATTTATCAATGAATTCAATTGTTATCCCTTGACTATATGAAAATTCATTTGAATTTAAAAGGTTTAAAATTCTTTATTTACGTAAGCGTCCGCTGAACCCCATGCCTATTTTTTAATTTGAGTTGGATTTCCAGCAGTGTGGCAGTAACTCTTCAATCTGGGTCACTTTATGTGTCGGCAGCCTTTTCAGCACATCACTTAAATAGGCATACGGATCCAGCCCATTCAGCTTTGCTGACTGGATTAACGTCATGATGTTTGCCGCTCGCTGACCACTGCGCAGCGAGCCAGCAAACAGCCAGTTCTTGCGCCCCAACGCCCAGGGACGCATCTGATTCTCGACCCAATTATTGCAAATCGGTAGATTGCCATCATCCAGATAGCGGCTTAAAGCTGGCCAACGCTTCAGAGTGTAATTGATCGCCTTGGCGGTGGGAGAACTCGATGGCACTGTCAGATGATATTGGTTGAGCCATTCATATAGTTGTTGCATCACTGGTTGACTATGCTGTTGTCGGTATTCGCGGCGGTCTTCCGCTGTACCATCGGTCTTTTTCCTGAGTTCTGCTTCTATCGCATACAGTTTCTGAATCAGCACTAATGCCTGTTCAGCGACCTGACTTTTCCCAGTTACATGCAGTTCATGGAATTTACGACGTGCATGGGCCATGCAGCCCACCTCAATGACCTGGCCTGATTTAAAGCGTGCTTTATAACCACTGTAATCATCACAGACTAGATAACCCTGCCAGCCTTTCAAGAACTCTGCAGCATGCTGGCCTGAACGACTATCCTGAAAGTCATAGATCACCGCCTGAACTGGATTGTACTGTGTAGTGGCATAGGCCCAGACATAACCTTTCTTCGGTTTTTTATCATTCTCACCCATCCGCATGATGGTGACCGGTGTTTCATCTGCATGCAGCACCTGCTGTTGTAGTACCACCTCTTTTAAGGCATTGGCCAGAGGTTCCAGTTCTACACCGCAGCGACCTATCCAGTCAGATAAAGTTGATCTAGAAAGTTCGATTCCCGCCCGCTGATAGATCAGACGTTGACGGTACAGCGGCAAATGATCGGCATATTTCGATACCAGCACATGGCTGAGCAGTTCAGGTGAAGCAATGCCTTTATCAATCACATAGGCGGGCATCGCTTGCTGAGTCAGGGTGTCACACTGATCACAGACCCATTTACCACGCACATGCTGTTCCTTATAGAACTGTGCCGGTCTGAAATGCAGTTTTTCACTGACATCTTCGCCGATACGACGGAGTTGGCAGCCACAAGCGCATTGGGTTGATGCAGGTTCATGCTCAATACGGATGGTGTGTAGATGATCTGGCAGTGGTCGACGTTTAGGTTTATTGGTTTTGGCTTTCTGTGTCGCTGCATCGGTTTTGTCTGCATTTAGCCGTTCCAGTTCTAGATCAACCGCGGCAATATCTTCTTCAACCGCTTCGTCCCACAGGTGGATTTGTTTGGTCGTTAAGTGTTCATTCTTCTGGGCGAACTTATGCCGTTTAAACAGCGCCAGTTCATGCTCGTATTTTTGAGTGAGAATAGAAAGATGTTGAACTTTGGCATCCAATTGCTGGTTTGATTTTTCTAATTCTTGATTTGATTGTGCCAGAGACTGATGCTGCAGCGCCAACTGCCTGGTGAATTCCAGCAGTTGTTCATGGGTCAGTTGGCTTAAGTCAGGCAGCGTATTCATGACCGCAGTATGCCTGAGGTCATGAGAAGAATGAAATAGAACGTTTGGAGAATAGCAGAATGGAACAGCCTGGTTTAGAGCATCGTCACCACCTGCTGTCGTCCAATGCGCTGCCAGGGCAAACCTTGGATCAGTGCCTGTAACTGTTCCGGGCTGAGGGCCACGGTTTCACCTTGGTGAACTTGAGCCCAGTGAAATTTGCCCTGTTCCAGCCGCCGGGCACACAGCCAGATGCCCAGTCCATCATGTACCAGTACTTTCATGCGATGGCCACGTTTATTACAGAACAGGTAAGCACAATGCGGTTTAATGTAGCCAAAGGCTCTCACCACCTGAGCCATGGTCGTATCCATACCTGCACGCATGTCCATGGGCTGAGTAGACAACCAGATTTCATCAATGCGGATCATGTTGCAAGTGCCTTGAGTAATTCTGCTAAAGCAGATATTTCTGATACTTGCCATTTCAAGCCAATTTCTGCTTTTGAGTGGGGTAAAGTAATTTGAACCGTTAACATGTCAGTAGGAGTAGGATCTAATGGTGCAGAGCAAGATAAGGCAATAAATGCAGGTTTATTCGGTAGTGGTGAGCGATCATTCCCTGGCTTACCATCAATTAAGCGAATCCATTTGGATACAAGATTTGTATTCAATCCATGTTGCAAAGCGACCGAAGCAATTGAAACGTCCGGTGCTTTACAAGCCTGAACGATCTGCTGTTTAAATTCAGCACTGTATGTTCTTCGTTTTTTCGCAAGAGATGCGATGGATGTCTGGTGATTTGTAGTCATAAATTTTAGTCCCCACTTGTTTTTAAGTGGGGACTAAATTAAGGCTTATAGGATGAATTCATAAGGTGTGTTCAGCGGACGCTTACTTATTTACTGTTTTAAAGCCATAAAAAAGCCACCCGAAGGTGGCTCTTTTTAGACTAGTTTAAAGGGCTAATTACAGACCGTTAAACTCATCATTAAATGCTTGGCTCAGTGCTTGGTCAACATCAGAGAAGTTGTTGTGCAGTTCAAATTCTGCAGCTTCTGCTTCCTGACGACGACGTTCTAAGTGGTAAGCCAGACCTGTACCCGCTGGAATCAGACGACCTACAACCACGTTTTCTTTCAGACCGCGCAGATCATCTTCTTTACCTGTTACAGCCGCTTCAGTTAACACACGAGTAGTTTCCTGGAACGATGCAGCAGAGATGAACGAGTCAGTAGAAAGCGACGCTTTAGTGATACCCATCAACAAACGTTCAAACTTCGCAGGGAACTTGTTCTGAGCAAGCAGCGCTTGGTTCTCTTGAACAACGCGGATGTAATCCACTTGTTCGCCTTTGATGAAGCTAGAATCACCACCGTCGATGATTTCAACTTTACGCAGCATCTGACGTACGATTACTTCGATGTGTTTATCGTTGATTTTTACACCTTGCAGACGGTAAACGTCCTGAACTTCGTTCACGATGTAGTTGGTCAACGCCACTTCACCTTTCAGACGTAAGATGTCATGCGGGTTCTGTGGACCATCAGAAATGGTTTCACCACGGTTCACATGTTCACCTTCGAACACGTTGATGGTACGCCATTTCGGAATCAGTTCTTCATAAACTTCTGAACCGTCATCTGGAGTGATGACCAGACGGTTCTTACCTTTGGTCTCTTTACCGAAGCTTACGATACCAGACACTTCTGCAAGGATCGCGTGTTCTTTCGGCTTACGTGCTTCGAACAAGTCAGCAACACGTGGCAGACCACCGGTAATATCACGAGTACGTGAAGATTCTTGTGGTACACGACCGATAACGTCACCCACACCAATAGTTTCGCCATCACGGACAGAAAGAATGGTGTTTTGTGGCAGGAAGTAGAACTGTTCACCGCCATCTACTGTGTCAAGCACAACAGCTGGACGTAAATCTTTACCAGACGCTGGACGCGAAGTTACAGGCAAGATTTCAACAGTAGTCATACCTGTTGCATCATCAGTTTTCGATGTTGCAGTTACACCATCAGCGATTTGGCTGAAGCGAACTTTACCAGCAACTTCTGTAACCAGTGGATGTGTATGCGGATCCCAAGTTGCAACGATACCGCCTGCTTCTACGCCTTCGCCATCCTTGATCAGGATAGATGCACCGTATGGCAGTTTGTAACGTTCGCGCTCACGACCGATCTCATCCGCGATACCGATTTCACCAGAACGAGAAACAGATACCAGGTGACCTTTGGCATGCTGTACAGTTTTTACGTTGTGGAAACGTACTGTACCTTTGTTACGAACTTGTACGCTGTTTGCAGCAGAAGTTCGGCTCGCAGCACCACCCACGTGGAAGGTACGCATGGTTAACTGTGTACCTGGTTCACCGATTGACTGAGCAGCCATTACACCGACAGATTCACCTGGGTTCACCAAGTGACCGCGTGCAAGATCACGACCGTAACATTTCGCACAAACACCGAATGAAGATTCACAAGATACAACTGAACGTACCTTCACTTCGTCGACACCTTGCTCTTCCAGGAAGTTTGCAAGTTTTTCGTCGATCAATGTGTTACGAGGCAGAATAACGTCTTCTGTACCTGGTTTCACAACATCTTCAGCAAGCACACGACCCAGTACTCGCGTACCCAGGTTCTCGATTACGTCACCGCCTTGAATGAACGGAGTCATCACCAGACCAGCATGTGTACCACAATCCGGCTCTGTGATGACCAAGTCTTGAGCAACATCTACCAGACGACGAGTCAGGTAACCGGAGTTCGCAGTTTTCAGTGCTGTATCGGCCAAACCTTTACGCGCACCGTGTGTTGAAATGAAGTACTGAAGTACGGTCAAACCTTCACGGAAGTTCGCTTTAATTGGGGTTTCGATGATCGAACCGTCCGGTTTCGCCATCAGACCACGCATACCAGCCAACTGACGAATCTGTGCCGCACTACCACGGGCACCAGAGTCAGACATCATGTAGATGCTGTTGAATGATTTCTGTTTCTCGTCTTCGCCCTGTTTGTTTTTCACAGTCACATAAGACAAGTTATCCATCATCGCTTTCGCTACCTGGTCGTTGGTACGTGCCCAGATATCCACAACTTTGTTATAACGTTCGCCGGCAGTTACGAAACCTTGTTCGAACTGTTGCTCGATTTCACGAACTTCAGCTTCTGCTTTACCAATAATCGCTTGTTTTTGCGGTGGAATCAGCATGTCTTCCATACCAACCGAAACGCCTGAACGAGTCGCTTGACGGAAACCTAAGTACATCAATTGGTCAGCGAAGATAACAGTATCTTTAAGACCGAGTTTACGGTAGCAAGAGTTGATGATTTTAGAGATGTTCTTTTTAGTCATCTCAACGTTGATTTGTTGGAAATCCATACCTTCTGGTACAACTTCCCAAAGCAAGCAACGACCCGGTGTTGTGTCAACAATAATAGTTTGTTGTTCACGGTTACCGTTTTCATCAATTACAGTTTGGTGTACACGTGCTTTAACGCGAGCGTGTAGATCAACCTGACCAGTTGCAAGCGCACGGTTTACTTCGTCAGTATCTGCGAACACCATGCCTTCACCTTTGGCATTGATTGCATCACGAGTGATGTAATACAAGCCCAAGACAACGTCCTGAGACGGTACGATGATTGGCTCACCGTTCGCTGGAGACAGAATGTTGTTGGTTGACATCATTAACGCACGAGCTTCTAATTGAGCTTCAAGTGTTAATGGTACGTGTACCGCCATTTGGTCACCGTCGAAGTCGGCGTTGAACGCAGCACATACGAGTGGGTGAAGACGGATCGCTTTACCTTCAATCAGAATAGGTTCAAACGCTTGCAGACCTAGACGGTGAAGTGTCGGCGCACGGTTCAGCATCACTGGGTGCTGACGGATCACAGATGCCAGTACGTCCCAAACTTCTGGAGTCTCGCGTTCAACCATTTTCTTCGCAGCTTTAATGGTTGTTGCTTGACCAGATGCTTGCAGTTTCGCAAAGATGAATGGCTTGAATAATTCAAGTGCCATTTTCTTCGGAAGACCACATTGGTGCAAACGCAGGCTTGGACCTACGGTAATTACCGAACGACCAGAGTAGTCAACACGTTTACCCAGCAAGTTCTGACGGAAACGACCTTGTTTACCTTTGATCATGTCTGCCAAAGATTTCAGAGGACGTTTGTTCGAACCAGTGATGGCACGACCACGACGACCGTTATCCAGCAATGCATCGACAGACTCTTGCAGCATACGTTTTTCGTTACGTACGATGATGTCTGGAGCAGCAAGATCAAGAAGTCGTTTTAAACGGTTGTTACGGTTGATCACACGACGGTAAAGATCGTTCAGGTCAGAAGTCGCGAAACGACCACCTTCAAGAGGAACTAACGGACGAAGATCTGGTGGAAGTACTGGCAGTACATTCATCACCATCCATTCTGGCTTGTTGTTTGACTCTTTGAACGCTTCCATCAACTTCAGACGTTTAGACGCTTTTTTCAGCTTGGTTTCTGAAGTTGTGTTTGGAATTTCTTCACGCAGACGTGCGATTTCAGCTTCAAGATCGATGTCTTTTAACAGATCTTGAACCGCTTCTGCACCCATTTTCGCAGTGAATTCATCACCGTGTTCTTCTAACGCATTGAAGTATTCTTCATCGTTCAGAAGTTGGTATTTCTCGAATGGAGTCATACCTGGATCAGTTACTACATAAGATTCGAAATACAGTACGCGTTCGATATCACGTAGTGTCATATCAAGTAACAAACCGATACGGCTTGGTAATGATTTCAGGAACCAGATGTGTGCAACTGGAGAAGCCAGCTCGATGTGACCCATACGTTCACGACGAACTTTCGCAGTTGTTACTTCAACGCCACATTTTTCACAAATGACGCCTTTGTATTTCATACGCTTGTATTTACCACACAAGCATTCGTAATCTTTTACTGGACCAAAGATTTTGGCACAGAACAAACCGTCACGCTCTGGCTTGAACGTACGGTAGTTGATTGTCTCTGGCTTTTTAACTTCACCGTGAGACCATGACTTAATCATTTCTGGTGACGCAAGACCAATACGGATGCGATCAAACTCTACAGGAGCATGACCGTCAGAATCCGTCTTTTTGCGCATGATATCGAGCAAGTCTTTCAATTTTTTTCTCCGTGTGTCGAGGAGATTTTCACTTCCCGACTGGGTCACAAATATTGTTTTTTAACTGAAATCTGGAATCTCCCCTTCCCTCCTTTCGAAGGAAGCCCCTCTTTAGCAAAGAGGGGTTTGGGGAGATTACTTAGTCACCATTTTTCAGTTCAATGTTGATACCTAAAGAACGGATCTCTTTGGTCAATACGTTGAACGATTCAGGCATACCTGGGTCCATGTAATGGTTACCATCTACAATGTTCTTATAGATACGGGTACGACCTTCAACGTCATCCGACTTCACAGTAAGCATTTCTTGAAGGGTATATGCTGCACCGTATGCTTCCAGTGCCCATACTTCCATCTCACCGAAACGCTGACCACCGAATTGAGCTTTACCACCCAGCGGTTGTTGCGTTACTAGAGAGTAAGAACCAGTAGAACGCGCATGCATCTTGTCGTCAACCAAGTGGTTCAGTTTCAGCATGTACATGTAACCTACAGTTACAGGACGGTCGAAACGTTCACCAGTACGGCCATCATACAGTACTGTTTGACCAGTACGTGACAGTCCGCCAAGTTCTAACAACTCTTTGATTTGTGATTCTTCTGCACCGTCGAATACAGGCGTTGCCAGAGGAACACCTTTACGCAGATTACCCGCCAGTGCCAAGATTTCATCATCAGTCAGGCTATCAAGATCTTCTTGCTTGCCACCAACCTTGTTGTAAATCTTGTCTAGGAAGTCACGCAGTTCAGCGATTTGGCGCTGTTCTTTCAGCATCTTGTCGATTTGATCGCCAAGACCTTTTGCAGCCATACCCAAGTGAGTTTCCAGAATCTGACCGACGTTCATACGTGATGGTACACCCAGCGGGTTAAGTACGACATCAACTGGAACACCGTTAGCATCGTGCGGCATGTCTTCTACAGGCAAGATGTTAGATACCACACCCTTGTTACCGTGACGACCCGCCATCTTATCACCAGGCTGGATGCGACGTTTAACAGCTAAGTAAACTTTAACAACTTTCAGAACACCAGTCGTCAGTTCATCACCAGTAGAAAGTTTGCGTTTCTTCTCAGCAAATTTCTCGTCGATCTCTTGGCTCTTCTCTTTCAGGAAGACCTGGATCTGTGTCAAACGTTCAGCAATTGCTTCGTCTGCAGGCTGGATCTCAAGAAGATCAACAAGTTCCAGACCAGACAGTACTTCTTCAGTCAGCTTGTCGCCGCGTTTAGTTGTACCACCACCGTTAGATTCTTGACCTTTCAGCAAGCGGACAATACGTTCACGTGCAGCTTCTTCGAAGATTTTGAACTCTTCTTTCAAGTCTTTACGGTAAGCATCAAGCTGAGCTTTTTCAATTGCTTGAGCACGTTCGTCTTTTTCAAGACCATCACGTGTAAACACTTGAACGTCGATGACTGTACCTTTAGTACCTGATGGAACGCGTAAAGAAGAATCTTTCACGTCAGCTGCTTTTTCACCGAAGATTGCACGAAGCAGTTTTTCTTCAGGAGTCAGCTGAGTTTCACCTTTAGGCGTTACTTTACCAACCAGGATGTCACCCGCTGTTACTTCAGCACCGATGTAAACGATACCTGATTCGTCCAGTTTAGAAAGCGCAGCTTCACCCACGTTCGGGATATCGGCAGTGATTTCTTCAGCACCCAGTTTCGTATCACGTGCAACACATGACAGTTCCTGGATGTGGATCGAAGTCAGACGGTCTTCTTGTAGAACACGCTCAGAAAGCAAGATCGAGTCTTCGTAGTTGTAACCGTTCCAAGTCATGAACGCTACGCGCATGTTTTGACCCAGTGCCAGCTCACCGCCATCAGTAGATGGACCATCAGCCAGAACGTCACCACGACCTACTTGATCACCCAGTTTCACTAGAACTTTCTGGTTGATACAGGTGTTCTGGTTAGAACGTGTGTATTTGATCAGGTTGTAGATATCTACACCTGCTTCACCCGCAACCATTTCGTCTTCATTGACACGAATCACGACACGAGAAGCATCAACATATTCGATACGACCACCACGTTTCGCAAGCACACACACACCAGAGTCACGTGCTACGTTTGCTTCCATACCAGTACCAACAAGCGGCTTGTCAGCGATCAGGGTAGGAACAGCCTGACGTTGCATGTTTGAACCCATCAATGCACGGTTCGCGTCATCGTGTTCAAGGAACGGAATCAGCGATGCTGCTACAGATACGACCTGCTGAGCAGATACATCCATGTGGGTTACTTTTTCTGGTGGAATACGTACGAATTCACCTTGGTAACGTACAGATACGAATTCTTCAGTCAGGTTACCGTCTTTATCTACAGCAGAGTCGGCCTGTGCAATTACAGTGCCTACTTCTTCAATTGCAGACAGGTATTCAACTTCGTCAGTTACACGGCCATCAACCACTTTACGGTATGGAGTTTCCAGGAAACCGAAGTTGTTACATTTCGCGTAAACAGACAGCGAGTTGATCAAACCAATGTTTGGACCTTCAGGTGTTTCAATTGGACATACACGACCGTAGTGAGTTTGGTGTACGTCACGTACTTCGAAGCCCGCACGTTCACGAGTCAAACCACCAGGCCCAAGCGCTGATACACGACGTTTGTGTGTAATTTCAGACAATGGGTTGTTTTGGTCCATGAACTGAGACAACTGGCTTGAACCAAAGAATTCTTTGATTGCAGCAGCCACTGGCTTCGCGTTGATCAGGTCTTGCGGAGACAGGTTGTCAGTTTCAGCTTGAGACAGACGTTCTTTAACCGCACGTTCTACGCGAACCAGACCTACACGGAATTGGTTCTCAGTCATTTCACCAACTGAACGTACACGACGGTTACCCAAGTGGTCGATATCGTCGACTTCACCTTTACCGTTACGGATCTCTACTAATGTTTTAAGAACATCAGTGATATCTTCATTCGAGAGAATGCCTTCAACTTCGCGAGACTTCTGGTCAGTACCAACAGCATATGGACGACCCAGACGACGGTTGAACTTCATACGGCCGACTGGAGACAGGTCATAACGTTCAGAAGAGAAGAACAGGTTATTGAACAGGTTCTCAGCAGCTTCTTTTGTCGGTGGCTCACCTGGACGCATGACTTTATAGATTTCTACAAGCGCTTCTTCACGATCTTTAGTCAGGTCAGCACGTAATGTGTCAGCAATGAACGGACCGCGGTCGATGTCGTTAGTGAACAGGATGTTGAACTGTTTTACGCCGCCCTCAGCGATTTTCACCATGATTTCATGGCTAAGCACAGTGTTCGCAGAGATTACTTCGCCATCTTTCAGCGCGATGTCTTCAGCAGTGATACGTTCGTACAGGTACTCATCTGGTACAGACAGTTTCTCAAGGCCTGCCGCTTCCATTTGACGTACGTGACGTGCGTTGATACGTTTACCTTGTTCAACAATCACTTTGCCGTCTTTGTCAGCAATGTCGAATTGCGCCATTTCGCCACGCAGGCGTTCTGGAATAAGGTCGATCTGATAGCTGCCCATGTCCAGGTAAACAGGAACTTTCTCGTAGAACATGTCGAGAATTTGTTCGTTATTGTAACCCAGCGCACGAAGCACCACAGTTGCAAGAAGTTTACGACGACGGTCGATACGTACGTATACAAGGTCTTTAGCATCGAATTCGAAGTCTAACCATGAACCACGGTAAGGGATGATACGTGCTGAATAAAGCACTTTACCACTTGAGTGAGTCTTACCTTTATCGTGGTCGAAGAATACGCCTGGTGAACGGTGTAACTGAGATACGATGACACGTTCAGTACCGTTGATCACAAAAGTACCGTTCTCAGTCATCAAAGGCATTTCGCCCATGTAGACTTCTTGTTCACGTACGTCTTTAATTGATTTAGTTTCGCGATCTTTCAGGATCAGGCGAATTTTCACACGCATTGGCGCTGCATAAGTTGAGCCACGAAGGATACATTCGCGTACATCAAACTCAGGCTTACCAAGACTATACTCAACAAATTCTAAAGCAGCATTGCCAGAATAACTTTCAATAGGAAAAACTGAACGAAATGCGGCTTGGAGACCGATATCTTCGCGGTTTTTTGGTGATTTGCCATCTTGTAAGAAGGTTCTGTACGAGTCGACTTGGATCGCGAGCAAGTACGGAACATCCATTACGCTAGGCAATTTACCAAAATTCTTACGGATCCGTTTCTTTTCGGTATATGAGTATGCCATCTGGAGTCCTCGGAAAGTGTAAACTGAACCCGCCTGCAGAACGGGTTCAGAAGGAATTACGCAGGCCGATATGGCCACCACTCTTTACAAATGCTGCAATTTTTAGTGGTATTAAAACGCTTAACAATATTTTTTACTGAAAAATATTGGTAAGCGTTTGATCATTTATGTTTGTTTTTAATTTGTATGAATTTATATCATGCAAACAAAAATCGAGCCGATTATTGTAACGCAAAAAGGCTGATGACCCAAGAGCCATCAGCCAATTTTTGGAACCGATTATAAAAAAACCGGCTCCTTTAAGAAATTACTTAAGTGTAACTGTAGCACCAGCTTCTTCAAGTTTCTTCTTAAGTTCTTCGCCTTCTTCTTTAGAAACGCCTTCTTTAAGAACTGAAGGAGCGCTTTCAACAAGATCTTTCGCTTCTTTAAGACCAAGACCAGTAGCTTCACGAACTGCTTTAATTACAGCAACTTTGTTACCACCGAAAGAAGTCAACTCAACGTTGAATTCTGATTGTTCTTCAGCAGCAGCAGCGCCAGCGCCTGGAGCAGCAGCAACAGCTACAGCAGCAGCAGATACGTTGAATTTTTCTTCAAAAGCAGAGATCAGTTCAACAAGTTCAAGAACAGTTTTTTCTGCAACTGCGTTTAGGATTTCTTCGTTAGTTAAAGCCATGAGAATAACTCCAAATGGAAATTGAATGGTGTGGAAATAAGTTTAAGCTTAAGCTGCTTCTGACTCGTTTTTCTCTTTGAGTGCTGTAAGCAAGCGACCCAGTTTCGAAATAGGAGCTTGAAGAACGTTTGCAAGCATAGTAAGCGCTTTTTCTTGGTTCGGAAGGTTTGCGATCACGCTAACTTCAGCACCTTTGTAAAGCTTGCCGTCAAATGCAGCAGCTTTAAGCTCAAATGCTTTGTTAGTTTTAGCAAATTCTTCGAACAAACGAGCAGCAGCACCCATGTCGTCTTCAGAAGTTGAGAAGCCTAAGATTGTTGGGCCAACAAGGTCGTCATTCAAGATAGTGAATTGAGTATCTTGAAGAGCACGTTTAGCCAGAGTGTTACGCACGATACGTGTGTGAACACCTAGTTTACGAGCTTCAACACGTAGAGCAGTTAATTGCTCAACTGTTAAACCTTGGTAGTCAGCAACAACAGCAGAGAACGCTTTAGAAGCAACTTCACTTACTTCTGCAACGATCTGTTTTTTGCCTTCGATAAGAAGAGCCATTGTAAAACCTCCTAACGGTGATTTATGCATTCAAAGGAATGCACTCCCAATTCGTAAATCCATCACTGGACTTACACGCGGAGGAGGAAGTAAATCACACCACCGCGTCTACGCAGGCTGGGTTATTAAGAGAGAAGCATAAAACTCCCCTCGCCTGAGGTCTTTGACGCTGATAAATTCTCATTTATCAATTCAAAGTCTGCCTGAGGGGCGGTCAGCAAAGCATGCTTTGCCGACCCGCAAGACGAGAAGCTATGCTTCGAGTGAAGCTATTTCTCTTCTTGCGTAAGTTTTAAAGCAGCGCTTTAAAACTTACTCAGGGCTTTAAAATTCTTTTTTAATCTTTCGATTAAGCAGAAACGTTGTTTACGTCGATAGTCAGACCTGGGCCCATAGTAGAGCTCAGAGTGATTTTCTTGATATAAACACCTTTAGAAGTCGCAGGTTTTGCTTTCTTCAGGTCAGCTACAAGAGCTTCAACGTTTGAACGAACAGCTTCAGCAGTGAAACCTACTTGACCGATCGCAGCGTGGATAATACCCGCTTTGTCTACACGGTAACGTGCTTGACCAGCTTTTGCATTTTTAACTGCAGTAGCAACGTCAGGAGTTACAGTACCCACTTTAGGGTTTGGCATTAAGCCACGTGGACCAAGGATAGTACCCAGTTTACCAACAACGCGCATTGCATCAGGAGCAGCAATAACTACGTCGAAGTCCAGGTTTCCGCCTTGGATGCTTTCAGCAAGATCGTCGAAACCAACAACATCTGCACCAGCTTCTTTCGCAGCTTCAGCAGCAGCGCCTTGAGCGAATACAGCTACACGTACAGTTTTACCAGTACCTGCAGGAAGAGTAGTCGCACCACGAACAACCTGGTCAGATTTACGAGGGTCAACGCCTAGGTTAACCGCGATATCCAAAGATTCTTTGAATTTCGCAGCTGGAAGGCTGTTAAGAACTTGTACTGCTTCTTCCAAAGAGTAAACTTTGTTTGCTTCTACAGCAGCAGCAATGGCTTTTTGACGTTTAGTTAACTTTGCCATGTCTTATAGCTCCACTTCCAAGCCCATAGAACGTGCAGAACCAGCGATGGTACGAACACGCGCGTCTAAATCAGCACCAGTCAAGTCTGGTTCTTTAGTAGTCGCGATTTCTTCTAACTGAGCACGAGTCAACTTACCAACTTTAGTTTTGTTAGGTACAGCTGAACCTTTTTGGATACCAGCAGCTTTCTTAAGAAGAATAGCAGCAGGTGGAGTTTTCATGATGAATGTGAACGACTTGTCGTTGTACACAGTGATCACGACTGGGATTGGCAGACCTGGTTCAACTTTCTGAGTTGCAGCGTTGAACTCTTTACAGAACGCCATGATGTTAACACCACGTTGACCCAATGCAGGACCAATAGGTGGAGATGGATTCGCTTTACCAGCTGGAACTTGCAGCTTGATATAGCCGTCAATCTTCTTAGCCATTTCAAATTACCTCTGGGTACAAACGCCGCTAGGCTCCCCAATGATTTCCAAGTAACGAGACACCGTTACAACAACAATGCCCGATTCTCAAAGAAATCGAGCGTTTCCCACCAATCCAGATTAAATTGTTTTTTCGACTTGGCGAAATTCCAATTCAACCTGAGTTGGACGGTTAAATACATTAATAGTCAGCGTTAAGCGTGACTTATCGTACTGAACTTCTTCCACCACACCTTTAAAGTCTGTGAATGGACCGTCAATAACGAGTAATTCTTCGCCTGGCTCAAACATTGTCTTAGGACGAGGTGCTTCACCAGTATTGCGTACACGTGCAAGAATCGCGTCAGCTTCTTTTTGCGTAATTGGGGCAGGTTTTTCTGCTGTACCACCAATGAAACCAAGCACTTTTGGACATTCTTTCACAATGTGCCAAGTTTCGTCGTTCATTTCCATTTCGACTAATACATAGCCTGGGAAGAACTTACGCTCTGATTTACGTTTCTTACCATCCTTCATTTCTACCACTTCTTCGGTAGGAACAAGGACTTCACCAAACTTATCGGCTACAGCGCTACGCTGGATTCGATCATTAAGCGAACGCATCACTTGTTTTTCATAGCCCGAGTAGGCATGAATAATGTACCAACGTTTCATAGCTCTCTTACCCGATAATAAACTTCATTAACCAGCCTAAGACATAGTCAAAGCACCATAAGACAATGGCTGCAATAATAACTACCAGAAGAACCTGCCATGAAGTGGTCACGGTTTCCTGTTTAGTAGGCCAGGTCACACGACGAAGCTCGATTCGTGCATCTTTCAGCAGTCGAACAAAGCCTTTGCCTTGATGGGTGGCGTATAATAAACCTAAAGCGCCTACGATACAAGCTAAAATCACCCCAACACGAACCCAGATATCATTCGCTGGTGCCCAATATGCTGGCAAATATTGATTTACCATCAGTGCACCGCCCAATAAAATCAAGGCGATAACCCATAGAATGACATCTAATGGAGAACCAGTTTTTACATCTACAGGATTATTTCTTTGAGGAATTGCCGCGCCGCTTGTAGCGTCACGTGTTTTATCATTCGACATTTTTTTACTCGTCGTAGGTTTCGCGACTTATTATATGACCAGAATTGCCGACATCAAGCATCTTAAGAAAAAAAGATGGCAGGTCAGGAGGGACTCGAACCCCCAACATTCGGTTTTGGAGACCGACGCTCTACCAATTGAACTACTGACCTTCAAAAAAAGACAGACTGGAGCCGAGGCTCCAGTCATTATCTTACACTATATTATGCAGTAACGCGAGATACTACACCAGCACCAACTGTACGACCACCTTCACGGATCGCGAAGCGTAAGCCAGCGTCCATTGCGATTGGGTGGATCAGTTCTACTGACATTTCAACGTTGTCACCTGGCATTACCATTTCAACGCCTTCTTTCAACTGGATCGCACCAGTTACATCAGTTGTACGGAAGTAGAACTGTGGACGGTAACCATTCAGGAATGGAGTGTGACGGCCACCTTCGTCTTTAGACAGTACGTATACTTCTGCGTCGAATTTAGTGTGCGGTTTGATTGTACCTGGTTTAGCAAGTACTTGACCACGTTGTACTTCTTCACGTTTAGTACCACGAAGCAAGATACCACAGTTCTCACCAGCACGGCCTTCGTCAAGAAGTTTACGGAACATTTCAACGCCAGTTACAGTTGTTTTCGCTGTATCTTTGATACCAACGATTTCAACTTCTTCACCAACACGGATTACACCAGTTTCTACACGGCCAGTTACTACTGTACCACGACCAGAAATTGAGAATACGTCTTCGATTGGCATCAAGAATGGTTGGTCGATTGCACGTTCTGGCTCTGGAATGTAAGAGTCAAGCGCTTCAACAAGAGCAACTACTGAGTCTTCACCATATTGACCAGCTTCACCATTCAGTGCAGCAAGAGCTGAACCACGGATTACTGGAGTGTCGTCGCCTGGGAAGTCGTAAGTAGAAAGAAGTTCACGAACTTCCATTTCAACCAGCTCAAGAAGCTCTTCGTCGTCTACAAGGTCACATTTGTTCAGGTAAACAACGATGTAAGGTACACCTACCTGACGAGAAAGCAGGATGTGTTCACGAGTTTGTGGCATTGGACCGTCAGTCGCAGCACATACAAGGATCGCACCGTCCATCTGAGCAGCACCAGTGATCATGTTTTTAACATAATCGGCGTGTCCTGGGCAGTCTACGTGGGCGTAGTGACGAGTTGGAGAGTCGTATTCTACGTGAGAAGTGTTAATTGTAATACCACGTGCTTTTTCTTCTGGTGCAGAGTCGATTGCAGCGTAGTCTTTCGCTTCACCACCGAATTTTTTAGCACATACAGTTGCAATCGCAGCTGTTAAAGTTGTTTTACCATGGTCAACGTGACCGATTGTGCCCACGTTAACGTGTGGCTTATTACGTTCAAACTTAGCCTTAGCCATGTTCATCTTCCTCGTTTACGTCGAACACAATTCTGAGTAAAACTCAGCTCCGACATATCGCCTAAAAAAATCAAACGCCCAATACTTGAAAAGCAGACTAAATAGCCTGCTTTTGAAATCTTTTGCAACAATGTTGCTATAATATAAACTGTAATCTGGAGCTCTTATCGAGATTTGAACTCGAGACCTCTCCCTTACCAAGGGAGTGCTCTACCACTGAGCTATAAGAGCAAATTATCGTACTTCATATAATGGAGCGGGAGACGAGGATCGAACTCGCGACATGCAGCTTGGAAGGCTGCCGCTCTACCAACTGAGCTACTCCCGCACTATGTTGGTACATCCACTTACTGAAGTCTTAAAATTGGTGGTGAGGGAAGGATTCGAACCTTCGAAACTTTCGTAGCGGAGTTACAGTCCGCCCCCTTTGACCGCTCGGGAACCTCACCATTTTTACACTTACACCAGTGTCGTTCTTTACTTCTCACTCCAAACTCTCTAAGATGGTGCCGGCACACGGATTCGAACTGTGGACCTACTGATTACAAGTCAGTTGCTCTACCAACTGAGCTATGCCGGCGTTTCTTAGTGTTTCGTACGTTTCGTATCGGAACGGTGTGCAGTTTAGCAAAACTCAGAATCCATGCAAGTGTTTTTTTCAAAAAAACCGCCAAAAACTCATAAAATCAATCCGTTTGATGATAATTCAACCGCTTTGATCACTGCGCGAGCTTTTATTTGGGTTTCATTCCACTCAGATTCAGGATTTGAGTCTGCAACCAGGCCTGCCCCGGCCTGTACATAGACCTTATTTTCGCGAATCACACAGGTACGAATCGCGATCGACATGTCCATTTCGCCGTGCCAGCCTAAATAACCAACAGCACCACCAAAAATTCCACGTTTTACCGGCTCAACTTCGTCAATAATTTCCATGGCACGGATTTTTGGTGCCCCAGAAAGTGTACCAGCAGGGAAAGTCGCCTTAAAAACATCCAGCGCATCGACATCATCACGCACTTCACCCTGCACATTGGACACAATGTGCATGACATGTGAATAACGTTCGATCACCATTTGATCAGTTACCTGCACTTTGCCGATTTTAGAGACACGACCGACATCATTTCGCCCCAAGTCAATCAGCATGAGGTGTTCTGCAATCTCTTTTTCATCAGAAAGCAGATCTTTTTCCAGCGCCAGATCTTCTTCTTTGGTTTTACCGCGAGGACGGGTACCCGCCAGCGGACGCACGGTGGCAATGCCATTTTCCAGACGTGACAGAATTTCCGGCGAAGAGCCGACAATATGGAACGGCGTATTGTTTTCTAGCGTCTGTCCTTGCACCAGGAACAGATAAGGCGATGGATTAAGATGACGCAGTGCACGATAGACCTGTAAAGGCTCACCATCAAAATCAGAGACCATACGGTGGCCAGGCACCACCTGCATCACGTCTCCGGCACGGATGTACTCTTTCACCTTCTCAATGGAGGCAATGAAGTTGTCATGCCCGGTTAAAGATTCAAAATGTGGTGGGGTATGTTTTTCTGCTTTCAGGCTTACCGGTGTCGCCAGAAGATTTTCCAGCTCATCCAATTGTTGCTGTGCTTTCTGATAAGCCTCTGGATCAGTTACATCGGCATGTATAATCAGGAACAGGGTATCCTTCAGGTTATCAAACACGATGACGGTTTTAGAGAGCATCATCCAGATATCTGGCAGACCAACCGGATCGGCTTCCGGCACGTTTTTCAGCTTTGGTTCAATATAACGTACCGAGTCATAACCAAAATAGCCGACGAGGCCACCGGTAAAGCTTGGCAGGCTTGGCAGCTCAGCCTGGGTTGGCACCTTAAACTGTTTCTGGAAATCACGAATATATTGGAAAGGATCGCTGCACTGCTGCTTTTCAATCGAACCATCCGGGTGCTGAACCGTGAGCTCACCTGCATTGCAGGAGAACACAATCGATTCACCCAGACCAATAATCGAATAGCGTGCCCAGTTCTCTCCCCCTTCCACAGATTCAAACAGATAGGCTTGGGTATGCTGTTTTAGACGAGCAAAGACAGAGAGCGGGGTTTCAGTATCCGCCAGACGCTGGCGGTAAACAGGAATCAGGTTGTAGCCTTGAGATACAAGTTGCTGGAATTGTGCTGAAGTTGTCATTCGGTTTTTCTCTTTAAATTAGGGTTACTCAGTATGAAAATGGAATTGGACTGAGCGACGCCATCGAAAAACCTTACAACTATTCATCTTGTTTCCTTCGTACCCTGTATTAAGCAAGCAGTTCACGTAAGTCATCCACGATTTCTTGAGGATGACAGTCTGCTATATTCTCACCATGATTATAGCCATAGCTGACCACAATACAATCGATTCCCGCACGGCGTGCTGCTTCGATGTCATTGATTGAATCACCAACCATCAACACCTGTTCTTTAGTCACACCATAATATTCGACACAATGTAGCAACTGTCGGGGATCCGGCTTACGCTCGGTAAAGCGGTCACCACCAATGGTGTCATCAAAATATTCTGCCATTCCCAGAATATCCAGAATACTGCGTGCAGGCTGTTCCGGTTTATTGGTCACACAAATCAGCTTCTTCTTATTAGCTTTGCCCCATTGCAGGAATTCGATAATTCCCGGAAAAGGCACCGTATCGATACATGGATCGGCGTTGTAGATTTCCAAAAAGGTTTCCAATAACTGCTGGTGCTGGACTGGGTTTAGTTCTCCAGTCAGGTGTTTCAGCACGCTCTCACAGAACTTGGAAGTTCCCTTACCAATCCATACTCGCACCTGTTCTTCGGTCACAAAAGGCAGCTGTAGCACGTTTAGGCTCATATTCATGGCGCGATAGAGGTCAGATGCCGAATCCACCAAAGTTCCATCCAGATCAAATAAAATCAGCTCGCGCTTATCCAGTTGTGCAATCGACATGTTCACCCTCATCTTATTCATTCATCACGCAGCCACAAAAAAGGCATGCGTTTGCATGCCTTGATTGTAACCAATACTCGGCTTATTTAAAGAAAAGCCAAGCCACAATTGCCAAAATTATGAGAACAATTAAGGAAATCAAACCGACAGAAGCGTTTTTTTGCTCTTCTTTCGCCTGTTCTACACGGGAAACGGGTTCTTCCACTGGAATCGATTTTGGTTCAGGGGTTGCTTTGGACAGGTCAACACCTTCAGGAATTGGGGCTGGTTTTGGAATACCCACATTGGTTGGCATACCATCACGCGTCAACTGTACAGAGGCATCACGCTCTTTCAGCTCCGGCATACCCTGTTCATTCATCTGATGTGCAGCATTCTTTTCTTCAGCTTCTTCAATCACACGTTCAGCTGTCTGTTCCAGTTCAGGCTCCACTACCACCTCTTGGGCTGGCGCAAGCACCGAGAATTTCAGGCTGGCAAACTGGACAATATCCCCTTCTTTGAGCAATGCTTCTGCATCAATGCGCTGATCATTAACAAAAGTGCCGTTAGAAGAACCTAGATCTTGTACCCATAGTGCATCTTCTTTCACTAAAAATGCCGCATGCTTACGGGAGATTTCTGCGGCTTGTAGCACGATATCGGCAGCCTGGTGACGACCAACCAGCATGTCATGGTCAATGCTAATTTCCTGCCCGGTCAAATCACCAGAGATGGCTTGAATTTTCCAAGTCATAACATCCACTTCTCTTTTATTCTGTTGCCATGATCATAACACGTGGTTTGCAAAGACCGTAAGCTTAGCTTTTTGGGCGTAAAGTCGTTGTGGTCACGGTATTACGGCTTTTCTCGACATGCTGCACTGGCTGGCGCTGAACTTCTGGCTCAATCGCCACTGGCGTCGTTACCACGGCCTGAGGTTGGCTCTGAACAGGCGCACTTGGTACCGTTTTATATGTCGAACCTAATGGCGGCTTGGATACTGGAATCCGCTGCTGATACACATCGTCCAGATTTTCTGGCAACTTGGCAAAGTTACCATCATTATCCAGCGCTAACTGCAGACTATACAGCTGGCTATAACGCTGCTGGGAAATCTTGCGCACTTCGTTCTGGTCACCCACGATAGTCGGGTGAATAAACACCAGCAGATTACGTTTCTGGTTAGACTTGCCTTCGGAACGGAATAGACGTCCAAGTCCTGGAATTGCACCTAGTCCCGGCACCGCCTGACGACCATAACGCGTGTTATCCGAAATCAGACCACCTAGCACAATGGTTTGACCATGCTCTGCCAGAATCGAGGTTTTAATCGCACGTTTGGTGGTGACCAGATCGGATGCCTGCCCCTTGTTATCCTTGACATCAGAGACTTCCTGCTCGACTTCCAGACGCACCGTACCATCATCACCAATATGTGGAATGACTTTTAAGGTAACACCGACGTCTTTACGTTCAATGGTCGTGTATGGATTGGCAACACCAGTGGAAGTGGTCGACACTGAACCTGTGACAAAAGGTACGTTTTCACCGACGACAATATAAGCTTCTTCATTATCCATGGTCACGATCGACGGGGTCGACAGGATATTGGACTTGGTAGTTTCTTTCAGCGCCTGAATCATTGCACCATACAGCTTACGCGAACCATCATTGCCTTCACGATAATCCCCAATCACCAGCGAGGTTCCTGCACCAATGGCACTGCCCGCACCGGCCGCACCGCCGGTCAGATAACCTGCTGCAATATTTTTCAAACTGGAACCAAAATTATCAAAATTGAT
The DNA here is from genome assembly GCF_039862785.1 of Acinetobacter sp. ANC 7912. Classification (NCBI taxonomy): domain Bacteria; kingdom Pseudomonadati; phylum Pseudomonadota; class Gammaproteobacteria; order Moraxellales; family Moraxellaceae; genus Acinetobacter; species Acinetobacter thermotolerans. Next base: position 2,876,829 of record NZ_CP156795.1, read on the forward strand.
CAGCCCAATTCCGCTGCTCAGATCACCAAGAGCCCACTGAACTCCAAGTTGATCAGCATCCGTGCCTTCCACTTCCATAATTGCAGCTTCAATCAGCACCTGCTGGCGACGGGTATCCAGCTGACTAATGGCCGATTCAATTTCACGCATCAGTTGCGGATCAGCTTTGACCACCAGTGAATTCTGCGTGGTATCAGCAATGATGCTCACGCCATTGGCACTGTAGCTGGTAATACCTTGCTGGTTATTGCCAAAGCCGGAATTAAGCTGGATATTCGAGCTGGAACTGTCCTGAGACATACTGGATGAAGCATTATTATTACCCAAGGTATTGAGTGAGGTTCCAGTCGAACTGCTTTCAGAAGTGCTGCTACGGCCTAAATTTTGTCCAGACACTAATCCTTGCAGAATTTCAGCCAGATTCTTGGCACTGGCATATTTCAGGCGGAAAACTTTCAATCCACCGAGACGGTCTGCAGCTGGTACATCCAGCGTTTCAATGATCTGACGGATACGCTTACGAGTGGCGGTATCGCCTTTGATGATAATCCGATTGGTACGCTGATCCGCAATGACACGTACACGTGAGCCTTTAAGATCTTTGGCTGCACCAGTGAGTGTCATGGATTCTATCAGACCGATCATTTCCTCAGCCTGACTGGACTGCAGGGTAATGGCTTCGATGTCATTCTGCCCGGTACCATCCAGATTGCGCACAATGGTTTCCAGCTGGTAAATATTGCTGGCACGGTCAGAAACAATCAGCGCATTGGTGCCCGGTACAGCGGCTAAATGGGCAAACTGTGGCATTAAAGGACGTAAAGCGGGAATCAGGTCATTGGGGTTGGTATTTTCCAGCCAGATCACACGGGTCACGATCTGGTCACCGGTCGCGCGATGCCGGGCATCATAAGGAATACCGGAGCTTTTCACATTATTGTCAGGGACCAGCTTGATGGTATTGCCGGATGGAATGGCTACCACACCGTTGACGTTCAGCACCCCAAGGAATAGGTCATAAACTTCATCCTTGTTGAGGGCGCGATTGGAAATCACGGTCACATTACCGCGTACGCGCGGATCCACAGCAAAGTTTTTCCCGGTAATATCAGCAACTTCATTAATAAATGCTGCCAGATCTGCATCACGCAGGTTAATTTTCCATGTTTGTGCATGGCTGGCTGTGCTGACCATAGCCACCAGAGGGGCAGCAACACAAAATGCCCATGCTGATCGATTATTATTAAATAAAGCCATAAACCTAAATGTTTCCCAACCCTATATGTGATGCCATATCACTTTAAATCCTGTTGTATGGTCATCACCTGATCACCACGCTTAATTTCGAGCTTCACCTGACCCTGCTGACGTGCCTGCTCCAACAATTGGGCTTCTGACTGCCCAGCAGCTACGGTCTGTCCATTCAGGGAAATAATCCGATCTCCCGGCCTTAACCCCAGACGGTTACGCAGTACAGCAGGAGTCCGTGAAGTGACTTCATAACCATCTCCACCAGCAGAAACCCCCATATTTTCCAGATACCGCTCCCGATTCTCATTCATCTGCTGAATGGCACGACTGATCTCATTCTGCGGTGAAGACGGTTCATTATTTTGCTGGTTACCGGAATTACTCCAACCTGATGCAGATGATGAACTGTTATTATTTTTGGACTGCTCATTGCTTTGCCATGGCTGATTCAAGCCATTTTCCAGCCCTTTAAAGTAAATTTCTTTGGACGCGCCACTCTTCTGACGAATGACCACGTGATCCCAATAGACTTCTGCCAGTTCATAGCCCGTATCACCCAGCGTTTCACCGACCAGATAACGATCCGCCTGATCATTCAGTTTCAATACAGCGGAAGAACGATAGCTTGGACTCGCGATCATCACGCCCTGCAACAGGATATTGGAGACATCAGCATTGTTAGCTGTGCGGCCAGTTTCCTGGAACAGAGAAAATGAACTGATATTCGGAATTCTAGGTTGCTGTGAACCTAGCTCGACACGTTCCAGCTGTAAGGCCTGTGGAGGGGCTACCACCAACCAGAACAAGGCGGCCAGCTTCCAGCACAAATATAAAATTAGCAAAACCAGCAAGGCCGGTGCAGCCTTGTTCAAGGATTGTAAATCCAGTTGTTTAAATTTATCGAGATCCAGCGCCATCAGTTCACGCCTCCCAATAAGGGTTGACGGGTACTGATGACATAGGTGTCCAGTCCTGCCTTACCTTCATAAGAAGGCACATTCAGCAACATACGCTGAGTCAACTGCACATTCAGCATCAGCTCCGGATCGAGTTCAATATTCAGCATTTTCTGGTCACGGCTATCACGCACATCTAGCAACAGTTTTCCAGACTCATCAGCCAACTTTCCAGCCAGTACAGGTACATTCATCCGCTCCTGACGCTGGGCAAAGGTATAGAGCAATTCCCCACCGGCCCAGTTCACCTGGCCATCCACATCACTAAAGCCATTTTGTTTTTTATACTTGAAATCTAGCTGATTAAATTGGATCGCATTAATTGGCCACTGCCAGTCAGCCAGCGTTTTTAGGGTTTCTGGTGCAACTTGTCCTTCGAGTTTTTTGGCGATCAAGGTTTTGGTCAGGCCATAGGCCATGATTCCACTCAGTTTGGTGTTTCCACTATGGATTTCGACATTGGCACCGATGCGCAGCAACAACAGATCGAATGGACGGATCTGCCAGTTTAAGCTTCCCTTGAGTTGCCCCTTGTTCCAGTCCGCATTCCCCTGCCAGATATTACCGCTGACATTATGCAGAACCTGATTATTTTTATAAAATTTTGAAATTAGCCAGGCAGCTGGCACCTGCAAAACCACGAAAATAAAAAAGGCGACTACGACAAAAATCAACCATTTGAATGTTTTCGGTTTACCGCCCATAACACCCCAACCAATTAATCAATTTACAATCCCTGATTATCATTTTTTCTTTATCTACACATTATGCATACTTTTTCAGTTGCGCCAATTCATTGGCATAAAAAAACCAAGCAAAAGAGCTTGGTTAAAATTGCATAGGTCATCTCCATAACAACCTATGACCGGATTCAAAACTGAAATTTAGATCAGGAAATCTTCCAGCTTGGCACCATTTTCCAGTTCAGCCACCAACCAGCGTGGCTGTTTACCACGACCTGTCCAGGTATCGTTTGGATTAGATTTGCTACGGTAACGTGGCTCTACTGCTTTACGAGATGATTTTTTACGTTTAGACGCACCAAACTCTAACAGTTGTTCAATGCTCATGCCGACTTTTTCAGCAATACTTAATACCTGATTATAAGCATCTTCAATCTCTTGATCTTTTTTTGAAGCAATTAACGCTTCAGCTTCAGCTTGCAAACGTTTTAACTCTTCAACAGATAAATTAGTAATATCAGGCATAACTCTCTCCATAAATGATATTATTTGTTTTATAAATTAAATAACTTTTTTATGATATTTAGATTAAATCATTTATTCAATAAAAAAGTTTATACGGATAAGACAAATAATAAATAAATTACAAATTAAATACTTTTTTCTCGTCTTAAATTATATGCCCAACAGTATTTTCTAGTTCTCTGATTATTTTTTGAATATCTTCCGGAATTTCCATTTTTTGCCCAGTATGTTTATTAATACAGACTAAAACTGCTTCTGAAGTCGCCACAATACTCTGCTGCTGTTCACTCCATAATATATAACTCATTTTGAATGAAGTACGACCGATTTCGTCTATACGCGTGCCAATTTTTAACTGATCCGGATAAACCACCGGTTTTAAATAACGGCATTGATTGGTTGCAACCACAGTCACTAATGCACCCATTAAAATATTTAAGCGCTCCAGATACAGCAGACGCGCACTTTCGATATAACGGTAATACATCACATTATTGACATGACCAAACGCATCCATGTCTCCCCAAGCCACGCGTTGATCTAAGATCACCGGATACTGTGCGAGTGATTGCATATATTTCCCTTTTTTAAATTTTTGTTTGAATGAAATTGGTATTGGTTTCAAAAACCTGATTGAGTTGTCGTTGTAACTCGTCCTGCCCCTGTAAAGCCGCTTTAATCCGTAAATAACTCATACGCACATCATCAGGATATAACTCTAATAATTGCTGTGCTTCATCTTCATGACCTGCTGCCTGCAAGACATGCCATTTGGCAAAGGTTAATACTGGAACAGCGGTATATTTTTCTTCCCACAAAGAAATCTGGCGATTAATCAGCTTATAATCGGGATTTTGTCGCAATAATTGCTGCTGGAACCATAAATAGAATACATCCTGATTAAATTGCTCTTCGAGTAAATGTACCGCCAGTTTTTCATGCTCAACTGCCATTTCCGGCATTTTAAACAACAGTTTCAACCAGAGTAATTTCACCGCATAATCACGGCTAAATATTTCATCGCTTAAATCTAAATAACGCCGCTGCAAATAATTTAAATCATCTTCCGTGGCTTGCTCAAAAGCGAGCAATAACTGTTCCAGCCACAAGGTTTTGATATTCTGCTCTAAATGACCATATTGGGTCGAGCGTAAATATAACCATGGGAATTGTAAGGCAAATTGCCCCCATAAATTAGTTAAACGCTGTTGATAAGCAGATTTCACCTTAAATAACCAAGGCGATAATTCATGCTGATTCAAAAATTCTAAATGGGTTAAAGCCTGCTGCCCATCCTGCTGAGATAAATAGATTTCAATCCGTTGTAATTCCGCCAGTTCAAATGCCATCGGATTCGACTGATTTAATGATTTTAAAGCCTCGTCAAAATGCTGCTGCCCCCAAGATAATCGTGCATGAATAATATCTTTTAATAATCCAGACTGGGCAAAGGACTGTTGAATAAAATCACGCTGATCCTGTGCTGCATTCAGCAACCAGATCACCGCCAATTGCTCATAGGGGTGTAGATGACTAAAACTGAATACTTTCTCAGTTTTACGCTGTTCGCGGGTCAGATATCGCTTCACTACATACCACAGCATTTGCATGCTAAAGCTCAGAATCACTAGGATGCCAACCAATACCCATAAATTGGTCTGTACCTGCCAGTCACGCCAGTATAAATAGGCATAACCAGCACCATGCCCATAACTCAGCACACTGAGGACCGCGACTCCAAACAGGCAGACCAACAAATAAGCAAGCAAAATCTGTTTCATACGTGATCAGCTCATCAAGGTACGGGTATTCAGGGACGGCACTGGGGTCAGTGGTGTATTTTTCATCTGTTCCAGCTGTTTGATCCATTGCTGGCTTTTGGCATCCGGGAGCTGCTGCAATACTTCAATCACTGCACTAATAGCCTGCTGAAAGGGCACCTGCTGTCCTTGCTGTAAGGTCTGCTGCACCATTAATAAACGCAACTGCGCTTCTTTCAAAATAAGGCCACGCTGCATGAGTATGGCACTTGGTTTTGCTGCTGGTTCAATTTGAATCAGACGCTGCCAGAATGAACCAGACGCTGTAGAATTGATTTGATGTGGCGCTTGCATCTCTCTCGCCATTTCCACATCTATATGATTGAGCATGTCACGAATGCGGTTCTGCTGTACCAGACGACTATTGATAAACTGCTGTAGCATCATCTGATCTTTACCCAAAACCTCTTTTAGACTTTCCACTAATGCTGGAGACAAAGCATAGCTATCCAGATTCAACTGTAACTGACTCAGCTTTTCCACAGCCGTACTATACTGTTGTAGCTGTAAGGCAAATTCAATCAAATCCAGCTGCTGACGCACCAGTTCAGTATCATGGGTGACTTTAGCCGCCGAGATTTGTGGTGCTTGAATGTCAGGAGACTTCTGTCCCTGCTGTGCAGAAAGTTGGCGCTTTAAGGCAACAATATTGTCATTCAGATTGGCATTTTGTTTCTGGAGCAGGCTAAAGTTCGTACTGAGTTCATTCTGCTGGCTGCGCAGGTTAAACAGGTCATAGCTCAGTTTGATCATCCAGGCCAATGCCACGATCAATAGCACGATTAAGAATTTTTTCATGAGTGCCCCTGTACCTGCTCCATCTCCCGCACGATCTGACCTGCATTTAAGCTTTCCAGCTGGATAATTTCAAATGCTGTAGCATGATCTTGCCGGTATTCCCCCAAAACTTTGGCCAAACGTAGACCTAAAACAAAATAAATTCCTTTTTCAATCAGCAATATATCATGCTTCAGCAAAGCCAACCAATTTAACCAGCTGGCTTCACTACTAATTAACACTGCATATTGATTTTGCTGTTGTAATTGCGGAAGCAAATGAAGAATTTGCTGTTGCGACTGTAGCGGGCACTGACGCCGATACAATACTAAATTTAGAACCTTAATACCCTGCTGACACAATTGCTGCATCATAAACTGGCGCCCACCTTCACCACGCCAGAATGCTACCGTTGAGCCTTGTGGCAGATTATTTAAAACTGGCAGTTGCAGCATACCTTCAGAAGTTTCGACTTGTGGGACATAGCTGTGAAAACCATATTTCAGCAAGGCCTGTTCAGTCTTTTTTCCGACTGCAATCCACTGTATATGCGCCAGTGAATCCAATGAAATTCCAGCCTGCTGCAGATATTGCATACCAATCTCAACCGCAGTGGGGCTGACCACCACAATAACTTGGACATGACTCAACTGCTGATAGAGGTGGTCAAGTTCAGCGGACCAAGGTTGTGCAACCAGTTCTAATAAAGGCAGCTCGACCACAGGAATCTGCGTAACCTGCAGCTGCTGCGTGAGTTGTTGGGCGCGATCCTGGGGGCGGGTATTAATAAACAGCATAGAAAATTATGAATGCAGGGCTTTAAGTAACTCACCTGCACCTTGTGCTAACAGGTTTTGTGCCAGAGAAACGCCTAATTGCTCAGCTTCGCTGGCATCTGCCTGCAACTGTGCTTTTAATAGGGTTATACCATCGGTACTGCCGACACGGCCCTCAATGGAAATTGTGCCAGCATTTAAAGTTGCATAACCCGCGATAGGCACCTGACAGCCACCTTCCAGATAGGCATTGAAAGCACGTTCTGCACGCACACAAGCATCGGTTTCTGCATGTAATAAAGGCAAGATTAGATCAAGAACTACCTGATCGTTGCTTCGGCATTCTAAACCCAAGGCTCCCTGTCCTACGGCAGGTAAGCTGACTTCAGGCACAATCGTATGACGGATACGTTCCGCCAGACCAAGACGTTTCAGACCGGCACTAGCCAGAATAATGGCATCATAGTTACCTGCATCCAGCTTGGACAGACGGGTACCCACATTCCCTCGCAGATCGATAATTTCCAGGTCAGGGCGTGCTTTGAGAATCTGGCATTTACGGCGCAGGCTAGATGTCCCGACTTTAGCACCCTGTGGTAGCTCATCAAAGCTTGTGTAAGTATTGGAAACAAAAGCATCAAACGGATCTTCACGCTCACAGATCACTGCAAGACTTAATCCTTCAGGCAGCACCATCGGCACATCTTTCATCGAATGCACCGCCAGATCAGCACGCCCATCCAGCAAGGCTGCTTCCAGTTCTTTAACAAACAGACCCTTACCGCCAATCTTGGCTAGTGGTGTATCCAGAATTTTATCGCCCTGCGTAACAAAGGTCACCAGCTCCACCTGCAGATCCGCATGTAGTTGCTGCAGGCGTGCACGAATATGTTCCGCTTGCCACAATGCAAGCGGACTTTGTCGAGTTGCGATTTTAAGGGTCTTCATAAATTTCAAATACAATGCGTGTGAACAATAGTCTAAACTTAACCTGATCACTTTAAAATGCAAGTGAATTTATGCAAGTTACCCTTACAAATCAAAATCACATAAATCAAAGTTTATGAATGCGTTCACGCAAATACGGCAAGTGACGTCGACTTACCGCAAGTCGCTCATCCAGCTCACGGCAGCGCACCTGGTATTGTCCTGAGCTGACCACTTCCAGGCCATCCAGATAATTAATCGATACCAGCGCATTACGATGAATACGAATGAAATTTTGGCCAAATTCCTGTTCTAGGTCCTTTAAGGTTTCATCGATCAGGACACTGCCATTTTTATGTCGTACCGTGACATATTTCTGGTCAGCCAGGAAATAGTAAATATTCTCCACAGGGACAAGCTCCACCCCGCGATACGTTTTTGCCGCAATCTGATGGCGGCTGACATTGAGTTCTTCCATATTTTCTTTTTGTTTTAATTGGCTCATTTGAGCTTGGGTGAGTTTAGTTAAATGCTCAAGAACCTGTGACAACTCCTGTTGCATCACTGGTTTAAGCAAGTAGCCTTCTGCATTTGACTTGAATGCATCCAGCGCATGATGGTCATAGGCCGTGCAGAATACAATTGCCGGCATGGGGTCGAGTTGACGTAAATGCTGCGCACAGCGCAAACCGTCCATTTCAGGCATTTGAATATCAAGTAGTACGACATCAGGCTCGTGTTGATGTGCCAGATCGATAGCTTGCTGACCATGGGTAGCCGTCGCAACGACAGTATGGCCCAGCTGGCTGACCAGGCGTGCCAGACGCTCAACCGCGAGTGGCTCATCATCACAGATCAGGATGTCCATTTATCCCTCCTCCAGTTAACATCTCTTTATTATAAAGCTAACCGTATTTTCTTGTTATTTATAATGATATTGCACAACCGTCGTATAAATTCCCTTGCCGGCATAAGTTCTGAAAATCACAGATGGCCCATAATAGGCCTTTAAACGCTGTTGAACATTTTCAATTGCAATACCATTTCCCCGTTTTAATACTGCATCATCCTGTGAATATGGGTTTGTTATAATGATACTAATTTGATTCTGCAGGATTTCGATCAATATGCTTATCGTACTCTTTGTCAGAATTTTTTCAACTCCATGGAAAATACTATTTTCCAAAAGTGGTTGTAAAGTCAATAACGGAATCTGGACTTGTGAGTATAAGTCCTTGTTTTCTAGTTTCCATTCGACCTGTAAACGCTCGCCAAGACGAATCTGTTCAATCTCCAGATAGCGCCGGCACAGGTCAATTTCCTCCTGCAAACTCACCAGTTTCAACTCCTGAAAACTGGCACGAAACAACCGGGATAGATTGAGTAGCATATGTTCCGCTTTATCTGGATCGATACTGATCAAACTAATCGCACTATTCAAACTATTAAATAAAAAGTGTGGCTGAATCCGTGCCTGCATGGCCTGAATCCGGGAATTCAACTCACTATGATGCTGCCGTGACCACTGTTCTCTTAAATACAGATAACGAAAACAAAAAGTTCCCAGCAAAATACCAAAGCTAAGATGCATCCCCACGCGATCAAAGGCGATCTCCGTCGTCAGGCTACGCAGATGAAAATTTATGCCGAAATGTATCAAGACGTTTAAAGTCACTGTCGTGACCAACACAATGGCTTGTAATAACAAGAAACCAGCGATGAGGGCAGCTTTAATGCCCATACGATCAAAGCGCTGGTGAAACAACTGCACAAAAGCCGCAAAACACAGCAGTACCCAGTTGATATACAGCGCATATTGCAACAGATGAGTCAGATTCAGCGCCTGCCAAGACTGGGCTTCAGCCAGACTCAGCACTAGTGCCAGAACATTGCCGCCAACAAATAGCTCCAACAGATAGCGCCAATTTCCAATCAAGCCAAAGAAATAGGAAAATTCCTTGTGACCCATCAGCTCAGCAGAAGATTGAGCAGATGGAACTTCGGCAAGTGCCGTTGAATTTGCTATACTCTTTTTCGTTCTACTGCTTTTAATCTTATTGAGCCGACATGACCACATCTTCTAATTCCTCAAATCCATCACAAGCCCAAACTTCTGGCATGTGGGGCGGTCGTTTCTCTGAAGCGACTGATGCTTTTGTTGCTGAATTTACAGCATCTGTACAATTTGACCAACGTTTTTATAAACAAGATATTGCGGGTTCAATTGCGCATGCAACCATGCTTGCAAAAGTGGGCGTGCTGACTGAACGAGAACGTGATGACATCATTACTGGCCTGAACGCGATTAAAGCGGATATTGAAGCAGGTAACTTCGAATGGCGCATTGACCTTGAAGATGTGCACATGAACATTGAGTCACGTCTGACTCAGCGCATCGGCATTACCGGTAAAAAACTGCATACCGGCCGTAGCCGTAATGACCAGGTAGCAACGGATATCCGCCTATATGTACGTGACGAGATTGATGAAATCTTAAAACTACTGGAAAAATTACAAAAAGGTATTCTGGGTCTGGCAGCAAAAAATACCAATACCATCATGCCTGGCTTCACCCATCTACAAACTGCACAGCCTGTGACTTTTGGTCACCACCTGCTGGCATGGTTTGAAATGCTGGTACGTGACTCTGAGCGTCTGATTGACTGCCGTAAACGCGTCAACCGTATGCCTTTAGGTTCCGCAGCTTTAGCAGGTACGACTTATCCAATCGATCGTGCTTATACGGCTGAACTATTAGGTTTTGAGGCTGTAGCTGAAAACTCGCTGGATGCGGTATCTGATCGTGATTTCGGTATCGAATTCAATGCGGCAGCTTCCCTGATCATGATGCATCTGTCTCGTATGTCAGAAGAAATGATCCTGTGGACTTCTGCACAGTTCAAATTTGTAAATATTCCAGACCGTTTCTGTACTGGCTCTTCCATCATGCCACAGAAGAAAAACCCGGATGTGCCTGAGTTGATTCGTGGTAAGACTGGCCGTGTCTATGGCGACCTGATGAGCCTGTTGACCCTGATGAAAGGTCAACCATTGGCATACAACAAAGACAACCAGGAAGACAAAGAGCCATTATTTGATGCAATCGATACCGTTCGCGGTTCATTGATGGCATTTGCTGACATGATTCCTGCACTGGTTCCAAATGTCGAAATCATGCGTGAAGCAGCCCTACGTGGTTTCTCTACTGCGACTGACTTAGCTGACTACCTGGTGAAAAATGGCGTTGCCTTCCGTGATGCACACGAAATCGTCGGTAAAGCAGTAGCTTTGGGTGTTCAGGAAGGTAAAGACCTGTCTGAACTGACACTGGAACAGTTACAGCAGTTTTCACCACTGATTCAGGCGGATGTATTTGAAAAAGCCTTAACCCTTGAAGCATCAGTGAATGCACGTAACCACATTGGTGGTACTTCACCAGCACAAGTCGAAGCAGCAATTCAACGCGCTTATGCCCGCCTGGAAAAACTTTACGCTTAATGGTATTCGCTTAAATTTGGAGTATTGATATGTCTCGACAAGTATTTTGCCGTAAATATCAAAAAGAAATGGAAGGCTTGGACTTTGCACCATTCCCGGGTGCAAAGGGTCAGGAACTGTTTGACACCGTATCTAAACAGGCTTGGCAGGAATGGCTTAAACACCAGACCACGCTGATCAATGAAAAGCGTCTTAACGTGTTTGAACCAGATGCGAAGAAGTTTCTGGAAGAGCAACGTGAGAAGTTCTTCAACAATGATGAATCATTGGAAAAAGCTGAAGGGCTAAAGCCTGAAGAAAAATAAGGCGCTGCCTTATTTTTCTGCAAGACAAGCACCGAAGGTGCGCGTAGGTCAACATTTGAAAAGCTCCTTGAACGGAGCTTTTCTTATATCAAAAGCACTGCTCCGCCACGCCGCAGACAAGCAGCTATGCTGCGCATAGGCTTTAATTTAAAAAGAATCCCCTATTTACTAGAGGATTTTTATTGCCCTAAAAATCCTAAAAGTTACGCAAGACTAGAAGATTTTTTAAAGGCTATTTTTCAATTACTTAGGTCCAAAATTTTCACAAAAAGAAGAAAATTCCGTTAAATACAACCAAGGAATTCTAAATATTATCTTTAATTAAACTCTATTATTTTGATCAATAGAAATTATTCATTTCTTCAAGAAATTCAGCCCAGTCTTTTATTTCCCTAAAGTACAATATACATAACCCAGCTTTGGGTTAAATTTTTAGACAAAAATTACGACTACTATAAAATTTTACTAATCAATTAAAATTATTTTTCAGGCTCATATTTAACAGATTTAAAACTATAAATCATTGGCTTAGCTTAAAATAAATATTTAATTTGTTTCAAAATAATGGATTGTAAATATCAGATACATGCCACTCTACGAACTGCAACATTTGACTACAAGAATGTACATGAATTAAAAAATCAGCTTCTTATAATAGAACTCAAGAAGATGGCAACATCTTTGTATAATAGCGATAAATATCCCCGATTTCACGCCCAGTTCTTCCCCCAAAGGCTGGGTGTTTTTTTGTCTGTCACTTTTGTCTTGCACATAAAAAAAGCCCCAGTAATTGGAGCTTTATTTTCAGAATCTGTTTAAGGCTGTTTCAGGTATGGCCAGGCCGCTTTCAGGTAAATCATCATCGACCATAAGGTCAATACCACTGCTGTATACAGCAAGGCATAAGCCAACATTTCCAGTGGCTGCCAGTTGAGCAAGAATACCGTAATCGCGATCATCTGGAAGGCAGTTTTGTATTTACCTACCGTTGATACTGCAACACTGGTACGTGCCCCGAGTTCTGCCATCCATTCACGTAGGGCTGACACCGTAATTTCACGCGAAATAATCACGATGGCTGCAAAAGCCATAGATACGGTTGGCTGCCATTGCACCAACACAATGAGTGCTGCCGCCACCATCAACTTGTCTGCCACTGGATCTAGGAAACGGCCAAAAGCAGAGGTCTGGTTCAGCGTTCTGGCCAGATAACCATCAAACCAGTCCGTCACCGCCGCAATCACAAAAATCGCCGTGAGCAACATGTGGCGAGTCATATCCGGATTGCTGTTATCAAGCCCCATAGCAGGCGGCCAATATGCCACCAAAAGAAAGACCGGAATCAGGACAATACGTGCCAGGGTCAAGATGTTTGGAATATTCAGGATACGACCTGTAGTCATAGACACCGCCAATTGTTCCCCTCATGTACGATGAAAATGCACATTTTTATTGAGGTTTAATCCATCGTTAATATAACTTCACTTTATACGAATTGACCTGTAGTGTCACTAGGCAAAGACCGTCACTGTCTGTCTGGCAATCGCAATCAGGCGATTTTCTTCATCCCAGAGATAGGCATGTTCAGTGGAATAACCATCTGCAGCATGATCGGTAAACACTTTATATTTAAACCAATTATTCAGCTGATGCTTTAAGGGATGCACATGGGTGACGGTCCAGGTCAGGCTGCTAGCTGGTGCAATTTGCTTGAACATCGGTAGCACACCGGGTGGCCAGATATCAAAGAGTGCCATCAGATCGGCCAGTTCAAAATTCCGCTCCGGATGCCGTTCAGGATTAAAACGACACCAACCACCAAAGTCTGGATGTGAACTTCCTGTACAAGGCAAGTTCATCTCTGCCCAGACCAGATCAAAGTTAACGAAGCACTCAGGCAAGTTGAAATGCTCGGGAATTTTGAACAGGGTTTCAGGTGCTGGATAATCGGGTGCCTGTGCTTCTTGGCTGACCTCGATACTGGATTCACGTGCAACACCGAAGCTGGCAAGCAGAATGCTTTGCACGGCATCATCCTGCCACAAACGCACTTCAACCGTGGTTACTGATTTTCCTTCACGCAGGATTTCGGCGGTGAGTCTTACCGGACGTTGCTGCAATGGGCCAACAAAAGTAACGCTCGTGCTTAATAAACGTTTGGCTGGATCGCTAATGGTCAAAACTGCCTTTTGCATCATCAGTGCCGCAGCCAGACCACCATAAATGGTTCTTCCCTGTAGCCAGCCTTCCGGAATATCCACCCATTCTTCAGTTGCGATTGCAGCATACACCTGATTCAGTGCCATGGTTCATCCCTGTATTGTTATTGAATTTCGGTATCATTCAACAAAACGTACAGGATGTGAATGTCCAATGACTCGCTCGTCACTGAGCATTTTGGCTAATCAGTGGGCTGTTTTTGATACCAGTTTTATTCATGCAGGACTTTATAAATGGTGCGTGCCATCACCTCCCCCAGCCCAGGTACCAATTGTAAATCTTTTTCCGAGGCTTTTAGCACCCCCTGAATCCCGCCAAAATGGGTCAGCAGGTCACGACGGCGTTTCGGCCCCAGACCCGGAATCACTTCCAGCACCGATGAGCCACGTTTCTTATCACGTTTGGCACGATGTCGGGTAATGGCAAAACGGTGTGCTTCATCCCGCACCTGCTGGATCAGGTGCAGTGCCTTGTGATCCTCCGGCAACTGAATCTTGGTACCATCGGTAAAGTGTAGAGTTTCCAGACCCGGTTTACGCCCTTCACCTTTGGATACACCGACCATAAAGGCCTCCAGACCAAGATCTTGCATGACTTCCATCGCCATGTGTAGCTGTCCTTTACCACCATCAATCAGCAACAGGTCTGGCAGCATGTGCTTCTTATAACGTCGGGTCAGTGCCTGACGCATCGCGGCATAGTCATCGCCTGCCTGGATGTCTTGGATAGAAAACTGGCGATAATCACGTTTCCGTGCACCACCTGAATCAAACACCACACAAGACGCTACGGTTTCTTCGCCCATGGTATGTGAGATATCAAAACATTCAATTCGGTCTATTGGACGACCCACCACCTGCTCCAGCTGATGAAAACGTTCATTCAGCTCAAAGTGATTGGCCAGCTTGGTCTTGATGCCTTGCAGCACATTCATCTGTGCCAACTCCAGCCATTCCGCCCGGGTTTCCCGCACCTTGGACTTGATCTGAATTTTCTTTTCAAAATGCTGAGATAAAGCCTGCTCCAACTCCTTGCGATCAGTCACATCGACATTGACGATCAGTTCTGCCGGAATTTCATCGGCAACTTGGAAGTAGAAATTGGCAATAAAGTCATTCAGCATCTGGCCCAGATCATCACCCTGCATATCCGGGAAATAGCTCTTGCCGCCGAGCATCTTGCCATTGCGCACATGCATGATCTGTACACAGGTCACCCCAGCCTGGTGGGCAATCGCCAAAATATCCGCTTCGCCTTTCACTTTGTAAATTGCTTGCTGGGCCTGCACATCACGCAACAAAGCCATACGATCGCGGTAGAACACCGCTTTTTCAAATTCGAGCTTTTCTGCCGCCTCTTCCATCTTGGCGATCAACTGCTGGTTCAGCTCCTTGGTATCGCCTTGCAGAAAGCGGATCGAGTTATTCACGTCTTCCTGATAATCCTCAGGTGAAATCAGGCCCACACAGGGACCGGAACAACGCTTAATCTGGTATTGCAGACACGGACGCTTGCGCTGGGCAAAATAGCTGTTTTCACATTGACGCACATTGAACAGTTTTTGCAGGATCACCAGCGTATCGCGGGCATTGTAGGCACTGGGATAAGGCCCAAAAAACTTGCCCGCCTGATGCTTGCCTTTGCCCCGCCCTGCGGCAATGCGCGGATAAGGCTTGTCACTGGATATAAAAATATAGACATAGGATTTGTCGTCACGCAGCATGATGTTATACGGCGGACGATGCAGCTTGATCAGGTTCTGTTCCAGCAGCAGCGCTTCGGTTTCAGAGCGCACCACCAAGGTCTGAATATCGTAAATGCGGGCCACCAACGCCTGAGTTTTTGGGTGCTCAATCGTCTTGACAAAGTAGCTGGAAACGCGATTTTTCAGGTTTTTCGCCTTGCCCACATACAGCAGTTCGCCATCCTTGCCATACATCCGGTACACCCCCGGAAGCGTGGTCATATTCGCCAGGATTTTTTCAATATGGGGACGCGCGTTCTCGTTCACCTGCTACCTATTTTTTCACATGCAATATGCAGAATAATGTGATGCTTGATGCCTGATTTTCAAGCATGTTGACAAAATTACCATCAAAGCTATGCATTCGCTGTTTTTGCCAAGCAGACATCCTGATGAATTTATAAGCTGAGCATAATGATTTGATTGCTAAAAGCTATAATTTTCAATTGATATCTTTGCTATGCTCAGCGCATCCCAGTTTGAGATTTTCAGGATGACCGTGCAGTCCTCTGGTCCACATATTGTTCGACCTGCCACTTCTACGCATAGCGCTTCGGAACGTGACCGCCTGATTGGCAAGCCACGCTTCCATTTTGAGCCCAAAGAAGTAATGCAGCTGTTGCGTGAGCGCATTATCGGACAAGATGCAGCACTGGATGAAATTGAGAAAATGCTGCATGTGGTCAAGGCGGATTTTTCCAACCCGGAGCGTCCGCTGTCTGTCACGCTGATGCTGGGGCCAACCGGGGTCGGTAAAACTGAAACCGTACGCCTGATTGCCGAAGCGATTTATGGCCGTCCGGATGCCTTCTGCCGGATTGATATGAATACCCTAGCGCAGGAACACTATGCCGCTGCACTGACTGGTGCACCTCCGGGTTATGTTGGCTCCAAAGAAGGTCACAGCCTGTTTGATGAAACAGCCATTGCAGGTAGTCACACCCGTCCAGGCATCATGCTGTTTGATGAACTGGAAAAGGCATCGAATGAAGTCATTCGAGGCCTGATGAATGTACTGGATACAGGGCGTTTAACCCTAACCGCAGGCACCAAGACCATTGATTTCCGTAACTGCATGATCTTTATGACCAGTAATGTCGGCGCTCAGGCGGCGCAGCAATATCTGGAAAAACTCAGCTTCCTGCCACAAAAAATGCAAGAGCTGTGTCTGAAAAAAATGCCGACCAAGCGCATTATTGAAAAAGTCATGCAGCGCAAGTTTGATCCGGAATTTCTGAATCGCATTGACCGTACCCTGCACTATCAAGCAGTGCAGAATGATGCCCTACCGCGTCTGGTGGAAATTGAACTGGAAAAACTGAATAAACGCCTGCAGCACCAGAAACGCACAGTGATCCTGACCGATGCAGCCAAAGCCTATTTCTATCAGGGTCATGACATTCGCTATGGTGCCCGTCATCTGGGCCGTAAAATGCGCACTGAACTGGAGCCAATTCTGGCGATCTATTTCTTGAATCAGCCAGACCAGCTCACTTTAAACCTGGACTGTGTCGATGGTCAGCTGGTGATTCAGCCTGCAAGTTAAATTTTCAGTCCAGCCAAATCACCAGAGGTAGAATTCTCAAGATTAGGCTTTAGGTTGAACTGCCTGAATAAAGGCCGCCTGATCTTTAGGAGAAACCAAAATAAATTTCTTTACCCCATTTTCTTCATAGTCAATTTTTAGACGCTTTAAAGACAAAGCCGGGGCGATACTGGACAGATCAGTCGGCTGGATCTGCTGGATACTGGACAATGGAATCTGCCATTTCAGCCACACACTGCGAACAGTTAGGATGCCATTTTCAACAATGTAACGTGTGCTGAGCAAAGGCCACCACAGCACCGCAATAGTCAGCATATACACCGTAGAATGTAGCGGATACTGTTCTAATGTGCCTTTGGCCTGCATCACCAGTAATAACTGCAATAACAGTCCTGACATACAGACAATAAAGGCGACAATCCACCAGTCTTTCTTGGAACGAAACTTCTGCATACACCCCCCCTCATGTGTTGCAGTGCAACTGAAACTTATACCTGATTTCAGTTACTTTTACTGTTGATTCTGGCATAAAAAAACGCGCCACAGCGCGTTTTTCAGTGACTTAATGAAACACATAAGGCCGGATAAAGATCAGGAAGAAAATACCCCACATCAGGAACCATTTCAGGAAATAGTACAGCGTGCGGTTTTTCTTCTTCAGTGCTTTGGCTTTGATGCGGATCTGATACACATAACCAAAGACCTTGTTCAGGCCGCCTGTCTGATCCCCCGCTTCATTTGGTGAACTCGCAGCCGTCATCACGTTCTTGCCAAACCAGTGGTTAAAACGTTCCATCCAGCGGGTCTTTAATGGGCGTTCGACATCGGCAAAGAAAATGATCCGGTTCTGGTCGGTCTTGTTTTCGGCATAGTGGATGTAGGTTTCATCAAACACCACACTTTCGCCATCACGCCAGGAATATTTCTGACCATCGACATCAATAAAGCAGCGGTCATCATTTGGAGTCATCAGTCCCAGGTGATAACGCAACGAACCGGCATACGGATCACGGTGTCGTACCAGACGGCTATCCGGTGCCAGTTCGGTAAACATGGCAGCTTTAATGGTTGGCAGAGTCTTTAACAATGCTGTCGTTTTTGGGCAGAGTTCCATCGCAGAAGGATGTGCCGAGTCATACCATTTCAGGTAAAAACGCTTCCAGCCGGTTTTAAAGAAAGAGTTAAAGCCCAAATCATCATAACTGCTGGAGGCCTTGATCCCACCTTGGGCATATAAGGCTTTGGCTTCATCCCGAATCATTTCCCAGTTTTCATCCAGAACTTTCAGGTCCTTGAAATGCTGGGTGTCGATATAAGGCTGGTTGGGCACTTTGGAAAACAGGTACATCAAAAAGTTAATCGGCGCCAGGATCGTAGAATGGTCGAAAAACTGTCGGTAAAACGTATGACGTACCTTACCCCGTTGTTGAATATATAAGGCAGATATGACAAATATCGCCAATATAAGCCACTTGATCATAAAATTACCTAAACTTTCAGGAGGATGTTCCTGAATGGATTTACATATTTTTAAAGCCGCGCATTATAACAAATATCAAAAAACCAGCAGTGCAACCCATCGGTACAGATATCCATTCACGTTTTTTTAAATTGTGGTTATTTAGGCAATTGACCTTTTTGACAGGAAAACTAAAGTTTTCTAAGACTTGAAATCCCCCTGTTTCCCCCAATATCACTTTAAGTTTCAATAAAAAAATTGAGATGAAACAAAATCTTCAACGATCAGTGAACGCAATCACTTTAAAAAGACGTCTAAAAATGTGTCTCAGCCGTTCAAAAATAGATGACCCTTGCGTCACGGCTTGATACAACTTGTTATGTTCTTTTTAGATATAGTTATCGTAAGATTAGCGAGGCAAAAAAGTGCGCAGGAGACGCGCACAAGCTTCAGAACATCAACTTAGAAGTCCTCCAGAATAAAGGAGATCAGGCATGATCCACGCTGGCAATGCCATTACCGTCCAAATGCTTTCGGACGGAATTGCAGAATTCCGCTTTGACTTACAAGGTGAGTCGGTCAACAAATTTAACCGTGCAACAATTGAAGATTTCAAAGCTGCGATTGAAGCGGTGAAATCAAACGCTGAGATCAAAGGTTTGATTGTCACTTCAGGTAAATCGACATTTATCGTGGGTGCAGATATCACAGAGTTTGGTGAAAACTTTGCACAAGGCGAACAAGCTATTGTGGAATGGGCATTGCCTGTTCACGACATTTTCAACTCTTTTGAAGATTTAGACATTCCTAAAGTTGCTGCAATCAATGGTATGGCATTGGGCGGCGGCTTCGAAATGTGCCTGGTATGTGACTACCGTGTCATGTCAGAACAGGCACAGGTTGGTCTTCCAGAAATCAAACTGGGTATCTTCCCTGGTTTCGGCGGTACGGTTCGTTTAAGCCGTGTAATCGGTATCGACAATGCCGTTGAATGGATGGCAATGGCGAACCCTAAAAAGCCAGCTGCTGCACTGAAAGACGGTGCTGTAGATGCGGTGGTTGCTGCAGACAAACTGCAAGAAGCTGCAATTGACCTGGTGAAACAGGCAATTGAAGGTCGTCTGGACTGGAAAGCAAAACGTCAGGAAAAACTTGATCCTGTAAAACTGAGCATGCTTGAGCAAATGATGGCGTTCAATACTGCGAAAGGTGCAGTACTGGCAAAAGCAAACCCTGCTCAATACCCAGCGCCTAAGCTGATGCTGGACTCTTTACAGGCAGGTGCAAGCCTTCCACGTAACGACGCACTGAAAGCTGAAGCTCAAGGTTTCGCGAAAGCTGCTGTGACTCCACAAGCGGGTGCGCTGATCGGCCTGTTCCTGAACGACCAGGTGGTGAAGAAAACTTCCAAGAAATATGAAAAAGGTGCGCATCCTGTAAACCAGGCTGCTGTTCTAGGCGCGGGTATCATGGGTGGCGGTATTGCTTACCAGGCGGCAAGCAAAGGCACGCCTATCATTATGAAAGACATCGGTAACCCACAACTTGCACTGGGTATGTCTGAAGCAAACAAACTGCTGACCAAGCAGGTTGAACGCAAGAAGATGAAACCGGCACAAATGGGTGAAACCCTTGCGCGCATCCGTCCTACTTTAAGCTATGACGAGTTTAAAGAAGTGGATATCGTGATCGAAGCGGTAACCGAAAACCCTAAAGTAAAAGGTATCGTACTGAAAGAAACTGAAGCGAAAGTTCGTGAAAACACGATCATTGCTTCTAACACTTCTACGATCTCTATTACGCGTCTGGCTGAAAACCTGGAGCGTCCTGAGAACTTCGTGGGTATGCACTTCTTTAACCCGGTACACATGATGCCGCTGGTCGAAGTGATCCGCGGTGAGAAAACTTCTCCTGAAGCGATCGCGACAACCGTTGTTCTTGCTCAGAAGATGGGTAAAACACCAATCGTTGTTAACGACTGCCCGGGCTTCTTGGTAAACCGTGTCCTGTTCCCTTACTTCGGTGCATTTGACCTGTTACTGAAAGACGGTGCTGACTTCCAGCAAGTTGACAAAGTGATGGAAAAATTCGGCTGGCCTATGGGCCCTGCTTACCTGATGGACGTGGTTGGTATCGACACTGGCGTTCACGGTGCAGAAGTCATGGCGGAAGGCTTCCCGGACCGTATGAAGCCAGACTTCAAAGGTTCAATCCAGGTGATGTACGAAAACAAACGTCTAGGTCAGAAAAACGACGTTGGTTTCTACAAGTACGAACTGGACAAGAAAGGCAAGAAAGCGAAACAGGTTGACCCAACTGCTTACGAACTTGTGGCTTCTGTTGCAACCGCTGAGAAACGTGAATTTGATCCGCAAGAGATCATTGACCGCATGATGCTGGCATTCTGTAACGAAACTGTTCGTTGTCTGGAAGACAACATCGTTGCAACACCTGCTGAAGCAGACATGGCAATGATCATGGGTGTAGGCTTCCCTCCATTCCGTGGTGGCCCATGCCGTTACATCGACCAAACTGGTGTAGCTGAGTACGTTGCGCTTTGCAACAAGTACGCACATTTAGGGAAAGCTTATGAAGCGCCGCAATCTCTGCGCGACATGGCTGCTAACAATAAAAAATTCTACGGTTAAGGAGCAACGTGAATGGCTACTTTAAATCCACGTGACGTTGTCATCGTTGATGGCGTACGTTCAGCAATGGGTAAATCCAAAAATGGTATGTTCCGCAATGTACGTGCTGACAGCCTTTCTGCTGAACTGGTACGTGCGCTGGTTGCTCGTAACCAATTCGATGTCAACGAAGTTGAAGACGTGATCTGGGGTTGTGTCAACCAGACGCTTGAACAAGGCATGAACATCGCGCGTAACATCGCGTTGCTGGCGGATCTTCCTAAAACTGTTGCAGGTCAAACGGTAAACCGTCTGTGTGGTTCTTCTATGCAGGCAATCCACACCGCAGCTGCGCAAATCGCAACTGGCCAGGGTGATATCTTCATCATCGGTGGTGTAGAACACATGGGTCACGTTGGCATGATGCACGGCATCGACCTGAACCCAGAAGCATCTAAACACTATGCAAAAGCATCTAACATGATGGGCTTAACTGCTGAAATGTTAGGTCGCATGAATGGCATTACCCGTGAAGAACAAGATGCGTTCGGTGTTGAATCTCACCGCCGTGCTTGGGCTGCAACTCAGGAAGGCCGTTTCAAGAACGAAATCATCGGGATCGAAGGTCATGATGCGAACGGCTTTAGAAAACTGTGCGACATCGACGAAGTAATCCGTCCAGATGCGAACCTGGAAGCGTTCAAAGCACTGAAACCAGTATTCGACCCTAAAGGTGGTTCGGTAACTGCTGCGACTTCTTCTGCGCTGTCTGACGGTGCATCTGCAATGCTGCTGATGTCTGCTGAACGTGCTCAGGCGCTTGGTCTAAAACCACGTGCAGTGATCCGTTCTATGGCGGTTGCAGGCTGTGACGCTGCGATCATGGGTTATGGTCCTGTACCAGCAACTCAGAAAGCGCTTAAACGTGCTGGCCTGAAAATTGAAGACATGCAGACCGTTGAGCTGAACGAAGCGTTCGCTGCACAAGGTCTGTCTGTTCTGAAAGGCTTAGGTCTGTATGAAAAACAGGACATCGTGAACCTGAACGGTGGTGCGATTGCGTTGGGTCACCCATTGGGTTGTTCTGGTGCACGTATCACGACTACCCTGCTAAATGTAATGGAGCAGCAAGATACTCAAATCGGTCTTGCGACCATGTGTATTGGTCTGGGTCAAGGTATCGCGACCATTATCGAACGTGTTTAATTCTTAAATACTTCGATCAAAAAATCCTCGCTTCGGCGGGGATTTTTTATTTTCGCAGATTCAAATCCCAAGTGCGACACATTTGTAGTTAGTTGAAAAAGTTAGGTGTATTCATAGAATCATTAGACTTTTTCAACTCGCAATTGGAAAGCACACAATGAAGAAATACACCCAACTTTCTCAAGATGAAAGATACGAAATTTATGCTACTTTGAAAAGTAAAAGCTCAATCGCTAACCTTGCTCGGGAGTTAGGGCGTTCACGATCAACCATCTACCGTGAATTAAAAAGAAATACTGGGCAACGTGGATATAGGGCTCAACAGGCAGCTAAATTTGCAAGTCAAAGACGGTACCGTCCTTCCTCATCAATGACAGCATTTGCCTTCGCCTATATTGATTATTTAATTGGCTTGGACTGGTCACCAGAACAAATTTCAGGTGCTTTAACACAACGCGGTTGGCTGGATGTACCTTCACATGAGTGGATTTACCAGTACATTTATCAAGATAAATCAAAAGGCGGTAAACTCCATCTACACTTAAGGCATCAGAAGAAATATCGAAAACGAGGTTACAAAAACACGGATCGTAGGGGGCAAATCATTGATAAAACAAGTATTCACTGTCGAGACCAGGTCATTGATCAACGACAACGTTTAGGAGATTTCGAAGGTGACACGGTGATTGGTAAACATCATAAAGGTGCTTTATTAACCCTTGTTGATCGAAAGAGCCTGTATGTACATATTGTTCATTTAGGATCAACGAGAGCATCCTCTCAAACGATTACTTGTGCGTTAGATCGTTTACGAATGAGCCATGCTTATAGTGTGACATTTGATAATGGTAAAGAATTTTCCGAACACAAAAGAATTACTGATGCCGGGATAGAGACGTATTTTGCTGATCCTTACAAGTCTATTCAGCGAGCTAGAAATGAAAATACGAATGGTTTAATCCGTCAATATCTGCCAAAATCATCATCGTTTGATGACGTGTCAAACGAACAAATAGAGCAGATAGAATTTGCACTCAACCATCGTCCTAGAAAAACGCTAGGTTGGTATACACCGAGTGAAGTTATGGCTGGTTTTTATACTGTTGCACTTGCCGCTTGAATCCGCCTTTTAATATGCAGTTAAGATTTTGTAAAAATAGAAATTATTATTTATGCTGTGTCAGCATACTGACTAAAACCTTAAAATAACCATGAAAAAATATTTAGCATTTACGACTCTAAGTTTGAGCCTTGTGGGGTGCGCGAGTACACCAAAAGCACCAAAATCTGATTACTTTGCCCAAGTTCAAAAAGAATTTAAAACCCAACCTGTAGCGGTTTTGACAGATGCCTGTCTGCTACGTAAGGAAGTGGGTAATAATCATATTTTACTTGAGCCATCTAATCGGATAGCTACTGCGATTACGCAAGAATTGATACAGCAATTAAACCGCAATCAAATAAAGGTCACACAAAACTTCCAGCAGTTGCATTGTGGTTTCTTTGAAAAGAAAGTGATTCAGACTTATAAAAAACGTCAAAACCTAGATGCTAAACCTGAGGATTTAGCGGTTTACCCTGTCTTTGCAACCAATCAGCCCCAATTAACTGATCTGCAAGGTGTAAGTCTGCAACTGCTGCATCAGAAAACTTTTAAAGTCGGAATCGGTCGTTATAATTTCAGTAATAATTATCAACCGGTAAATATTGAAATTACTGACGCCCAGCTTGAACAATTAAAACCTTTATTAGGCACGTCTAAAGTGTTGGTGATGCAAGTCTTGGGACAGCAACCTTCATTGGGTAATCGTATTGGCAACATTGCAGGAAGTCTTGCCTTAGCTGCGGTCACCATGGGTACAGTCACCACAGGTGATCCAATTCCTCAAGAAGGACAATATTATTTGTTGTCATATGTCGATTTGGACAAAAAGCAAGTTCTTTGGTCAAAGCAGCAAAAGTTTGATGGCAAGCTCTACCAAACTGAACCTGTGAGCTTAAATACACCAGATATGTTAAAGCCACTAGGCCTTTAAAAATACAAATAAAAGAGATCCCGCTTTGGCGGGATTTTTATTAAAGATACAAATGTTATCCCTTTGTAAATTTAGTTGAATATTCAACCATTAAAATCTTATTCCTCAGCTAGTTAAATTTCATAGGCGTATCATATTTCTATCTCTTCCCTCCTTTTCTCCTATGGGGTTTAACATGACTATGCTTAAAACACTACTTGCAACTGCAATCGTTGCAACTTCAGCTTCTGCTATGGCTACTGAAGCGACTTCTCCTGTTGCTGCAATGAAAGCGCAAGTACAAGCAAATGCTATTCAAGCCGTTACACCAGCTCAAGCAAAAGTAGCAACTGCAACTGTTAAGGCACAAGATGCTACAGCGAAGGCAGCTGCTAACAAACAGGCTGCTGTAGCAAAAGCAGATGCTGCTAAACAACAAGCAACTGAAGCTAAAAAAGCGGCTGATGCCAAAGCTGTTGCTGCAACAACTGAAGCAGCTAAAAAAGTAGAAGCAGCAAAAGCTGCACCAGCTCAAGCAGAAAAAGCGGCTGAAGCAAAAGTTGAAGCAGTAAAAGCCGATGCAGCTGCAAAAACTGCAGAAGTCAAAGAAACTGCAGCGGTGAAAACTGAAGAAGCTAAAGCTGAAGTCACAAAAGCTGCTGAACAACCTGTAGTAAAAGCTGAAAAAAAAGGTCTTTTCTCTTGGTTTAAAAAAGCAGCTTAATCCTGCGTTTTAAACCCAAAAAGGATGTCATCTGACATCCTTTTTTATTGCTGATATTTTTAAATATTTAAAAATTAAGCGGAAACTTTCTGCGCCAGCATGGTGGCAAAATGCTGCTTGATTCTATTCCCCTGTGCATCCACCCGATGCAACTCACCAATATCTTCATTGTATTTAATTAGCTTCCAGCCTTTATACAGTTCGCTTAACTGACCCGGTTTAAAAGCAAAAGGAAAGTCCGGCTGGGCCGGAATATCATCGGTATCCATGACACAGACAATCAGGTTATAGCCATTGAGCTTGGTCGCCTGCTGCATCTGGGCAATCAGGGCTGGAACGGTCTGGGCTTCAAGGAACATCATCACCACGGTACAGCAGATAAAGTCATAGCTGCCAGAAATGCTTGGATCAGCATTCAAGTCCCGCTGTGCCGCCTGAATATTTTGAATGCCTTCTACCGCAATGATCTGCTTGAGTTTATCCAGACTATTCGGATTGACATCCCAGGCATCTACCTCATAACCCATCTGGTTAAGATACAGCGCATTGCGGCCCTGCCCGCAGCCCACATCCAGCGCACGTCCGCCAGTCAGATACGGCTTTGCCATCACCATTTCAGAATGGGTTGGGGTCAGGCCATATTTTTTAGCAAAGTAGTCCTGCTTGCTGCAGTAAAATCGCAGCTGGCATTCCACATCTGGACTGCTGGAAACAATCTGATGCCAGCACTGTGGCTCGATCATCGGTGGTTGCTGCTCAGAACTAAATACATGTGTCGACAGAATTTCGCCATTTTCATTGACAAAGGCAAAGGTCAGCTCACCCTTTAACACTGTCAGCTTGGCCCAGGTGCCGGTCTTGGTATTATGCGGACGCTGGAAACCCTGCGGAATACGCTCCTGTGTCCAGATCGGCATTTCTTTGTAGCAGACGAGATCCTGGGTCATGCAGCATTGCTCCTGTTGTTGTGCCATTTTATTTAGCTGTTAAATCTCTGTTTATCTATAACATGTCTATGCTTTTGCTGCCATGCTCAAGATGGCTTACAGACAAATAGCACTTTGCTGTTACAAGGCTTCTTCGACAATTTTTTGATTTTTTGTCTTAATTTGCTGCATTTGTTTATTCAAGTTTTCAATATCTTTATATAGCGCGATAAAGGGCTGAACCGCTTTCTCATCATGGAACATAAACATGCGGTTTCGTTTTTCCCATTTATACTTCTTTAGCAAGGCAAATAGCTGATCAGCCTTGGCCAGACTCTGCTTTTCAATTTCAAAAATGGCATAGGCATCATTTTCCTGCTCGGTCGCTCTCAGGTTCTGCGCCAATTGCTGACGGTAACGCTGCTTGATGTCCAGCTGTTTTACTTCTTCAATTTGATTCGCTTCACGGCGCTTGATGGTGGCTTCATAGTCATCCACGATCTGATGCACCTGCTTGAGCATGGCTTCGGTTTCTTTATAGCCTTGGGTCTGATCCTTGGCGAGACGGTCGATATTCAGGAACTGATCCCACTTGGCTG
Organism: Acinetobacter sp. ANC 7912; assembly: GCF_039862785.1. Lineage (NCBI taxonomy): Bacteria > Pseudomonadati > Pseudomonadota > Gammaproteobacteria > Moraxellales > Moraxellaceae > Acinetobacter > Acinetobacter thermotolerans. The sequence continues at coordinate 2,903,413 of NZ_CP156795.1, forward strand.
CTTTGAGGTCACGTAAGTACTGGTTGCGTTCTTCGGCACGATCACGCATCTGGCCCAGCACATACTCGGCCATCACCGCATAGTCACCATCCAGCCGCTCTTCTTCAATCTCCAGCTGGATTGGTTTTTCCCAATCCTGCGCCTGCTCGAAGATTTCTGCCGTCTTTTCGGTCAGCACAGCCTCATATTCAATCAGCTGGGCTTTATCCTGCTTCTGCATGGTGTATTGATAGAACAAGCCAGCAAAGACCACCAGCGTTGCTCCAGCCAGAATGACAAAGACACGTGGCATGCACATGCTCCTCTGCTGCAGGTAAACATCGATTACCTTTTCATCAATATGCTGATTTTTTGGATAAAAAGCAATCTAGCTATACAAAAACCTACAGCAGCCATCCGATTATGGATTCGACCGGTTCAAGCACGTTTTAAAGATGCAACGTGCTTAAACGGTCTTGAAGCTTTTAACAGCCATTGGCTGCACACCATTGATTCAGTAAAGTCCGGTCTACATTGTTCTGGTTAAACTGCTCTCGGGCCCGCTGCACATTGGTGGCATTTCGGTCGATACCAAATGGCGCCAGCATCAGGTAAATACCATCGCGCGGATCAGCGGAGCGCAAGCCATCAGCAATTGACTGCACATATTGCTGCAGGCCCGGTGGTAAGTCATCCAGCCGTGCCGGATTAGATCTTGGTATAATCTCGATATCACCGGCATAATCAGCATTGACAGTATAGTCCTGCAGTTCACGTTCAATTTTCATGAGTCGCATGTTTAAGGCTTTTTTCTGGCTGGTCTGTTCCTGCAAAGGTGGCATGATAGTTTCTGCACGCAGTTCATCCTCGGTCATCACGGTTAAGGTCGACAAAGTGACCGGATCAGACGCAGCATGAGCATCAATTAGAAACAGCGCTGTAAATAGACTAAGTAACATCAATAAAGATGAGTTGAGGAAACGCATAGGACGCCCTCCACATCATTCAGGGGGAGAAATTCTATTGTTGCGCTAACTGGTGTAAAGTTGCTCAGTCTTAGTGTGAATATTCATATACCAGCCTGACCGCTGCCACTGATTTGGACTGTGATTGAGTTGAAAATCAGAAAGAAAATAGACTCGGCTCCATAAAATAACCGCAATAAAAAATCCCCGACTGGCGGGGATAGATCTGTCAGCAATACCTTAAGGATATCGCGGCAATTGCACTGCAGGAACAGTATGATTCTGATTTTCCAGGAAACCGATATTCACCTTGTCCATATTGATGTTGAACTTGATGCCACGATCTGGATCCATACTATTACTACGGTCAATGCCGAAATTTCCCAGAATGGTATATAGCCCTTGAGTCGGGTCACTGGATTGCAAACCTTGGGCAATGGTCATGACATACTGTTGTAGCGCTGGCGACAGGGAGTTCAGATTCGGTTCCGGTATTGGCTGAAAATCCAGGTTGGCAACGATATCCGGATTGACCATGAAATTCTCGGCATTCCATGTCCCACGAATCACCTGATGCTGGAGCGCACGCAGATTCTTCTCTTCCTGTACAAATGGCACATAGCCGGTTTCATTACTCATTTCCGGTTCGGCCATCACGGTCATCTTCGGTAAAGTCACAACCTCTTTTTCTTCCTCTGCGTATACCCCTAGGCTGCAAGTGCCCAACAGGATGCCACATAACGATATTCTGATGCTGTTCATTGGCTTTACCCCATTTCTCTTGGTCACAGGCTGAATGCTGTGACCAATGAATTAAAGTCAGTTCTGGATTGGTTATTAACTAGCTTAGCGCGATTTTTTGCAGAACTCATGCTTCCTCAGATGAATGACATATAAACTAAATTCTAAGGAAGATCGGAAATATACGAACGGATTGGAAAGGCGTGGCAATCAACAGAAAAAGGCAATCACAGAGGGATCTAAAAATTACAGGCGAAAAAAAACCTCAAACAATGTTTGAGGTTTTTCGAATATGGTGGCGAGACCCAGGATCGAACTGGGGACACACGGATTTTCAATCCGTTGCTCTACCAACTGAGCTATCACGCCGATGCGGTGTATTAAGCCGTATCTGCATACATTAGTCAATCAAAATCCGAAAAAAATTGATCGAATGTGTAAAATTTAATCCAAAAAAAAATCCCTGATGGGATCAGGGATTGAAAACTTTGAATCGTTTTGAATATGGTGGCGAGACCCAGGATCGAACTGGGGACACACGGATTTTCAATCCGTTGCTCTACCAACTGAGCTATCACGCCGATGACGCGTATTAAACCGTTTCAGCCGCATGCCGTCAAGCATGAAAAGTACATTTTTTACCAATCGCCTACTTTTACAGCAAATTGTTTCCTCTGCTGTCTAATTTTTAAGTCAAGGCGCTAAATAATTCATTTTCAATCAAAAATCAGAATAAAAAAAGCAGCCCGAAGGCTGCCTGAATCAGGGCATCAGCAAAAAAGTATTTAGATTTTTTCCAGATGCGCCAGACAACGGTGAATCGCACCACATCCTGGCTCAAATACCTTCACGCCTTTCTCTTCTTCCATCCGACAGACTTCGCTAACCAGCCTTTCTGCAACCCCGCGTCCACGGTTGGCCGGATGCACGACCACATTCTGCAGCAGGCGGGTTTCGCCTTGACCGGTGCACCAGATCGCACCAATAATACGGGTATTAAATTCTGCAGTATAAAGTACGCTATACTGTTGCAGGTTTTGCTCTAGTTGTTCCATGGCATCGGCCCCGTCACTAAATTCCGGGCTGGTGTCATACAGTCGCTCAAGCTGGCTGCGCACTTCATCATTTTCCAAAGAAGTATAGGCATGTACGGTAATAGGCATTGATAAACCCTCCTGAGCAATCTAATATGCGGTGACGTCGTCACGGCGAAAATATTTTCTACATCAATCATTTTGACGTATTTGAGGAACGTGTCTATGACAGATCGTATCAGTGAAGTGGTAAGAAATACCAACGAAACCAAAATTCGGGTTCGCCTGAATCTCGATGGTACTGGTCAAGGCACTTTAAACACTGGTGTTCCATTTTTAGATCATATGATTGATCAAATCAAGCGACATGGTTTGTTTGATATTGACATTCATTGTGACGGCGACCTGGAAATTGATGATCACCATACCGTAGAAGACTGCGGGATTACCCTGGGTCAGGCCTTCGCTCAGGCGCTGGGTGACAAGAAAGGTTTACGTCGCTACGGACACTTCTATGCCCCGCTGGACGAGTCTTTGAGCCGTGTTGTGGTCGATCTGTCTGGCCGCCCTGGCCTGTTCATGGATATTCCATTTACCCGCGCACTTATCGGTACCTTTGATGTAGACCTGTTCTCTGAATTCTTCCAGGGCTTTGTAAACCACGCGTTGATGACCTTACACATTGACAACCTAAAAGGTAAAAACAGTCACCACCAGATTGAAAGTGTGTTCAAGGCATTTGCCCGTGCCCTGCGTATGGCATGTGAAGTTGATCCACGTGCTGCCAATACTGTTGCTTCAACCAAAGGTACCCTGTAATGACCCGTATTGCTCTTCTTGACTATGGCATGGGAAATCTTCATTCCGCTGCCAAAGCATTAGAATATGTCGGTGCTACAGTAGATGTGACCAATGATCCAAAGCTGATTGCTCAGGCAGACAAGATTGTCTTTCCGGGTGTAGGTGCAATGCGTGACTGTATGCAGGGCATGCATGAAGCGGGTATTGATGATGTGGTGCGTCATGCGGTATTCAACAAACCTGTATTGGCGATCTGTGTCGGTATGCAGGCACTCATGCAACGCTCTGAAGAAAATGGCGGTGCCGATGCACTGGGTATTTTTGAAGGTGAAGTGAAACGCTTCCCCGATGTAGATGGTTTGAAAGTGCCACATATGGGCTGGAACCAGGTACATCAGGCTGATCCTAACCATCCGATGTGGAAAGACATTGAACAGGATGCGCGTTTCTACTTCGTGCATAGCTTCTATGTAGAACCGAAAGACCCAAGCATTATTGCTGCAACCTGTGATTATGGTCTGGAATTCTGTACCGCATTGCATAAAGAAAACCTGTTTGCGACCCAGTTCCATCCGGAAAAGAGTCATACTGCAGGTCTGCAATTGCTGAAAAACTTTGTGGAATGGGATATCTAATCTCTGTTCCTGTAAAAAGCCCGCAATTTGCGGGCTTTTTACTCTATAGTTGATCTTACTCTTTTTCATCCAAGCTATTTTGAAACGATTCAAAATCCTCTATGCTTGGAATAAGTACAATAAAAATAATCTGATATGACAACCACGCAGGATTCTGTTCGCTCTCCTCATGGACGTTTTAGTCGCTGTAGCTGGCTGGCATGGCAAATGATCTTGTTGTTCTGGCTCATTCCTTTAGCCCTGATCTTGTTGGCAACATCACCATTTTTACATGTGCATAATTATCAAAATTGGATGCTCTGGATTGCTTATCCATTCATTGCGATTTATCTGGCAGTGCTGTTCTATTTTTCCGTGGTCTTTACCATTCGACGCTTGCATGACCTGAACCATTCCGGCTGGTTGAGTGTAATGATGGTGATTCCTGGGCTGAATCTGCTGTTTTTCTTTTATCTGGTGATAGCCAAAGGGAGTACATCCAAGAACCGTTATGGTTTGCCCCGTACTGTCCAAACTTGGGAAAAACCGCTCGCTATCTTGTATCTCTTACTGAGTCTTTATCTGCTGAGTACCTTCGCCATGGCACTGTATAGCAATTATCAAGTCAAGCTCACAGCACAAGCTCAGTCTGCGGTAAACTTGCAATAACACTTAAATGTAAACCCGTTGTTGGGCTGATTTTATGGACTCATCACTTGCATACCAACTACCGAGCAAAGCAGAAATCGCCCAAATGCCATTATTTCAGAATCTACCCTTTGCACAGATTCAGGTGATCCAAAACCTGAAGCAATGTGAATCGATCCGTGCAGAACTCTTTCAGGCAGCCGTCTTGGGCTTTGATTCCGAATCCAAACCGATATTTAATAAAGGTGAAGTACAGACAGGACCACATCTGATTCAACTGGCAACCTTGGAGAAAGCCTATTTATTTCAGATGAAACCTGAGATTTTGGAGTTTCTTAAACCGGTCTTTGCCAGCCGTGATCAAATCAAGGTCGGCTTTGGCTTAAAAAATGATGCCCATCTGTTCCGCAAAAAAGGGATTGAACTGAATAGCGTCATTGAACTGTCCAAATGTTTCGGCGGTTTTGGGTTTCAAAATCCGGTGGGAGTGAAGAATGCCATTGCCCTGTTATTTCAGCAGAATTTTCCAAAATCGAAAAAAATCAGTACCTCCAATTGGGCTAGTCCTCAATTGACTCCAGCACAGATTGAATATGCGGCAGCGGATGCCTATGCCTGTATTCTGGTATTTGAAGAATTACTCCGCCTCGGACAATTGCCCAAGCATATCCCGAATACCTCGTTCAAACTGCGGATTCGCCCGCATATGAATATTTAATCGCTCTATACTAATAGACACCCAAGCCAGCCATGACAGGTTTTTTCATATATCTGATTCATGATTTAGATTTAGAAATCCACCGTTTATTTGTTAAGATGGCAGCCATTCAAATTCAATCGACGATTAGGCCAGGAGCGAAAGCATGCTGATCATCCCTGCAATTGACCTGAAAGATGGCAAATGTGTCCGTTTAAAACAAGGTCGTATGGAAGACGATACTGTATTTTCTGATGATCCAGTAGCAACGGCTCAGCATTGGGTGAATGAAGGTGCGCGCCGTCTGCATCTGGTTGATCTTAATGGTGCTTTCGCCGGTACACCGATTCATAAGCCTGTGGTTGAAGCGATTGCCAAAGCACAACCTAACCTGCCAATTCAAATCGGTGGTGGTATTCGCTCACTGGAAACCATCCAACACTATCTGGATGCTGGCGTGTCTTATGTCATCATTGGCACCAAAGCAGTCAAAGAACCTGAATTCGTTGAAGAAGCATGTAAACAGTTCCCGGGGCATATCGTTGTCGGTATTGATGCCATGAATGGCATGGTAGCAACCGATGGCTGGGCCAATGTCACTGACGTGAAAGCAACTGAACTGGCGAAACGTTTTGCCGATGCCGGCGTTTCTAGTATTGTCTATACCGACATCGCACGTGACGGCATGATGCAAGGCGTAAACGTTGAACAGACCGTGAATCTGGCAACTTACTCAGGTCTGCCTGTGATCGCTTCTGGTGGTGTGACAAATTTAGATGATGTGCGTAACCTGAAAGGCCAACCGGGCATCCTCGGTGCAATTACCGGTCGTGCCATCTATGAAGGCACATTAAACCTGCACGAAGCACAGGCGCTTTTAGACGCCTAATCTAAAGTCCTGATGCTGTTAAAAGAGGTCTTCGGGCCTCTTTTTATTTTGAATTGAATCCTGATCTCCCATGTCATCTGTCTCTCATTCTTCTTTTTTTAAATCACGTTTACCACAACTCTCCCTGATCCTGATCACTCTGATCTGGGGTGGTAGTTTTCTGACGGTTAAATATGGACTGAACTTTAGTAGTCCAGTGCTTTTTGTTGCCCTGCGCTTTGCTGCTGCAGCCATCGCTGTCACAGCTATTTCCTTTAAGCATCTGCGTGGGATGACGCTAAAAGAAGTTCTTGCTGGCGCTGCCATCGGTGCGGTGATTGCGCTGGGCTATGGCACACAGACGGTCGGTTTGCAGAGTATTAGTAGTAGTGAATCGGCATTTCTAACCGCGCTGTATGTTCCTTTGGTGCCGATTCTGCTTTGGCTGCTGTTCCGCAAACGGCCACATCTGATGACTTGGGTAGGTGCCCTGTTAGCATTCTTGGGGCTGGTTTTTCTGACTGGCAATGGTTTTGGCACCATCCGGCTCAACTTCGGTCAACTGCTGACTTTGCTCGGCTCCATCGCCATTGCAATGGAAATCATTTTGATCAGTCACTTTGCTCCGAACGTGAATACCCGGCGAGTGACGGTGTTACAGCTCATCTTTGCTTCGTTATTCTGCTTCTTACTGGCACCTTGGATTGGTGAACATGAGTTGCCAAACTTTCACTGGCATCTGGCTGGCATTCTGGTGGGACTTGGCATTGCCAGTGCCTGTATCCAGCTGGTGATGAACTGGGCACAAGAGATGGTCGATCCGTCTCAGGCCGCGATCATTTATGCGGGCGAACCGATCTGGGCCAGTTTATTTGGGCGACTGGCCGGTGAACGCCTGCCTGCGTTGGCACTACTCGGTGGTTTAATGGTGGTGCTAGGGGTGATAGTCAGTGAATGGAAACCAAAGTTTTTAAATCGGAAGGTAGGAAAAGTAAAAGAAATCACTGAATAGTAGATGGTGAATCCCAGCTCAATGACTGAAGCCAAGCCCTAAGAATCGTTTAAATCAAAAGGCATGTTCCAGACATGCCTTTTGATTTTCTCTAATCGATAACTGTTGAAGACTAACGATACATTGGCAAATTGTCATTCAGACGCATAATGCCACGAATGGCACGATACACAATCCAGATCCAGGACAGTCCAATCACGATCAGACAGAAACTGGTGGCACCTAAGGCCACGCCAGCAAACAGATCTGGATCTTCATCGGTAAAGAATAAAAACAGGAAAGGAATAAAGGCCACAATATTCCAGATCAGGTACCACCAGAAAGTCCGAATCTGCCAGGTAAAGTGACTTTCAAAAATGCTGCCGCGTACCGCGCTACGTTTGACATAGTTAATGATCAGAGCAATGACTGCCAGCAAACCACCGCTAAAAATCGCCACGACATAGAGAACATATAAGATAAAGGTCAGGGTACGGTTAGAATCCTTGTCAATCGAATAGTTCATGCCCTCTCCTTTTATTGTAAATTTCCCCTAGATATTCAAGCTGTTTAATGGGGAAATGAGCCATAGAATCAAAATGATATTAAAAGCTATGGTACAAAAATAAATCTGCCGAAACGGTTGTTTTTGTGTTTTATGTCGCAGCTTCTGCTGTGCCAGCCAGGCTGCTGGCCAGCCGCCAAGAAACGCCAGCAAATGCAAGGTATTTTCCGGCACACGGCGATTGCCGAGTTGTGCGGCTTCCTTGTCCTGAGCATAGAACCAGTAGGTCATTACATTCATGATACTGACCAGCAACAGCACCATACCACTTAATAAGCCCAGCAACGTCAGAATAGCAAGCACAACTATATAGCCTGCACAAAGCATCTGCATCGGCTGCAGTTTGGTCGTTTTCTGAGAAATGCTCTTCTTCTGTTGCACCTGCAAGGTTTTGGCCTGAGAGGCTTTGAGGTACATGACCTGCTGAGCACAGTAACGCCCCTGCTCATCCAGAATTACGGTATAGTCCAGGGCACAACCGACAATCGGGCACGGCCCGGGACGGGCAAAATCCTTGATATGCAGAAAGACACGTGCCTTGTTCGGGTCATTCGGTTGAATAAAGCCGTACCCCTTATCATCAAACCATTCCACCAAACGGCCCTGATCCCGCATCTTTCTGTCCTTTCCTTTAAGCTGTGACAAACTTCAAACGTTCAATCAGCATATTGCGCATCTCTTCCGGATTTTTCTGCAGAATGTCTGCACCGGTACGACCTTCTGCTGCATTTTTCTGTGCCACTTGCAGGCGCATCATCCAAAAACGCCCTGCAGCCATCGCCAAATACAGCTGCAAGCAGGCTTTTTCATCTTCTGTCAGTGGGCGCACAGTTTCATAGGCTTTCAGGAAAGCCACGGCACGTTCTTCATTTAAAGTCACGGCTGGATAATCGGTACAGAAGTCATTCAGGGTAATGGCAATATCAAACAGGAATTCATCTTTATTCAGTTCATAAAAATCCAGAATACCTTTCAGCTCATCGCCTTCAAATAAAGTATTGTCACGGAACAGATCGGAATGGATAAAGCCACGTGGACGGTCGGTATAAACAGCGGTTAATGCTTCATAGAGTCCCAACAATTTCCCCAGCAAGACCTTGTCGGCTGCATTTAAAGTGGGCTTGACCTCTTGTGCCACGTTATACCAATAGGCATGGTCACGGACGAATTCACGCTCCAAGTGGAAATCTTGTAAAGCCACATGGATTTTAGCCTGGGCGATGGCAATCGCTTCGCATTGGGCCGTGGTCGCTGGCATGGGATGCTCTCCCATCAACCGTGGCGCAATCTGTGCCGGCTTCCCCTTGATGCTATGAATGGCTTTACCTGAATGTGATAAGGGTACCGGCACCGCAACACCGGCTTTTCCCAGATGTTCAAGTACAGGCACCAGTTCTCCTGCCGCCTGTTCATCCATGTCTTCAAACACTGTCAACACATATTGCTGGTCTTCGCAGACCAGAAAGTAGTTGGTGTTCTGAATACCTCCTTGAATGGGAATCAGATCGATCGCCTTCAGACCATACGGCGCTGCAAAATCCTGAACTTCCTTTAAAGTCAAAGTGGTATAAACCGACATAGAAAACCTGCGAAAAAACTTACATATTTTTGCTAGAATACCGTTTCCATCTGCCAAGGTGTAGCGCTTGTGTAGGTGAGTTTCATAATCGGCTGTAATACTTGGAAAAATTTATGCTAGCTAAACGTATTATTCCCTGTCTCGACGTGGACAATGGCCGCGTGGTCAAGGGTGTGCAGTTCCTTGATATTCGTGATGCGGGCGACCCGGTCGAAGTGGCGCGTCGCTATAATGAACAGGGTGCCGATGAAATTACTTTCCTAGATATTACTGCTACACATCATGGCCGCGACACCACTTACCGTACTGTAGAACGTATGGCGGAAACCGTATTCGTGCCATTAACTGTGGGTGGCGGTGTACGTAAGGTTGAAGATATTCGCCTGCTGTTAAATGCCGGTGCAGACAAAGTTAGTATTAACTCGGCAGCCGTATTCAACCCTGAATTCGTACAGGAAGCATCACAACGCTTCGGTGCACAATGTATTGTAGTGGCAATTGACGCCAAGAAAACTGGCGACAACAAATGGGAAATCTTTACCCACGGCGGTCGTAAACCGACTGGCATTGATGCGATTGAATGGGCTGTGAAAATGGCCGACTACGGCGCAGGTGAACTGCTGATCACCTCCATGGATGCCGATGGTACCAAAGCCGGTTATGACCTGGCGCTGATGCGTGCGATCAATGACCGTGTCACCATTCCAACCATCGCTTCTGGTGGCGTAGGTAACTTACAGCACTTAGCCGACGGGATTCTAAAAGGCGGTGCCGATGCGGTACTGGCAGCATCAATCTTCCACTTTGGTCAGCATACCATTCCTGAAGCCAAGGCGTATCTAGCTGCACAAGGCATTGAAATGCGTCTGTAACCTGCTCAAAACATCAAAACAAAAAAATGCATGCTGATCATGCCTTTTTTTATCCCTTTAGCCGTAAAACCTCGCCCTTCAGGGCGGGGATATAAGGCTGCAATCCGCTAGTCCCCCTTGTGGGGATTAGCTAGGATTGCTAATGCGGTGTTTGCTGTTGTTGGATATATTGTTTAATAATCCCAATGGGAGCACCTCCACACGATGCAGCGAAATAACTAGGCGACCACAAAGCATTCCCCCATAATTTGTTTTTAATTTCAGGGTGTTTAGTTCTTAAAATACGACTAGATGCACCTTTTAGGCTGTTAACCAAGCTAGAAATAGCTACTTTTGGTGGATAGTTCACAAGTAAATGAACATGATCATGCTCACCATCAAATTCTACCAACTTAGCTGCAAAGTCTAAGCAAATGCGCTTGAATACTTCATTCATAGTTTCGAGCATAGCTTTGGTAAAAACATCTCTACGATATTTAGCCACAAAGACTAAATGAACGTGCATATTAAAAACACAGTGACGACCTGTTCTAATCTCTTGACTATTATCCATAGACCAAATATATTTTAGTGATGAAGACACTTAAATTACGCATAAAAGACAAACATTGCAAGGTGCTAGACCAATTGGCATCTGAAGTTAATTTTGTCTGGAACTATGTCAATGATTTGTGTTTTAAACACTTGCAAAGAAAACAACAATTCTTTTCAGCTTACGATATTGCTAAATACACGAAAGGTACATCAAAAGAGTGCAATTTGCACAGCCAAACCATACAGGCAGTTGCGGAAGAATTAGTTACTCGAAGAAAGCAATTTAAAAAAGCCAAGCTAAAATGGCGTGTCAGTAACAAAAAAAATGCTAGACGTTCTCTCGGTTGGATTCCATTTAAAAAAGTGGCGGTGAAATATGCCGATGGGTATGTCCAATACGGCAAGCATCAATTCAAGCTATGGGACAGTTACGGACTAAGTAAATACAATGTTAAAACAGGCTCGTTTGTCGAGGATAGCCGAGGGCGTTGGTATGTATGTCTTGTGGTTGATTCAATTAAAACAGAGAAAACCACCGCTAAAACCTCAATTGGCATTGATCTAGGACTCAAAGACCTTGCGACTTGCTCAGATGGTGTAAAGTTCAAAGCGCCTAAAATCTATCGTCAATATGAACAAAAACTTGGTATTGCTCAAAGAGCAAGAAATAAAAAACGTGTCAAAGCGATTCATGCCAAGATCAAAAATCTACGTCAAAATATGCTGCATCAATTCAGTCATAAACTGGTGAATGAACATGCAGCCATCTTCGTTGGTAATGTGAATGCCAAAGCATTGGCACAGACAAAATTAGCTAAGTCTGTACTCGATGCAGGTTGGACGACCTTAAGAACCATGCTCAAGTATAAATGCGAGAACGCAGGGGTATGGTATGAAGAAGTCAATGAAGCCTATACCACCCAAACTTGCTCGTGCTGCGGCTCACGCTCCAGTAGTCTGAAAGGTAGAGCAGGACTTGGAATAAGAGAATGGCAGTGTGTGGAGTGCGGTACATTCCACGATAGAGATATAAACTCAGCACTGAATATTCTTGCGCTCGGACATGGGCGTCTCGCAGGAGGAATCTCCGTCCTTTAGGTCGGAGAGGATGTCAATTTCTGAGAACTGCTACACATGAAATGTGCAAATTTTTTGACAAAAAAAAGGAGTCTTGCGACTCCCTATAAAACCAAGAAAAGACTACAGCGCTTGGTCTGAACATAACTAAAAAAACTAATAATAACTCAAGTATTCATTACCATCTGCCAGCTTTAGGCTACTTCGCTGACAGGTGTAAATATAGGTTAAAAAAAACACGAAATATTGACAATAAAATGAGCTTTTATTGACAAATTACGACAAAAATAGTATGCAAATGTATTAATTTTGTTTTTATAAACCATCACGCTCCCTTAATCCTTGTATTTCGCGGGTTCTCGACCCATTTGGCTGGGAAAAAGCGGTTAATACCGTCTGTCAGAAATGTCGCAACAGGTGCTGGAAGTGTGATCCCGAGCGGGTTTTGTTCCTGCAGTTCAGCTGAGGAAATTACCCGTGTTCCCATGACATAATCAAACCAGGGTCGGGTCACGCACCAGTTGGCATCCTGATTACTGTTCATGTGATGGTCGTAATGCCAGGGAATGTGTTTTTTCGCCCATTCTGGCTCTAGATGTGCCCGGTGATGCACATAGAAATACTTAGCGGTACTATACAGGGCTGCTGCCGACATGCTTTTAGAGATGGGGTAAAACGCCAACCCAAAAACTGTAGCCACCGCCACCAGAGAACCTACCTCATTACGGGTACGCCAGTTACGTAGACCTTCCACATAGCCCTGATCAAAAAATGCCGTTTTACGCACAATACGGTGATGTTCCCAATGCGACTGCATCGTGCGCGGTACCGGACTAAAGCGTGTCTGCCCCTTGCGATGTACGCCATGCAGCACATATTTATGTGCAAACCATTCAAAGGCATTCGCCACCACCAGACCGGCAATAAATCCTTTAATCATCTCGATTCCTCCCGAAACTTTACTATAAACGTCGGAAATGGCTAGATATTGACCGCTAAATTCAATATGATTGACAAAATACGACAATTAAAAGAACGAAAAAGATGTCAGATATTCAGGATTATGCGGGTACAGTTTATGGAGGCTTAGGGCACTTGCTGCTAGAGTTCTATCACCACAAACAGTTGCCTGTTCCTGAAAAACTGTTGCAGATACAGGAACTGGAACGCTTTGACTTTGTCATCTGGCGTGATCTGCTCACCCAGCTCCAGCAGAAACTGCAGACCCCCGCTTTGGGTCTGGAAATTGCCAATTTCGTACAACCTCGTCATCTAGGTATTATGGCCTACCTGGCACTGTCTTGTGAAACCCTGGGCGAAGCCATGATGCGCTACCATGACTACCACCGTTTGGTCTATGACGGCAGTCCATTGGAAGTCCGGGTGGAAAATGACTACCTGTCCATTGCCTGGGTCGATGTACCATTGAATCTGGCGACCCAGTTGTCGGATGAAATTGCCATGGCCCTGATGCTGAAATTCGTACGTTCAATCATGGCATTGGGTGATATCGCTCTACATGAGGTACATTTCCGCTATCCAGCCAATAAACATCTAAATCTGTATGAACAGTTCTTCCATTGCAAGGTACGTTTTAACCAACAGAAAAGTGTGATTTTCATGCATGTTTCCGAGCTGGCCCAACCGCTACGCCAGGGCGACCAGACCTTGCAGAAACTACTGCAACAGCAAGCCAAAGCCTTGTTGGAAAAGCTACCGAATACAGCTCAAATTGACCACCGCATCCAGCAGGCGATTCTTAGCGGATTGCAAAAGAATATGTTCCAGATTGAACATGTGGCTAAACAGCTGCACTGGTCGGTACGCCAGCTGCAACGGCATTTGCAGAAACAGGGTAAAACCTATCAGCAGCGCATGCAGGAAATCCGTTTTATGCTGGCCCAGCAATATCTGAAAGATGACAATTTGAGCCTGCATGAAATTGCCCTGTTACTCGGTTATTCCGAGCAGAGCGCCTTCCAGCGTGCCTTTAAACAGTGGACCAATCGGACACCGCAACAATGGCGTTCCGAATTTCTGGCAAATGCTGACCGCGAACCTGCCTTCATCCCGGCATTGGAGATGGCAACATCAAATCAATATCACATCTAAAATATTCCAGATAAAAACTGAAAACTTCATAACAACAATAAGGGGAACTCAATGGATAAATATCTTGCGGAACTGATCGGGATCATTCTGGCTGGTCTTTGGCGGCTGTGGCAGTGCGGTACTGGCCGCGGCTTTTCCTGAACTGGGGGTTGGCTTTACTGGTGTGTCGATTGCTTTTGGTCTGACCGTCCTGACCGCGGCCTATGCACTGGGTCATATTTCTGGTGGACACTTTAACCCGGCAGTCAGCTTTGGCCTGTGGGTAGGTGGCCGTTTTGCCGGTAAAGAACTGCTGCCTTATATCATCTCGCAGGTGATCGGTGCAGTACTCGCGGCATTGGTGCTGTATTTCATCCTGCAAGGTAAAGCTGATTTTTCCGGCACCGGTGGCTTTGCCACCAATGGCTACGGCGAACTGTCACCTGGACAATATTCGCTAACCTCTGCCCTGCTGATTGAAATTGTCCTGACGGCAGGTTTCCTGATTGTGATTATGGGTGCGACGGAACGCCGTGCGCCGGCTGGCTTTGCTCCAATTGCCATTGGCCTGGCCCTGACCCTGATTCACCTGATCAGTATTCCGGTGACCAATACTTCGGTGAATCCGGCACGAAGCACAGGGGTTGCTTTCTTTGCTGAAACAGCTGCCTTAAGCCAGCTGTGGTTATTCTGGGTAGCACCGATTATTGGTGGCATCATTGGTGCAGTAATTTATAAAACCCTGCTTGAGAAAAATACGGATACCACTGGCACATAAAGCAGAAATAGAAAAAAAGCTCACTATCACGGTGAGCTTTTTTTATCTTTAATGTTTCTTAATTACAACTTTAGAGAAATGGATTGTCAATTTCCTGCGCATCATCACGCTGGATTTTTTCCGGCAAATCCGGCGTATTTTCCAGCTGTGCCACGATATCATTGATGATCGCCTGTAGTGCTTTCGCGGCTTTGAGTCCTTGCTGATCACGGGTCAGTTGCAAGTTGCCATACAAGCTGACACAGTCCAGATCATTTTCCACCGTCAGGTCATGAATCGCATGCGATTCGATACCCTTTTCATATGCCTTAAACATCTTATTCTGACGCTTCCTTGTTATTTTTTACTTCGACCTAATTCCAATCATGCCACTAGAATCAGGCCGAAGACAACAGCATTATTTCAGGAACTGCAGGATAAACTGCAAGAGTGCTTCCAGCAGCTGCTTGATCAATGCACCTTGCGGATCACTGCTGCCTGAAGATTCAGCAGGCGCATTACTGCTTTCGGAAGTTGCATTGTTACTTACCGCGGTACTGCTGCCACCAGCACGTTTAAACTCGCGCTGCAAAGCTTCCAGATCATCTTTAGAAACTTCTTCGGCACATTGGCTTTCCGCATCCCAGTGATCATAGACAATCGCCTTGTTGGCTTTTACATCGCTGGCTTTGAGCGGCAAGGTATAGGTATTGCGTTTCTGCTCTTCAGTCAGCTGTGGGAAGATATTGATATTAATCAGGTCTTCCAACGCGCACAGACTGATGACCTGCACTTTCGGGGCCGGATTTTTCAGGCTATTATCAACATAGTAAGCCCCGGCTGCACCAGTTTTCGGCATATAGATCGCCTTATAGGTCGCATTCGGGACGATCACGCCCTTGCCAATAGTTTCCAGTTTTTTCGCGCTATAGACAGGGCCAGTAACGACATACACGTCCTGTTTCTGCTTGGTCACCACTGCACGAGTGGCTTCTTCCAGCTCACGCCACACCTGTTGGTTGTTCTTCGGCGCCTGTGGCACCATGTTGGCTAAAGAGAAACTGTCGAACTGCGCTTCCTTGGTCGGCATATCCGCATTTGGCGCCATATGACCGCGGTCATAACCGGTACCACGATAATCAGACAAGGTGGCACGATGTGCTGCATTAACGCGTTCTTCCTCATGAAAACTATCTTCACGTGGAATCTTTTGGCTCAGGCGTGAGGGTGTCAGTAGCTCTGCTACCCACAATGGAGTTTTAGACACACCGGAATACATCACGGTAAAGCCATTAAAGCATAGCGGATAAGTATTCTTTTTGAGGCTGTCCTTCATCAGTACCGGGGGTACATCACGATAGAACTGATCCAGACAGGCGGAATTGCTCGGTGTGGTGGTCAATGACACCCATTGGCTGATTTTTTCCTGACCAAAGGCAATCGCGAAACTTCCCGATGCCACAAGACCCAGGATAATTTTTACAGTATTTTCATTAAAGAACTGAAAGACAGGATTTTTTTGATTACGTTGCTTCTTGGCCATGATACCCGTTACTTCTGAACAGCGACAGCGAGTTTCGCCGAGCTTAACAAGCCCTGAAAGCTATGTATATCACGGCTTCTCTGTTCGTCTAACAATTAACCAATAGGTGAAAATTCACCGTTAAAAATGTAACAACCTGTGGCTTTTTTAATAGGACTTGGACAGATTTTCATCCCATTTGTGTAGCTTTCCTTGCTGCCAAATCCAGCTTTATGCAATTGTGTTGTCTTCTTATTCCTCGAAGAAAATACGAAGGAGCCTCGTGATGTTATCGCAGAAGAAAAACTCCCAAACGATGCAGTATTCCAAATTACTTCTATTAGGTGCAGTGACTGGCCTGCTTAGTCTGAACGCATGGGCTGAACCACCTGTACAGCCGGGCGAAACATTAGAAAGTCTCTCCAAAGCACGTATTACCACTACCGTAAATGGTCAAAATGCTTCCCTTGAAAATCTGGTAAATTCCGGTCAGATCCGTCTGGTACAGCCAACAGGTCAAGCACCTGCGCCAGCCATGCAGCAGCCGATGCAACAACCTATGCCGCAAGGACAGCCACCAGCAGCGATGCAGCCAGGTGCGCCACAAGATCCGAACATGCAGCAGGAAGCACCAACAGGCGCTAGTCCTTCAGATGCCACTGCACGTTAAGCAGACCTATATTCAGATAAAAAAACCAGAGTCAAAGCTCTGGTTTTTTCTGGAAAATGATAGTTCTAGATTTCGATCTGACTGCCCAGCTCTACCACCCGGTTGGTTGGAATTTTGTAGAAATCACTCACCGGGCTGGTATTACGCTGCATGGAAATAAACAGTTTCTCACGCCACGGTGCCATCCCTTCACCAATCGCATGAATCACCCGGTCACGGGAAATAAAGAAACTGATCTGCATCAGGTCATATTCAAAGCCCAGTTCTGCATAGGCTTTCTGCACGGCTGCAGGAATATCCGGCTGATCCTTAAAACCGAAATAAGCAAAAATCCGGTAGAAATGTTCATCCATTTTCTCCACTTCGACCCGGTCTTGCTCGTTCACAAACGGTATATCGCGGGTGATCACCGTTACCATGATATTGCGTTCATGCAGCACCTTGTTGTGCTTGATGTTATGCAGCATTGCATGTGGCACGATGGTTGGCGTTCCGGTCAGAAAAATCGCATCTCCCGGTACAAACTGGGTGCCCGAACCGGTTGATACACTTTTGATAAACAGTTCGATCGGCAAGGTATTTTGCTGCATACGTTTTAGCAGCAAAGCACGGCCATCTTTCCAGGTCATCAGAATGGTAAACAAGGCTGCACCGAGCATGATGGGTACCCAGCCACCCGATGGAATTTTCAACGAAGTCGAAGCTACGAAGATCAGATCGAGTGCCAAGAATGGTGCTGAGAACAGTACCACTTTCCAGATCGGCCAGCGCCAGAAACCATAAGCCAGAATGCTGATCAAAATCGTACCGCAGAGCATGGTCATGGTCACCGCTACACCATAGGCACTTGCCAGCCGGGCACTGTTTTCAAACAGCAAAATCAGGATTACCACTGAAATAAATAGCATCCAGTTAATGAAGGGCAAATAAATCTGACCCCGCTCTTCAGCTGAGGTATGTTTCACACTCAGGCGTGGCAAATAACGCAGCTGAATTGCCTGATTGACCATGGAAAATACGCCGGTAATCACTGCCTGTGAAGCAATCACCGCCGCAGCCGTTGCCAGCACAATCATCGGATACAGACTCCAGGATGGCAGCAGCATATAGAACGGATTTGCCAAGGCTTCCGGATTACGCAGCAACAGCGCCCCCTGCCCGGCATAATTGAACAGCAGGCAGGGCAACACAATAATGAACCAGGCCAGACGGATCGGCAACCGGCCAAAATGCCCCATATCCGCATAAATGGCTTCACCGCCAGTCATGGTCAGGATCACCGCACCCATGGTCAGGAAGGCCACAAAAGGCTGATCCACGACAAAATGATAGGCCCAGTATGGATTAACCATCTGCAGTACCATCGGGGTCTGGATAATGCTCCACAGGCCAAAGCCGCCAATCGACAGGAACCAGAGCAAGGTCAATGGACCAAAGAATTTACCCATCGTCCCAGTACCGTGCCGCTGCACGATAAACAGTCCGGCGATAATGCCAATAGATAAAGGTTCCAGCCAATTGTTAAAAATGGGCGTGGCAATACTCAGACCTTCGATCGCGGAGAGTACCGAGATCGCCGGGGTGATAATGCCATCTCCAAAAAACAACGAAGCCCCGATAAAACCTAGAGCTATCAGGTAAATTTTCTTTTCATCAGAAATCCGCGTGGTCCGCAGGTTCAGGGCCAGCAAGGACATAATACCGCCCTCGCCATTGTTGTCGGCACGCATGATAATGGTGACGTATTTAAAACTCACCGTCAGCATGATGCACCAGAAGATCAGGGAGAGAATGCCCAGTACCGATGCTTCACTAATGGCCAGGTGCGAGGTCAGGAAGCATTGCCGCAGCGCATACAGGGGGCTGGTGCCAATATCACCGAAAACGACCCCAAGCGCAGCCAGCGTGATGACTGGTAAAGCTGCTTTTTGTGCAGTACTTTGCATATATTATCTTCGTTTTAGAAAGCATTTTTGCGAATCATAGCACTGCCTCTAAACTTTTTCTGCAAATCAATTGTTTCAAGCTTGGCAGACCGGCTTTTTTTCTATATTATCCACCGCCATGGTGAGGTGTCCGAGTGGCTGAAGGAGCACGCCTGGAAAGTGTGTATACGTTTATAGCGTATCGAGGGTTCGAATCCCTCTCTCACCGCCAAGATTCATCATCATGTAGCCACATGGTGTCCTAGAAGGCTTAAATCTAAAGGGTTTAAGCCTTTTTTGCAGCCTGAACTTAAGTGGCAATCCGTTTTAATTTTTTGAATACACAGCAATCATTAGAAAGATAACGTAAATTCCATTTTAAGAATTAAGATTTCATCTAGGTTCATAAATCATGATAAAGCTTGTTATTTTCTGCCAATTGATTGAAAAGTGATCTATCGTAAAATTATTTTTAGAAACTGTAGCTGTAGTTTCTTTTTTCCAGTTTTACGCCTCCTTCCCCATGATGGAGGTATTTTTTTGTCTAAAATAAAATATTCCCGCTAAGGTTATGCTAAGTTGTTTGATATCCTTGATTTAGAACATTGAAGAATAAGAAAAGATGATGAAAAAATTTACCTTTAGCCTCCTACTCATTAGTTTTGCTCTGACAGGATGTCAAAAGCAACCTGAACAGGCGGCAGCGTCTATGAGCAATGAGAAAAACTCTGTAGATGTGATTCAATTTGAACAGGCTGACCAGAAGATCAGTAGTTTTCTGGATCAATTGGATAACCCAGCGACACCTTTGGAAGTACGCAAGCAAATCATCTGCAAGGATTATACTGAAGTATATTTCAAGGAATATGTTCCAGCCTTTATGAAAATTGCACCAGAAAATACCAAGCAGCAACTGGAACAGGATTTAAAGCTTGCGCTGGATTTTTATAAGAAGAGAGATAATGTGGTTTGTGAATAATTCGATATTGGATTCTTCCTTATCACATCTTTTAAAAAAAATCGAATGTGTAATTTTACTTTTCTTACTTATTTTTTTAGCTCTGCTCTTTCTTTTCTTGTCAACGGTTATTTTTTCTGACTTATTAATTGAGCCATTTCTAAAATTCGATCATAAGAATATAAATTATTTAATAATTTTTCGATGATTTGAAAAGCATCAAAAAGCTCATCAATAAAGATAGCATTCTCCTCATGGCTACCACTATTTCCCAACCATTTAATTGCTAACAAAAGTTGCTGTTGTGGAAATAATATATGATTTTGTTCAATACTTTTTATTCTTTGATCTAAGCTTACAAAAGCTCCTTTCCTATCTTTACCCTGAATCCCAAATTCTGTTAGAAGAATTTCGATAGCAATTCGCAGTTTATTAACAGCAGAACTTGGAGAACTTAGAGTAAGAGCAAAAGATTCATAAATAATATCTTTTATTTCACTTGGCACCTTATCAGGCACCTTAAAAAGGTTTAATGCTGGTTGAAAATATCTCGGTGTAAAAACATCAATAAATTCTCTTTCACAGGGACAATAACCCTCTTCCGTTAAAATATAGTCCGTATAATTTTCCTCTATTGTACCTTCTCCACAAACTATGACCTTATCACCGCATTTATGATGCACACATTTCAGAACTCCAGAAAAAATATAACGTGTCCATTCTGGTTCAAATTCATCACATTCTTTTTGTTCTTTCTTACTTAAAGCGGTTTGATATTGATGCCAACATTCATCATCCCAAACTAAAGTTTGACGCGCACATGTAGGACAAGAAAATGGAATATCATCTTCTTTATTAAATTGAACCGTACCGGGTTTGTCGGAGAGTCAATATTCTGAGAGACTACCCCGATGACAAAATTAAAATATACCCCTGAAATCAGAGAAAGAGCGGTTCAATTATTGATTGAATCTGAAAAAGATTATCCATCGAATTGGGCTGCAATCACAGCAATTGCGCCTAAGATTGGTTGTACTCCTGAAACACTTCGTGCCTGGCATCAAAAGCATTTAGATCAGCAAAATCCTATTAAAGTACAACAGATATCTGATCAAGAAAAAATGAAGCAAATGGAACGTGAAATTAAAGAATTAAAGCGTGCCAATGAAATTCTACGTAAAGCAGCCGCTTTTTTCGCCCAGGCGGAGCTCGACCGCCCACACAAATAATGGTGGATTTCATCCATAACAATAAAGACTTATATGGTGTTGATGCGATTTGTAGGATTTTACCGATCGCAGCTTCAACCTATTACCGAACTTTAGATCTCGCTGACAATCCAGAACATCGAGCAAAGCGAGATTTACATGATGAGTATCATGCTGAGGAGATTAAACGAATTTGGAAAGAAAGTTCAGGTCGATATGGTGTGCGTAAGGTCTGGCAACAATTGAAACGTGAAGGTTATGTTATCGCACGTTGTACAGTTGCTCGATTGATGCAGAAGCTAGGTATACAAGGTGTTTGGCGTGGTAAGAATAAACAAACCACCCGTAACCGAGATGATCAAAAAAGAGCAGATGATTTAGTGAAACGTAATTTTAATGCTGATCATCCTGACCAACTGTGGGTGAGTGACTTTACGTATATTCAAACTCATTCAGGCTGGGTCTATACCGCCTTTATTATTGATGTGTTCTCACGAGCAATTGTTGGATGGAAAGTATCTACACGGATGAATACAGATATGGTGCTCGATGCATTGGAGCAAGCATTGCATGATCGCGGCATGCCAAAGAATGTGATTCATCATTCCGACAGAGGTGTGCAATATCTTTCCATTCGCTATACCAATCGTTTAGAAGCTGCAAATTTACGAGCATCAGTCGGTACGACTGGTGATTCATACGATAATGCTTTGGCTGAAACGGTGAATGGCTTATACAAAACAGAGGTGATTGAATATCTAAAAGCAGATTGGCAAGGTTTAGCAGATGTACAACTTGCGACACTAAACTGGGTAGATTGGTTCAATAAAAAGCGTGTACACAGTGCACTGGGTTATGTATCGCCTTTTGAGTTTGAAGCAATGTACTATGATAAGATTAACCCGTTAGGTCAGGTGGCCTAACTTAAATAAAAAAATCTCCGACAAACCCGGTACGGTTCACTACTAATAAGTTTATAGATTGGCACAAAAATAGCTTAATTTTCTTGTCATCAAAGCTATGTTATGTTGCTCTTAGCGGGCACATACAAGGAGAACAAAAACCAAAAATTTAACCAACCACGCATTGATCTTGATTCAAATAAAAAAGCCAATAGAAACCCTGCTATTCGGGAGATCACATGAATAACAGCGCCAACTATATCAAACAGATCAAAAACGCTAAACGTGGCGGTTACACCCCGACCATTGCCAAGGACGTCAACAAACACAAAATCCAGAAAGCACTAAAACTTATTGAACAGTGGAGAAGCCTCGCTCAGGAACTTAAACCTCAAATGCAGTTTGACATGGCCTTTACCCTGGAGGAATGCGCCCAAGACCTTGATCGAATACTGAAAAGCCGATAACCCTGATTTTTATATTTCACTAAAATAATTCTAAATTCCACCTCGCCCACAGCATCCAATATCCAATGTGGGCGATTTCACAAAGTAAAACCTATTCTATTTTTAGTTTTAAACATAACATCTGGCATACAAATCCAGAGCTAACTAAAATTTAGACAAAGCATTTGAACGGTTATTTTTTGGCTTGCAACACCTAAAAAATTCTGTAGAATGCACACCACAACGCCGGCATAGCTCAGTTGGTAGAGCAACTGACTTGTAATCAGTAGGTCCACAGTTCGAATCCGTGTGCCGGCACCATTTTCTTAGCCTCGCTTTTTAGTGAGGCTTTGATGTTTCTGGCGCCTGCATTTTTCTTTGGGCGACTATCTTTGATTCTTTTTAGTGCTGGGCCGTGGCGCTAATCTGTACATAACGCACCACCCCATCTTCATATAGTTTTCGGCACAGTTTGGCTGTCATCTGGATTTTAAAATGATCCAGCTTGGATGCCTGCACAGACTGGGCAAAGCCTTTTGCATTTAAATCCTGCTCGACATAACGGGCAAAACTGGCAAAAACTTCCTCTGATAAATCTTCCACCTGAATATCCATAAATTCATGCTGGTCCAAACATTCATACAGCGCACCGACACTCATCAGATTATTTAAATTCACATCGGCTGATTTCAGTAAAAACTGATATTTACGTTTTTGAAATGAATTTAAAGTTTTCCAGCGCTCGGACAAGGCTAAGTGATGAAAACCGATGCGTGCTTTTGAATTCAAAACGGAACGCATTTGTTCCAGCAGTTCTGGAATGTTGCTGTGATAGGCCGCGTCAATACAGACTACAGCGTCGAATTTCTGCGGAAAACGGATGTCTTTAAGTCTAAGGAAAGAAGCGTTATAGATGGCATTCAGCTCAGGCAGATGCTGCTGAATCTTGCTGACACAGGTCTGCTGCAACTCAACACCCGCCAGATATTGCACCTGATAATGCTGCTGCCAATGTTGCAAGCTGGCACCCTGACCACAGCCAAGATCCAGCAGTTTGTCTTTTGCATTTAAATGGATTGCCTGAGCCAGATGATCGGCCAAGGCTTGGCAAGCTGCTACATAGTCTGTTTGTCCTGCCTGCCAGTATCCCAGATTGCTCCAGGGCAACCACGAGAGATCCCCAAGTAATGCCGCATTAATGGCATATTTATGCTCAGGTAAACGCTGTCGAAGTGCCTGGAACAGTTTCATGCTTAATAGCCAAGTTGCGGTGCAACCTCGATTTTCGGTTTTAAACCCTTGAATGGCAACGGCGCACCGAAAATTTCTGCAATGTTCATCGCGGAAGTCACCGCAGATTCCAGAATTGGTAGGCCATCGCACGACCATGAACCACAATAGAACACCTTACGGCCCTGCTCCAGATGGCGTTTCTGCACTTCCTTGTTCAGGGCAAGGGTATTGGCATCTACCACGGCACGAGTGAGGGTCACGGAAGAAATGATTTTCTTCGGATCAATTTCAGTCACCGGACGCCAGGTTTGGAATACCGGAGATTTACCGACCAGTGTTGGCTCAACCGCATTCAGCCATACGGTGAACTGCTGACGGGTAAACTTGCGATCCATCATATAGCTCAGCACTGCCCAGTCTTTGCGTTTTGGTGGCATCACGCTTGGATCGGTATGAATCACCAGCTCACCCTGCTCAAACTGGAATTTTTTCAGCAATTCGATGTCATATCCGAACTGTTCCTGATCCAAGAATTCATCAATCTTGTTGGTCGGTGTGGCTACTACTACACGGTCAAACAGTTTGGAATAACCAGCCGCATTTTCCACACGTACCTGTTCACCCTGCTGTTGCACCAGTGTGGTTTTTGCACCACTGACAATCTCGATGCCTTCGATCAACTTGTCCACCAGTGCCGGTGTACCACCCTGCATACGCAGCAAGGCATCACCATCGGTCAGCTGGCGCAGGAAAATCAGCAAAGGTTTCGCAGGCCATTCACCAATGGTTTTCGGGTTACAGGTACAGATGGTGTAAAGCACCGGCATCACCGCACCATGCCAGAACACTTCTTCAATCTCGTTACGATTGATAAATTCTGCCAGGCTGATGTCCTGATGTTTTGATTTAAAGAATTTGTGCAGTGCCGTTTTTAGCTGCAACATACCTTTGACCAGACGCCAGCCGTACTGCTGGATGCCTTTACGGTTATTAATAATCGGGAAATTACCGATACGGCTACGTGAGGTGGTCAGCCAGGTTTCAGTTTTCTCCTCAAACAGCCAGCTGCAGGCCATGTAGGTGCGTACCGGATAGGTGGTAATCCCCAGATGGGTCGCCAGACTCAGCGTGTTCTTCCACAAGTAAGGATTCATCACGCGCAGGGGTGCATCAATCAGCCCGCCTTCAAACTCGAGGCTATGACTGTCCATGCCGCGTCCTGGCAGCGCTTCAAAAATCGTGATGTGATGTCCTGCATCCTGAAGAATTCTGGCGGTAGCCAGTCCGGCCATGCCACTACCAATAACTGCGATATCCAAACTGATCATCCATCATTAAAAATTAACTTTTAGAAATTATGTACCAAGCTAGCATCTTTTAGGGTATTAAAATCTTCCAGAATGCAAGTTTTTCTCGATAAGCTAAGCAGATGTAAATTCATAATTTTTTACATTTCTCTCTAAAAAAATACAGTTTATAAATCTCTGCTTTTGTTGGTTATTTATGAATTTATTTAAAATTTTTATTTTAAAATCAATGTATTTAAGTTGACCAAAATTTCAAAAATGATTTTACAAAACTACCCAATATCTTTATAATTGCTTGCATAATAAAATGACAGCCACTGCACGCTCCACAGTGACGGATGGCTCGAATAATACCCATGATCAGAATAATCTACAGCGCACAATATATCCAAAGCCTCTGCATTGCAGAGGCTTCTTTGTTTTTGCGGAGTAGGAAAATGCGAGTTCGACTGACATTTTTTATTCAGCTGTGTCTGGAATCTCGCCAAATTTTCCGTTGTTAAAGTCTTGAAAAGCCTGGATGATTTCTTCCTTGGTATTCATTACAAAGGGACCATAACCCTGAATCGGTTCATTCAACGGCTCACCAGTTAACAGCAGGAATTTCGTGTCCTGATAGGCTTGTAACTGAATGGCAGGATCATCATCACGGGCAAATATCACGATGGAGCTGTCCAATACTTTTTGGGTACCATTTACGATCAGCTCCCCGCTTAACACTACCAACAAGGCATTATGACCTGCAGGCACATGCAATGTGGTTTCATACCCGGCTTTCAGTTCACCATCCCAAACATTCACCGGGCTAAAAGTGTGTGCCGGCCCCTGATGTTCACCAAATTCACCGGCAATGATTCGGATATGCCCTGCACCTTCATCCATCTCGATGCGTGGAATATCAACCGTAGTTAAAGCCTGATAACGTGGTGTGATCATTTTGTCTTTGGCTGGCAAATTCACCCAAAGCTGCACCATTTCAAACAGGCCGCCATGTTTGGCAAAGTCTGGAGAATGGAACTCTTCATGGACCACACCGGCACCGGCCGTCATCCACTGCACATCACCAGCATGAATGGTACCGCCACCACCGCCAGAATCTTTGTGAGTAACTTCACCCTGATAAGCGATGGTCACGGTTTCAAAACCGCGGTGCGGATGTGAACCCACCCCATGCTGTATGGTGGTCGGATCAAAATGGTAGGGTGCTGCATAATCCAACAACAGGAACGGACTAATCGCCTGACCGAGACGGTCATAGGAAAACAGGTTTTTCACCGGAAAGCCGTCACCGACCCAATGCATGTTTTGATTGCGGTAAACACCAATGACTTTTTTCATCTTTTTACTCCTATACGCAATAGGATGAACATGCAGCCATTGTATGCTGTATAAACTATGAACAATACAGCACTGCTAGGATGCAGGATTGCAAAAATAAAACGATTCCAGGCTTAGACTTTGGCACATCTACTTATTTGGATCCGGTGCTTAAAATCATGATTTAAATATCAAGGCTATTTTCAACAGACAATAAAAAAATCCAGCGCTGAGGGCTGGATTTTTTTAGTTTCGATTAAGCTTTATCGAATTAGATTTTACCAACTAGGTCGATTGAAGGAGCAAGAGTTGCGTCGCCTTCTTTCCATTTAGCTGGGCAAACTTCGCCTGGGTGAGCGTGTACGTATTGAGCTGCTTTTACTTTACGCAGCAGTTCTTGTGCGTCACGACCAATACCACCGGCGTTGATTTCAACGATCTGGATTTTACCGTCTGGGTCGATCACGAAAGTACCACGATCTGCCAGACCATCAGCTTCGATCAGCACTTCAAAGTTTTTCGCCAGAGTCCAAGTTGGGTCACCGATCATTGGGTACTGGATTTTACCAATCACGTCAGAAGTATCGTGCCAAGCTTTGTGCGTGAAGTGCGTGTCTGTAGAGACTGAGTAGATTTCTACGCCCAGTTTCTGGAATTCAGCATATTGATCAGCAAGATCGCCTAATTCTGTTGGACAAACGAAAGTGAAGTCAGCAGGATAGAAAAATACAACAGACCATTTGCCTTTCATGTCCTGTTCTGAAACTTCAACGAATTGACCGTTGTGGTAAGCAGTTGCGTTGAATGGCTTAACTTCAGTATTGATTAAACTCATGTGACTTTTCCTATCAGTTCGTGGGAATTCATTCGATGAACTAAGAATACTTAAAAACCATGGATAGGTAAAACCGTAACTTTTTATAAAAACTATCGGTTTTTTAGATTTAAAAAGACTATCGAATTTTCTCTTCTGATCTTTTTCTTCGATTTACAGGCATTTAAATTTTGGAAAAATGCTGTAGCGAATCCCAAGCAGACTGCGCTAATGCCTGTATATATTGCTGGGGAGAATCCTTGACACGCCCCGACAGCCAGGCACAGCAATAACTTTCAGTTGGCCCGATCACCAAAGACATCAATAAAGCGGTCGGTATAGCTTTTAAACGTTCTGCATCTGGCTGTTTTACCAGCCATGCTTTTAAGTCCTGATTACGCTCGCTATTGCTTTGTTCTAGAGTATGATAATGTCCGCCTGTCTGTACCGAGTGATGTGCAGCATAAAGAAAACGGGCAAAGTCGGGATAGCTTACCACCCAATCAATATAGCTCTGGATAATGGCATGAATACCCTGCTCTATACCTTGAACCTGGGATAAAGCTTCCAGACGGCGACTAGACTGATCCTTTAAAGCAGCTAAATATAGCGCAGACACGATCCCTTCTTTGTTTTGAAAAAGATGGTAGATCGCGCCGACACTGGTTTCCGCCCGATCCTGATCATTTCAATGGTAGTTGCGGCAATACCGGTCTGTATAAATTCCTATAA
Organism: Acinetobacter sp. ANC 7912; assembly: GCF_039862785.1. Classification (NCBI taxonomy): domain Bacteria; kingdom Pseudomonadati; phylum Pseudomonadota; class Gammaproteobacteria; order Moraxellales; family Moraxellaceae; genus Acinetobacter; species Acinetobacter thermotolerans. The sequence goes on from NZ_CP156795.1 coordinate 2,931,260, forward strand.
AGAAAAACCCTGATTTTTATCATCAGGGTTACTCAATAGTTAGCGCTGTTTTTCAGTTGCATGTATTCATTTATCCCTTTAGCCGTAAAACCTCGCCCTTCAGGGCATAGGTATCTACACATCTTTAGGTACCTAGTGCAATAGTTGCGATTTCATTCAGTTCATCTATTGAATATTCTGAGAGCAGTTGAAGAGTATTTAGTAAAATCGAGAGTCCTGCCAATATGGCAGGCGCACTCTCTACCTTGCCTCTTTTCTGTTGTCTACCTGAAAGTCTAGTCAAAAATGCACGGACTTTCTGATTTTGTTCATCTGTACAACGCTGTACTCTCCACGTCAACACACAAGCCATACAACTGATTAGCAAACGCCTTAAAATCGCTTCTGGCGTAGTCTGAAGCCATGACTCAATATCATGGCCTGCTTGCTTGAGAAGTTTGAAATAACATTCGATTGACCAACGCCAGTAATACCAAGTCGTCAGTTCTACTGCGGTAATCTCAGTTGGTACATTACTGATCAATGACCATCTTGCAACTGTCTTTTCATTAATATCTTTAACCACCGCAATAATCAGTCTAGCCTCAATTGCAGCACCTTTCTGAGGAGCAACTCTTTGACCTAAACAATCTTTTTTATTTGATTTTGCAGCACGGGTAAGCCGAACATTGGTTTCTCCAACATAAAGCATATGTTGATTACCCTTATAAGAAATGGGTTTCACTTGCTGTATTTCGATACGTTCAGCAACTTCTCCAACTTTACATATTTCACCCTGATGCTCAATCCGATTTCCTTCCTTTGCTCGAATAAGCCATTGAAAACCATGACTGCTTAATTCCCTGAGATGAGCAATGGAATCTCCTTCACGATCAATAATATGTACGCAGGTTTTATCAAGAGGAAACTGTTCAACTTTTTGAATTTGTTCAGAAAGGGAGTCTAAATGGGTTTTACGTTCGGTCTGTTGCTCATTGAATGTCGAATAGCAACCTGAAGCACTAGAAAGGGTCTGAGCTAATGGAGCAACAGGTAGTCCAGAAGCAGCATCAACAAGTAAGCTCGTTTGTAATTCATAGCCTGAGTCGTACTGATGTGTCCTTTGGAGTTTTTGGGTTTTATTACGATGTGTCACATATTGGATTTGTGACCAATCATGAATAACTAAAGCATAACGATGCAGCGATGTCTTAATCTGATCACAAGCAAGTTTTTGAATAGGTTCATTTAATTGTTTAAATGAGATTTTATCATTATTTAAAAACCGCCATACAGCTTGCGTCGTTGCGAAACTATTTTTTTTGAGCAGAGGCAATATCTTTGATTGCAGGAGCAAGTGAAGCAAGAGGATTCATATTGAGTTGAACGAGGTTGTTGTAACGTTTGACAAGGCGCTGATCTAAGCGAGAGATGTTAAAATTGAAGAGCATGCTCTTCAATTTAACGCAAAACATGGAAATTGTGTAGATACCTATGTTTAGGTCGGAGAGGATGTCAAATTTCTATCTTAAGTTAAAACCATATTTAGTATTTCAGCTTATCGGTTCTGTTGGTCACGTTGAGAACTTTGCTGATTCTGATCCTGTTGTTGATTTGATTGACGTTGTTGGCCAGGTTGCTGCTGTTGCTGACCAGGTTGTTGTTTCTGTTGATCACGTTGTTGCTGTTGTTGATCACGTTGCTGTTGGTTCGGATTATTTTGCTGTTGATTAGCCATGACTATTTCCTCTTTTGATTATGAACATCGCTTAATAACGACACTTATTAATTTACTCTTTATTTTTTATTTTTAAGATTTAAATCTGTGTCAATTCTATTCAATGTAATTTCAGAAAATTCATATTATCGATTTATAGGTTTCCTTTTTTTATTTTTTAACAAAAATTACTCAACACCTTTATATTTATTTTTTATTAAAAAATTATTATTAAAAATAATGGTCATATTTTTATCTTATATTTTTGTTTAATTAATCAATATTTCTATAATTAAAATATTAAATATATTATATAAATAATGGCTCTAGACTAGCAGATTTACACTTAATTTTACCTAATGAGGTTCCACAGCTCAGTTGCTAACTCATTAGGTTCCCTCATCCAACGCCATTCAGTTTCTTTAAGATGATAATCAAAGTACTCTTTTGATATGCCGTTAAACTTTGCTAGCCTTCTTTTACAAAAGCTCCAAAATGATTCTATTCCATTTATATGACATTCTCCTCTAGCAAACTCATTTGCTCCGTGATTTACCCTAAAATGCTTTGAATAACCCACATCAACAAGACCATTATAGCCACGCCATCCATCACTATAAATCACACTCTCAAGTGAAACTTTACCAATGATAACCTCTTGTAAAGTCTTCATTTTACAGTCAGGTACGATTTCAGTATAGACGCGCCCATTACGTTCGAATATTCCAAATACTGGCTGTTTTAGAGTCCCACGACCACGCTTTAACTTTCCATGAAACCCACGTTGCCTTTTCGCTCCAAAATAGCTTTCATCTACTTCTATTGAACCAACAAACTTAGCTCTTAAATCTGTTTGATGATCATAGATAGTTTCTCTAAAAAGCATGTACCAATAGTTAATCGTATTACGATTTAAATTGAGTAATAAGGCTGTTTTGGAAGCAGGAATATCAACACAAAAGCATTGAATAATTTTTTTAATCTTGTAGTGACTTAATTTACTGTTTTCTATCATGATTCTAGACTAATATAATCATTTTGCTAGTCTAGAGCCTAAATAATATACGCACTTCTAATTTAATTTTTATAAAAAAATAGCCTCTCTTATTTTAAAAAAATAAAAGAAGCTATATTTTTAGATAAATATTTGAATCAAAATAGATTCAAATCAATTTTATCTTAAATACAACAATCAATTATTGTACAAGTTAGAACGGTAAATCGTCATCTAAGTCTGCTGCTGGTGCTGCAACTGCTGCTGGCGCTGCTTTTGGTGCAAAACCGCCCGGGTTGTTGCCATAGCCATTGCCTGCAGGTGCATTATTGTTAAAGCCACCTTGTTGTGGTGCGCCATAACCGCCTTGATTCGCATAACCACCTTGCTGGTTATTGTTGTTAAAGCGCGGTTGCGCAAAGCCACCGTTGTCAGACTGTTCACCACCTTGGGCACGGCCTGAATCCAGCATTTGCATCTGCTCACCACGAATTTCGGTGGTGTAACGTTCCTGACCATTTTGGTCTGTCCATTGACGGGTACGCAATGAACCTTCGATATAAACTTTAGAACCTTTACGCAGGTACTGCTGTGCGATTTCGCCTAGACGGTTGTGCAATACAATACGGTGCCATTCAGTTTGTTCTTTACGCTCGCCAGTATTCTTGTCCGTCCAAGATTCGCTGGTTGCGATAGAGAATTGAGTGAGAGAACCCCCATTGGGGAAAGTTTTTGTTTCTGGATCTCGACCTAAAGTACCTACCAAAATAACCTTATTTACACCACGCATGAGATCTTTACTTCCTATTTGTTTCTGTATTTTACTTTATAAGAGTTATGCTTAAATGGCTACCTCTTTACCTAACAAGTGCGTTAATTGTTGTCGCGCAGAATCATCGATCTGCTGTTTATCAACCTTGACATAGGCCACTTGCTGTTCAGACATCACCACAACTTCTTCAATACCATGAATAGATAAAAGCTGGGAAGTCCATTCATCTGTTTGTCGGTTTTCAGGCAGACGGAGTACCAGAGAGGACAGGTAACGCGGCTGAGCCAGCCCGAAACTGATGACCAGCCAAATTATAGCAATCGCAGTCAGGATACTCCAACCCATCGCGGTATCATTCAGCAACAAAAGTTGTCCGCCTACGGTACCGCCAAAGAACGCGCCCAGGAACTGGCTGCTGGCATTCACACCCATGGCTGTGGCTTTGGACTGAATTGGCGCTGCTTTCGACAGCCAGGATGGCAATAACGCTTCCATTACGTTAAAGGCAATAAAGAACAGCCCCAGACCAGTTAGTAGAATATATTTAGATTCAAAGCCAAAAATCAGCACCAATAATCCTAAGATAATCCCCGCAATTGCGGTAAGGAAAATGCTACGCATTTTGCGGTATTTTTCCGCCAGAATAATGCTCGGGAAAGCAAAGAATAGGCTTACCACCAGCAATGGCAGATATACCCAGCCATGGCTGGCCAATGGAATATCTGCAAACTCAATCAGCTGCGATGGCACATAGATAAACATCGCAGTGAGAAGAAGATGAAGGCTGAATACCGAGACATGCAGGCGGTTCAGGTCACCCATTTTCAGCACCTGTTTTAGCTGGGTCAGATAACCCTGCTGGAAGTTACGATGATGACGGGTCACTTTCGGGACCATCAGTAACATCACAATTGCTGCCAGACCCATAATGGTGGTCACCCAGAACAGGCCAGAAATGCCGACCAGACCCGTTAGCCAAGGGCCCAAAGTGAAAGCAACCACAAAGGACAGGCCGATACTCATGCCCATGGTTGCCATGGCTTTCATGCGATTTTCTTCACGGGTGACATCTGCCAGCAGGGCCATCACTACCGCTGATACTGCCCCACCACCTGCAATAGCACGACCAATGATCACGCCATAAATAGTATCCGACATTGCCGCAATTGCTCCACCAATCGCAAACAGCAGCAGACCTAAAACCACCAGTGGCTTTCGGCTATAACGGTCCGCAATCAGACTAAATGGAATCTGTAAAATCGCCTGGGTCAGGCCATAGATTCCCACAGCCAGACCAATCAATGCCGGTGTCGCATATTGATATGACTGCCCTGCAACCGAGAATACAGGGATAATCATAAACAACCCAAGCATGCGCAGCGCAAAAATACTACTCAGTGCAAAGGTTGAGCGACGTTCTATGGCATTCATCATAAATTTTGACAGTTCAATTGGTGGATCTTCAGGCGAAGATTATAGGACATTCAGCCGGAATGGATGCAGGAATTTTATTTGAAATTAAAACTGATAAGGAGCTGAAAAAGAAAAAGCGCGGCCGGAGCCACGCTTTGATGAGGAAGAGAAAATTATTTTTTGATTTTTCTCTGCTCATGCTTGGTGTACTGGATTGATGCAATCACCGCCCAGATAATAAATGCCACACCGATCAGGCCAGTCACCACTTCCGGAATATGTACACCGGTGCTGCTTGCCAGCATGATGAATGCCAAAGCACCAATCGCGTAGTGTGCCCCGTGTTCCAGATAGATATAAGAATCTAGCGTGCCTCTATCGACCAGATAAATAGTCATCGAACGTACAAACATCGCACCGATCGCCAAACCCAACATGATGATCACCACATCGGAAGTAATCGCGAAAGCACCGATCACACCATCAAAACTGAAAGAGGCATCCAGTACTTCTAAGTACAAGAAACCACCAAAACCGGCTTTCACTACACCCGTTGGTACACCTTCAGCATCGTGGCGAATGGCATTGCCTTCTTCGTCCACTTCCGGTTCACCACCAAGCATATGACTCAGCACCTGCACCCCGATATAGACCACAATGCCCCAGATCCCCGCCAGCATCACATCTAGACGCTTCTCTTCTACGATCTGCGCATCCATGACCAGCAAGGCAATTAGGGTAATAAAAACTGACATCGCTGGAACATTGGCTAGATGCGCCAGACGGCGTTCCAGCATGCGGAACCAGTGCGTATCTTTTTCTTCATCCAGGAAGAAGTTCAGGAACACCAGCATCAGGAAGGCACCACCAAAGGCAGAAATCTCCGCATGATGCGCCATCAGTTTGGCTGAATATTCCTTCGGTGCATTTAACGCGAGCTGCACCACCTCCATAAAACCCATGTTGGCAGTGACAGCTACAATCACCACCGGGAAAATCAGACGCATCCCGAACACGGCGACCAGGATCCCGACGGTCAGGAAGACCATTTTCCAGAAGTGATCCCAGCCACGCAGGACTGAGGCATTGACAACCGCGTTATCAAACGACAACGACACTTCCATGATTGCAAGAATTGCAGTGATGGTCAGTGCTGTGAACATGGTTTGCAGACCGGCTTCAGGGCCGTGGGTAAAGCCCCAGTATGCTGCTAAACTAAGACACACAATCGAAAATGCAAATGAGAAACCAAAATGTTTCAACATACAAATCGACCTTGTATTAAGTAGAATTCAAAAATCATTTCGCAGTACAAAAAATGAATTGCTGTGAAAATTTGCCGCCATTATGAAACTTTTATGGATGAAACCAAAGCAATTCCCTGTCTGTTTTTGATTATTTTTCGATTTTGCAATTGGTTAATCTTTAGACTTGCCTAGCTACTTCAACATGGGCATGCTGATACGGTCTTATTTCTGATCTAAAAAATTTTATAAAAACTTCATTTAACTGTTCAGATATTTACTTTTGTTTGTAAATTGAGACAGATGGCTGAACTCAACCGTCATAACTTGACGTTAAATGTACTAATCTTTGCACTTGAACATTTTTCATGCGCTATCATATATAGGTTTTTAAAAGAATCATCCAGGATTATTGCATGAGCCAAAGTCATATCCGTATTCGAGGTGCACGTACGCATAACCTTAAGAATGTGAACCTTGATATTCCACGCGACAAGTTTGTGGTGATTACGGGACTCTCCGGTTCAGGTAAATCCTCACTGGCATTTGATACCCTCTATGCCGAAGGCCAGCGTCGCTATGTCGAATCACTGTCTGCCTATGCGCGCCAGTTCCTGTCCCAGATGGAAAAACCAGAAGTCGATTCAATTGAAGGGCTAAGCCCGGCGATTGCCATCGAGCAGAAATCCACCAGCCATAACCCGCGTTCTACTGTGGGAACCATCACGGAAATTTACGACTATTTACGTCTGCTGTATGCCCGTGTCGGTACCCCATATTGCCCTGAGCATGACCTGCCAATGGTCGCGCAAACCGTGACAGAAATGGTCGATGCCGTGAAAGCCCTGGAAGAAGGCACAGCGCTGATGCTGCTGGCGCCTGTAGTACGTGAGCGTAAGGGTGAATACTCGGCACTGTTCGAACAGTTACAAAGCCAGGGCTTCGTGCGTGCCCGCGTGGATGGTGAGATAGTAGAAATCGATCCGCCACCAGAACTGGATAAAAAGAAAAAACACACCATTGAAGTGGTGGTCGACCGTTTTAAAGTGCGTGATGACCTTGGCAACCGGATTGCGGAAAGTTTTGAAACTGCCCTGCGTCTGGGTGGGGATATTGCCATCCTGTCCTGGATGAAAGGCGAGCAGCCGGACCGTGTTTTCTCAGCCAAGCACTCCTGCCCGGAATGTGACCGTGCCGTGGCGGAGCTGGAACCACGCTTATTCTCGTTCAACAACCCGTTCGGCGCATGCCCGGTCTGTGATGGCCTAGGTACCCGCAGCCATTTCAGTGCCGAAAAACTGATTCCGAATCCTGAACTCAGCCTGAGCCAAGGCGCGATTCGCGGCTGGGACCGTCAGCGTCCATATTATTACAGTATGATTGAGAAAGTAGCGAATCACTTTGGCTATTCGCTGGACACGCCTTGGAATCAACTGGAAGCTGATGTTAAAAAGAAACTTCTGTATGGTACCGGGCGGGAAAAAATCGACCTCAGCTATATCGATGAACGTGGCCGTCGTCATAACCGCGTGATTCCATTTGAAGGTGTATTGCCACATTTAGAACGCCGCTACCGTGAAACCGAAAGCAATTATGTGCGTGATGACCTGGCCCAGTATCTGTCTAATGCGGCTTGTGATGCCTGCGGGGGTTCACGTCTGAATGAAATTTCCCGTCATGTCCGGGTGAAAGACAAGACCATCGCTGAAATCACCAAAATGTCGATTGGTGATGCTGAAAGCTATTATCAGGGTCTCAACCTTGAAGGAGCCAAAGGTGAAATTGCCGACAAGATTTTCAAGGAAATCCGTGAACGTCTGCACTTCCTAGTATCTGTTGGCCTGAACTATCTCAGCCTGTCACGTTCTGCGGAAACCCTGTCTGGTGGTGAAGCACAACGTATCCGTCTGGCTTCGCAGATTGGTGCCGGCCTGATGGGCGTGATGTATGTCCTGGATGAACCATCGATTGGTCTGCACCAGCGCGACAATGACCGCCTGCTCGAAACTTTGGTGCGTCTGCGTGATCTGGGTAATACCGTATTAGTCGTAGAACATGATGAAGATGCCATTCGTGCTGCCGACCATATTATTGATATCGGTCCGGGTGCCGGTGTGCATGGCGGTCATGTGATCGCCGAAGGTAACTATAAAGAACTGGCAGCCAATAAAAACTCACTCACCGGTAAATACCTGTCAGGTGAGCTGAAAATTGAAGTGCCAAAACAGCGCACCAAACCGCCAAAACCGGAAGAACAGATTAAGTTGATGGGAGCTGCCGGGCACAACCTGAAAAATGTCGACTTAACTATTCCGTTAGGTGTGATGACCTGTATCACCGGGGTGTCTGGTTCTGGTAAATCGACATTGATTAACCGTACCCTGTTGCCACTGGCAGCAACCCAGTTAAATGGCGCGACCACGCTGACCGCCGAAAAATTTGATTCCATCGATGGTCTGCAGTACCTGGATAAAGTGGTGGATATTGACCAAAGCCCGATTGGACGTACCCCACGTTCGAATCCGGCAACCTATACTGGTCTATTTACCCCAATTCGTGAACTGTTTTCGCAGACTCAGGAAGCCAAAGCCCGTGGTTATACCGCTGGCCGTTTCTCCTTTAACGTGAAAGGCGGTCGCTGTGAAGCCTGTGAAGGTGACGGCATGATTAAGGTGGCAATGCACTTCCTGCCCGACATGTATGTGCCTTGTGATGCTTGTCATGGCAAGCGTTATAACCGTGAAACGCTGGAAGTGAATTACAAGGGCAAAAATATTTCTGACGTCCTGGAAATGACCGTTGAAGATGCGATGCATTTCTTTGATGCGATTCCAGTGATTCACCGCCGTCTAGAAACTCTACATCAGGTGGGTCTGGGTTATATCCGTCTGGGACAATCTGCGACTACCCTTTCTGGTGGTGAAGCCCAACGTGTGAAACTGGCCCGTGAACTGGCAAAACGCGATACCGGCAAAACCTTATATGTGCTGGATGAACCAACAACTGGTCTGCATTTCCATGACATTGCCAAATTATTAGACATCCTGCATGAGCTACGCAACAAGGGAAATACCATTGTGGTGATTGAACATAATCTGGATGTAATTAAAACCGCAGACTGGATTGTGGATCTCGGTCCTGAAGGTGGTGCTGGTGGCGGTATGATTATTGCTGAAGGTACGCCTGAAGAAGTGGCGAAGAATAAGGTTTCACATACTGCGAAGTTCTTAAAGCCGTTGTTAAAATAATAACAAATCACTTCCCTAGTCTTTCTTATTTAAGAAAGAAATTCCCTCCTTTTATAAAGGAGGGCGAGGGAAGATTTTAAATATGATAAGACTCTATCTTTTCTTTTACGTATCCAGTAGAAGAAGCTTCTTTTCCTAAAGGATAAATAAAGTAGGTAGCTTAAAAAAATCTAAGCCTCCGCCACTGCATTTCGCCCTTTCGCTTTTGCCCCAAACAATGCCTTATCCGCTTGAGTAAATAGATTGACCCAAGATGATGCCCCCACTGCTACACCAATACTGACTGAAACTTGAATCCGCTCGCCTGCTTTATTCTGGATGCTGGCAGCCTCAATCTCACGACAAATTTTTTCAGCAATTTGCAAAGCATTTTCCAGTTCAATATTTTCAATCAGAACCAGAAACTCATCTCCACCATAACGCACCAACAAATCCGAAGTCCGGACATTCGATTTTAAACACTGTGCAACTAGCTGAATAATCTCATCCCCAACAATATGTCCATACTGATCATTTACCTGCTTAAAGTGGTCAATATCAATAATCATCAAACAAGTCTGGCTAAACTGAGATGGGCTTTGTTCTAGAAAACGAATGTATTCATCCAGTGCAAAACGGTTAGATAAGCCTGTTAAAGGATCTGAATGAGCAATATTTTTTAATCTAAACTCCAGTGCATCACGTTGTTGCAACATCTGCTGCAGCTTTTTAATTCCGGCAAATAAACTGTCCGAATTATCTTTAGAAAGAGACTGAAGTGCAGAACTATCTGTTTTCGCTGAACTAGACAAATCAAACAAAATTTTACGTGCATGAATTAATGGCAAAAAGATATGTCGGCGTGCAAACACCATACTGGAAATAGCAGTCATTAAAGAAATCAGTGAAATTACGATGGTTCCAATCAAATATTTTAAATTCGACCGCATTTCTTTTTGCGCGACATCATGGCTATATTGCAACAGATAGCTTTGCATATCTACGACTTTGGCAAAATGATCCCCTATCATTTCACTAATTTGCATCGCCGTTAAATGATAAGGACGATGCTGCAAACTATCCTCAATCAGACTTGCTGCTAAAGGAATCCCCTGATCAATAAAATATTTTTTAATATCCTGATGCAACTTGATAAATTCTGGGGTTTTGTCTTCTTTGGGTTGTACCGTGTCAATTAAATCCCACAAGTAACGTACCCGATATTGGGTTTGCAGACTACGATTGCGGTTTTGTTCTGGAATCGTCTCTCCAAAGGTAACAGGGGCTGTAATATTGGAAACCACCCGTCCGGCCTGATCGCGCAGATCCGCTAACAATAAAATCTGGGAAACAAAATGGGCAATTTTACTCGAAGAAACATCCGACTCGATCACCAAACTTTTAAGCAACCGGCGACTATTATCCCAGACCTGAAACATTGCCAGAATACTGGTATCCAGCTGGGCTGCATTGCGCTCATCATAAGGTAGCGCGACATAGGCATCGACTTGCTGACGACCATATTCAAGACTGGGCTTTAATACCGTATAGATCTGTTGACTCAGCTCATTAAAACCACTCTCTTTTAATTGTTGCGCGGTATGTTCCAATTGATCATCTACTTTAGCGCGATATTCCAGCAGCATTTCTTGTTTTTGTTTAAATTCATCAGCCGAACTGATCATCAGCATATTAGCTGGACCACGTTCTCTGGAAATTTTATTGGCGAGGTCTGCCAGATCACGTAAGGCTTCAAGTTGATAATATGTACGATAGGACTGGGTAAATTTTTGGCTACTGTTAACAATGAGCGGAATACAAATCAGGAGTAAACAGAAAATAACGATAGACATCGCCCAATACAGGCGTTTACTGAGTTGCTCAGAGCGCAGGGTATTCATGGCTTTAAGTTACGCCCCTCAGCTCGATAAATAATAGAAAGAGGTATTTGCTTTAGTTGAAATATTATATAAATAAAATACTTAAGTCTAAAAGATTAAACCTTATACATTTCATATTTTTATTGATCTCCTAGGTCATTCTTACAATTATCTTTCTTTATTCATTTATAAATATCTTTTATTTCATAAACCTCAATTTAATTTTCCAAATAGTTCTAAAAAATTTGTAAATCCACGTTGTTTACTGTTTACACATGCAACAAATAAGTGCATAATGCACCGCATTAGGGCGAATTAAATTATTCCTCAGCAGATATTTTAATAAACCCGCAAATTTTGGCTAAAAAATCCCAGTTTTCCATGAAAATTGGGATTTTTTTTGTCTTTAGGATTATTAGCTCATATTTAAATATTAAAATTAAGCATCATTTTGGTGCATATATTTTTAATATTCATCGCTTCATAAAGCCTTCACCCCAATTTTAGACAAAAAAAAGCCCAACCTTGGGGAAAGCTGGGCCGATAAAACAAAAACTTGTGGAGAATCAGGTCAAATAAATACATTTCTGACTCGATAAGCTAATTATGTTAACTTTCATTTAAAATGTAAAGCTGATTATTTCAGTTGGATTTAATATTTGAGTGTTTTTTAATCTTTATGCGTTTAATCTTACATAATTTAAGCAGCAGTAAATTTAATGCATATCGCTTAAAATTGATTTTTTCTATTTCACAAAATATATCAATTAGATTAAACCATAACCAAAATTATAAAAAATTTACTTTTTAGATCCTCTAACCTTCTTATCTGTATCCTTAGTTTATTGTTCTTTCAGTAGTTTTTATAGTTGACATAGCTGATGCCTGATTGTTTGATTTTTAATCAAATTAATAACTTATAATTCTGTCTTCCAATAATTACCTTAGAGTTCATTGACTTAATAAATTGTTACAATACAATTACCAATTGTTTTACTCCCTTTTAAAAATGGTAAATATCATGAAAAAACTCGGTTTAGCCACTGCTTTATTATTAGCCATGACCGGTGCTCAAGCGTATCAATTCGAAGTTCAAGGTCAATCAGAATTCATCGACAATACTGTAAATGACAAAGACTTCTCTGGCGCTGTTCAAGGTACTTACTACTTTAAAGATGTTGACGCTTCTAAAGGTCCTTTAGCTGAAGCAGCATTCCTGAACCAAGCTTCTAACGTTTCTGCATCTTACACTTACGGTGAATATGATGTAGACGCTGACAACATCGATCAAACTTCTCATACTTTCGGTGCGAAAGGTGAAGCATATATCCCAACTAAAGTTGTTCCGGCTTACGCTAGCGCGTCTTACAGTCACACAATCACTGATAACAAAGGTGGTGTAGCGAACGACAATGGCGACCGTTATGCATTAGAACTGGGTGCTGTAGTTGCGCCTAACTTCTTGGTTGCTGTAGGTTATACAAGCGTTGCAGACCAAACGTCTTATGATGCTTTCAACATGTTTAACAACGGTGTTGCCAAAGCTGCGATCGAAAAAGATACAATCAACGAAGACCAAGACGCAATCACTGCACGTACTAAATACGTAGGTGCGATCGATGGCACTAACATGTCTATCGGTTTTGATGCTGGTTTAGTTTATGGTGAAGAAAACGCTTACAACCTGGGTACTACTCTATATGTAACTCCTAAACTAAGCGTTGGTGTTTCTTACCTTGAATCTGATCTTGCTGACCTGAACAAAGCAATCGGTGCTAACGTAAACTACTTCATCACTCCAGCGGTTGCTGTTGGTGCATCTTTTGTTGATGTAAATGCTGAAAATGAAAGCCGCGACACTCAAACTGTTGGCTTGAACGCTAAATTCCGCTTCTAATCTCTAATTAGATTCTGAATTGAGAAAGGACGCTTTATGCGTCCTTTTTTATTGGTCTGATTTTTTATGGGGTAAATGGGAAATATATTGCAACCCTACTAGTCGAGACGTAAGCGTCCGCTGAACCCCATGCCTATTTTTTAATTTGAGTTGGATTTCCAGCGATGTGGTAGTAATTCTTCTATTTGGGTCGCTTTATGCGTCGGCAGCCTTTTCAGCACATCACTTAAATAGGCATACGGATCCAAGCCATTCAGCTTTGCTGACTGGATTAAAGTCATGATATTTGCCGCTCGCTGTCCACTGCGCAGCGAGCCAGCAAACAGCCAGTTCTTGCGCCCTAAGGCCCAAGGTCGCATTTGATTCTCTACCCAATTATTGCAAATCGGTAGATTGCCATCATCCAAATAGCGGCTTAAGGCTGGCCAACGCTTCAGAGTGTAATTGATCGCCTTGGCGGTGGGAGAACTCGATGGCACCGTCAGATGATGTTGGTTGAGCCATTCATATAGTTGTTGCATCACTGGTTGACTATGCTGTTGTCGGTATTCGCGGCGGTCTTCCGCTGTACCATCGGTCTTTTTCCTGAGCTCTGCTTCTATCGCATACAGTTTCTGAATCAGCACTAATGCCTGTTCAGCGACCTGACTTTTCCCGGTCACATGCAGTTCATGGAATTTACGACGTGCATGGGCCATGCAGCCCACCTCAATGACCTGGCCTGATTTAAAGCGTGCTTTATAACCACTGTAATCATTACAGACTAGATAACCCTGCCAGCCTTTCAAGAACTCTGCAGCATGCTGGCCTGAACGACTATCCTGAAAGTCATAGATCACTGCCTGAACTGGATTGTACTGTGTAGTGGCATAGGCCCAGACATAACCTTTCTTCGGTTTTTTATCATTCTCACCCATCCGCATGATGGTGACCGGTGTTTCATCTGCATGCAGCACCTGCTGTTGTAGTACCACCTCTTTTAAGGCATTGGCCAGAGGTTCCAGTTCTACACCGCAGCGACCTATCCAGTCAGATAACGTTGATCTAGAAAGCTCGATTCCCGCCCGCTGATAGATCAGACGTTGACGGTACAGCGGTAAATGATCGGCATACTTCGATACCAGCACATGGCTGAGCAGTTCAGGTGAAGCAATGCCTTTATCAATCACATAGGCAGGCATCGCTTGCTGAGTCAGGGTGTCACACTGATCACAGACCCATTTGCCACGGACATGCTGTTCCTTATAGAACTGTGCCGGTCTGAAATGCAGTTTTTCACTGATATCTTCGCCGATACGACGTAACTGGCAGCCACAACTGCATTGGGTTGATGCTGGTTCATGCTCAATACGAATGGTGTGTAGATGATCGGGCAGCAGTCGACGTTTAGGTTTGTTGACTGTGGCTTTCTCTGTCGCTGCATCGGTTTTATCTGCATTTAATCGTTCTAATTCTAGATCAACCGCGGCAATATCTTCTTCGACCGCTTCATCCCAGAGATGGATTTGTTTTGCGGTGAGATGTTCGTTTTTACTGCCGAATTTGTGCTGTTTAAACAGCGCCAGTTCATGCTCGTATTTTTGATTGAGAATGGAAAGATGTTGAACTTGAGCATCTAATTGCTGATTGGTGACTTCAAGATGCTGAACTTTGGTATCTAATTGTTGGTTTGATTTTTCTAATTCTTGATTTGATTGTGCCAGAGACTGATGCTGCATTGCCAACTGCCGGGTGAATTCCAGCAGTTGTTCATGGGTCAGTTGGCTTAAGTCAGGCAGCGTATTCATGACCGCAGTATGCCTGAGGTCATGAGAAGAATGAAATAGAACGTTTGGAGAATAGCAGAATGGAACAGCCTGGTTTAAAGCATCGTCACCACCTGCTGTCGTCCAATGCGCTGCCAGGGCAAACCTTGGATCAGTGCCTGTAACTGTTCCGGACTGATCGCCATGCTTTCACCCTGGTGAACCTGCGCCCAGTGGAATTTTCCCTGTTCCAGCCGCCGGGCACACAGCCAGATGCCCAGTCCATCATGTACCAGCACTTTCATGCGATGGCCACGTTTATTACAGAACAGGTAAGCACAATGCGGTTTGATGTAGCCAAAGGCTCTCACCACCTGAGCCATGATAGTATCCATACCTGCACGCATGTCCAGAGGTTGGGTGGAGAGCCAGATTTCATCAATGCGGATCATGTTGCAAGTGCCTTGAGTAATTCTGCTAAAGCAGATATTTCTGATACTTGCCATTTCAAGCCAATTTCTGCTTTTGAGTGGGGTAAAGTAATTTGAACCGTTAACATGTCAGTAGGAGTAGGATCTAATGGTGCAGAGCAAGATAAGGCAATAAATGCAGGTTTATTCGGTAGTGGTGAGCGATCATTCCCTGGCTTACCATCAATTAAGCGAATCCATTTGGATACAAGATTTGTATTCAATCCATGTTGCAAAGCGACCGAAGCAATTGAAACGTCCGGTGCTTTACAAGCCTGAACGATCTGCTGTTTAAATTCAGCACTGTATGTTCTTCGTTTTTTCGCAAGAGATGCGATGGATGTCTGGTGATTTGTAGTCATAAATTTTAGTCCCCACTTGTTTTTAAGTGGGGACTAAATTAAGGCTTATAGGATCGCTTGGTAAGGCTGTGTTAGCCGGATGCTTACGTCGAGACACAATCAAAGCCAGATACATCACACCAAAAAACATCTGGATCATAGCCAACATTCTGGCAAAAGGACTCACAGGTATGGTATCTGCTAATCCTGTGGCGGATTGTACGCTAAAACTCAAGAATAATAAGTCCAGCCAAGGCTGATAAGCTTGAAGATCTGGGTCAGCAAAACTATATGGAATCAATAACTGGCAAATACTATAAAGAAAGGCAAAGCCCCAAGCCATTAAGGTAAAAGCAGCCCCTGCTGCAAATAATTCATCTTTAGTTAGATAACGGTCGTGAAACATATAACGTAATAGACCATAGGATGCACTGAAATAAGCACAGGCTTCAAAGGCATGCGCGGTAATTAATACCCAGACCTGTTTCACGCCTAATAAAACCAGTGATGAAAAGAACAGTGCACCAATAACAAAGCTTAATCCTAGTATGGTAAATACGGGGGTTTGACGAATGACTCGGGCAATCACCAGCAAAACCAATACGCCTATTACCCAAGTCGCGGCCCGATAAGGAGCATACTCATAGCTCAGTACTGATAGGATCAGGATAATGAATTGCAGACAAAGCAGCCAAGCAGAAGGCAGGCGCTTAAAGGTCGTCCAGCACATTAACCAAGTTTGTTTCATCTAATCCTTCTTTTTCATGACACTACACATCTGCAGCTTTATTTTTATCTTTCTAAACTTAGCATGTAATTAGTGGCTTGAAGAGCTGTACTTTGTAGCAAAATGATGTATTAATTTCAAAAATAAATATTTAAATATGCTGAATAATCTATTCAGTGAATGCGAATTTCTTGTAGCTCTTCAGACGGATTAAACCAACATTTAAATTGAAGACCAGATAAAATTACGCTCAATTTTATGATTCTTATAATTTGATCTTTGTTGCATGAAAGACGATCTCAATAAAAAAGGACGCAGTTTGCATCCTTTTTTATTCGGCTAGCCAAGTGAAAGAACTTAGCGCACCCTGCTCAAGAAGTGTAGATGCCTTTCATACTGATCCAGAATATCCTGTAACAGATCTTCTCGCGTCCATTCCATCACATCATAGTTTTGTCCACCTTCATTAAGGAAGACTTCAGCCTGGAAGTGTTGTCCTGAATCTTCATCCTGAGACGGCATAAAACTTGGTGGTAAGATCTGGCGCGCAACTACAGCATAGACAAAATTCGCTTCATCCTGATGGTCTACTCGCAAGCATAGCCCCTGCTCTATTTCATCAATAACCACGGCATGATGACGGCGTTGAAACTCTTTCTGAATACTTAAAAATGCCTGTCTGACTTCCGACTGGATATACTCCGTTACTTCCTGCTCATCATGAGCATAATGCATGATCAGTCCCAGACGCTGTTGCCAGCTACGCGGATTATGAATGGCTCGTGGGGTTATCCGGGCTTCTTGTAAGGCTTGCATTTTCGTGACTTCCAGCCGTAGTGCCTTAATCAGTCCCCAACTAATTACCAACATGATCAAGGTAAACGGTAAGGCACTGAGCATTGTGGCTGATTGTAATGCAGCTAGGCCACCTGCATACAATAAGACGATTGCCAGTAAAGCCATGATCACTGTCCAGAATAGACGTTGCCAGGTAGGAGACTGATCAGATTTAGCCGTCAGATAATCGGTGACCAGTGCACCAGAATCAGCGGAAGTCACAAAAAACAGCATCACCAGAAGTGTGGCAACTACGCTCATCACGGCTGAGAAAGGCATTCCATGCAGAAATTCAAACAGCGCTACAGATGAATCACGCTGTACCGCCTGCATCAGGTTAATATTGGCTTCTTGCAAAATGCTGTATAGCGCTGCATTCCCCATAAAGCCCATCCAGATTAGGGTAAAGCCGGTTGGAATCAGTAACACCCCCACAATAAATTCACGGACAGTTCGGCCTCGAGATACGCGGGCAATGAACATCCCAACAAATGGTGACCAGGAAATCCACCAGGCCCAATACATGATGGTCCATCCACCAATCCAGCCACTGGACTGATAGGCATAGAGATTAAAGGTCATACTGAACAGGCTTGACGCATACTGTCCGACATTCTGAATAGTTGTTTGAAGTAGATAAATCGTTGGTCCAGCCAGGAAAACAAACAGCAATAGCCCTAAAGCCAGAACTAGATTGAGCTCGGATAAGCGCTTGATGCCTTTATCCAGACCAAAAAATACTGAGAGTGAAGCCATGGCACTGACAATAATGATCAGGATGACCTGTACTCCGGTACTTTGCTCGATGCCAAACAGATAGTTCAGACCAGAATTAATCTGCGTGACCCCAAAACCCAGAGTAGTGGCGACACCAAATACGGTTCCGATGGTCGCGAAGATATCCACACTATCCCCGATCGGACCATAAATTCGTTTGCCAATTAAAGGATAAAGAGCCGAGCGTATTTTCAAAGGCAGCTGATGCCGATAAGCAAAATAAGCTAGTGATAATCCGACAAGTGTATAGATCGCCCAGGCATGGAGTCCCCAATGGAAGAAGGTAACCCGCATCGCCTGCTGTGCCGCCTGAATGGTTTCCGGTTCACCCGATGGAGGCGTGACATAGTGCATCACCGGTTCAGCCACACCGAAGAACATCAACCCAATCCCCATGCCCGCTGTAAACAGCATGGCAAACCAGGAGGTATTTTTATAATCCGGGATGCTATGGTCTGGACCCAGCTTGATCCTGCCCATATCAGACAATGCAATGAAAATCAGGAGAATCAGAAAAATTGCCACAGACAAGACATAGAACCAGCTAAAAGAGGTCGTCACCCACTGGTTCAGTTGCTGGGTCATCAGTTCAAACGAATTTGGTGCCAAGACCACCATTAGAAGAAATAGTCCAATAATGATGACAGTTGTTAAAAACACACGAGGATTCACATTGGAATACCAGGATGTGATTCTGGAAGACATATCCACTCCATTTTTGCTTTTTATTTATCCGACCAGATTGGTCACACAGGCATTACTCAAAAAAGAAGACATGAGTAAAAAGAACGCGTTTCGATCACATATCGAAACTTAATTAATAGGATAAGTTATTGTTCTTATTCACTTGGTTGTACTCCTGTTCCCTTCTCGTAACTTAAAAGCGAAAAGCCTTGATCTATTTTGTTTATCAAAGGCCCTAAAATCTTGCTCTAGAAACACAGGAATCATGCAATGAAATACTGCATCAGCATCAAAACATCCAGGCAATAAAAAAGTCCCTTACGGGACTTCTTTATGGAGAATCAAATCATCTTAGTGATCAGATGCACCTGAGATACCGATACCTGTTTGCGAACGTACAAACTGTGCATCGAATGCTTTGCGTTCTGCTTGAGCCTGTGCCGAATTATCAGTCACAGAGAACAACCAGCAGCAGAAGAACGACAACGGCATTGCGAAGATCGCTGGGCCATTGAATGGGTTCACTGCAGTTTCTGCAATACCCAGTGTATCTACCCAAACTGCTTTAGACAGTACAATCAGTACTACTGCAGTCACCAGACCTACGATACCACCAATCACCGCACCACGAGTGGTTAAGCCTTTCCAGAACATGGACAGTACCAGTACCGGGAAGTTGGCACATGCTGCAACCGAGAATGCCAGACCTACCATGAAAGCAACGTTCTGTTTCTCGAACAGGATACCCAGAATCATCGCGAAGATAGCAAGACCAAGAGTCGCGATCTTAGACATACGCAGTTCAGATTCAGGCGTGGTTTGACCTTTCTTGAATACGTTCGCGTACAAGTCATGTGAAATTGCTGAAGCACCTGACAGGGTCAGACCCGCTACAACCGCAAGAATGGTTGCGAATGCGACTGCTGAAATAAAGCCCATAAACAGGTCACCACCCACTGCATCTGCAAGGTGAACCGCCGCCATGTTGTTACCACCTACAAGCTGTAACTTACCTGTAAGTGCCATTTTTGCAACATCCAGGAATTGCGGGTTATTCGCAACGTACAGGATCGCACCAAAACCGATGATGAATGTCAGCAGGTAGAAGTAACCAATAAAGCCTGTTGCAACCACAACTGATTTGCGTGCTTCTTTCGCATCTTTTACGGTAAAGAAACGCATCAGGATGTGTGGCAGACCGGCAGTACCGAACATCAGCGCAAGACCAAGAGAAATCGCATCGACCGGATTAGACGCCAGACTACCTGGGCCCATGATTTTGGTTGCATCAGCCAGGTTCAGGTCATGCACTTTTGAATAAACACCGATTGCTTGTTCAAACATGTTGGTGAAACTGAAACCTACGCCTTTCATGACCATGAATGCCATGAAAGTTGCGCCAGACAGCAGCATTACCGCTTTAATAATCTGTACCCATGTGGTCGCCAGCATGCCACCGAAGATCACGTAAGCCATCATTAGAAGGCCAACAATCACCACAGCGATGTTGTAGTTCAAACCGAAAAGTAATTTGATCAGCTGACCTGCGCCTACCATCTGTGCGATCAAGTAGAACGCAACAACTACAAGTGAGCTCAGTGCTGCCAAGGTACGTACCGGCTTTTCCTGCAAGCGGAAAGATACCACGTCAGACAGGTTATATTTACCCAGGTTACGCAAACGTTCTGCCACCAGGAACAGTACGATTGGCCAGCCTACCATGAAGCCCAGGGAATACAGCAACCCATCGAAACCGGACAGGAATACCATCGCGGAAATACCAAGGAAGGATGCGGCGGACATATAGTCACCCGCAATCGCCAGGCCATTCTGGAAGCCAGAAATACCACCACCGGCGGTATAGAAGTCTTTAGCACTGGTAGTCTGCTTTGCAGCCCATTTGGTAATAAATAACGTGGCACCAACGAAAATCACAAACATGATAATCGCGTTCCAGTTGGTCGCCTGCTGTTCTGCTGCACCCAGATCCGGGCCAGCCATTGCGATGCCTGAGCTGACTGCCGCTGCAGCCAGGGCGATAAGAGAATTCCATTTCATCTTAGTGTGGTCCTTTTTCATGAGCAATCGCTTCAACTTCGCGCACCGCTTCTTGGTTCAATTGATCAAGTCTGTTATTGGCAATATAGGAATACACACCGCACAGAACAAATGACAGAACAATAATGCCTAGACCCAATGGGATCCCCCACGTGGTCACACCGCCTGAAATGGAAGACAATAGAAATTCTTTGTTGTAGCCTACCAGCAACATAAAGCCGACATAGACAAACAACATGATGGCTGTTAAGGTCCAGCTCAGGTTACGCTTTCTGCGCACCATTTCTTTGAATTTGGGATTCTGTAGAATTCTTTCTACCTGCACCTCATCCATAATTACACTCCTGTAGCCCAACCTTGGGCCTGCTATTTTTTAATTCGAATTATCACCCCATCAAATTAGCAAGCTTGGTCACTGGTTGTAATTTAGACTTTGGTCGTTAAAAAATGATCAATTCAAGTCCTAAAGTGCATGATGCTGTATCATAGCGGCATGCTCGATACATTTAAGGCTATATGAATAGTTGGCTCATCATCGGGGTCCTCACCCTCTATATCGCATTACTCTTTATCTGCGCTTTCTTCGGAGAAAAACACGCGAGTCGCTTGAGTACTCGTGGGCGCATGTTATTGTTTAGCTTAACTTTAGGGGTTTACTGCTCGTCTTGGACCTTCTACGGCGCGACTGGAGCAGCGGTCCGTGAAGGCATCATTTTTCTGCCAATATACTTGGGTCCATTACTGTTTGTTGCCATCGGTTATGATATCTGGCGACGTCTGGGACGGGTTCGTCAGCACCATGCGATTTCCTCCATCGCCGACTTCGTCGCTGCACGTTATGGCAAGAGTGGCCCGCTCGCTTCGCTGGTCACGATTCTGGCCGTCATTGCGATTATTCCTTACCTGGCCTTGCAGTTACGTGCCATTGCCTTAAGTGCCTCCGTGATTTTAGAACCTACCGGTGGGATTGCCAGCACGACCAACAGCGTGCTGTTCCTGACTGGTGTACTGGCGATTCTAGCGATGATTTTCGGTACCCGGCAGATTGCCAATACCGAGCAGCATGGCGGTCTGATGCTGGCGGTGGCTTTTGAATCTTTCGTTAAGCTATTTGCCTTACTAGCCGTCGCGGGCTTTTTTGTCTTTGCTGAACCGAGCAATATTACCCAGATCAGCACTGACATCCGTAGCACTTTCCACGATGTGCAAATGTTCGGCGTACCGGAAAGCTTCTGGGTACAAACCCTGCTGGCTGCCTTAGCGATTATCTGTTTGCCTCGCCAGTTCCACGTTGCCGTAGTCGAGCTACGTGATGAAAAACATATCCGTGGCGCACGTCGCTGGTTTGCCATCTATCTGACTCTAACTACTATTGCGATTATTCCAATTGCCAGCTGGGCACTACATGCCGCACCGCATTATCTGGCGATTCCGGATGTCGCAGTGTTGTCTCTGCCGCTCAGTTACAACCAGGACTGGCTCACCTTACTAGCCTTCCTTGGCGGTTTCTCGGCATCCACCGGCATGCTGCTGGTGTCATCTGTGGCGCTGTCCATCATGCTCAGTAATGACCTGATCATGCCCGCACTCTGGCGTACAAATCTGATTTCACGGCATGACAAACGCCTGCCATTAGTACTGAAATTTACCCGTCGCGTCTGCATTCTTGCCGTGATGCTGCTGGGCTTTCTGTTCTATAACTTCTTTAATGATATCGATCAGCTGTCCGTATTTGGCTTGTTAGCATTTAGTGCTGTGGCGCAGTTCGCCCCTGCCCTGATTGGTGGTCTGTACTGGCGTGGCGGCAGTAAACAGGGGGTTTATGCCGGCCTGCTCACTGGCTTTGCGCTATGGGCCTATACCTTACTGTTGCCGACCATTCTGCGTAGCCTACCAGTACAGTTCCAACAGTTTAGTCAGGACTTTCTGAATTTCGGCCCATTCGGCTGGAACTGGTTGCGTCCGGAAGCGCTAATTGGTTTTGAGTCATTCAATTCTTTAACCCATGGGGTTGTCTGGTCACTGGGCCTGAATTTGCTACTGTATGTCTGGGTGTCACGAATTTTCCGTCCAAGCGTGGCGGAACAGATTCAGGCAGAAAGTTTCTTCTATTATGAAACCAAACCGTTGCCATCGCAGAGCCCAACTACGGATGTGAGCTATTCCCATCAGGATGTCGCACGTTTGAAAGTCGGTGACCTGATTACTCTGGCCAAGCGTATTACCGGTGAAGAACCGACCATGCGTGCATTCAAACAGTTCTGTACCCAGAATAATGTCGAACTGAATGAAAGCAGTAGTGCTAATGGCATGTGGTGGCGTTTTACCGAACAGTATCTGGCGGGAACGATTGGTGCCGCTTCGGCACGTACCCTGCTGACCACGGCGATGGTGAATAATGGTCTGGCACTCGGCCAGGTCGCCAACATTCTCGACCAGGCATCGCAATGGCAGCGTTTTAACCAGAACCTGATCATGACCATGATCGACCATATGACCCAAGGGGTCAGCGTCGTCGATGAAAACATGTGTCTGGTAGCCTGGAACAACCAGTACCTGAAGCTGTTCGATTATCCAAAAGATATTGTTTATGTTGGTTGTCCGATTGCCGATCTGATTCGTTATAACGCTGAGCGTGGTGAATGTGGCCCGGGTTCAGTCGAAGAACATGTGCGAAAACGGATTCACTGGATGCAGGTCGGTAGCGCACATGAATTCGAGCGAATCCGTAAAGATGGCCGTGTGATCCAGATGCGCGGGAACCCGATTGAAGGCGGTGGTTTCGTAACGACCTTTGCCGACATTACCGCCTTCCGTGAAAATGAAGCCGTGCTGGAAGCACGCGTGCGTGAACGTACCCAGCAGCTGGCTGATGCTTTATCTGAACAGCAACTGGCCCGTGAACAGGCGGACAAGGCCAATATGTCCAAGAGCCGCTTTATTGCGGCAGCCAGTCATGACCTGCTCCAGCCAATGCATGCGGCACGTCTGTTCAGTACTGCGCTGGAACAAAGTGTCCAGAGTGAAGAAGACCGCAAAACCTTGCAGCAACTGGACCGTGCGCTGCATGGTGCCGAAAGCATGCTCTCCGCCCTGCTCGATATCGCGCGTTTAGAAGGCGGTACGATTCAGCCGAAACGTCAGGCTTATCCATTGCATGACCTGCTCAGCGATCTGGAACTGCAATTTAAGTCGATTGCAGCCCAGCGTGGCATCAAACTCAGCGTACACGATGCCCAGTTCTGGATTGATACCGATCCGCAATGGATTCGCCGGATTATCCAGAACTTTGTCAGCAATGCACTGCGTTATACCGCACGCGGTAAAGTCGTAGTCGGTGTGCTGCGTTCCAGTACCCGCCCCAACCATATCCGCATTGGCGTCTGGGATACCGGTCCAGGCATTGCTGAAGAACAGCGCATCAAGCTGTTCCAGGAATTCGAACGCTGCGGCCATACTTCACCTTGGGGTGAACAGGGCCTCGGCCTTGGCCTGGCCATCGTACAGCGTATGACCAGCATGCTGGACTATCCAGTGCATGTTTATTCCGAACTGGGCAAAGGTTCCTGCTTCATGATTGACGTACCGCTGACCGAGGCTCCAAAAGTCGTGGCAGCACCGGTACAGGCGGTTCCGCTGAAATCCAAAGCCTTTAAAGTCCTGTGTCTGGACAATGATGAAACCATTCTGGAAGGCATGTCGACCCTGCTGACCAAATGGGGCTATCAGGTATTTAAGGCAACTGAGCCGGAACAGGCACAAGAACTGATCAAGCAGGAAAATATTCAAGTCTGGTTAGTGGATCAGCACCTGAATAATGACAAGCGTGGTCTGGACTTTATTATGGCAAATCGCCAAAACGATGTGCCAGTCGCCTTGATCACTGCAGATTCTGATCCGGAACTGCCGCAACAGCTGAAAGATTTAAATATCGTGCTGCTGAAAAAGCCACTGAAACCAGCATCGCTACGTTCCTGGTTATCCGGTTTGAAAATTTCAGATCGCTAAGATTATTAAACTTTTCTGGTGCCTGTTTTACCTAGCGTAAAGCAGGCATTTTTATTGCAATTGTCACAAAAAATTTCAATATTTGCCTAATTTTCAAAGCTATGGGCCAAAAGCATCAAAATCCGGCTCAAAATCTGGATATGGATTGACTAAAAATATCATTTTAAAAATCGCTATGGCAAAACCTCACTATTGTTGCTATCAACCTGTGTAAGCTTGGTTAAAATTTTGTAAGTTGTTATTTTTAATAAACTAATAATACCTTAAGGTCATAATTTAAACTTTAGTCGTACTTTCCTAACCCAGGTTTTAGCCCCGAAAATAGGAATCAAGAAACGATCAGTTTCAACCATGTCGATCACCCTCATCCCCCATGGCAGCTGATCAGTTATTACTGCATAAAGGATGACGAATCATGAGCTTAGATACTACCCCTGATATTGATCTGAATCAGAACCGACAATTTCACCGCCAGTATGGTGCCAATGCCATGCTGCCTGACATCGATTGGACCAAGCTGTTCAAATACAGCAAGCTGAATGAAGCCCAGGTCGAGGCACTCGAAACTTTATATCAATGTGCAGTC
The DNA here is from genome assembly GCF_039862785.1 of Acinetobacter sp. ANC 7912. NCBI lineage: Bacteria > Pseudomonadati > Pseudomonadota > Gammaproteobacteria > Moraxellales > Moraxellaceae > Acinetobacter > Acinetobacter thermotolerans. The sequence continues at coordinate 2,956,616 of NZ_CP156795.1, forward strand.
CCTCTCGCCCTGCAGGTATTCGATGAACTGCGTTTCGACGTATTTGAACCATATGCTTACAAGCCACAAGGCTTAGGTCTGTTCGAGCGTCTGGCTGAACAGGAAGACAAGCTGATCCAGTCTCTGGAAGAAGCATCAGCAGAACTAAGCAAGCATACCCGTCACCAGATCTGGAGCATGCTACTGCGTGGCGGTGCGGTACTGGTGTTTAAAGCCTGGCTCGGTAAAGTCAAAACCGGCGAAGACCAGCTGGATACTAACCAGTTTGATGAACTGTCAAAACTGCTGTTTATCAAGACCCCGCCACATGAACTGGCAGAACGCCTGCGCGTGGAACCAATGGCGAACTATGATCATGTGTTCCTGATGTATGGCAATGACGTCTATCTGGACCGCTTCAACAGTCTGGAAACCGCAGCCTTATTTGTCGATCTTGGCGTATATGATGCCGCTTTCCTGAGCCTGCGTGATGACCGCGTGGCAGAATACTTAATTGATAAAGGTTATGTCAGCCAAGAACAGATTGATGAATTGCAATGCGCGCTAAATCCACTGTTCTGTGCAGACCTGACACCTAAACAGGATTGCATCGCCTAATCACTTCTATATAGGCAATAAAAAAGACCTCGCTTGAGGTCTTTTTTTGTCGCTTGAGAAAGCTTAGATTTTCTTTTCTTCAATATTCAGCGCGTTGATCGCCAGTACCGCCTGGGTACGGTTTTGCACACCCAGCTTACGGAAGATAGCAGTCACATGTGCCTTAATAGTCGCTTCTGAGACATCCAGTTCATAGGCAATCTGTTTATTCAGTAAGCCTTCTGCCACCATCATCAGGACGCGGAACTGTTGCGGTGTTAAAGACTGGATTCGCTCAGCCAGTGCCGTTTCATCCGCCGCACGCGGGTCAAAGTTCATGTTGGCAACCGGCAGATTTGGTGGTAACCAGATTTCGCCTTCCAGAACTTCACGAATCGCTTCACCAATATGGCTTGGGTGTGCTGATTTTGGAATATAACCCATCGCACCATGGGCAATCGCACGCTGGATGATGCTGACTTCTTCATGTGCCGATACCACAATAATTGGAATCGAAGGATATTGAGCACGTACATGCACCAGTGCCGAGAAACCCGAAGCCCCTGGCAGGTTCAGATCCAGCAGCACAAGATCAGGTTCAGGACCATTCTCGAGGCGTTCATAGAATTCATTGACGGCAGCAGTCTCATGGATTTGAGCTTGCGGCAAGCTATAACGAACGGCTTGAATTAAAGCATGACGAAACAAAGGATGATCATCAACGATTAAAATATTCATAGGACCTGAGGAGATCTTGTGCACGGTGACTCTATTCTAACCACACTCGGCACTTTTGGGATATGCAAGACTGTACAATTTTTAAAAATAATGCCCAGTTTTGCTACATAAAAGCCAAAATTTCCCTATTTCAGTAATTCTTGAATTCTCAGCATTTTTTTATATATGGTTTATCTACTGCCAGAAAAGCTTATTAATATTGAATATAAGTTGAAATATCAAAATATTAGCAACTTGTATCCCGACAAGAACCAAACAAATTACTTATATATAAAAATGAGATAACTTTTCTGATTTTCCTTATTTTACACTGCTAAGCCCATTTTGGATTAATAGGCTCATTCCGAGACCAACCGAATTTTTAGGTTCCAAAATGTCAAATCAAGATCTACAAAAACCACTGAATATCGTTGCCGTTTCTGGTGGTTTAAACAATCCTTCAAAAACTGAAGCACTGGTTCAAGCCATTATTGATGAACTGGGTGAAGCAACCCCAATCAATGTGCATTTCATTAAATTCAGTGAAATTGCTCACCTGCTCGGTGGCGCAATTTACCGCAACCAGTTGCCACAACGCGTTCAGGACGACCTGGCAGCTGTGGAAGCCGCTGATGCTCTGATCGTCGGTACTCCTGTTTACCGCGCATCCTTCACTGGTCTGTTCAAGCATTTCTTCGACTTCGTAGAACAAACTGCGCTGGTGGATGTGCCTGTACTGTTAGCCGCTTCTGGTGGTAGTGACCGCCATGCGCTAGTGCTTGAACATCAATTACGTCCATTGTTCAGCTTCTTCCAGGCACAAACACTGCCAATCGGTGTATATGCAACAGATCGTGACTTCACCCCTGAATATACGATTCACAGCGAACTATTACGCGCTCGTATCACACTGGCTGTCGCACGTGCATTACCAATTCTGGAATGGGCACCAGCCAAAGGTAAACGTGCAGAAGTGATCAAGGAAAAGTCACAACAGGCCAACCAGAACTTGGGTATTAACAAACAGATCGAGCAGGAAGAAGTATTGCCTTCAGCAGCAGTACCTAGCCTAGATGCGGCAGAGTCTCGTTTACACGGTAACAAAGCTCCAAAAACGCAAGTGGCTTAATAAGGCCACTTCTTCTAGAGGGTGAAGAAGAATGTCAAATAAAAACAACATTACATTTGCATATTGGGTTCCAAACGTGAGCGGCGGGCTGGTGGTTAGTGACATCGAGCAGCGCACTGACTGGAGCTACGACTATAACGTGCGTCTGGCACAAACGGCAGAAAAAGTAGGCTTTGACTATGCCCTGACCCAGATCCGTTTTACTGCAGGTTATAACGCAGAAAACCAGCATGAATCAGTGAGCTTCAGTCACGGTATTCTGGCGAAAACCGAACGCCTGAAAGTCATTGCTGCGATTCTACCGGGTCCTTGGAAACCGGCACTGGCAGCGAAACAGCTGGCAACCATTGACCATTTAACCAATGGCCGTATCGCGATTAATGTAGTGAGCGGTTGGTTCCGTGGCGAGTTTGATGCGATCGGTGAAGAATGGCCTGAGCATGATCAACGTTATGCACGTTCTGAAGAGTTCATTCGCAGCCTGAAAGGCATCTGGACCCAAAACAATTTCAGTTTTGATGGCAAGTACTACCAGTTCAAGGACTATACTTTGAGTCCAAAACCGGTACAAAAACCGCATATTGAAATCTTCCAGGGGGGCAGTTCCCGTGCGGCACGTGACATGGCATCACGCGTATCGGACTGGTACTTCACCAATGGCAACACACCGGAAGAGCTGAAAAAGCAGATTGATGACATTCGTGAAAAGGCCAAAGCCAACAATCACACAGTGAAAATAGGTGTAAATGCCTTCATCATCGCCCGCGATACCGAAGAAGAGGCGCAAGCGGTTCTTCAAGAGATTATTGCCAAAGCCAATGTGCAGGCGGTGAAATCTTTCAGTGACGCGACCCGTGAAGCCGGTGCAGCAACGGCGGAAGGTGAAGGCAACTGGGCTAAGTCCACTTTTGAGGATCTGGTACAGTACAACGATGGTTTCCGTACCAACCTGATTGGCACGCCACAGCAGATCGCAGAACGTATCGTTGAACTGAAAAAAATCGGGGTTGATCTGGTACTGTCTGGCTTCCTGCACTTTATTGAAGAAGTGGAATATTTTGGCCAGAAGGTGCTACCGCTGGTCCGTGAACTTGAAGCACAGCAGGCAACGGCGGTGCAACAAGAAGCTGAGCTCGTATAACGATTCCGATAATTCTCAGCGGACTCCATTCACTCCCCTAAGGCTCGGCTTAGGGGATTTTTTTATCTAGGCAGAAAACCAAGGGGTACAGCACAACGCTAGCCGGATTCAGCTTTCCTCCCTACAATGTAATGCAATTGCAAGAATAGATGTTTTAACTATGTATACCGGTATTGTCCAAGGCTTGGAAAAGGTCATCGAGATTCGTAAAGGTGATGGTTTTATTACGATCATTGTTAGCGATCAGCAAGGTTTCTTTGAAGATGTGTTTATTGGTGCCAGTGTAGCAGTAAATGGTGTTTGCCTGACTGTGACCACGATTGACCGTGAACAGCAACAGATTCATTTCGATATTTCTAATGTCACCCTCGATCTGACCACATTGAAATCACTAAAAGTCGGCGATGAAGTCAATATTGAACGCTCGGCCAAAGTCGGGGTGGAAAATGGCGGTCATAATCTGTATGGGCATATTGAAGGCACCGCTAAAGTCACCCAACTTGAACATCGCGGTGAAACCCTGCATATCGACCTGCAGATTCCAGATGGTAATATCAAATACTTCTTTCTAAAAGGTTTTATCGGACTGAATGGCTGCAGCCTGACCGTGAACCGTGTCGATCGTGCCAACAGTGAAATTTCAATTGATTTAATTCCAGAAACTTTACGCCTGACCACCTGGAAATCTGTTCAGGTCGGTGATGAAGTCAATTATGAAATTGACCAGATGACCCGTACTCTGGTGGATACGTTAGAAAATATCCATTTAACCAAAGGCTGATTTTTTTAAAAGCCAAATAAGGTAATGCTCGGTCTCTATCACGTTAATATTTCTCTACTATTTCTGTTCGACCAGATTGCCTAGAATGCATGGCATCTCATGTTTAGAAGATTGCCATGCATCTGATCTGGTTCCGGAACGACTTACGTCTGCATGACCAGGCTGCCCTATGGCATGCCACACAAAGTGAACAATGTCTGGCACTAGTCATCCTGTCGCCTGAACAATGGCAACTGCATCAAGATGCACCTATCAAGATCGAATTCTATCTACGCCGACTCAAAGTCCTGAAACAGCAACTTGAAGAATACAATATTTCCCTCCTGATTCTGAAAATTCCACGCTGGAAAGATATTCCGGAACAGCTTTTAGACCTTTGCCAACAACTACAGATCAGTACGGTACATTGCAACATCGAAACAGGTGTAAATGAACAGCAACGTGATCAGACAGTTAAACAGTCGTTGCAACAGCATCAGATTGCCTTTGAAGCGTATGAAGACCGCACCCTGTTTCCTTTAGGCTCGATCCGCAATCAGAGTCAGCAGCCTTATCAGGTGTTTACCGCGTTTAAAAAGAAATGCTATGAACGACTGATTATCGATGTGCCTTCCTGCTTTCCAAAGATTGAAGCCCAGTCCAAGTTACAATTCGATTTTTCTAACTTTGATTTTGACTTAGATGCTTTTGCGCAAAATTATCGGCAAGAAGCTACCAGCCAATATTGGCCGGTTGAAGATCAGCATGCTTTTGAGCTACTGAACGAATTTATAGATGATCGGCTAGAGCTCTATAAAACTGATCGCGACTTTCCAGCCGTGGATGGTACCAGCCAGTTATCACCCTATTTAAATATCGGTATCCTTTCGATCCGGGAATGTGTCCAGGCTTTATTCGCTTCTTCTCAAGGTTATTTTCAGCTTAAAAATGAAGGCCAGCAGACCTGGCTGGATGAACTACTCTGGCGCGAGTTTTATCAGCATACCCTGCATGACTTTCCCAAAGTATCCAAACATCAGCCCTTTAAAGACAATACCAAAGCCATCGCGTGGCGAGAGGCACCTGAAGATTTAGAAGTATGGAAATATGGAAAGACCGGTATTCCCATTGTCGATGCCGGGATGCGCCAGCTGTTGGCAACTGGCTGGATGCATAATCGGGTGCGTATGATCACCGCCATGTTCCACACTAAGAACCTGCTGATCGACTGGCGACTGGGTGAAGCTTGGTTTATGCAACACCTGATTGATGGTGACCTTGCTGCTAATAATGGTGGCTGGCAATGGTGTGCTTCCACCGGCATGGATTCTGCACCCTATTTCCGGATTTTTAATCCCGTCAGCCAGTCCCAGAAGTTTGATCCTCACGGGGGCTATATCCGCAAATGGGTACCGGAACTAGCGCATCTGGACAGTAAAAGTATTCATGAACCTTATGCCAAAAATCCAGACTTAGAGCTGAATTATCCAAAGCCAATTGTCGATTTAAAGCAGTCCCGAACCCGGGCCATTGAAGCCTTTAAAAATCTGTAATCTAATTTTGAGTTAAATCATAAAAGAATATTGGAATGAAAGAGGTGGCATGGATGCCACCGTTTCCCATCATGACATGGATGTCATGTATGGGAAACAAAGGGCTTTTGCTGCTTTTGGCCCGTCAAAAGCAGGACACTGCCTAAACAACAGTTATTTGATGAATAACGGTATGTGAGGCTGTGCTATCATTCAAATGGTTGTTTAAGAATAAAAACTTGGATCAGGTACTTTACCGGTCAGCACCCATTCCCCCACTTCCTGATATTTATAATCCACCGGATCATGCAGAGTCTGGGTGCGCACATTGCGCCAGAAACGGTCCAGATTCAGCTTGGCTGTGGTGGCACGTGCACCCATCACCTGGAAGATATTTTGGGTAATATATAGAGAGGTATTGGTTGCGGCGATTTTAGCAGTCGCAATCGCAATCGATACTTCACCACGCTGTTCGGCATTCAAATCAGGACCAACCTCCCACGCTTTTTGCAAAGTCTGAATCGCTTTATTAGCCAGAAGGCGAACGCCTTCTAGCTGCACATAGAATTCGGCGAAATGCTTTTGGATAAATGGATCATTGGCTGCATTTTCGACCAATGACTTCGACCAGGCTTTCTGGGTTTGTACGGTCTGTTTCGCGACTTCAAAAGCTCCTTCAGCTACACCCAGGAACATATGTACAAAGATCAGTTGGGCAATCAATGGACGTAAGCTGGAATACGGGGTACTCAGTGGACCTGGATTCAGCAACAATTCATCTTCATGGATTTTCACCTGTTCAAAATGGCTGGTACCGCTATCGGTCTGGCGTTGCCCCATATTGTTCCAGTCACCGAGGAAACTCACTCCTTTACGCTGGGTTGGAATTACGCCAATCAACAGCTTGCCTTCGTCGTTATAGCCGGAACAGAGCAAAATATCGGAATCCATTGAGCCGGAGCAGAAGCTTTTGTCCCCATGGAAAATATATTCTTTCTCAGAAATCTTTGTCGCTGTAGTGCGGCGATCCAGCGGATTCAGGGTGTTGCCCCAGAATAGATTTTCTCGAGCAGTGTGCTCAAACCATTTGCCATATTGTTCTGGTTGAGAAAACAGCTCGACTGTCGCGATCAGCAGATGATGGAAGCCATAGACATGCGCCAGTGAACTGTCGACGCGTGCAATAATCTGGATAGTCTGATAAATCGTCTCCCAGTCTGCACCCTGCCCGCCATATTCCTTGGGAATCGACAGTCCCAGCAATCCGCTCTGACGAATCAGATCGCGTTGCTGCTTAGGATTGCCGCCCTGTTTGTCACGTTCAGCCGCGGTCAGGGCAAACTGATCTGCCAGGGATTGGGCAATATCCAGCGGAGATTGATCCAGGTATTGTTGTCGCGCATTCATTATTGTGTACTCATTTCAGCTCTCTACAGCATGTCAGAAGCTTAACAGATCAAACTTCCAGGCTATATCCGAAAGCATGCAGAGCTTATTAATGATATAAAAATACCGGCTGATCGTAGCCGGTATTTAATTGAATTTAAAATATTTAAGCTTTTCTTTGCACTTCAGCAATCAGGTTATCGACTACCTGTGGTTCGGCTAAAGTCGAGGTATCGCCAAGGCTATCCAACTCATTCGCCGCTATTTTTCTCAAAATCCGGCGCATGATTTTGCCAGAACGGGTCTTCGGTAATGCCGGTGCCCAGTGCAGAGCATCCGGGGTCGCGACCGGTCCAAGTATCTTACGTACCCAGGCCACCAGCTCAGCACGCAACTCCTCTGCGCTTTCCGTACCAGCCTGCAGCGTCACAAAAGCACAAATGCCCTGTCCTTTGATGTCGTGCGGCATACCGACTACAGCCGCTTCAGCAACCGCTTCATGTGCCACCAGTGCACTTTCAATTTCCGCCGTACCCAGACGGTGTCCGGATACATTCAGCACGTCATCAACACGGCCGGTAATCCAGTAATAACCATCTTCATCACGGCGCGCGCCGTCACCGGTAAAATAAGTCCCCGGATAAGTCGAGAAATAGGCCTCAATAAAGCGTTCTGGATCCCCCCAGATGGTGCGCATCTGACCTGGCCAGGAATCCTTGATCACCAGATTGCCTTCGGCTGCACCTTCCAACTCCTTGCCTTCAGCATCCACAATCGCAGGCTGAACCCCAAAGAATGGTCGTGTCGCTGAACCGGGTTTCAGATCCGTTGCACCCGGCAATGGTGTGATCATGAAACCACCGGTTTCGGTCTGCCACCAGGTATCCACGATCGGACAGCGGCTTTCGCCTACAACACTGTAGTACCAGTTCCAAGCTTCTGGATTGATCGGCTCACCCACCGAACCGAGTAGACGCAGACTGCTGCGGTCACTTTCACGCACGAAAGCATCGCCTTCACGCATCATGGCGCGAATCGCAGTTGGCGCGGTATAGAGAATAGTGACATTGTGCTTGTCGACGATATGCCCGGTACGTGCCCAGGTCGGATATTGCGGCACACCTTCAAACATCAGGGTAGTGGTACCATTAGACAGTGGACCATAGAGCACATAAGAATGCCCAGTAATCCAGCCCACATCGGCAGTACACCAGAACACATCATCCTGTTTAATATCAAAGACTTCACGGAAACTGCAGTTTACATAAGTGAGATAACCACCGGTGGTATGCAGCACCCCTTTCGGTTTCCCTGTTGAACCTGAGGTATACAGGATAAACAGCGGATCTTCCGCATTCATCGGCTCTGGCGGGCAGATTTCATTCACGGTCATGATTTCCATGTGATACCACAGGTCACGACCTTCCTTCATTTCAATCGGGTTACCAGTCCGGTGGACCACGATCACGTTCTGTACCGACTCAGTTCCTGGCAATTTCAGTGCTTCGTCCACATTGGCTTTCAGTGGAATCTGCTTGCCGCCGCGCATACCCGAGTCTGCAGTAATCACCATTTTCGCCTGACTGTCTTCAATTCGGCTGGCCAATGAGTCTGGAGAGAAACCACCGAACACGACACAGTGCACCGCACCAATACGGGCACAGGCCAGCATGGCTATCGCCGCTTCAGAGACCATTGGCATATACAATACGACGCGATCACCTTTTTTAATCCCGTTCTTTTTCAGTACATTGGCAAAGCGGCAGGTTTCATCATATAGCTCATGAAAGGAAATAATCTTGTGACGGGAGGGATGGTCGCCTTCCCAGATAATCGCCGGCTTATACGGATGTTCTTTCAGATGTCGATCCAGACAGTTGGCACTCACATTCAGCTGACCATCAGCAAACCACTCGATCTTGAAATTGTCTTTATCAAAACTGGTATCTTTGACTTTGCTAAATGGCTTGATCCAGTCGAGGCGCTGAGCCTGTTCGGTCCAGAACACATCCGGCTCTTCAATAGAACGTTTATAACGTTCAAAATATTCAGCCTCGGTGGTCCGTGCGGTTTTCTTGAATTCTTCTGGTACAGGATAGATCTCTTTCATTCTTTACTTCCTTGATCTTCTTCCATCTCATCACGAGAGGTTCATGCCACTTTATTGATTGTTTTTTTATGCATAATCGCAGTATGAACTGCTTATTTCAAGTTGGACAATCATGCTTTGGTCGTATTCTGATCAATCCATTTAAAACATAGCTTTACAGGCGAATCCAACATATTCCTGTCTAATTTTCGTATCTCATAGTCCGATTTAATTCTATAATAGTGCTGAATTTTTATACTTTCATGCAGACAAAAATGCCTGCCTGTTCCGACTGGATTACTACTGGCTCAGCCCATGAACTCTAAAGATACTTCGCCCTTTTTCTCCCGCCCTCCGGCGTCCGCCAATGACAATCCGCTGTCACTGGAAGGCCGCTTTGGCCGTCTCAGCTTTATCGGCTGGTACGCTTTCCTAAATATCATTTTCTTTTTTGCTTCGATTGCCTTAAGCCTGGTTAGCGGTATGTTCAGCCTGACCACCTTGTCGCTAGATAATCAGCAGGTCGTAAATGCCGTGACCGGTCTAGGAGGTCTGGGGTACCTGTTGCTGGTGGTGTTCTATATCTATTTTTATATTGTTGTGGTGGCACGCCGCCTGCATGACTTAGATAAATCCGGCTGGCTGATGTTGCTAATATTGATTCCAGTAGTAAATATTTTCTTTATTTTTTATCTACTACTGGCGGCTGGTACACCGGGACATAACCGTTTTGGGCTACCACGTCCGGCTGCGGTCTGGGAAAAAATCTTGGCCTGGCTGATGATTCTGCTCACTGTACTCAGCCTGTTTGCGGCCAGCAGTGTGGTGTCCTTTATGATGGGCAGCGGTGAGCTGGAAAGCCCGCAGGAAGTGATCCAGAAAGGCACAGAATATTTTTAAACTTATGTTAAGTTTTGCTACCACCCGCAAGGGCTGTGCAACTTTCTATTAAGTTCACTGTAAAAATCAAGCAAAATAACGCGAATTTTTTAAAATCGGGATACTCGTGGCTGAAAAAGAAAATGCTCTAAACCAGGTGACTGAAGGGACAACTGAACTGTTGCAACAGGCAACGGAAAAAACCGCTCAGACCGTCATTGAGCACACGGCAAAATATAACGATGCGTACTCAACCGTCGATAAATTTATTGAGGCATTCTGGGAGCGCCTGCCTTATATCTGTATCGCTCTGGTGATGTTCAGCATTTTTTATCTGCTGTCGAAACTGTTTAAACTATTTGTGCGCAAAGCCATTAGTGAGCGCAGTTACAGTAAACAGAATCTGGTACTGGTCCTGAACCGTGTCGGTAGCTCCGCAATTATTTTTATCGGCTTCCTGATTGCCATGGTTATCGCCATTCCTGGCTTTACGCCAGGCCAGCTGATGAGTGCCTTGGGGATTGGTTCGGTGGCAATCGGTTTTGCCTTCAAGGACATTTTCCAGAACCTGCTTTCTGGGGTACTGATCCTGCTCGGTGAACCGTTCAAAATCGGCGATAGCATTATTGTTTCCGGCATGGAAGGTACCGTGGAAGACATTCAGATCCGTGCAACGTTCTTACGCTCACCCGATGGTCGCCGTATCGTGATTCCAAATGCAACTGTGTATACTAGCGCAGTAACCGTGAATACTGCCTATCCACACCGCCGTTGCCAGTTTGTGGTCGGTATTGGTTATGAAGATGATGTACAAAAAGCCAAAGACATCATCATGGCGATTCTGGATAAAGATCAGACTATTCTTAGCCAACCCGCGTTTAGTGTGAATGTGACTGAACTGGCTGACTTCTCCATTAATCTGACCGTGACTTGGTGGGTAAATACGGATGAATCGACTATCGGTAATTCGGTCAGTACCGTTCAGGAACATATCATCCAAGCCTTTGCTGAACATGACATTTCCATTCCATATCCGGTACAGGAAGTGAAAGTCTATCGTGGTGGCGGCGAAGATGTCTCAGCACGTGCTAAACATACGACCTAAGACATAAGGAATTACCGTTTCAGTACGGATAATACGGTTGCCAAGGCTCACTGCCTGGCAGCCGTTTTTTATGAGCAGATCCACCTCATACGGAATAAAACCACCCTCTGGACCAATCACTACCGTACACGGATGCTCAATCGCATAGGGCATTTTATTGTCGGTATAAGGATGCGCGACATAGGCAGGTCGCTCGGTACTGATCAAGGTAGGCAGCACATCTTCGACAAAAGGTTTAAAGCGTTTATACAACTCAATCTGTGGGGCAATAGTGTCCCCTGCCTGTTCCAGCCCGAGTTGTACATAATGATCCAACTGCTGCAAAAATGGCGTCTGCCAGTAACTTTTATCCACCCGATAGCTATGCAGCAAGATGATCTTTTCTACCCCTAATGTCACAGCATCCATAATCAAACGGCGTAGCACTTTAGGCCGTGGTAAAGCCACAATTAAAGTTACTGGCAATTTGGCTGGAACTCGCTCTTCCTGCAAGGGTTTTAACCGAACTACTTTTTCGGTGATCTCGACAATTTCTGTGAGATAACGTTTTCCCTCCCGAATCCCGACTTTCAGTGTATCCCCCACTTGAATCTCCAGATGCTGTTGTAGATGCTCCAATTGCCGCTTGGAACTGATTGACCACAGCTCAGATTCAGTTTGGCGGGGATCAAGAAGGACGATATTCATAAAGGAATTAAAACCAAAATAGAAAGAAGGTTAAGTTTCTGAATCATAAAACTAAGATTATAGGCAAAGCGAACCACTAGATTCTTATAAATACGAATTCAATTAAACATTTGCTACCAGATCGGCGACAGGGATGTCGCCCGCGGTGCTGGCTAGCGTATTTTTTAAAAGCAGTGCTTTAAAAAATACTCAGGAAGTACCTTCAGTGCTGCAAAAGATTTTTGCTACTTTTCATCTCTGAAAAGTAGAGAATTCCGACAAATGATTGAAGAACTTATCCTGTAAAATTAGGGTATAATGCAACTTAAATAATTAAAAATCGCAACTCAACCGTTCCCACAAAAAGATTGTTCTACGATGCAACTTTAATTTTTAAAGATATTGATCAATCACCTGAATATGCTTTGCCAATGAACCTCGATTCTGCTGCATAATCTTTTGTGCAGCAGCATTCAAACTTTCTGCTTTTACTGAACTGTTTAAAATTTTCAGTAAGGTCTCAGCAGCCTGCTTGGCGTCCTCCACTACTTCCACCGCTTGGGCTGCCACAAACTCATCAACAATAGTCTGGAAATTAAAATAATTCTTGCCCAAAATCGTCGGCACATTTAGTGCAATCGGCTCCAGAATATTATGCCCACCACCTGGCTCATTTAAAGAACCACCAACATAACAAGCCTGGCTTAAGGCATACCACAGCCACATCTCGCCCATCGAATCTGCCAGATAAATCTGAGTATCCACTTCAACTGTCTGTCCTAAGCTACGGCGCTGGGTACGTAAATTTAAAGCCTGCGCTGCCTGAAACACTTCCTCAAAACGCTCTGGATGTCTTGGCACAACAATACACAGTAAGCTTGAATCAGCATCTAAAGCTGCTTTCAATTCAACCATCAGCTGCTGTTCTTCAGGTACATGGGTACTGGCCAGAGTAATAATTTTACGGCCCTGTAATCCCCAATCCTGTTTTAACTGTTCAGCACGCTCAATAAACTGCTCTGGTGCAGTAATATCAAACTTGATGTTCCCCAACACCTGCGTTTTTTCAGGGGACATCCCTAGAGTAATATAACGCTGTTGAGTTGCAATATCTTGGGCCAATAACTGTCGCATTGAACTGAGCATACCACGTGTCAGGCCTTTGACCTTGCCATAGCCCTTGGCAGATTTTTCTGAAAGACGGGCATTGAGTAACAAACATGGGACGTTAAAATTCTGCGCTTGATCAATCAAATTCGGCCACAGTTCAGTTTCCATCAGCAGCAGTAATTTCGGCTGATATTTCTGATAAAAATCTCGGATCAGAGTTTTTTGATCGGCAGGTAAATACACTGCCTGAAAAAGATTTAAATAAGGCTCTTTTAAAAATAATGATTTTGCACGAGCCTGACCGGTTTTGGTGGTATTGGTGACCAGTACCGGATAACCGGCTTTTAAATAATGTTCAATCAAGGGCTGCGCAGCATTGGTCTCTCCAACCGAGACCACATGAAACCAGATGGCATGTTGATTTTTTGGTGTTTGAAACGGACCAAAACGCTCAAGCAGTTCCTGTTGCAGTTGTTCAGGACTTTCCGCACGCTTGCGAATACGTGACTGATATAAAGGCTTGATGAGTGCCAGTGCTGCGTTATACCAAAATGGAGTTGCCAAATGCTTTACCGAATTCCTTTCAATCGGCTGAATATAACAGAGCCACAGCAACATGTTAATCACTGTGGCTCAGGATTATTTTTAAACGGAAAAATTAACTAAGCTAAAGCCGGGTAATCAATATAACCTTCAGCCGTCTGACTGCCGATCATATTTTCCATTTTCAGCTCATTTAATGGCGCATTCTGCAGCAGGCGCTCATACAAATCCGGGTTAGCAATATAAGCCTTACCAAAAGAGACTGCATCCGCCTTGCCAGAGGCTAATAGTTCAATCGCATCCTCACGACTTAAACGCATATTGGCAATATAGGGTACGCCGCCTGAACGCTGTTTCATGTATTCAGAAATACTGTCTTCCGCTAGATATTCACGAGTAAAAAAGAAGGCAATCTTGCGTTTACCTAGTTGCTCCATGACATAGCCGAATGTTTCACGTGGATCATTATCACCCATATCATGCTCATCACCACGTGGTGCTAGATGTACACCAACACGATCGGCACCCCAGACTTCAATTAGCGCATCCATCACTTCCAGCAGGAAACGGGCACGGTTTTCAACTGAACCACCGTACTCATCTTCACGCTTGTTGGTTTTGCTTTGCAGGAACTGGTCAATCAGATAACCATTGGCTGCATGCAACTCTACCCCATCAAAGCCAGCTTCTTTGGCACGAATCGCTGCCTGTCTGTATTGCTCGGTGATCGCATGAATTTCCGCAATTTCCAGTGGACGTGGCAAGACATAAGGGCGCTTAGGACGTAGCAAGCTGACATGCCCCGCCTGTTGTACCGCACTTGCTGATACCGGTATTTCTCCATTTAACAAATCTGGATGCGACACACGACCCACATGCCATAATTGGGCAACGATCAAACCGCCCTTCTCATGCACGGCTTTAGTTACTAGCTTCCAACCTTCGACCTGCGCATCGGTAAACAGTCCCGGAGTATTCAGATAACCATTGGCTTCTTCAGAAATCACGGTTGCTTCGGAAATGATCAGACCGGCACTGGCGCGCTGGGCATAGTATTCTGCCATCATTGGCGTTGGAACACGGTCATCGGTTGCACGACTGCGAGTGAGCGGTGCCATCACGACACGGTTTTTCAGCTCAAGCGCACCGAGCTTGAGAGGAGAATTCAATTCAGCCATTCGGACTCCGACCTCGAGTTTTGACTCAGAGGTGTTGTTGTAGATGTTCGATATATTGCTGAATCAGGGCTTCATTGCGGGAGAAATAGGACCATTGCCCGTGTTTGGTGGCAGTAATTAGACCCGCCTGCTGTAACACGGACAGATGGTTGGACATGGTGGACTGGGAAACCTGACCAAGTTTTTCAATCTGCCCGGCGCATACACCACGCTGAAAGCCACCACATTCTTCCGCAGACAGATACTGCTCTGGTGTTTTCAACCATTGCAGAATTTGCCGGCGAGTCGGATTTGCCAAGGCTTTGAAAATCAGATCAAGATCCATAGTCACATCACATGTCATGCGCAACAAAGCTGAATCAGCATTTGTTTCAGTATATCGTATTTTTTCGATTTATATATCGATATTTTTAGATATACATATTCTAGGCTGTATCAACTTTGTTATGCAGGGATTTAGAAAGGCCTGCTTACAGACCTTGTTTCAAGCTTGCTTCAATAAATTTGTCCAGATCACCATCCAGAACAGCGCCAGTGTTGGAGTTTTCTACACCAGTACGCAAGTCTTTGATACGTGAGTCATCCAGAACATAAGAACGGATCTGGCTCCCCCAACCGATGTCAGACTTGGAATCTTCCAGCGCTTGAGCCGCTTCATTACGTTTGCTCATCTCCAGTTCATAGAGTTTTGCACGTAACTGCTTCCAGGCATGGTCACGGTTGGCATGTTGTGAACGCTGGTTCTGACACGCGACCACGATACCGGTCGGAATGTGAGTCAGACGTACCGCAGAGTCAGTTTTGTTAATGTGCTGACCACCTGCACCAGATGCACGGTAAGTATCGGTACGAACATCTGAAGGATTGATTTCAATTTCAATATTGTCATCGACTTCAGGTGATACGAATACAGCAGAGAATGAAGTATGACGGCGGTTACCTGAGTCAAATGGCGATTTACGAACTAGACGGTGCACACCAGATTCAGTACGCAGCCAGCCATAGGCATACTCACCTTCTACACGGATGGTTGCCGATTTAATACCTGCGACATCACCATCAGACACTTCCATCACATCAGCTTTAAAGCCATGACGTTCGATCCAGCGCAGGTACATACGTAGCAGCATCGATGCCCAGTCCTGTGCCTCGGTACCACCTGAACCCGCCTGAATATCCACATAGCATGGATTTGGATCCATCGGATTACTGAACATACGGCGGAATTCCAGTTTCGCCAGCTCCGCTTCTGCAGCATCCAGCTCAGCCTGTACATCTGCCAGCATGCTTTCATCATCGGCTTCAACTGCCAGATCCAGCATCGCCTGCACATCTTCTAATTGGGTAGAAAGACCATCCAGCACATTGATCACGTTTTCAAGCTCACCTTTTTCTTTGGCCATGGCTTGAGCACGGTTCTGGTCATTCCAAATTGCCGGGTCTTCTAATTCACGGAGAACCTCTTCTAAACGCTCTTTTTTTAGATCGTAGTCAAAGATACCCCCGTAGTGTTTGACCACGTTCGTTTAAGTCTTTCAGCTGGAGTAGATAAGGATTAATTTCCACGTGAATTTCTCTCAATCAATAAGGCATAAATTTTTAGCAGGCCATTATATCACAGACCTTTCCTGCAATTTTAGCGCTACAGTTATATGATTTTTTCTTTTAAATCATGATCCAGTTCCAAGCAAAAATACAACTCGATTATGTTTCATTTTAGATATTTAAAGAGCTAAAAGCATTCCTCAAATCCCCCTCTTTTTATAAAAGAATTTCCCGATTTTTCACTTCTTAAATAGAATTATAAAATGACAACATTTAGCCTATTTTTTAATCAAAATCCTTAAAATCCACAATTATTACACAGTTTTAATAAAACAAAACATTTCATTTTTATTATTATATTTCAAATATTTAAAATTAAAAAATTACAAAAAATTACTATCTTCACATTACTGCAACTTTCTCTTGATTGACCCAATTTTTAGTTGCGCTAGACTGAAACTGTAACAAAAAATGTATTAATCCCAGCCAAACTTTCAGAGGGGAGAATCCGCATGAAAAAATTAGCAATCGCTTCAGCACTACTTTCAGCAGTCGCACTTACAGGCACAGCAGCACATGCATACCAAGCTGAAGTTGGTGCATCAGCAGGCTTAGTCGATCCGGATAACGGTAGCTCAAGCGGCTCTTTCGGTGTCGAGGGTACTTATTACTTTAACCCGGTTCAAACCCGTAACTCCCCTCTTGCAGAAGCAGCGTTCCTAGATCGTGCAAGTAACGTAAAAGCTGAATATGAATATCAAGAAGTTGGTGATTCTGAAGCACATCGTTATGGTGTAGGTGCAGAAGTTTTCGTACCAAATTCTGATTTCTACTTGAGTGGTAAAGTCAGCGGCCACGATTTCCAGGATAATAATGAGTTAGATAACGACCTGACTACCTATGCAGCAGAAGTAGGTTATCTGCCAGCTCCTGGCTTATTAATCGCTGCTGGTGTGAAAGGTTGGGATAATGACCGTGATGACGGTGTAGACCCTACCCTTCGTGCCAAATATGTGACTACATTAGCAAATGGTAAAGACATTAACCTTGAAGCCGGTGCCGCTTTTGGTGACCTTGATGAGTACAACGTGAAAGCTGACTACTTCATCGACAAAACTTTAAGCGTTGGTGCTGATTATCAAAGCAATGATATTACAGACCGCAGCGAGTTTGGTGTAAGTGCCCGTAAATTCTTTACCCCTCAAGTCAGCCTTGAAGGTCGTGTAGGTTTCGGTGAAGTCGGTAATAACGACTACAACAAATTTGGTGTAGCTGCAAAATACCGCTTCTAATCATCTAGCCTTACACGTTGAAAAGAAAAGCCTCTCTCTGGAGAGGCTTTTTATTGCACCAAAATAAGACAAGTGGTATTGATCAAAAGAATAAAAAACATACTATTTGTTACATCTGTAATCTGACAGATTTAACCTTCTAATAACCGAGATTTTGAAATGATAAAAAAAATTGCTCTTACAACTGCACTTCTTGCCAGCCTGGGAACCGCTCATGCTTATCAAACTGAAGTAGGCGGCACTATTGAGATTCTAGACCGAGATCGTGGGGGCTCAGATGTAGGATTTGCGATTGATGGCACTTATTACTTCAACCCAGTTCAAATTAAAAACTCGCCTTTAAATGAAGCTGCTTTCTTGAACCGTGCGAGCAATGTAAATGGTGCTCTAAGTTATATTGATGACTCCGACACTTTCGGCATTCATGCAGGTATCGAATACTTTGTTCCAAATTCAGATTTTTATTTGAATGGCAGTATTTCGCATTTTGACAATGATCTTGGAGATTTAACCAGTTATGCTGCGGAAGTAGGTTATCTTCCAGTTCCAGGACTATTAGTCGCGCTTGGTCTTATCGGTATTTCAGAAGATGATGCAGATGATGAAATTGACCCGACCTTACGTGCAAAATATGTAACTCAGGTTGGCGCTTATGATATGAATTTTGAAGCAGGTGCCAGTTTTGGCGATATCGATGCTTATAACTTAGGTGCAGATTTATATCTGGATAAAACTTTCAGTGTCGGTCTTGGATTCTCTGATTCTGACTTAGACGGTACTGATGTATTTACTATCCGTGCCAAGAAATTCTTTACTCAGCAATTCAGCTTAGAAGGTGCTATTGCTTTTGGTGATGATGCAGATATCTTTGGTGTACGCGGCGCTTACCGCTTCTAATCCCCCTAAGCAAATAATAAAAAACCGCTCAACGGAGCGGTTTTTTTACTGTTCCAGATGGGCAATCCGCATTTGTAGGCTGATATTGCCATTAAAGACATTTTTATCCAGCTCATAGACCAGACGCACACTGTCCTGCATCGGATCAAACTGATATTTGCTGGCTGCATTAAAAGCAATCGCATCCACGACTTGACCATTTTCCAAAGCTACACGTAGTTTTAGATGTACATCCTTCAACCAGCGGTAATCCAGCACCTTAAAGATACCTTCAAATATCGGCTGTGGAAATTTCTGTCCCCACGGACTTAAGTTATGCAGTAAATCAACAGTATTAATCTGGAAAGCTGAAGCTGGCAACTCACCATCGGTCCATAACGTCGCGGTAAACAGACTCTCATCCATACTACCAATCAGCTGTTCAAAGGTCTGCTTAAACTCGGCAAAGTGTTCGCGTTTGATGGTCAACCCCGCTGCTGCTGCATGCCCACCAAAGTGACTGACGATATGCGGATGCTGTTCTGCCACCAATTCAATCGCATCGCGAATATGAATGCCTTCTATCGAACGTGCCGAACCTTTGATATGCACGCCATCTTCATCCGCAGCAAAGACGATACTTGGACGGTGGAACTGCTCTTTTAAACGGCCAGCCACAATACCAATCACACCCTGATGCCAGTGCTGTTCAAACATGATCAAAGCAGCCGGTAACTCTGCTTCATCCAGCTGGATTTTTTCCAGTTCAGCCAGGGCTTCCTGCTTGATCTTGCCTTCCACCTGACGGCGTTCAACATTGAGCTGGTTCAGCTGTTCTGCCAGTGGATAAGCCGTTGCCAAATCCTGAGCCAGCAGACATTCAATACCAATATCCATGGTTTCCATACGACCCGCAGCATTGATCCTTGGGCCGAGAACAAAACCCAAATCCTGTGCTTTTAAAGTCGCGGCATCCCGACCCGCAATCTCCAGCAAGGCACTAATCCCCGGACGGCATAAATGCTGCTGAATCCGCTTTAGACCAGCATCAATCAGAATACGGTTGTTATAGTCTAGACTGGCGACATCAGCATAAGTCCCGAGCGCCACCAGATCCAGATAATTGGTAATGTTAGTAAAAGATTTACCCAGCTTTTTACGATGTGTCGACAGATTCGCCAAGACATAAAAGGCCACCCCCACACCAGCCAGTGCCTTGCTTGGAAACTCGCAACCTAACTGGTTTGGATTGACCACAGCCTCTGCGGCAGGCGTCGGCTTGGTGGTTAAGTGGTGATCGGTGATGATCACTTGCATGCCATGATCCTGGGCTTGCTTAACCCCATCATGACTGGAAATACCATTATCCACGGTAATCAACAAATCAGGCGTAAACCGAGTAAAAGCCAGATCGGCAATCGCCGGGGTCAGGCCATAACCATACTTGAAACGATCCGGTACCAGATACTCGACATTAGCTCCCATATCCCGTAGCGCCAGCATCATGAGTGCTGTACTGGTCGCACCATCAGCATCATAGTCCCCGACAATCACGATCTTCTGACCTGCATCAATGGCAGCATCCATCAACTGGATTGCTTCAGGCAAGCCTTTCATGGTGGGTGCCAGCAGATGCTTGAGTTTCAGCTCAAGCTCTTGCTGAGATTCCACACCACGACGTGCCAAAATTTCAGCAACAAAAGGCGGCACACCCTGAAATGCTTCAGGACAGGTTAGAAAGGGTCGCTGTCTGATTTCAAGTTTTGACATTTATGGCATCAGTCGCTGTAAAGTCCACTGACCATCGGTCTTGGTATAGCTGAGACGGTCATGTAGGCGGTTCGGACGTCCCTGCCAGAATTCATAATAATCCGGTACCAGACGGTAGCCGCCCCAGAATGCCGGCTTGTCCAGTTGCTCCTGATTGGCAACACGGTCATGCAAATCCCAGAAACGTTGCTGCAGCTCTTCACGGCTAGAAATTACCCCACTTTGCGGAGTGCTAACATATGCTGCAATCTGACTGTCACGTGGACGCTTGTGATAATAATCAGTCGATTCTTCTTCAGAGATTTTGACTACACGACCAGAGATACGGATCTGACGTTCCTGCTCCTGCCAGTAAAACAATAGCTCTGCATAAGGGTTGTTCGCTAAGTCTATGCCCTTCTGGCTGTCATAATTGGTATAGAAGTCATAACCTTCTTCGGTGGCACCACGCAACAATACGGTACGCACATGTGGACGTCCCTCTGCATTAGCCGTAGCCAATGACATCGCATAGGGTTCATGCAAGCGTGCTTCTAGCGCATGGTTAAACCAGAGCAAAAACTGTTCATGCGGATTCGGATTGACCTGCTCTTCATGCAACTCCCCTTTCTGATAATTCAGACGAAGTTCACTCAGATCCTTAATTAAATCAGTCATTATACCTTTCTCGTCAGAAGATAAATTTAGGCAGCTGCGTTGGCACGTACTGCATCTGCCAGTGAATGTGCCAGTGCATTGACTTCTTCCAGGTCTTCGCCTTCCACCATGACACGAATTACTGGTTCTGTACCGGATTTACGGATCAATAGGCGGCCACGACCTTTCAGCTGTTCTTCAGCTTTGGCAAATTCAACGGCTAATGCAGGCACTGAATACGGGTCAAACATGGCTTCCAGACGCACATTGACCAGCACATTTGGCAATAAATGGAAATCTGCGACCAGTTCATGTAGGGCTTTTTGCTGCTCGACCATCACAGTCAGGACTTGCAGTGCAGAGATGATAGCATCACCGGTAGTACTCTTGTCCAAAGTCAGGATATGACCCGATGGTTCGCCGCCAATCACCCAACCTTTTTCTTCCAGACCTTGTAATACATAGCGGTCCCCGACTTTGGCACGCAGCAGTTCAACACCTGCTTTTTGTAAAGCCAGTTCCAGTGCCATATTGCTCATCAACGTACCAACAATACCTGCTGGTTTTTTACTGCTCTGTGTCGCTAGGATATACAGGATATGGTCACCGGTAATCAGCTCACCATTTTTATCGACCATAATCACGCGGTCAGCATCACCGTCAAAGGCAATACCAAGGTCAGCACCATGTTCTACTACTGCTTTTTGCAGGTTTTCCGGATGGGTTGAACCACAGTTTTTATTGATATTCAGACCATCAGGCTCATCATACAGCGCAATCACTTTGGCACCGAGTTCACGGAATACCGCCGGACCAACGTTATAAGCCGCACCATTGGCACAGTCCACCACAATTTTCAGATCATTAAGGTCCAGATGATACGGGAAAGTTGATTTACAGAATTCGATATAACGGCCGTTGGCATCCTTCACTCGGAAGCTTTTACCCAGGTTCGCGGTATCTTCAATCACCAGCTCTTTTTCAAGTTCGGCATTGATTTCATCCTGCAACTCGTCTGGTACCTTTTTGCCTTCACTCGAAAAGAATTTAATCCCGTTATCAAAGTACGGATTATGCGATGCTGAAATCACGATTCCCAAATTGGCATGTAGGGCACGAGTTAAATGAGCAATCGCAGGTGTAGGTAATGGACCTAATAAGTGCACATAGACACCCGCCGCATTCAACCCCGCCTGTAAAGCAGATTCCAGAATATAACCGGACAAACGTGTGTCTTTGCCCATCACTACCAGCGGTTTATTCTTCTTACTATTGCGCTTGAGAACCTTTCCTGTGGCAAAGCCCAGTTTCAATGCAAACTCAGGCGTAATCGGCAACTCACCAAACTTGCCACGAATACCATCGGTGCCAAAATAACTCATCATTGTCTCACTTCTTATGGGGTGATTTGCATCATCCATTTTTACAATGAGTCACACTTTACACCAAAACAAAAAAGCCGTCATTTGCATGACGGCTTTTTTCATACGAACAATTTGTTTTAGGAATTAACCCATACGATAGTTCGGTGCTTCTTTGGTAATGGTGACATCATGAACGTGTGATTCAGACATACCCGCAGAAGTAATTTTCACGAATTTCGCATTTTGGCGCAGGTCATCAATGGTTGCTGAACCGGTATAACCCATCGCAGAACGCAGCCCGCCCATCATTTGATGCACGATGTTACCCATAGGGCCTTTGTACGGTACGCGGCCTTCGATACCTTCCGGAACCAGTTTCTCAGCACCCGCTTTAGAGTCCTGGAAGTAACGGTCAGCAGAACCTGTTGCACCCGCCATTGCACCCAGTGAGCCCATACCACGGTAAGCTTTATAATAACGGCCCTGGAAGAACTCAACTTCACCTGGCGCTTCTTCAGTACCGGCCATTAATGAACCGACCATGATGGTGCTTGCGCCAGCGCCAATCGCTTTGGCCATGTCACCAGAGAAACGGATACCGCCATCAGCAATCAATGGAATTTGTTCTTTCAATGCATTCGCCACTGAATCAATTGCAGAGATTTGTGGCATACCGATACCGGCAACAATACGTGTAGTACAGATCGAACCAGGACCGATACCCACTTTCACTGCATCCGCACCCGCATCAAGCAATGCCAGTGCAGCATCACCAGTTGCGATGTTACCGCCAATCACTTGCACTTGTGGGTAGTTTTGTTTAACCCAACGTACACGCTCGATCACACCAGCAGAATGACCGTGTGCAGTATCTACTACGATCACATCCACACCCGCTTCAACCAGCGCTTCTACACGGCTTGGAGTTTCAGCACCCGTACCTACAGCAGCACCTACGCGCAGGCGGCCAAGGTCATCTTTACAGCTGTTTGGATAGTTTTCAGCTTTGCGGAAATCAGTAACGGTAATTAAACCTTTCAGTTCCTGGTTGTCATTCACAACCAGCACTTTTTCAATACGGTGTTTTTGCAGTAACGCCTGGATGTTTTCTTTCGATTCACCCTCACGTACTGTTACCAGACGATCCTGACCAGTCATGATGTTGCTCACTGGCTGCTCAAGATTGGTCTCAAAGCGTGTATCACGACCTGTCACGATACCCACTACTTTACCGTCTTTCACTACTGGCACACCGCTGATGTTGTTCGCCTGAGTCAGCGCAATCAGCTCACGTACAGTTGTTTCAGGGGTTACTGTAATCGGATCTTTTACGATACCTGATTCGAATTTCTTCACACGGCGTACTTCTGCAGCCTGTGCAGCAATATCCATGTTCTTATGCAGGATACCGATACCGCCATTTTGTGCCATAGCGATTGCCATACGGGATTCAGTCACCGTATCCATAGCTGCAGACACAAGAGGAATATTCAGGTTAATGCCGCGAGTCAGGCGTGTCTTTAGAGAGACATCTTTTGGGAGGACAGTAGAGTAGGCAGGGAGTAATAGGACATCATCGAAGGTTAACGCGTCTTGAACGATGGTCAACATAACAGTCTCACTGGTAATTTCCGTGCGCTATTATAAACAAATTTGGCTTAAAATTTCATTGCAATTGCAAAATTTATTTTTGCCAAATCTGCACTTATTTTTATTTTCCTTCGCTAAGGCATTGATTTATATCCTGAGTTAATCGAATAAATTTTATCCAACCTACCCTGTATTTTTTGTATAGAAAATCATGCTGTCCTATATTTTAGCGATTACTGCAAATCAGGCACTTAGCTTAAGCCACAGCCAACCTGGTTTTCGGACAACGATAAATCCGCGGCTCAATCAGGTCGACACCACATTCCAGATGCCAGAGCCAGTCCAGGAACTGCTCAATCGGCTCACGCCCGACAAATGGTGCGCCATGCTGCGGAACGATCATGTCGATATCCATTTCCCGAACCATTTCCACCCAATATCTCAAGATGCGATTCGAGCACATATAGCGTTGATGAAAACCACGCATACTGCGTAAATGTGCCTCCATATCCGTCACCGGCGTCTGTGGGTCACCTACGACGGATGCACCGAGGTCACCAGAAAACAGGACTTTGGAAATTGGATCATAAAACTGGAAATTACCGACTGAATGAAGGAAATGCGCTGGGATACAACATAGTTCTGACTGGCCAATCGGCACACTCATGCCTTCATCTGGCAGTTCAATCAGCCTGTCTTCCCAGTTCCCAGTCATTTTTCCACTGGTAAAAGCCGAGTTTAGATGCGGCAGGAAACGCGCCCAAAGTTTGGATGCCACGATGCTGGCCTGAGTATGCATCAGCCAGCGTGGCATCGAAGTGATAATGTCAGGATCCTGATGCGAACCAAACACATAGCGAATCCGATTCAAAGGAATATATTTCAGCAGTTCAAAGGTCAGCGGTGAATAGGTCAGATCACCGCCCGGATCAATCACTGCACCTTCACGGTCATTAATGATCAGAAACTGATTGGCCTGAATGCCCTCGCCTTTAACCAGACTGGTAAAGACAATGCACTTATGTTCACCGTTATCAAATAAAATATAGGAACTGGTCTTATTATCCATTTTTGTTTCCTTCTCGTTGTTGTCGTTTACTGATTATTACTGTTGTTATTCTGATCAAATTATAACCAAATTAATCCATAATAAAATTATGGTTTTGTACTTAATTATCTATAATAAATCGCTTTTTTATTGTTCAATTTTGATTTTTCTGTTACGGAGGTCACAACTAAATCCAAGCATTTTCATTGATTTTTACCCATAAAAAAAGCAGAGCCTGAGCCCTGCTTTGATCATTTGAAATTTTTTACCTAGCTGACGCGTTCAAAGTTATCGTCATTTTCTGCTTCATCAGCTTCAATCTGGATAAATGGCACCATATTGTGAGCCATACGCGCCTTGTTACACTGCGCATCCGCGATCTGCACTTCCTTGCAGGATGAGCTGCGTAGCTCATACATGCCGCAACTGACCTGTTCCCCAATGGTTCCTTGCAGGGCAATACAACGCGGATTTTTCTGGTTGGTACCTGCCATGCATGAATAGACCGGGGTGAGTGGTTCGGTATAGTTTTCTGGCATGGGAATTCCCTCTGCCCAATAGAACGAAACCCGGAAATAGGCGCAACATGCACCACAACTTAAACATGCATCCTGTGTTGGAACTTGAGACAACATTTCTTATAGATTCTCGTCATCAAATAAAGTTTTTTGAAAAACGAAAAATATAAAAAATGTTGTTTTTTCACTCAAGAATTTTTTTGATTTTTCCAGTTATTCTGGGCAGGTAAAGATGGTTTCATCCATCAAATCAGTACCGCATTCCAGCGTTTCAATCCAGTCCAGGAACTGGTCAATCTGTTCCTTGCCCACAAACGGTGTACCGTGCTGTGGCACGATCATTTCCACATCCATGGTGCGTACCATTTGCACCCACAGGCGAATCACCTTGTTATTGCACATATAGCGCTGGTGGAACGCTTTCATCTTCGGAATATGCGCAGCAAAGTTTTCCAGTGGACGTGAGGCATCCTCAACCATGGAAGCCCCCATGTCACCTGAAAACAGGATTTTCGCGATTGGGTCATAGAACTGGAAGTTACCCACCGAATGTAGAAAGTGTGCTGGAATCGCGATGATGTCGGAATTGCCCAGCTTGATGATCTGGCCATGGTCTGGCAGCTCGACCAAACGATCCAGCCAGTTCCCCTTCATACGGTCACTCATAAAGGCTGAGTTCAAATGTGGTAGGAAGCGTGCCCACAGCTTGGACGCCACTACTTTGGCATCGGTATACACCAGCCAACGTGGCATTGAAGTGATAATGTCTGGGTCCTGATGTGAAGCCATGACATAGTCTAGATTGGCCAGACGTGTATATTTGTTCAGCTCCATGGTCAGCGGCACATAGGTCAAGTCACCACCCGGATCCAGTACTGCTGCACGGTTATTATCCAGAATCAGAAACTGGTTGGCCTGAACGCCTTCGCCTTTTACCAGACTGGTAAAACTGATGCATTTATGTGTGCCATCATCAAATAAAACTTGTGATGTGGTGCGTTCAAAAGCCATAAACTTCCCCAATTTTTCATTTAAAAATGATTTTTGTGTTGTTGTTAACATATAAGTATTTAGAGAAACTTACAATAATTAAAAATGAATATATAGCTTTACTTATCAATATTTTGAGACCCGTTTCACAATAAAAAAATCCTGAGTTTTTAGCTCAGGATTTTTGTTATTATTCCGATGAATTAGAAATAATAATGTTTTAGCAATGTACCCACACCAATCAGCAGGAAGATCAGCGCACCAATTTTATGAATCAAGGAAATTGGCAGACGATTTGCCAGCTTGTCACCAATAAATACCGCAGGAGCATTGGCAATCATCATGCCGACCGTAGTTCCCATCATCACCCAGAGTACACTGTCAAAACGCGCCGCTAATGCCACGGTTGCGATCTGGGTTTTATCCCCGATTTCCGCCAGGAAGAACAGAATGAAAGTCGCACCAAATACACCGAGTTTCTGCCATTTATTGATGCTTGATGATTCATCACCCAGTTCATCCGGAATCAGCATCCAGATCGCCATGGCAATAAAGCCGATCGATACCACCCACAACAGAATATCCGGGCTGATAACCGTCGTGATCCATTGACCCAAAGCTGCAGACAAACCATGGTTAATGATGGTGGCTAACAGGATCGCAACCAGAATCGGAACAGGTTTTCTAAAACGTGCAGCCAACAGCAAAGCCAGAAGCTGGGTTTTATCCCCCATTTCAGCCAGGGCAACGATAGACGTGGAAAGCAGGAATTCGTACATGTGTGTCTTTCTCTGGCTGGCATGTGCGATACCCATGACTTACCCTTCCTGCCAGCCAAAAATCTGCAGAATGGTAAATCAAAGGTCTTGCCAACAAAAGAAAGCTTCGAGAAGCTCATTCGGTTCTTTGCTATGATGACCATGTCCGGTTCAGGACAATTATGTTGACCATCACCCTTTCGCTTTGCGCAAAAGGCGGCTACTCCCCAATGAAGTGGCTTCATTATAGCCAAGCGTGAATACATTTACAAATAATCACATATAAAAAAACCCTGCCAAAGCAGGGTCTTATTTTTGCACTTATATCAATCAGATCAATAAAGTACGGATGTCTTTCAACAGCTTGGTCAGCTTATTGGTGAAACGTGCTGCATCGGCACCATTAATTACACGGTGGTCATAAGATAGCGACAACGGCAACATCAGGCGTGGATCAAAGCTTTCACCATTCCATACGGGTTGCATGGTTGCTGGAGAAATACCGAGGATCGCCACTTGTGGCCAGTTGACTAGCGGCGTAAAGGCAGTACCGCCAATCGCACCCAGGCTGGAAATGGTGAAGTTGGCACCTTGCAGGTCTTTCGGTGTCAGTTTCTTGTCACGCGCTTTCTGGCCCAGTTCACCCAGTTCAACCGCGATCTGCTTGATGGATTTCTGATCCGGATTACGTAAAACTGGTACAGTCAAACCATCCGGCGTTGCCACGGCGATGCCCATATGGATTTCTTTACGCAGCAGTACCGATTTACCATCATCTGCCAGGTGACCGGCAAACTCGCGCTCTTCTTTTAACAGATAAGCGACCGCCTTGATGATAAAGGCCATAATGGTCAGGCTGATGCCCTCTTTCTTGAAGTTGCCTTTCAATTCATTCCGCCATGCTTCCAGTTCAGTGATGTCTGCAGCATCAAACTGGGTCACTTGTGGAATGTAGTTGTTTAAAGATAACTGCGGAATAGAAACCTGTTGCAGACGGCTCAGTGCTTTCTCTTCTACCCCACCAAAGGCATCGAAGCTTGGCAGTTTTGGCAGACCTGCCGGTGCAGCAACTGCTGCTGGTGTAGGAGCAGCCTGAGGAGCTGTCAGACGATTTTTCACATAAGCGAACAGGTCTTCTTTCATCAGACGTGCATGCGGACCAGATGCTTTCACATCAGACAGTACCACACCGAGTTCACGTGCCAGTTTACGGACTGCAGGACCAGCATACACTTTGGCATTGGCGGCATTTTGCTCTTTGGTCAGCTTGTCTGCACCATGCACTGCAGGTACCGCTGCTACAGCTGCTGGCGCAGGAGTCGCTTTAGGCGCCGGCGCTTCTGCCTTGGCTACTGGAGTTGGAGCGGAAGCAGCCTGGCCTTCAGCCTCAACTGTAATCAGGACAACGCCTTCTGACACGCTTTGACCCAGCTCAACATGAATCGCTTTGATAGTACCCGCAACCGTGCTTGGCACTTCAACCGTTGCTTTGTCTGATTCCACCACGATGATGCTCTGGTCTTTTTCGACCTTGTCACCGACCTGAACCAGAATTTCAGCAACCGCAGCTTTATCGACACCCAGATCAGGAACTTTGACTTCCATATCACCGGCTGGAGCAGAAGGTGCTGGCGCTACATTTTCGGCTTTAGCTTCAGGAGCAGCTGGTGCAGATACCTGTTCAGTCTGAGGCGCTGCAGCCGGTTGAGCTGCTGGTGCAGCACCAGCAGTTTTCACGGTCAACAAAACCACGCCTTCTTTGACGGTATCTCCTTCTTTAATCTGGATCGCTTCAACCGTACCGGCAACTGTACTCGGCACTTCGACAGTCGCCTTGTCCGATTCCACCACTACGATGCTTTGATCAACTTCGATTTCATCGCCAACCTGTACCAGAATTTCACCCACCAGTGCTTTTTCTACGCCGATATCAGGTACTTGTACTTCTACAGTTGCAGAAGCACCGCCATGAACAGCAGATGCCGCGCTTTGTGAAGCTGCACCTGGCTGATGAGCAGCCACTTCCTGCAAAATTTCATCATCTGGCAGTGAAGTTGGGGTATTTTCAGACGTTTTGTCAGCAGCACTAGCTTGCTGGGTTTCTACCGCATTCGCGTCATCTTCAGCCTGCAGCTCAATCAGCACTGTTCCTTCAGAAACTTCATCACCCTGATTGATCAGGATACTTTTTACCACACCTGCTGAAGTGCTTGGCACTTCAACAGAGGCTTTGTCCGATTCCAGCAGCACGATGCTATCATCCACCGCGATGATATCCCCCACGTTGACCAGAATTTCAGCAACAGTGGCCTTATCTACACCAATATCAGGAGTCGTAATTTGCATGATTAGTTCTCCTCCTTGTAGTCAGCAACAGCGTGCAGTTCTGGTGTTGCCTGTGGTGCCCATGCCACTGGGCGGTCAGTATCCAGCTCGAAGCTAGAGATCGCATCTTTAACCAAACGTGGATCTACTTCGCCTTCATCTGCCAGTTTCTTCAGAGTTGCTACTACGATATGTGCTGCATCAACACCGAAGTAGCTACGCAGGTTAGCACGGGTATCGGAACGGCCATAACCGTCAGTACCCAGCGCGACGAATGGACGACTGTCTGGTAGGTAAGCACGAATCTGTTCGCTATAAGCGCGTATGTGATCAGTAGCTGATACTACAATCCCTTCTTTACCGCGTAACTGTTGCGATACCCATGGCTCTTTAGTTTCTTCAGCCAATGGATGCAGTCGATTGTATTCTTCACATGCCATACCGTCACGCGCCAGTTCGTTGAAGCTGGTGACGCTGAAGACGTTGGCGTGGATTTGATACTCTTCACGCAGGATTTTCGCTGCCTTGATCACTTCACGCAGAATCACACCTGAACCCAGTAGCTGAACAGTTGCCTTTTCATCTTCTTCCAGCAGGTACATACCACGCTTGATGCCTTCCTCAACGCCTTGTGGCATTGCTGGATGCTCATAGTTTTCATTCATCAGGGTCAGGTAATAGAACACGCGTTCCTGATCGACATACATGCGTTTCAGACCATCATGTACGATCACTGCTAGTTCGTAACCAAAGCATGGGTCATAAGACACACAGTTTGGAATGGTATTTGCCAAGATATGTGAATGACCATCTTGGTGCTGTAAACCTTCACCGTTAAGGGTAGTACGACCAGCGGTTGCACCCAGTAAGAAACCTTGCGCCTGTGCATCACCCGCAGCCCATGCGATATCACCAATACGCTGGAAGCCGAACATCGAGTAGTACATGTACATCGGGATCATTGGCAGATTATTGGTTGAATAACTGGTACCCAACGCCGCCCAGGCACTCATCGCACCCGCTTCGTTAATCCCTTCCTGCAGCATGTGACCATCTTTGGCTTCACGGTAATGCATCAGCTGTTCCTGGTCTTCAGGGGTATATTTCTGACCGTGTGCGGCATAAATGCCCAGCTGGCGGAACATGCCTTCCAAACCGAAAGTACGCGCTTCATCCGGTACAATTGGTACTACGCGATCCTTGATGGCTTTTTCTTTCAGCAAGGCTGAGATCAGACGCACCATCACCATAGTGGTCGATTGCTCTTTACCATTGGAACCTTTCAGTACGCTGTCAAAAATAGACAGCTCTGGGATCGGCAATGCTTCGCTTTCTTTACGGCGTGCTGGCAGGTAACCACCCAGTGCTTCACGACGTGCCTTCATATATTTAATTTCAGGCGAGTTTTCGCTTGGGCGGTAGAATGGAATTTCTTCCAGCTGCTCATCGGTAAATGGCAGATTGAAACGGTTACGTACGTATTTTAGCGATTCCAGCTGCATTTTCTTGATCTGGTGGGTTTTGTTGACCGCTTCAATCTCATCAGACAAACCATAACCTTTTACGGTTTTTGCCAGGATTACAGTTGGCTGACCATTGGCTTTAGTTGCTTCCGCATAAGCTGCAAAGACTTTATACGGGTCGTGACCACCACGGTTCAGGTTATCAATATCTTCGTCGCTCAGGTCTTTCACCAAGGCTTCCGCTTCTGGGTATTTACCGAAGAAGTGCGCACGTGCATAAGCACCACCTTTCACTTGATAACGCTGGTAATCACCATCCACCGCTTCTTCCATCACGGCTTTTAAAGCGCCGGATTCGTCTTTAGCCAAAAGTGGATCCCAATGACGGCCCCAGATCACTTTAATCACGCGCCAGCCTGCACCACGGAATAGCGATTCAAGTTCCTGAATGATTTTGCCGTTACCACGTACCGGACCGTCCAGACGTTGCAGGTTACAGTTCACCACCCAGATCAGATTATCCAGTTTTTCACGACCAGCAAGAGAGATTGCTCCCAAGCTTTCCGGCTCGTCCATCTCACCATCACCGAGGTAAGCCCAGACTTTACGGTCTTCTTCTTTGATCAAGCCACGGTTCATCAGGTATTTCTGGATGTGGGCTTGATAAATCGACATGATTGGTCCCAGACCCATGGAGACGGTCGGGAACTGCCAGTAGTCCGGCATCAAGTATGGGTGTGGATAGGAAGGCAGACCTTTGCCACCGACTTCACGACGGAAGTTATTCAGGTGCTCTTCGGTCAAACGACCTTCCAGGAAAGAACGGGCATAGATTCCCGGTGCACAGTGACCTTGGTAATAAATCAGGTCACCGCCAAAGTTTTCATTATTAGCACGGAAGAAATGGTTAAAGCCCACGTCATATAGGGTTGCTGAAGATGCGAAGCTGGCCAAGTGACCACCCAAGTCATCGCCAGTCTTGTTGGCACGTAGCACCATCGCCAAGGCATTCCAGCGGATCAGGGCGCGAATACGGCGCTCCATATCCTGGTCACCTGGCATTGGCGGTTGCTCTTCAACAGAAATCGTATTTAAGTAAGGAGTATTTAAACGCTGAATGGGAACATGCTTAGCAATTGCACGCTGATAAAGTTTTTCCAATAAAAAAGCCGCACGCTCTGTGCCCATATGCTGCAAAACTGAGTCAAATGCGTCCTGCCATTCCTGAGTTTCTTGCGCGTCTGTATCACCATAAAACGCCATAATCTACTATTCCTAAAGACTTACACTAATCGTTTATATGTATCACATTTGGGAGAGGCACAGGTATGGCTGGGGCTGAATGCGAATTGGATGCAGTATTTAATAACTAAATACCTATTGATTATTTATTACACAAAAATACAAAAAACTGCCAATCCAGCCATAAAGTTATATATTTTTCTTATTTTTTGTTAATGGAAGAAATCTCTAAAATGACAAATCCCTTGTTTTTATTCAAACAAGGGATTCATTGCTTTTAAATATAGATACGTTTTATATGCAGAGCTGCTACACAAGACTGTAAATAGCTAGGCTATATTGATTCCATATTAAGGCAACATTGCTAGATAAGTTGATGGATTTTTACGTTGACCGTCTTTTACTACTTCGTAATGCAAGTGTGGACCAGTACAACGACCAGTACAACCCACATTGGCAATGTGTTCACCTGCTTCTACACGATCGCCGACACGGGCAATCAGACGTGAAGCATGTGCATAGCGGGTCAGGTAACCATTACCGTGATTAATTTCGATATATTGGCCATAACCTGTGCCCCAGCCAGATTTGGTCACGATCCCTGGGCCAGTTGCATAAATCGGTGTACCACTTGGTGCAGACAAATCCAGGCCAGAATGGTTCTCAGCACGACCATTCATGGTACGGCCACCGTAGTTAGAGCTGACACGTTTCATATCTGGAAGGGGATGAGCAACTAACCAAGAGTATGGAGAAGAAGAGAAACTGGAAGAAGACTTATAAGAGGTAGATTTTGAAGAGCCGTATTTTTTTTCGATCGTTGCGTTATTTAGCTCTACTGGCTTTTCACGAAGCTGGACATTAAGCTTCGTCTCGGCAGGGATATAAATATCGTCTGAATTCGTATAAGAGCCCTGCGCCAAAGTCCGTGTCAGCTGCTCTAGACGATCAACTGAACCATTTTCCGAACCTAACTCCACCAGGTCGGCAAACGCGACTGAAGCTGCGGACGCTGACAGGGAAAATGCCAATAAAATACGTCGAAAATGCATAAAAAAACCTCTCCAAAACTGTTCTTAATCGAGTTCCTTGGTGATCTCTTCCTTGATATCTACCGAAAAGAGCGCATAAGATTAAGGCATAATCATGAAGGAATGATGTATGTCTGAACCTGTCAACGTTTTTCAACAAACAAGAAAACACATAAAAACAGGAAACTTCTCGTTTCTCTCATCACAAGTTGCTGCGTGGCAGAAACTTACAAAACTCGTCCAACCGTTGCTGCCCCAACCGGAGCAATGGCAGGTGGTCTGTTATCAAAACGGTGTGTTAACGCTTACTGGTGAAAATCAGGCCATGATTTCTCAATTGGCATATTTGCAAAAGCAATACGTTTCACAACTCTCTCAAATTCATGAATTAAAGGACCTGACCAAAATCCAAGTATGTTTACGAAATCCTTCCAAAACACCCTTGGTTACAGAAAAGTCCGAAAGAGTATTAAGTCTAGAAACACGCGAGATGCTTCGCAGTGCTGCTGACTTTATTAATGACCCTAAGCTTAGCCAAGCTTTACTACGTTTGGCAAGCAATAAAAAATAACATATTAATCAAATAATCTTGATTTACAATGCAATAAGTGAGACCTGAGTCTCACTTTATAATGTTATAATGTAACGAACATCTAAAAGACAATGACTTATGTCACACTCACATAACTGATCGGGCATTGATCTATGTCATCAAATGTTACAATTTCATAACTACTTGGATCAGCACTGACATTGCGTAATAGCTGGTTATTCAAGGCATGCCCTGACTTATAACCATCAAATTTGGCAATAATCTGATGTCCCATCAGATACAAATCACCAACTGCATCCAGAATTTTGTGACGAACAAACTCATCCGAAAAGCGCAGCCCTTCTTCGTTTACCACGCCTGTATCATCTACACCAATCGCATTTTCCAGACTTGCACCAAGTGCCAGATTATTGGCTTTCAGATAATCCAGATCTTTCATAAAACCGAAAGTCCGTGCTTCACTGACTTCATAGACGAAAGTTTCCGTTGAGAAATCGATAGTTGCAGACTGGTATTCTTTTTTAAATGCAGGATGGTCGAAGTCGATGGTGAAATTCAGCTGAAAACCTTTATGCGGAGTAAACGCAGCGCGTTTGTCATCAATCAAAGCTTCGACTGGCTTGAGAATCTTGATGAATTTTTTCGGTGCATCCAGTTCCTGCAATCCGCCCTGCATCAACAGGTAAATGAACGGACCAGCACTACCATCCATGATCGGCACTTCGGAAGCAGACACTTCAATAATCAGGTTATCGATGCCCAGACCTGCAATGGCGCTCATCACATGTTCAATGGTGCCAACCTTGGCATTTTCCTGTACCAGGTTCGAGCACATAAAGGCTTCCTGGATCAGCATGGCATTGGCTGGAATATCCACAGGTGGGTCCAAGTCGATGCGTCGAAACACAATTCCCCCATCGGCGTGGTGTGGCACGAAATTAATCAGCACTTTCTGCCCACTATGAAGACCGATCCCGCTCGCTTTCACGACACGTTTCAAGGTACGTTGTTTCAACATGCTTTTATCATCTGTTCACCAATAAAACCGCTATACGTTAGCATATTTAGCCATTGATAAAAAATAAAAAGGTGGCTCTACAGCCACCTTTTCTGTTGGATCATCGTAAACACATCTTGTTACATGTTATTTACGTTGTTGATTTTTAAGATAATCTTGGATGCTCATTGGCGTTGGGCGAGGGCTGGAAACCGAAGCTGCCGGTGTGGGTGCTGCAGTTGTACCCGCCTGCTGACGCTGAATCGCTGGCACATCATCTTCATCTACAGCAGCTGGTGCTGTTGCAGGACGTGACTGCTGTACGTTGGTACGTTTTGCAGGTTCTACGGCATCTGCCGAGTTACGGGTCAGGCCGGTTGCAATCACGGTTACGCTGATTTCATCACGTGCATCTGGATCAAATACCGTACCGTAGAACACCTGACCTTCGTCCAGATCCACGATCTGGTTCACCACATCAGTGATTTCTTCAATTTCACCAAAGGTGACATCGTCACCACCAGTCACGTTGATCAGAATACCTTTGGCATTCATAATGGTCACGTTATCTAGTAACGGACTACGGATGGCCTGTTCAGCAGCTTGACGCGCACGGTTTTCACCACGGCCTAAGCCCACACCCATCATGGCATAGCCACGAGTACTCATCGCAGTTTTCAAATCGGCGAAGTCAAGGTTAATGTGACCTGGACGTACCACAAGATCAAAGATACTGCGTACCGCATTCAGCAAGACGTCATCTGCTTTCTTGTAGGCATCTTTCATTGAGATGTCACGGAATACTTTGAGCAGACGCTGGTTCGGAATAATGATCAGCGAGTCAACGTGCTGTTCCAGTGCTTCAATGCCTTTTTCAGCAGATTGCAGACGGCGTTTACCTTCGAAGTTAAATGGTGTAGTCACTACACCTACGGTCAGGATGCCCATTTCTTTAGCAATTTCCGCAACCACTGGTGCAGCGCCGGTACCTGTACCACCACCCATACCTGCAGTCACGAACACCATATCGGTGCCTTCCAGATGTGCGCGGATAAATTCACGGCTTTCTTCTGCCGCAGCCTGACCCACTTGCGGATTTGCACCAGCGCCCAGACCGCGGGTGCATTGTTCACCTAACTGGATTTTAAATTCCGCTTCCATACGATCCAGCGCCTGTTTATCTGTGTTAGCACAGACAAACTTCACGCCTTTGATGTCGGATTGCAGCATATGCTGAACTGCGTTACCACCCGCTCCCCCTACACCAAATACAGTGAAACGGGCTTGACCAATGCTATCGTCTTGATCGTCTTCAAAAAATTCAAATGAGGCCATGACCTATAAAATTCCTAATTTAATACTGGCAGTCACTAAGCCCGTATACTGCCCTGATCTTAATAAAAAATTGTTTTTAAGAATGCTGCTCAAGAACTGAGTTGTCAAGTGCAGGCATTTTTTAGTACAACTTCTCAACAATATTCACAATAAAATTCGACTAAAACAGCGATTTCAATGTTTCATTAAAACCTGAAAAGGCACGCTTAATGCGCTGACCCATCGATAGTCTTTCAGTATCTTCCGATTCCACGATGGTTTCCTGCGCATCGCTCTGGCTAAACATCAGTAAACCGGCAGCAGTTGCATACTGGGAACGGCGCAGTGCGGCCTGATGCGCTTCATCGGCATGCACCTGACTTGGCGCATTGCCCAAATGTGCTGAAACCCCTAAGGTACGGCGGACATAGCTGACCATACCTTCGATCTGGCTGGCATCACCAGTCAAGACTACACCGTGATACAGGCCTTGCATCGCGCCACTGTTTTCTAGTTCTTCACGCACTAGACCCAGAATCTCGCTATAACGAGCAATGATGATCTCGGTCAGCTCAATCCGGCTAATGGTTTGTGGACCATCAATGCCCTGGAACTGGATCATGTGATCCGGTTTCACTACTTTTAAATCGACACAGCCATAAAGCAGCTTGATACGCTCTGCTTCTTCGGTTGTGGTTTGCAACACTGCTGCGATATCACGTGTTACATGCTCCCCACCACGCTGAATGGTATGAGTGAGAGCTAAACGACCATCCAAGTAAACTGCGATATCCGTCGTACCCGCACCGATATCCAGCAAGCAAACGCCATATTCTTTTTCATCTTTCAGCAGGCTTGCTTCAGCGGTGGCCAGGCTAGACACCACCATTTTTTCCACACCGATATTCGCCCCTTTCAAGGCACGGTCGATGTTCTGCATGGTACTGATAGGCAACATCATGAGATGGTAATGCCCAGTCATGCTATGCGCCGACATACGGATCGGGTTCAGCACCCATTCTGGCGCATCATCCAGCTCAAAGCCGAGGGGTACAGCACTTACCATATAATGGTCTGGAGACAGATGACTCGCTTTCGCCAGTTCCAGTACACGCACGACTTCGCTTGTTGTAATTGTATGCTCAGCATTTTCAATCGTAGTACGACCAGAAGCATAGAAGCTTTTCAACTCCGCACTTGGAATAGAAATCCAGGCAGAGTGTACACGGCATTCCGCCATGTCTTCCGCTTCCTGAACGGCATTTTTTATTGCGGTAATGACTTTATCGAGACTTACAATTTTCCCTTTATTCATGCCTCGGTTACGAGCAGTCGCCATCCCAATAACCTGGATATTGTCTGGCGCATGTACCTTACCAATCAAAACTGAAACTTTGTGCGTCCCAATGTCAATCGCAACAACTGAGGGAACAGCTTCATTCATTATTTGCTACTACCATTACCTATGTGTTTAATTTATGGCTTTAATTGCCTCTTCATTTTTTAAAGCCGAACATTATGGCTTCACTGTAACCCCGTTCTCAACGCCGGTGTCATTATTCGTTACAATAAAGTGACCATTTTGTATCTTG
Source organism: Acinetobacter sp. ANC 7912 (assembly GCF_039862785.1). Classification (NCBI taxonomy): domain Bacteria; kingdom Pseudomonadati; phylum Pseudomonadota; class Gammaproteobacteria; order Moraxellales; family Moraxellaceae; genus Acinetobacter; species Acinetobacter thermotolerans. The sequence continues at coordinate 2,994,331 of NZ_CP156795.1, forward strand.
GGTGGAACGGCATTTTTCCACTGAATTGCTAATCCATTTCTATAGCGCAAATCAATTGACGAGATTCTAGACCAAACTGGCTTCAAATCGCTATAGGACAGATGGCTTAAGCGCTGCAGTTTACTCATGGTTTGATCCTGATCTACGATGACGCGTAGTCCTGAATCAAACTGCATAAACCAGGTCATGCGTTCCGTCAGATAAAGTTCTTTCAGGCGAATTCCATGTGGTGCGAACAGCTGGTTGATTTCATTATAACGTCGCATCATGTTTTTAGCCTGACTGGCCGGGCCATGTAATAACGGCAGTTCCGGATAGTTCTTTGGCGTCACTTCCGCAAAGATTTGTCCGCTGTCACTTAGCAAGCGACCTGTACCCCAACGGGCAATGGCATGATGCGGCATGATCCGCACACGAATCGCATTTGGCCAGGCACGCGATACCACCACACGATCAACCCAAGACAATTCCAATGTCTTGTCACGAATCGATCTTAAATCCGAAGTAAAGTAATTGTCGGTAATAATCGGGGAAACATGCTGTATCACCTGACGCTGTTCTGCAGCCGATCGCGTACCAATCACATCCAGCTCTGCCACCTGGGCATCGGTCATGACCCGGTAAAAACCTAGGATTCCTGCAGCCAGTACCACGATTGCGACCAGCAGCAATAGCCAGCCACCAAAGTTGGCCAGCTTTTCCTTTTTGCTTGGTGGCTTATCGTGAATTGAGGTAATCGCAGCACGTTTACGGCGCATGGATGCAGGAAGTTGTGCCATAGCTTAGCGAGCCACACCGTTCAGAGTTTGTTCCAGAATCGCCATACACAGCTCATCGAAACTGTAACCCACCGCAGCGGCGGCTTTCGGCACCAGCGAGTGGCTGGTCATGCCCGGTACAGTATTGACTTCTAGTAACCAAAAATTGCCATCCTGATCCTGCATCGCATCAATACGGCCCCAGCCGCTAGCCCCTACTGCCTGGAAAGCACGTAAAGCCAGTGCTTGCAAGGCTTTTTCTTCAGATTCGCTCAGACCACATGGAATACCATACTGCACATCATTACGGTTGTATTTGGCTTCGTAGTCGTAGAATGCGACATCTTCCGGTGGCTGCAGGCGAATCACTGGCAGTGCCTGACCATTCAACAGCACAATGGTAAATTCACGACCGGTAATCCATTTTTCTGCCATCACTACAGCATCATGTTCAGTCGCTTTGGCAATCGCAGTGGCAAAGTCTTCAATTTTTTCCACTTTGCTCATGCCGATACTTGAACCTTCATGTACCGGCTTGATGATTAGTGGCAGGCCCAATGCCGCAACAATTTCTTCCGCATTGGAGTCTTTGGTCACAATGCGATAGGGTGCGGTTGGCAGTTCAGAACCTTGCCATACCTGCTTGGTCTTGACCTTGTCCATGCCAATCGCTGAACCCTGTACGCCTGTACCGGTATAAGGAATATTCAACCATTCCAGTGCGCCCTGAATCTGGCCATCTTCACCACCACGGCCATGCAGCACGATAAAGGCACGGTCATAACCCGACAGTTCAGTGATACTACGTTCCTGTGGATCGAAGCCTTCTGCGTTCACCCCCGAACGCACCAATGCCTCAAGTACCGCCATACCACTGTCCAGCGAAACCTCACGCTCTGCAGATTTTCCACCTAGCAATACGGCAACTTTTCCGAATTTTGAAGCATTTGACACGTTTATATCCTTAAACTTTTTAAATCAGGTCAATTCTATTTTAAGCCACATTAAGCGACTATTTGATGTATAAATTATTCTGTGCAAGTTCAATTGAAATTGCACCGACATTACCAGCACCTTGGGTCAGCAACAGATCATTTGCTTTTAGCACATTTTTCATGACGTTGCTCAGGTTTCCTTCGACTGGATCAATCAGGATTGGCTCCACTTCCCCACGCAAACGGATACTACGTGCCAAGGCACGACTGTCCGCACCAACAATTGGCTTCTCCCCTGCTGGATATACTTCCAGTAACAACAACTGATCAACTTGAGAAAGCACTTCCACAAAGTCTTCAAAACAGTCACGGGTACGGGTAAAACGGTGTGGCTGGAACATCATTACCAGACGGCGGTCCGGGTGGCTGGCACGTGCTGCTTTAATGGTGGCTTCTACTTCTTTCGGATGGTGACCATAGTCATCCACCAGCTTCACATCCCCGCCTTCTATTTCGAACTGACCTTGTACCTGGAAGCGACGGCCGACACCGCTAAAGCCTTCCAATGCACGACAGATGGCACCATCGGATACACCTTCATCCGTTGCAATGCCAATCGCTGCCAATGAATTCAGGATGTTATGTGCACCTGGCATATTGATGGTAACACGGAGTGGTTCACGGTCTTTACGCAACACCGTAAAGTGTGAACACATACCATCCTGTTCAATATCCACTGCACGGATGTCGTTATCTTCATTAAAACCGTAAGTCACCACTGGACGGCCAATACGCGGCATGATTTCACGGATATTGGCATCATCGCCACATACCACTGCCAGACCGTAGAACGGCAGTTTTTGCAGAAACTGTACGAAAGTATCTTTCAGTACATCGAAGCTACCACCATAAGTATCCATATGGTCAGCATCGATATTGGTCACAATCGCAGCCATTGGTTGCAGATACAGGAAAGAAGCATCAGACTCATCCGCCTCTGCCACAATATAACGACTGGCACCCAGTGCAGCATTGACACCTGTACGGTTCAGCAAACCACCGATCACATAGGTTGGGTCAAGATTTTCTTCCGCCAGCATACAAGTCACTAGACTTGTGGTAGTAGTTTTACCATGTGTACCTGCAACGGCGATGCCGTGACGGTAACGCATGAGTTCACCAAGCATTTCCGCACGGCGCACTACCGGAATACGTTTTTCTACTGCAGCCTTGATTTCCGGGTTTTCAGGGTCAATCGCAGTCGACACGACGATTACATTCGCGCCCTGAATATTTTCCGCAGCATGACCGATATAGACCTTGATACCATTTTCTTCGAGTTGTGCTGTGGTCTTCGAGGCCTTGATATCCGAACCAGAAACTTTGTAGCCCTGGTTTTGCAATACTTCGGCAATACCGCACATCCCTGCACCACCAATCCCCACAAAGTGAATGTGTTTGATACGGCGCATTTCTGGCACTTTAATTAACTTTTTCGCTTGGTCAGCTGGGGTTGATGGAGACATAATTTACTCGGTTTACAATTCTTGAATTAAACGAACCACATGTTGGGTTGCATCGGGTTGAGCCTGACGACGTGCTTTCACAGCCATTTCCATCAGGAGCTGGCGATTGAGCATCGGTTCGAGCAGCGCTTTTAAACTGTCTGGGGTCATAGTCGCCTGCGGGCAGATTTTTGCTGCACCCAGGTCGGCCAGAAACTTTGCATTTGCAGTCTGGTGATCGTCCACCGCACTTGGTAGCGGCACAAAAATCGCCGCTACACCGGCTGTGGCAATTTCGGTGACGGTCAATGCACCGGCACGGCAAATGATTAGATCGGCATTGCTATAGGCTTGGGCCATATCTTCAATAAACGGCTGCACTTCGACCTGCAACGTATCCGGCTTATCCACATAACGTGCACGGGTGGCATCGGCATGATTTTGACCACACTGATGATAAACATTCAGTGGAATATTCAGCTGTTTTAAGGCTTCAGGCACACGTTCATTCAGTGCCTGTGCCCCTAGTGAACCACCCACGATTAAAATACGTAATGGTTCACCGGCTTTTTCACGTTCCTGATAACGCCAAGATGGATTCAGAATTTGGGTGATTTCCTTGCGTACCGGATTTCCCGTAGTGACCACCTTATCCTGTGCTGGAAAAGTATTAGGAAATGCCTGGCACACCGTTTTGGCGATACGTGATAGCTGGGTATTGGTAAAACCGGCGACCGCATTTTGCTCATGAATAATCACGGGAATACCCAGCATACGCGCTGCCAGACCACCCGGACCTGCGACATAGCCACCAAAGCCGGCAACGGCATCCACGTTCAGCTGCTTCATGTATTTCATGGCGCTGAGTGTCGCTTTCAGAATCTTGAACGGTGCAGCCAGTTTGCGTACGATGCCATTACCGCGCACTCCCTGGATATCAATCTGATAAATTGGAATATTGTGATTTTTTAATAATCGGTTTTCCATGCCCGCCGGAGTCGCTAACCAGGACACTTCGATCCCTTGTTGTTGTAAATCTTTTGCAACAGCTAAAGCTGGAAATACATGTCCACCGGTACCTGCGGCCATCATCATGACATGTTTAGGCTGTTTTTGCGGAGCGTCGGTCACGGTCTAATTCTTCAATTCTAAAATAAAATGGGGAATAGGATTTAAGTCGTCAATTGTAATCACAAACGCCTAGGCATGAAAGTTTATTTACTTTATTTCACGAAGCACTTCATTGTTTTTTTTCACGCGTTTTTGAAGTTTAAACTGTATTTGTCATCAGGTCTGCATTTTTCATCAATTTTTATTAGACCTCTTGCGAAAGTCGTTATTGCAAGTTCATCCGGTTTACCAGTGCAGCGATTAAGTTAATGCGTAAACCGAATCTTTTTCGTCTATTTCGATAGCGTTCACTTAGTATTCTAAATCTTTTCAATTGACTATTAATATGTTCGATTACAACTCGTATTTTTCCAATCATTTTATTGTAATTTTTCTCAGCATCAAATAAGGGGAAATTCTTCTTTTTCTTTATTGGCATCAATAACTTAAAGCCATCTTGCTCTAACCCATAGTACCCTAAATCGGTCATAACATAGTCACAATGTTTGAATTTCTTAACTGTTTTTCTTGCCAATTTAATATCATGCTGACTGCCAGACGATATATCTACTCCTATGATTTGTTTGCTCTTCGGATGATAGATCACTTGGGCTTTTAACGTATGTTTCTTCTTTTTACCACTGTAAAACTTACTCTGATTTTTTTTTCGGGCGTTCTATTGAACATTCTGTCGCATCAATAATTACCCAGTTAAATTGTTCGTCTGCTGTGGTAATGCTTCGTTTTGGCAGGGTAAAACGTCTTGATTTCATTAATGCATCTTCAACCTTTTTAATAGTTCGATTCACATTACTTTCAGCGATATGGTAATTTGCAGCCAATTCCAATTGAGTGCTGTAATTCCGTAAGTAATTGAGTGTTAATAATAATTGATCCTCTATAGCTAAAGTATGAGGACGCCCAGATTTCTTTTTAAGTGATTCTGCTTCTTTTAAAACTTCGACCATTTCACTAAAAACTGGTCGAGGTACACCAACCAAGCGCTTGAATTCAGAATCTGAAAAACGGTTTAATTTCTGATATTTCATGAAATCTATATTGAGGTAGTTTTTACTTTCGCAAGAGGTCTATTGAAAAACCTTTTTTTGCTTCGGCTTTTCTCTATTTTCCCTGCCTGTTTCAGTTAACATCTCACCGCTTAAATTACTCAGTATATCCATTAATTTTAAGTATCAACTTATAACTAAATCATATGAAAAATAATGAAGTTGTATGCTATTTATGCATTTTCTTAATTTACACAAATATCTGAACAGATTGATTTTATGGATTAAACCTGACTTATGTCCAGAATTTCAGTGCACGACAGCTCGGTAATCCTGGCTGGCTATTTGGCAGCGATTCATGCAGGCAAGCTTTCTGCCGTGATTCCGATCCTGCAACAAGACTTGGGACTCAGCTTTACCCAAGCCGGTTTTTCTCTGTCTCTGGTTCAAGGGGCTGGCATGCTCTTTGCCCTCAGTATTGGCGCCTTTTCGGAAAGATTTGGGCTGAAACGCTGCCTGATTCTCGCGTTACTGATTTTAGGCTTTAGTAGTATGGCCGGACTCTGGATTCAGCATGTCGCTGCACTATATTTCTTCCGTTTTACTGAAGGCATCGGTTTTCTGACCATTTCCCTCTGTGCCCCAGCGATTCTGAAACGGATCAGCCGACCAGAGCATCTGAATTTCAAGATGGGATTGTGGAGCTCCTATATGGGCGTCGGGGTCAGTCTGGCAGTGCTGTGTATTCCGGTACTATTGGAGTGGCTAAACTGGCAGACTATCTGGGCTTTACTGGGTGGATTATGCCTGCTGATTGCCCTGATGGTACAGCGTTATCTACATCTTGAATTACAAACTCCCGCAACTCAAGCTGCTACACCTGCAACGACTTCTTCCTTTTGGGAAATTGTCCGTGTCACCATTACTCATCCACCGATTCTGTGTCTGGCGGTGATTTTTGCCTGCTATACCAGCCAGTGGCTAACCGTCACCGGCTTCTTGCCAAGTATGTATGTGGCAGACCGGATTGATCTGAAAATTGCCGGCATGCTGGCTTCTTTGGTCGTACTTTCTAATCTTGGTGGAACCTTTGGTGCCGGCATGTTACTGCAACGTGGCTGGCAGCCGAAAACCCTGCTCTGGACCGGCTTTATCACCATGATGCTGACCAGTTTTCTGGCCTTTGCTGCACGTTCGTGGTTGATGCTGGAATTACAGGTACTGAGTGCCATCCTATTTTCTCTGGTTGGCGGGATCATTCCCACTACCGTATTTGCCATTACTCTAAAATATGCACCTCGGTCCAATGCTGCCGCGGCGAGCGTAGGACTGGTGATTCAAGTCTCCGCCTGTGCCCAGTTTTTTATCCCGCCACTCAGCGCATCGCTAGTTTCAGCCACCGGGCAATGGAGCAATATCGCCTTGGTCACTACCTGTCTTTCAGTTCTCGGTTTGCTGATGAGCGGTTATCTGTTTAGACGGCAAACTGCATAAAAAAGAGCCTCGATTGAGGCTCTTTTTATTTTTGCTTTTAATGGATAAAAAATTTATTTGGTTTTTACCACAGCTTCATCGGTTGCTAGCAGCTTACCGACTTTACGCCATGGGTTTTTACGCTGGTATTTCTGTTCCAGATAATCCAAACCTTTCCAATACCAAGGAATTAAACGGTCTTTGATTACTGGCAGTGCCAGTGGATGTAGACCAATCCAAGGTAAGAATGGACTACGGCGTCCATATGCCCAAAGCTCTATCCGTGTCGATGGTCGTACACTCGGCCCGCGTGCATGAAAACCGTAAGTATCTGCAATCACCAGAGTATTTTTCTTGACTGCAAAAGCCTGAGGCTGACCATAACCGAGTTCAGCCAACTCATTGGGTTGAATACGCAAAGAACCGCGGCGGCTCATGGCATCAGTCTTTGGATTAACAGCAATCGAACGCTGATATTCCCATGCTAAGCGCTTTTCATTCAAGATGTGCGAACCAGGTACATACACAAATGGTCCCTCATCTTCAGCCACATCTGTTAAAAATAGCCAAGCTTTCATATTTGAATGAAAGGTATCACTGTGCAGATTGGTTTGAGGATCAGGACGGCCTTTACGTACATGGGAAATAATCACTTGCACGTAATACATGGGCTGTACTTTGGAACTGTTCACATAGTTTAAAAGTGCACGCCAATGCTTACTTTCAAGCAAGCGCTTGGTATGCGGTAGTTGCTTAAGTGCCTGACCATCCAGTGCCATCCGGCGTGTTACCGTATCACCCTGCAAAGTTTCACGGGTATCCAAAGCCGTTTCCAATAACTCTTTAGATAAAGCTTCAAACTCATCTTCAGGCAAAAAATTCTCTTTTAAAATAAAACCATTTTGCTGAAAGAACTCAACTTCATCTGTGCCGAGGTATTTCGCCAACTTTTCCCGACGGGATTCAGCGAGTTTTGCTGCCTGCTTCACCCGGAAACGGTGCAACCCCAAGGTATTTAGAGTTTTATTGCCAATAATGGAATGAGATTCAAAGCTTTTAGCTGTACCGAAAAGTGTCACAGCATCTGCTGCAAACTTTTTCGGATTGGCTTGAGCCACTTTTTTCAGCTCCTGGACGACAGTTTGGAACTGTGCATTCCCCCAGATGCGTTGAATAGATGAAAACACAATAAACTCTCGGTTTAGTTATTATTTTTTAATACCTGCTTCCAGTACATCAAACAGATCATCTGCAATTGAAGTACCAAACTGGGTATCAATTTCACGGATACAGGTTGGGCTGGTGACATTGATTTCTGTCACGTAGTTACCAATCACATCCAGACCCACAAAAACCAGACCTTTTTCACGCAGGAATGGACCAACTTTCGCAGCAATCAGTTTGTCATTTTCACTTAAAGGACGTGCCTTTCCCAGACCACCAGCGGCCAGGTTACCGCGTACTTCACCATTTTGCGGGATACGTGCTAGGCAGTAAGGTACCGGCTCACCATTGACCATCAGGATACGTTTATCTCCTTCCACAATTTCCGGGATATAACGCTGTGCCATGATAGGCTGGGTTCCGTTATTGGTCAGAATCTCGATGGTTGAACCAATATTTACACCATCCTGAAACAGACGAAAAATCCCCATACCACCCATGCCATCGAGTGGTTTCACGATCACATCGCCATGCTCTTTCAGGAATTCACGGATCAGGCTTTCCTGTGAAGTCACCAGTGTTGGGACCTGCAATTCCGGGAATTGGGTCGCAAACAGTTTTTCATTACAGTCGCGCAGGCTTTGCGGCTTGTTAATAATCCACGCACCCTCACGTTCCGCCTGTTCCAGAATATAGGTGGTGTAAACAAAATTCATGTCGAAAGGTGGATCTTTACGCATCAGCACCACATCATAGGCTGCAATAGATTCCTTTCGCTTTTCACCCAATTCATAGTAATGCTCATAATCTTCAAACACCTGTAATGGTGCAATCAGACCAAAGGCCTTGCCCTGATCAATATACAAATCTTGCTGTAATGCATAACCCAATTCATGGCCACGGCGTGCGGCTGCCCATAGCATCGCCATGGTTGAATCTTTTTTCAGGTTTACATTTTCGATGGGATCCATCACAACAAGTACGCGCATATCTTTGGCTCTTTTCTAAAAATGAATTTGGCAATGAGTATAGCCGAGATTATTCTTTTGTTTATTCAGATTTTGCATGAGTATGTATGCATTCATGTGTTTAAAGAGGAATGAAAATGCTGCAAGCCATTGTCGGTTTTCATTTAGATGAGGAAAATCATTGGGTCGCTGAGCTTGTCTGTGGACATGACCAGCATGTACGGCATGATCCGCCTTGGCAAAACCGCCCTTGGGTCATGACTGAAGCGGGTCGTAAGGAAAAGTTAGGGATGAAATTGGACTGCAAGAAATGTGAGGAAGAAAAGAACTCTGAAGTTAATCCCTCGTGTTCCTTAAAATGAAATTAAAAACAAAAAAAAGGAAGCTTTCGCTTCCTTTCTATGACTCTCTAAGAACTAAGAAATCTTAGATACCATATTTCACACGGTATGCTTCCATTTTTGCCAGCGCTTCTTTATCGTCTTTCGCATCTAGATAATCCATCAGGTCTTTCATTGTGATCAGTGCATGCACTGGAATTTCCAGTTCTTTTTGCACTTCCTGAATTGCAGACAGTTCACCTTGGCCTTTTTCCTGACGGTCTAGTGCTACCAGTACACCCGCAATTTGCGCACCAGCATTTTTCAGGATGGTTACCACTTCACGAATCGCAGTACCTGCAGTAATCACATCATCAATGATCCAGACTTTTTTACCTTGTACCGCAGCACCGACCAACACGCCGCCTTCACCATGATCTTTGGCTTCTTTACGGTTAAACCCCCATGGCACACTCACGCCATGATTTTGTGATAATGCCACAGCAGTTGCTGCAACAAATGGAATGCCTTTATATGCAGGGCCAAAGATCACTTCGACATTGTCACATTCCACCAATTTTGCTGCATAGCCAGAAGCCAGTAGCGACAAGGCTTCACCATCATTCAACAAACCCGCATTAAAAAAATAAGGACTCACACGACCTGATTTTAAAGTAAACTCACCAAATTTAAGCACACCGCGTGATAATGCGAGTTCGATAAAAGCTTGCGGGTTAAACTGAGCTGGCGTTGACATGAGGTGCTCCTAAATCCATTAATTAAGGTAAGACTTGCGCATGATACCAAAGAGTAGCTATCCAGGTGATCAAAAAATTCTTCGTGTCGTTTCAATTAATGTCAACGGCTTACGTTCATCCGTGACCAAAGGCCTGCTGGAATGGATGGAAAAATCGGATGCTGACGTGATTTGCATGCAAGAAAGCCGAATTACCCATGCGCAGTGGACCGATAAATTCAAGCCTGAAGGCTGGTATACACACCTGTTCCCGGCAGAGCGTCCTGGCTATGCCGGTACAGCGATTTATAGCCGCCTGCCTTTTGTTTCCATTACCGATGGTCTGGGTTTTGAACTGGCAGATTCGCAAGGCCGTTTTATCTCGGCAGAATTTGATCTGGGCTTAGATAAGCCTGCCCATATCTGCTCTTTATACCTGCCCTCTGGTTCATCTGGTGATGAAGCACAGGCGCGTAAAGACCACTTTCTGGAAGAATATAAAAAGATCCTAAAACAATGGCGTGATGAAGATAAATCTATCATTGTTTGCGGTGACTACAACATCGTGCATAAGCGCATAGATATCAAAAACTGGTCTGGCAACCAGAAGGCTTCAGGTTGTCTGCCCCATGAACGTGCGTGGCTGGATCATATTTATTATGAATTAGGTTATGTCGATACTTTCCGTGAAGTTCGTAAGGAAGCGGAACTGTATTCATGGTGGTCGAACCGTGGTCAGGCCCGGGCTAAGAACGTAGGCTGGCGGATTGACTATCAGGCCTGCTCGCCGGACTGGAAAGACCGCACGGTGAATGCATGGGTCTATAAAGATGAATGGTTTAGCGACCATGCCCCAGTGATTATTGACTATAAACTGAATTAACACGTTTTACATTGAGTGAACATTTGTTCACTCAATGAGTCATGATGACTTACAAAACAATACGGTATTTACAGCTATTTTTACAATCACATTCATAGCATTATAGTCACACGGCACAGGGACATGTCAGGATGACAACAAAAGGACAGGAAGCCGTAGGAAGAATTAAAAAACAAACTAGATATAGCTTGTTTTCATGGATGTGACAACGGACGTTAAGATGAGACCCGCATAATCAGGAAGATTAGATGCGGGTTTTCTCATTTTAAAACCCCTGAAAATCTTTCCCATTGTTTTATTCAACTTCTTTACTCTTATCGCTATTTTGCTTGATCAAGGTGTCAGTCTGATGACAGCGCGTTCCTCTGCTCTTTTTTCAGGTAAATTTTTCTATCTCTAAATTCAGAGTCATATGCCTGTTTAACAAATTTCGCTAAGCTATCGGCAGAGAAACGATAGGTGATCAAGATGTTAAAAATTTATGGTATTAAAAACTGCAACTCCATGAAAAAAGCCTTTGACCTGCTGACTGAACTCGGTCTGAGCTATGAATTCCATGACTATAAAAAACAAGGTATTGATGCTGAAACCGTAAAAACCTGGCTAGATGCCTTAGGTCAGGATGTGGTACTGAATAAAAAAGGCACGACCTGGCACAAACTCAGCGAAGAAGAACAACAAACTGCCTTAGCTAGTGAAGAGAATCTGATTCAGGCACTCACCACCCATACCAGTCTGATCAAACGTCCAATCCTCAATACAGGTGCAGCTTATATTGCCGGCTTTGATGAAGCCGCCTATCAGGCGCTGAAAAAATAAAAAATTCAAATTTGAAAAATAAAAAAAGCCTGATCGATGTCAGGCTTTTAAATGAATGCTAGCAAAAGATTAGTTCGCGCGAATCCAGGTCTGGTTACGGCCTAGTGCAGCTACACCGATGAAGCCACGTAATTCAAGCTTCTTGCCACCATCTGTCAGTTGACCTTTTAGTTTATAAGTCTTGCCTGTTTTTGGATCCAGAATCGAACCGCTGTCATATTCTGTACCGCCAACATTTTTCAGGCCTTTTACAATTGTTAAACCTTTCAGCGATTTGTTATGGTATGGGCCTTCACAAGTGGTGCAGGCATTTTCCTCACCTTTCGTTAACACTTTCTGGATGCTCGCACTTAAAGTACCGTTGCTTTGCTCGGTAAATTTCACAATCGCTTTTGGCTGTTTGGTTTTGTCATCAATCGTTTTCCAGAGTGTTCCATTTAATGGATCTGCAGCATTCGCCAATGCACTTAAACCCAGTAATCCTAACACAAGCGCTATCTTTTTCATTTTTGTTTCTTTCCCTAGTCTGTGATTAGACTGTTGTAGTATTAATTAAGTCACAACAATTTATCAATTTTTGCACGTGACCGTTTAGTGTAACCTTGTAAATATTGTTGGTAAATAACTCACAAGACCAATGGAAACATAAAAAGATGGAAAGAAAATGAAGATGAGCCCCCTTACGAAACAATTGATTACAGAAGCTTTTCTTAAAACTACAATTCGCAAACCGAGCCAGTTTAATCTCCCACCTACCACCCAGCGCAAAGCCCTGGAACAACTGTGCAAACTGTTTCCACAGGACAAAAATGTTCAGATCCGTTCTCTGAAACTGGCGGGTTTAAATGCTGAAGAAATCAAACCGCAAAGTGAGGCGACCCAGCTAATTTTTCATATCCATGGGGGAGCTTTCTTTGCTGGTTCGCTGAATACCCATCGTGCTTTTATGACCCAGATTGCAGCCCGTACTCAGATGCAGGTGCTGCATGTCGATTACCCACTGGCGCCGGAAGCGCCTTATCCGGCAGCATCGGATGCCCTCTTTCAGGTGTATACGGAACTCCTTGATCAGGGCATTCAGGCCAAAGACATCATTCTGTCTGGAGATTCCTGTGGTGCCAATCTGGCTCTTACCTTGGCCTTAAAGCTCAAAGATCTGGGGTTACCATTGCCGAGCGGGCTAATCCTGATGTCACCCTTTGTTGATCTGACCCTGACCAGTGAATCCCTGCGTTATAACCAGGTTCATGATGCCCTACTCTCGATCGATGCACTAGAAACCGGAATTGGGTATTACCTACCATCTTCAGTCGATCCGAGTGATCCGGAAGTTTCCCCCTATTTTGCTGACTTAAGCGGTTTGCCGCCGATGCTGATTCAGGTTGGTTCCAAGGAAATCCTGATGGATGATGCCCAGCGCCTACGTGACAAGGCTGAGGAAGCGGGCGTGCATGTCGAATTCAAACTCTATACCGGCATGTGGCATAACTTCCAGATGTTTAGCGCCTGGTTTGAGGAGGCACGCCAAGCCTTAGCTGAGCTTGCCGACTTTGCCCATCGTCTCGATCAAGACTGATTTGTTTACCCGCTCCATCTTCAGGATAGAAAAAAATTTTCCATTCGGCAAATTTCAGAAAACGCTAAAAATATTACAAACTGCTTTCTATCCTGTTACAGGCTTAGCATTCACCTATCATTTTAGGTTACATACAAGCGAAAAATGACCCTTGTGGACAAAATTCACACATTCTCTTTTTACCATAATCCTGTTATCTTAACTATCAGATATAAAAACATATTCATAATTCTAGCCAGTTATTTTCATACTGGGTTATTGTGGGAATCCGCTTTGTATGAAGCCCGTTTCACCCGCCACGCAGGCTATTTTTAAGCACAAAATCACCAAGTATCTGGTCGAAGATGAAGTGGTGATGAATTGGGGAGTTTTAAAAAAATGCATCCTCATGCTAGCGCTCGGTTGTGGCATTCATGTGAGCTGGCTTATCTGGGATATCTTTGTTCTACTGAATCCACAATACTGGCAATATGTCGATACCAGTATCGTGCGACAACAGGTCAGTACCAATAGCATCTTTCTGCTGATTCTGATTTTCCTGATCTATCCTTGCTATAAGTTCCGCAACAACCTTCAGGTTGAGCGCTATCTGCCCTTCTTTGCGATTGGAATATTTGTCTTTTCTCTCTGCCGTGATGCCTATGTGGTCGGGGTGGTGAGTCCGGTTTCCATGATTGCTTATGTTAGTCTGGTCACTGTAGGTTTGGTCCTCTTCCCTCGTGTGCTGGTCTATAGCATGCTGATTCCGGCCTCTATTTTTCTGACAGTCTGTGGTTATTTAAGTTATACCAATCAGCTGGCTTATGCCCCTGTGTTTACCATTGAAGAGAAACTCTTTTTTAATGGTTTCTGGCTGGCATCCATGTTTTATTTTATTCTGCCAATTCTTGCCATCTGTCTGGTGCTATTTGAAATTCTGCTCAGTCAATGGCGGCATCGCGAAAAACTGATCCAGCACCTGAGCCAGATTGATCCGTTGACCAACCTGTTTAACCGCCGCAGCATCAACCAGTGTCTGGATGCACTAAATAATCAAACACCGGAAAGCTATGCACTGGTGTTACTGGATCTGGATCATTTCAAGAAAATTAATGACCACTATGGTCATGACAAAGGTGATGAAACCCTGATTCGGGTCAGTCATGTACTGACTCAATTGCTGCGTGAAAGTGATGTGGTCGGGCGTTTTGGTGGAGAAGAATTTATTCTGGTGCTGAAAAACTCCAATCTGGAAAAAGCCCGTCAGGTGGCAGAACGCTGCCGTGCTGCGATCCAGCAGATTGAAATCTTTAGCGATGAAGGCGAACGTATTCCGGTGACAGCAAGTTTTGGGATTGCTCTCTCCAGTCCGAATCTACGTCCTCAACAGCTGCTGAGTCAAGCAGACAAGGCCTTGTATCAGGCCAAAGCCTGTGGTCGAAATCTGGTCAAAGCATATAACCAGTCCTTTGAAAACAGCACTCAATTACATCCTGATTCCGCTTAAGTTTTTTAGGCTTTACGGTTATCTCTAAGCTTAATTTGACTGTTCAAAACGCTGTAGCTGGGCCAGCAATTCTTTTTCAGTAAATGCTCCGGTCAAACGCAGGTTACGCACTTCCTGCTGTTCCGTATTTAAGAATAAATACGTTGGTGGCCCTAAAATTTCCCATTGGTTTAATAGTGATTGATGGGTTGCATCATAATGGCTGAGATCCAGCTTGATCAGGAAATACGGTGCCAAAGCCGCCTGCACATTATTAGATTTTAAAATACGCTGTTCAATCGGCTGGCAGGCCACACACCAGTCGGCATAGACATCAATAATAACTTTTTGCCCTTTTGGTACAGCATCCAGTAACTTTTCAAATTCTGCCCCAGTCTGGGCAATATGCCAGTTGGCCTGCTGCGGACTGGTCTCGACAAAAAATCGCTGGCTGTGCTGATACTGGCTATAGCCAATATAAGGCACAGCAATCACGAGACTAATGATATACAGCCATCGCAGTCCGGTATTTTTCCAAAACAGGCATGCCAACAGATAAGCCACAAAGCTTAAGCCTAGCCCGAGTGACAGCCATTGCAAAGCCGCTTCAGAAATCAGCGGACGGATAAAATACAGCGCCAGTGCCAGCATGATAAAAGCAAATAGCACCTTGATCTGATTCATCCAGTGTCCAGCTCGTGGCAAAATACGTGAACCTAAAACACTGGCTAGCAGCAACGGCGTACCCATGCCAAAACCCAAAGTAAACAATAGCAAAGCTCCCTGCCATTGACTCTGGGTCTGGGAAATAAATAACAAAGCACCTGCCAATGGTGCGGTCATACATGGCCCGACCAGAAGTGCTGATACCATCCCCATGATACTGGCACTCACCAAGGTGCCACCCTGCTGCATCGCCTGTACCCGATCCAGTTGATGCACCAGTCGCTGTGGCAGCTTGATTTCAAACAGGCCAAACAGGTTCAGAGCAAACACCACAAATAGCAAACTAAAAGCAATTAAAGTTGCCGGCTGCTGTAACCAGCGCTGAAAATTCAGTCCGGCAGATGACGCGATCAGGCCCAATACCGCATAAACCAGCGCCATGCTGATGACAAAACTCAAGGCAATCATCCAGGCCTGTAAACCACGTCGATCCCTCACAATCAATGAGGTCAAGATTGGAATCATTGGCAGGGAACATGGGGTAAAGGCCAGCAACATGCCTAAACCAAAGAATAACAACAGGCTATATGCCAGCGAGTTTTCCGCCAGACGTGCTGACCATTTCTGATCCTTGGCGACTGCATCCGTGTCATTGAGATTACTGCTGAGAGGCTGATCCGTACGTTCTGCTTCAGTACTGTCAAGAAGGGTATTTTGCTCAACTGCTGAACTGTTGAAATCCAGTAAGCGTTTTTGTGTTGTCTCGGCGGGTAGATATTGCACCAGGCCGGACAAATCAGTTTTAAACTCGATGCTTTGTGGTGGATAGCAGAGACGATCTTTAGCACAGCCTTGCCAGCTGACCCGATAGCTTTGCGAAGCCTCGGTTGGAATAGTGAATTTGAGTTGCTGATAATAAACCTTGGTTTGGCCGTAATTATCATCATGCAGGTCCTCAGCAGGTGGCAGGTTTAACCGCAGGGTCTGACCACCCTGCTGGACTTCAACCTTATGCTGATAGAGGTAATAATTATCAGGAATATCCCAGCTTAGTTCCGCCTGCTGCGCACTGGTAGAAATCACCGTGAATGGGAAAGCTTGCTCCGGAGATAGCAACGATGCTTCTGCCTGTACTATAGTACTCAGCAGCAGGCCGCTGAATAAAATCCGGCAGCCAGAATGAAACCAGCTTTTCAGTTTGCTCACATCCATGGTAATGGCTTGCTGTCCTTAGAAAAGGAAGGAAACACCCAGTCCTGACTTGTAGCTCTTGTCTGAACCATTCAGGTCAACATCGACACTGGCATCCAGCTGCACGCGGTCATTTAGTGCATACATCACACCTGAACCGAGTCCATATTCATAGTCCTGGCTTTCTGCCTTGCGATAGACAAATTCCGAGAAACCAGAGAGCTTATCGGTAATTTTATATTCCAAGGTTGGAACAGCCTGCACTGCCCATTGATCATCCTGCCATTCATAACGCATGGTAATGGATGTATTGATCAAATCACTGTACTGATAGGCTACGGCTGAACTCAGACTGTAGATATCTTCATCGTTGCTAAAGCCCTGGTTTCCGGTTGCAATCACGGCTTCTGCCAGCACAGCCATCGACAGTTTTTCATCATCCAGATTGATGGCTTTTTTCAGACCAATGCTGACATCGCCTAGACCATCATCTTCAACTTTTACGCCATGCTCACGGACTTTAGCCCAGCTTGGACCATCCCAGCCCATTTGTAATTCCAAGCTGTCGGTTAAACCAGTACGCAACAACATATCGGCATTAAGTGTAGTGGTATGTACGTCACCTGATTCACGATAGGTCGCAGAAGGCAATCCTTGTTCCCAGGCCAGTTGGCCTACCGGAGTGGTTGTGGTACTAAAACCGGTACCCGGACGGTCAAAGGCAAAATCAGCTGCAAATGCCTGCATGCTTGCTCCCGCGAGCATCACTAAACCCAATGTCTTCAATGTTGTCATAAATACGTACTCTTTATATTCCTAGCCTATTTTCCAAGTTCCTTGGACATTTTCGCGCCACGGCTACGTAGCAATTCTAAAGTCTGTTTTTCCTCTTCCAGCGCTTCGGCCCAGTTCACTTCATCAAAGTCGCAATCAAAGAACAGGTCACAGATCGAGGACAGGATGGTCAGACCATCTTCATCTTTGGTATTTGGATCGACCTTTTCATCCAGCAGTCGCTGCACGGCAGGTACACAGGCGGCGCTAGCGGCATCCCAAAGCGGGCCATACATTTCTTCAGCATCCCACAGATGCAGATTGACCTTAGCTTTGATCAGGGCATCCAGAATATCCAGATGCACCTGCAGTTTTTGCTGTTTTTCTTCGCTAGAAAGTGCCTGTCCAGCTTCATAAGCCTCACAGACTTCTTCCCACCATTTAAACAAGCCATCAGACCAGACTGAAATTGCTGGACCTTTTTCCATATCAATAAAATTCGGATTGAGTCCATCTGCCAGGAGCTTTTTCACCAGTTCCAGATTCAGTTCTTCTAGGGCTTGCACAAAAAGTTGTTGTTGCGCAGTTAACATGATGGAGCTCACTTCAATTCGTTTTCACTTATTATGCCGAATAAAGAGGGATTTGTTTTTATTCTCATCAGTTTATTTTGTCTAAAATTGAAAAAAGCCCCCGATGGGGGCTTTTCGAGAGAAAGACATTTATTCTTCTACGTCAGTGGTTTCTTCTTCCGCTGCCAGTTTTGGCTGAGCACCACGGACATTGTCTTTTTTCTCAATCACATGTTCCAGACTGCGTTTTAAGCGGTCAATTGCACCGTGAATCGCTGTGTCAATATTATGACCATGATGGTTGACTACAACTGGTTTCAAGCCAGCAGGACGTGCTTCGATCATGCAACGAATATCGTCATCGCCACCTTTGGCAGCATTTTCATCACTGAGATGCACTGAGAAACTGGTGATACGCTCACTATGGCGTTGGAATTCCTGATTTAATTCGGTACGAACGTAAGTAATTAGGCGGTCGCTGTTGCGGATATTTTTATCGGTACGGAGTTCGATGTTCATATAATACCATCCTCAAATCATTGTAACTTTTTAGTGCAAAATTATTATCTTGGCACGTTTGTAGCTTGCTGCTTTGTATTGCATTTCACTTCTTCAAATCGCTTTGGAATCAACCCTCCACTTTGAATGATGAACACCTTTTTGAGTCTGCAGATCCGTGTTCTTATACTTTGAATATCGGGCCTAACTCGGAAATATGCAAGTGATATTTTTATTTTTTTAGCAAAAGGACGACCGATAGTGACAACTGCTTACTTACGCGGAAAACAACTTATTGAATCTATACAAAAGCAAGAATATTCACGCGATTTAATCGGCTATCACGGAAAACCGCCACATGCGCAGTGGCCCAATCAGGCACGCATCGCAGTACAGTTTGTTTTGAACTATGAAGAAGGCGGGGAAAATCATGTCGAGCATGGCGATGCCGGATCAGAGCAGTTTCTGTCTGAAATCGTTGGTGCGGCCAGCTTTCCAGCCATTCACCGTTCCATGGACTCAATGTATGAATATGGCTCCCGTGCCGGCTTCTGGCGTATTCATGAAGAATTTAAAAAACGTGGCTGGCCAATGACTGTTTTTGGTGTCGGTATGGCACTGGCACGCAATCCTTATGTGGTCGAAGCGATTAAGGAAGCGAATTACGATGTGGTGTCACATGGCCAGCGCTGGCTGCATTACCAGAACATGGATATTGAAACTGAACGTCAGCATATGGATCAGGCCTTGAGTGTTCTGACAGAGCTGTTCGGTGAAACCCCAATTGGTTGGTATACCGGTCGTGACAGCCCCAATACCCGCCAACTTCTGGCTGAATTTCCTGAGATTCAATACGATTCTGACTATTACGGCGATGACCTCCCATTTTGGAGCACTTTAACTACACCAGAAGGTCAAAAACGCCCTCATTTGATCATCCCCTATACATTAGAGTGCAATGACATGAAGTTTAGCTCGCCAGGCGGCTTCAATTCCGGCGAGCAGTTTTACCAATATTTAAAAGATGCTTTCGATGTGCTCTACAGCGAAGGTGAAACTGCACCAAAAATGATGTCGATTGGCATGCACTGCCGACTGCTCGGACGTCCGGGACGCTTCAAAGCCTTACAACGCTTTATGGATTACGTACAGAGCCATCACAAAGTCTGGGTTTGCCGCCGTAACGATATTGCACAGCATTGGTACAAATACCATTTTCCTGCGCACCAAGATTAGTCATTGAACTAAAAAGCAAAAGGGAGCGATCTGCTCCCTTTTTTATTTTCCAATTCCACTATCTCTTGCCAGTCATACCCTTCCCTGCAATTTGGCATTGTTATTGCAATTTTCAGTGAGAAACCAAGAAAAACAAGGCTTAAATTGTGCAATTAACTGAATTTAACCAGGCTTCTGATAGCGATATTCAACTGCTGCTCAAGCAGTGTGTGCATATTGATCGTTGGGCAAACGAACTCAGCTCACAGCGTCCTTTTGCCAGTCGTGAAGATCTACTTGAGGCTGCGAAAAGACAGGCGCAGACATGGACATGGGAAGAAATTTCCCAAGCACTGGCGACTCACCCACGTATTGGTGAAAAACAGGCGCAGGCGGCTTTAAGTGCCAAAGAGGAAAGTTTTTCCGAACGTGAACAAGCGGCCATTTCCCAGGATGAAGAAACCCAGCAAGCGTTGCTGAAAGGCAATCTGGCTTATGAGAAAAAATTTGACTTCATTTTTCTGATCCGTGCTGCAGGCCGTAGCAGTGAAGAGATTCTGACTGCGCTGAATTATCGACTGGTCAATGATCTGGATACGGAAAAACGCATTGTTCATCAACAACTTTTAGAAATTGCCCTATTGCGTTTGGCACAGGAGATTGACGCATGATCAGCACCCATATTCTAGACACTCATTTGGGCAAACCTGCAGCCAAGGTAGAAGTGAAACTCCTCGATGCTAATGGCCAGGTATTAGCCACAGCCCAAACCAATAGCGATGGCCGTGTGCCGGTGCCAGACTTTGGTCTGGAAAGCATTACCACTGGTGATTACAGCATCGAATTTGCCATCAAACCTTATTTTGATGCCCAAGGTCTCGCGACCTTCTTTCCGAAAGCAATCATCCATTTCAACATTCCGGATGCCACCCAGCATTATCACATTCCACTCCTGATTAGCCCTTTTGCTTATTCGACCTACCGCGGTAGTTAAGCCAGGCCACACATGATTTAGAAAAAGAGGGATTTTATATGTCAGAACAAGAAAAAGTGGTCTCACCCGAACATGAGTTTTTAGGGGCAGGCAAAAGTGCTGCTTATGGCTTGCAGCATGTCCTGACCATGTATGGCGGCATTATTGCCCCACCACTCATTGTCGGTACTGCTGCGGGCTTAAGCGGTATGGAAATTGGCCTGCTGATTGCTGCGGCGCTATTTGTCGGTGGTCTGGCGACTATTCTACAAACCGTCGGAGTAAAATATGTCGGCGCCCGGCTACCGCTAGTGCAAGGCGTTTCTTTTGCCGGCGTTGCCACCATGGTCGCGATTGTGACGACTGGAGGAGGCTTGCAGGCAGTTTATGGTGCAGTCATTGTTTCTGGCCTGATTGGCTTCTTCCTGGCACCATATTTTTCCAAGATTATCCGTTTCTTCCCTCCGGTAGTCACCGGTTGTGTAATTACCATTATTGGTCTGTCACTATTGCCAGTCGCTGTACGCTGGATGATGGGTGGCAATAAAAATGCAGAAACCTGGGGCAGCGCAGAAAATATCGGTCTGGCGCTGATGACCCTAGCGATTGTAATTCTGCTCAATCTGTCTCGCAATGCAGCGATCCGTCGTTTATCCATTTTGCTATCGATTGTACTCGGAACTATTTTTGCTGCTTTGCTGGGCTTTGGCGATTTTTCTAAAGTAGCTGATGGTGCATGGTTGCAGTTCCCGAGCTTCTTTGCTTTTGGCATGCCGGCCTTTGAACTGACAACTATTCTTTCCATGCTGATCGTGACTTTAGTCATCATGACCGAAACCACGGCAGACATTATTGCTGTCGGGGAAATTGTAGGCACTAAAATGGATGCACAACGTATTTCCGATGGTCTGCGTGCCGATATGTTATCTAGTGCAGCAGCACCCATTTTTGGCTCCTTTATGCAAAGTGCTTTTGCGCAGAATGTGGGCTTGGTCGCGATCACTGGCGTGAAAAGTCGCTTTGTAGTAACTGCCGGTGGCGTCATTCTGGTGATATTGGGCTTATTACCAATTATGGGGCGTTTAATTGCCTCAATCCCGGTACCAGTACTCGGTGGTGCAGGGTTGGTACTTTTTGGAACCGTGGCAGCCAGTGGTATCCGCACCTTGGCGAAAATTGACTATAACGACCAAAAGAACCTGATCATTGTTGCCACCTCAATTGCTGCGGGCATGGTGCCGATTATTGATCATAGTTTCTATGCCGATTTCCCGAAATGGGTACAAACCCTGTTCCATTCTGGTATCAGTTCTACCTGTTTAATGGCGATCGTGCTGAACCTCTTATTCAACCATCTCAATCTGTTTAAGAGTAAAGCATTGGCTCCTGCCGAACAGGTTGTGGATTCACACCACTAATTCATTTTCATGAAAGCTGGTCGGAAAATTGCATATAAATTTCGACCAGCTGTTAAATTTTAACTTTATTTTTACCCATTAATCTGTATGCTTTATCTGCTTTCTTGGGGGAGAACTTTAAATGAAACTTAAACAAATCGTAGCGCTTGGCGCACTTGCTTCTGCTGCAGCTTTTACGCAGGCAGCACCAATCTGGCAAGACTTTAGCCTGACTGGTTTGTATGGTGAAAACTATGCATATCCATTCCAAGGTGAAGATAACCACCAAACAACCATTACTGCTGAATATGCAGCAGGTCTTAAATATGGTGATTTCTTTGCTTTTGCTGATCGTAGCCACACCGATGCAGGCAATGAAACTTATTTCGAGGTTTCACCACGTTTAAGCTTAGGTGCTGTAACTGGTCAAAAACTTGAAGTAGGTCCAATTAAAGATGTATTAATTTCCACTACTTGGGAAGGCGGTTCAAACTTCAATAACTACCTATATGGTATTGGATTTGCATTAGATATCCCATATACAAGCTATGCAAATATTAATTTCTATAAGGCTGTAAATGATAATACTAAAGATGATTATCAAATGACCATTACTTATGCTGTGCCATTTAAAATTGGTGGTGAAGAATTCTTAGCAGATGCCTTCCTGGACTGGTCAACAGCTGAAGATGAACCTAATCACGCAAGTGAATTAAACTGGACAAGCCAATATAAATGGAATGTTGGTAAGCACATTTCTCCTGAAACCAAACTATATGTTGGTGTTGAACACTCTGTTTGGCACAATAAATATGGCTTTAAAGATCTAGACCAACACGATGTCAGTGCCCTTGTGAAGTATCACTTCTAAGAGATGGTATCTTAAGAGCAGAACTTCGGTTCTGCTTTTTTATTCTTTGAAAAAATTGATCAGCAGGTATGTCCCATGAATCAATTCCTGATCCGTCCAGCAACAGTAGAAGACCTAGAACGTATTGGTGAAATCTATAATCAGGAAATCCGTGGCGGGACAGCCACCTGGAACTATACTACTCACACCATGGCTGAGTTTCAAAACTGGTTCCAGCATCTGCAAAAACATCAGTTCCCTCTACTGGTCGTTGAAGATCAATCTAGTGGGAAAGTCATAGGCTATGCCAATTATGATCAGTTCCGTAGCATTCAGGGCTTTTATAAAACGGTTGAGCACTCGATCTTTTTACATCCAGACTACACTGGGCAAGGGCTAGGAAAACAATTGTTGTTACGCTTGATTGACATTGCCAAAAATCAGGGTATGCATGTCATGGTGGCTGCGATTGATTCAGAAAATACAGCTTCAATTCATCTGCACCAAAAACTGGATTTTGTACAAACCGGCTATATGCCACAAGTGGGAGAGAAATTTGGTCAGTGGCGTGATCTAGTGTTAATGCAACTTAATCTGGATCAACCTTAAATTGAATCCATTGTTTGAAGGATCTTTAAATTAAATTCGCAAGAAAAAATAAAGGGCTCCTAGAAGCCCCCTGCTGATAAATCGCTACTGTTATTATTTTATGTATTTTTTCTCATGAAATTTCATGCAAGTTTTAGTCCAATGGATTGCCAATAATATTGCTGATAATCCCTTTCATGATATGAGGACCTTTCTCGCGGCGCAATTCTTCATACCAAGCCAAGGTGACTTCTTCATCCTTCATATGGGTGACATCACAGCGTTTACGTGCACGCAATACCAGTTCATTGGCTCGTTCATTACGCTTGTTTTGGTAACGGCGTAGAGAATCCTGCAAGCCCAGTGTATTAATTTGCAGGGCACGAGCTAAATAAATCGCATCTTCCATCGCCTGACAGCCGCCTTGCCCAATATCCGGTGTAGTACTGTGGGCTGCATCACCCACAATTACGACGTTACCTTTGTAGAAATCGGTAAATGGCTCAATGTCATGAATTTCTACACGGTTGGTACGCTGCTCATCAATTGCATCAATCAGGTGCTGCACCTGAGGACACCAGCCTTTAAAGTATTCTTTTAATAAAACTTTGTACTGACTGCGGTCATTTTCCAGACCCGCTGGTAGTGGCACATCAAAGAAGAAATAGAAACGGTGATCCGCCACTGGCATCAAGGAAGCACGTTTGCCCTCACCGACAAAAGTGGTCCATTGATCCGCTGGAGCCAGATCAGGAGAAATTTCCACCAGACCGTTCCAATTCACATAACCGGCATAACGGCGTTCAACCTTTTCACCCAAAACATAAGCACGGGTCATAGAATGCGTACCATCCGCCCCCACAAGAAGCTCTGTTTGCACTTCTGAACCATCGGCAAATCGAACGGTTACCTGCTGACCATCATCTACTAGTGCAACCATCTTTTTGCCCAGATGAATATCTTCACGACCGAATGCATCCATTAGCATATTTTGCAGTTCGGCACGCGATACCGGATAAGGACGCTGCCCGACTTCTTCAATCAGCGGATATAGACTGAACTGGGTCATCACATCACCAGTTAAACCATCCACATAAGCCAGATTGTCCATCTGCCCACCCAGTTTAGCCACATGTTCAGTCAGGCCCAGATAATTCAGGCATTTCACCCCATTGGACCATAAAGAAATAGCGGCACCTACCGGCAGAATCTGTTCGGCCTGCTCATAAATGCTGACCTGATGACCAAACTTTTTTAATGCAATGCCTGTGGTTAAGCCTGCCATCCCGGCGCCAATAATGGTGATGTTCATTGTTCCCCCTATGTTTTTTCATCTTGATCCATCTGGAGGAGACAAAGCGAAAACTGTGCCATTTCCTCAGGCTTGCCAGTTAATTGCACTCAAGTTGGCACATGCTGTGCATTATTTTTTGGAACTAATGCCTTGTTTTGGGGACGCAGATTCAAATCCCAAGTGCGACACATTTGTAGTTAGTTGAAAAAGTTAGGTGTATTCATAGAATCATTAGACTTTTTCAACTCGCAATTGGAAAGCACACAATGAAGAAATACACCCAACTTTCTCAAGATGAAAGATACGAAATTTATGCTACTTTGAAAAGTAAAAGCTCAATCGCTAACCTTGCTCGGGAGTTAGGGCGTTCACGATCAACCATCTACCGTGAATTAAAAAGAAATACTGGGCAACGTGGATATAGGGCTCAACAGGCAGCTAAATTTGCAAGTCAAAGACGGTACCGTCCTTCCTCATCAATGACAGCATTTGCCTTCGCCTATATTGATTATTTAATTGGCTTGGACTGGTCACCAGAACAAATTTCAGGTGCTTTAACACAACGCGGTTGGCTGGATGTACCTTCACATGAGTGGATTTACCAGTACATTTATCAAGATAAATCAAAAGGCGGTAAACTCCATCTACACTTAAGGCATCAGAAGAAATATCGAAAACGAGGTTACAAAAACACGGATCGTAGGGGGCAAATCATTGATAAAACAAGTATTCACTGTCGAGACCAGGTCATTGATCAACGACAACGTTTAGGAGATTTCGAAGGTGACACGGTGATTGGTAAACATCATAAAGGTGCTTTATTAACCCTTGTTGATCGAAAGAGCCTGTATGTACATATTGTTCATTTAGGATCAACGAGAGCATCCTCTCAAACGATTACTTGTGCGTTAGATCGTTTACGAATGAGCCATGCTTATAGTGTGACATTTGATAATGGTAAAGAATTTTCCGAACACAAAAGAATTACTGATGCCGGGATAGAGACGTATTTTGCTGATCCTTACAAGTCTATTCAGCGAGCTAGAAATGAAAATACGAATGGTTTAATCCGTCAATATCTGCCAAAATCATCATCGTTTGATGACGTGTCAAACGAACAAATAGAGCAGATAGAATTTGCACTCAACCATCGTCCTAGAAAAACGCTAGGTTGGTATACACCGAGTGAAGTTATGGCTGGTTTTTATACTGTTGCACTTGCCGCTTGAATCCGCCGGAGAAAAAACCAGGCAAGTGGCTGTTTACAGCCTGAAAAGAATCACAGATGAATGAATTTAAAATGGAAGATCAATATGGCGACTCTATTTGCACCAGCTTTTGAAATCCCTGCACAATTACAGCAACTTACTAATCTTGCAGATGAACGTATTGGTGCAAAAGTACTGCAATGCTCAGATGAATTCTTTGCTGAAGCACAACGCATGCTGCAATTTGCAGCACCAATATTTGTTGAAGATAAATTTGATGATCATGGCAAATGGATGGACGGTTGGGAAACCCGTCGCAAGCGTCATGCCGGTTATGACTGGGCTATTGTTAAACTCGGTGTGGCTGGAAAAATCCGTGCACTGGATATCGATACCACTTTCTTTAGCGGCAACTACCCAGCCTCTGCTGCAGTGGAAGCCTGTTATGCACCAGATGGAAACCTGGATCAGGCGGAATGGCACCAAATTTTACCAAATAGTATATTAGGACCAAGTCAGCATCATATTTTTGACGCGGATTCAGACGCGACCTATACCCATGTGCGTTTAAATATCTACCCGGATGGCGGTGTGGCACGTCTGCGTGTTTATGGTGAAGTACAAATCCAGTTGAAAAATAGCAATGAAATATTAGACTTGCTCGCGCTGGAAAATGGCGGCCGTGTGATTGCCTATAGTGATGCGCACTTTGGTCATCCACGTAACCTGATTAACCCGGGTCGTGGCGTCAATATGGGCGATGGCTGGGAAACTGCACGTCGCCGTGCGCCAGGTTTTGACTGGTGTATTCTGGCATTAGGACAAGCTGGAAAAATCGAAAAAATTGATATTGATACTGCACACTTTAAAGGCAACTACCCTGCTGAAGTGTCGATTCAGGCAGTGTATGTCGAAGATGCAACGGATCCGCAACTGATTCCACAAAGCATGTTCTGGCCGCTCCTGTTAGAAGCTCAGCCTATGCAGATGGATCATGTGCATAGCTTTATCAATGAGGTTCTGGCACATGAGAAAATCTCACATATCCGTGTGAACATGATTCCAGATGGCGGCATTAGCCGTATCCGCTTGTGGGGTAAAACCACAAACTAGTTTATGTCATCTCTCTCCACAAGATGACGATTGTTGGCTCAGTCGTATGACGGTTTAAGTTTTTCGACTGATGCTTCTTTTTAGATAAACTGACTACTTAGAAATAGAATGAAACAACACGTTAAAATTCAAAAACTCACCGCAGAAAATTTTGCCCCTTTTGGCGAAGTGATTAGCTGTCAGGGCAATGACTTTTTTCATATCAATGATGCACATACCGAGCGCTATCATGCCCTTGTGACCACTGAAATTATCGGTGATGCCAAAGCCGGTATCAGTATTTTTCGGAACATTAAAAGCACCCGAGTGCCGTTTGAGATCTCGATGCTGGAACGCCATCCGAATGGTTCACAGGCCTTTATTCCAATGCAGGGTCAGAAGTTTCTCATCGTGGTTGCACCGGGTCTGGATGCAGATACACCTGATTTATCCCAGCTTTGCGCTTTTATCAGTGATGGGACTCAAGGGGTAAATTACCGTGCAGGCACCTGGCACCACCCACTACTCACCTTGGAAGCCCCGAGTGATTTTGCCGTGGTGGATCGGATTGGTACTGGACATAACTGTGATGTGTATCAGTTCCCAGAAATGATCCGTATTGAAGGTACGCTTTAATCCTTGTTCAAGACTTAACCTGTTTAAAATAATCAGTTAACATCGAAGTCAAAATAACAATGATTAGAGTAACCTATGGCAAAATTCCTCAATACCAGTGCAACCAATTTTTTCCTTGAAGAACTGATTAAAAATGCCAAAGAACGATTAATTTTAATCAGTCCATTTCTCAGACTAAATGATCGAATTAAAGAGTTACTTGAAGATAAAGATCGCCTGAAAATTGATATTCGCATTGTGTATGGCAAAAGTGATTTGCACCCTGATGAAATTAAATGGATGCAAAAACTCGATTATGTCCGTTTAAGCTTTTGTAAAAACTTACATGCCAAATGCTATATGAATGAATCTGAGTGCATTATTTCGAGCTTAAATTTATATGAATTTAGCCAAGTGAATAATAATGAAATGGGTATCCTCGTTCGTAAATATGAAGATAACGAGGTATTTAAAGATGCCTATGAAGAAGCTCAACGGATTATCCGTATTAGTGAGGAAGTGCGAATTAGTTTAGATGAGGTCAAAACAGATTCATCTTCCAAAGAGGTTGAAGCAGATGAAGAAAATAATAATTTTTCTAAGCTCACCACTTCTAAACTTGCAGCAAAATACAAACTCAAAACAGCAGATTTACTGGATAAATTAACTGAAAAAGGATTTTTAAAATTGAATGAAAATGGCAAGCATTTTCTAACCGATCAAGGTAAGGCGATTGGCGGTGAGTTTAGATCAAGCCAATATGGTGGCTATTTCCTTTGGAATGAAAATACAGAGATCTAAATCCCTCCAAACCTCCCTTTTTCAAAGGGAGGCTTCTTGAAACATCAAATCGCCACCAGCTCCCGAATCCCCTTCTCTGGCATTTCACTCCCCGCACCTTGTGCCACCACCTGCCCACGTGCCATCACGGTATAACTGTCTGCCAGCTCTTCAGCAAAGTCATAGAACTGCTCAACCAGTACAATCGCCATCTCACCGCCATCGGCTAGTTTACGAATCACTCGGCCAATATCTTTAATAATGGATGGTTGAATACCTTCAGTTGGTTCATCCAGAATCAGGACACTCGGTTCAGAAGCCAGTGCTCGGGCAATCGCCAACTGCTGTTGCTGACCACCGGATAAATCCCCGCCACGGCGATGCTTCATTTCATCCAGCACTGGAAAAATTTCATAGAGATGCTCCGGCACTTTACGGGTTTTGGCGCCTTTAAATTTGGCCATGCCGATCAGGATATTTTCTTCTACAGTTAAGGTCGAAAAAATATCCCGGCCTTGTGGTACATAGGCCAGACCTTCACGCACGCGCTGTTCTGGACTAAGCTTGGAAATATCCTTGCCATTCAGCAAAATCTGCCCGGATTTAATCGGCAGAATCCCCATCAGACATTTCAACAAGGTAGTTTTACCGACGCCATTTCGCCCCAGAACAACCGAGCATTCACCGATCGGTGCAGTAAAGGACACATCACGCAGAATATGACTGCCACCATAAAACTGATTGACGTCTTTGACTTCTAACATTGCGGTCTCCTTAACGCCCTAAATATTTTTCAATGACTTCTTCATTGGCCTGAACTTCTGCCAATGTGCCTTCTGCCAAAATCGCCCCTTGTGCTAGTACCGTGACTTTTTCACTAATGGTGTCAATAAAGCTCATGTCGTGCTCTACCACGACTAGGGTATGGTTCTTTTTCAGTTCCAGACACAGCTCCGCAGTACGCTCAGTTTCAGCATCGGTCATGCCTGCCACGGGTTCATCCAGCAGAATCAGCTTGGGACGTTGCATCAGCAACATGCCGATTTCCAGCCACTGCTTCTGACCATGTGACAGCAAGCCTGCAGGCTTGTTAATAAATTCCTGTAAACGGATCTGTTGCAGCGTTTCATCCAGCGCATTTTGTGCATCCGGATCCAGCTTGCTAAAGAAACTCTTTTTTACCCGTTTGTCTTTCGGCGCTGCCAGGAGCAGATTTTCCATCACGGTGAAGTTTTCAAAGACCGTCGGTTTCTGGAATTTACGTCCAATCCCAGCTTCAGCAATTTCTTCGGTGCTCATTTTCGACAGGTCATAGGTCTGACCAAAGAATGCTGAACCTTCGGTTGGACGGGTTTTACCGGTAATCACATCCATCAGGGTGGTTTTACCGGCACCATTTGGACCAATGATGCAGCGCAGCTCACCTTCTTCGATGTATAGTGACAGGTCATTCAAGGCACGGAAAGCATCAAACCAGACACTGACTTTTTCCAGGTAAAGTGCAATACCGTGGCTAAAGTCTGCACCGTGTTCTTTTGGACGGCCATAGCCTTCAGAAGCATGGCCACCATGAGGTTGTAGAATCTCGCTCATTCGCTACGCTCCTTTTTAAAACGGTCAAAGATGCCAATCACGCCTTTCGGCAGGAACAGGGTCACCACAATAAATAACGCACCTAAAATCAGTAACCAGGCTTCCGGATAGGCCACCGTGAAATAGGTCTTCACGGCATTAATCAAGCCAGCGCCGAGGATCGGACCGATCAAAGTACCACGGCCACCAGCCGCCACCCAGACCGCCATCTCAATCGAATTCACCGGATTCATTTCACTCGGATTAATAATCCCGGCTTGTGGGACATACAATGCACCGGCAATCCCGGCAATCACCGCAGAGAGCACCCAGGCGGACAACTTGTACCACAGCGTACGGTAACCGAGATATTGCAGACGGTTTTCACTGTCACGAATGGCACCGAGTACACGACCATAAGGCTTGTTCATCAGGTTGCGTAAGCCGATAAAGCACAACAATAGAACCAATGCTGTAATAAAGCACAGGCTGGCACGCATTGGTGCAGAGGTGATATCCATGCCAAGAATGGTTTTAAAACCGGTAAAACCGTTATTGCCACCAAAGCCGGTTTCATTCCGGAAGAACAGCAGCGCAGCAGCAAAGGTCATCGCCTGGGTAATAATCGAGAAATACACCCCTTTGATCTTGGAACGGAAAGCAAAGAAACCAAATATGAAAGCAACTAGGCCCGGTGCTAACACAACCAATAGCATTGCCCACCAGAAATGGTTAGTCCCCACCCAGAACCAAGGCAGCTCGGTCCAGCTTAAGAAACGCATAAAGTCAGGCAGACCATCACCTGCAGACTGGCGCATCAGGTACATACCAAAAGCATAACCGCCAAGGGCAAAGTACAGGCCATGTCCGAGACTGAGAATCCCTGCATAACCCCAGACCAGATCAAGGGCCAACGCTACCAGCGCCAGACACATGATTTTGCCAATCAGGGTCACCCAGTAAGCGGATAAGTGCAGTGCTGAATCGGCAGGTAACAAATGCAACCAAGGCAAAATCAGCAGGATTGCAAAGCACACCGCAATTGCAACAGCGCTATATGGTTTATCGGAAAGTAATGATGTGATTTTCATAGGCTTACTCCACAAATCGTCCCTTGATGGCAAACAAACCTTGTGGACGCTTTTGAATAAACAAAATCACAAGAACCAGAAGAATAATTTTGGCCAGTACCGCACCCATACCGATTTCCAGTACCGTGCCGCTGACGCCCAAGCCCAGTGCAGCCAGTACCGCACCCCAAACCTGTCCTACACCGCCGACAACCACCACCAGGAAGGCATCAATAATGTAGTTTTGGCCAAGGTCGGGGCCGACATTACCCACCTGCGCCAATGCACAGCCAGCCAGCCCAGCCAAGCCGGAACCCAGACCAAAGGCCATCATATCGATACGGCTAGAACGAATCCCCACTGCACGTGCCATCTGACGGTTTTGAGTTACGGCACGAACAAACAGGCCAAAACGTGTTTTACTCAGCAGATAAACCAGCAGCAGAAGTACAGCTACAGTAAAGACAATAATCGCAATGCGGTTATATGGCAGCATCAGGCTTGGTGTGAGGGAAATCCCTCCGGAGAGCCAGGAAATATTGGAAACTTCAACGTTTTGCGCACCAAAGATCATCCGCACCACTTGCATCAGAATCAGACTGACCCCGAAAGTCGCTAGCAATGTTTCCAGTTGACGGCCATACAGCGGACGAATCACGGTACGCTCGATCAGCATGCCAATCAGCGCACTGACCAGAAAGGCTGCCGGAATCGCCGCAATCAGGTACCAGTCCACATAGCTGCCCAGATAAGATTTAAACAGGCTTTGCACCACATAGGTGGTGTATGCACCAATCATAATCAGCTCGCCATGCGCCATATTAATCACACCAAGCAGACCATAGGTGATCGCCAGTCCCAGTGCCGCCAGCAGCAAAATGCTGGCTGTACTTAATCCTGAGAATACGTGCCCAGTCCACTCACTGGCCTGAATACGGGTCTTGATACTGCCCTTGGCATCCAGCAGTGCCGCTTTTAAATCAGCATGCAGATTCGGTTGTGCCAGTTCACTTTCAATCATGGCCAGCACATCGGGACGGTTGGATTCTTTCAGCACTTGAGCAGCCTGGATTTTGACCAGCACATCATCCGATGTGTAGTCCAGACGTGCTTTCAGCTGAGCAATACGTGCTTTAACGCTGTTATTTTTTTCAGCCAAATAGAGCTGATTGATACTTTTTATATCCAGTTCAGATAAGTTATTTTCTAAAATATCAATCGCTTCTAGACGCTGTGATGCTTCTTCAGATTTTAATTTCTTTTGTGCCTGAGCAAAGGTTAAAGCCTTATTCAAGGTATTCACCAAAGTCACCTGTGACAGATCAGATGGCCAGGTCTCAACCAGTGCCAGATCTGGATAACTCAGCAGTTGATCTTCTGCTTCCAGAATATAAGTGTTGCCAACACTGTCACTATACAGCTGGTCATTGGCAACATACTCTGCCAGCTGATCCAGCAATTCGATACTGGCTGGCCATTGATTCAGCAAGGCACGACGCTTGACAAAATCCCCGCTGACAAACTGCTGAATCGCATCGCCTGTGGCTGCAGGCTGAACTGTTGCGGGGTTTTCTGTAATTTGAGTATCCGCATAAGCGCTATTGAATAAAAAACACTGACTCATGATCAGCAAAATAGCGGCGAATTTTAGGCGAGTGAACATGGCTGTCCCCCCTATAAATGTAGAACTTTTACCGTTTGGAAAAGGAAAAAATCAAAAAAAGCCCGCTGCCGAAGCAGCAGGCCAGATATCACCTTATTTAGGAATGTATGGGCTCCAAGGCTCAGCCTGGATGGTTTTAGGTGTCTTATAAACTACGTCGAACTGACCATCCGCACGGATCTGACCAATCATCACAGGCTTGTGTAAATGATGGTTGCTGGCATCCATTTGTAACTGATAGCCTGATGGTGCATTGAAAGTTTGACCTGCCATCGCTTCACGAACTTTATCAACATCGGTAGAACCGGCTTTTTCAACCGCCTGTTTCCACATGTTGATCCCCACGTAAGTCGCTTCCATTGGGTCATTGGTCACAAACTTGTCGGCATTTGGCAGTTTAAAATCAACTGCGTACTGCTTCATTTTTCCAGTGAATTCGGTATTGGTTGGATTCTTCACAGACATGAAGTAGTTCCACGCTGCCAGGTGACCTACCAATGGTTTGGTATCAATACCACGCAGTTCTTCTTCACCCACTGAGAATGCCATTACTGGAATATCAGAAGCTTTGATGCCCTGGTTGCCCAGTTCACGGTAGAACGGAACATTTGAGTCACCATTGATAGTCGAAATCACCGCAGTTTTCTTACCTGCAGCAAATTTCTTCACATTACTCACGATGGTTTGATAGTTACTATGACCGAATGGTGTGTACTCTTCCATAATGTCTGCATCAGCAACGCCTTTAGACTTCAGGAAAGCACGCAGAATCTTGTTAGTGGTACGTGGGTAAACATAATCGGTACCCAGCAGCACGAAACGTTCTGCTTTACCACCTTCTTCACTCATCAGGTATTCCACTGCAGGAATCGCTTGTTGGTTAGGCGCAGCACCGGTGTAGAAAATGTTTTTAGACTGTTCCTGACCTTCATATTGAACCGGATAGAACAGCAGACCATTCAGTTCTTCTACCACTGGCAATACTGATTTACGTGAAACAGAAGTCCAGCAACCAAAAATAACCGCGACTTTATCTTGAGTGATCAACTGACGTGCTTTTTCAGCAAACAGTGGCCAGTCAGATGCCGGATCTACCACCACTGGTTCTAATTTTTTACCCAACACACCACCGTTGGCATTGATCTCATTGATTGCCATCAGTGCAGTATCTTTCAATGATGTTTCAGAAATGGCCATGGTGCCTGACAAAGAGTGCAGGATACCAACTTTAATCGTTTCACCACTAGTTTCAGTTGTTTTAGTTTCTGCTGCCGGAGCTTCTGCCTTTTCTGCAGGTTTTGAACATCCGGTTAATACAACAGCCCCTGCCACGGTTGCGGCTAAAATAGTTTTAGTCAATACATTTTGTTGGAACATCTTTTGTTTTCTCCAAACTTTTGTCAGGCATTTCGGTGAATGCATTTTTAAATCTCGAGAGAACAATTCAATTTCTGTGCCAAACTGAAGAAAATAAAACAACAAGATGTTCAAACTGTTAGACAAACAGTATTATTGGTATGACAAAATATCATACCGAAGATCAACGGTGATCTATATCGCAGGGCTTTTCGAAGACTCATAAACAGGACATTCTGAAAATGGCGTTCAAACTCAAAATATTCTATTTTTCTACCCTGCTCAGCAATGGTGCATTGCGGTTTTTATGACCAGCACCAATTTAAAGCATAAAAAATCCCGCAGTTGCGGGTTAAAAGATATGACAAAGAATCTAACCTAATGAGACCAATATCCTTTTTGTAATGTTGTGAAAATTGAATCACGTTGCAATTCATCATCTGGATCGGAAGCAGCCCAATTCAGATAAGCCTTAACCACTTCTCGTTGTGCTTTATTTAACAGATGAAACTGATGCAATTCATCATTCATTTTGCATAACCGACCAGCCAGATTAAACCGATATTTCCCTTGTAGATCAGTAATCAAAAATGCCGGCAAATGGAAACGCATACCTTGAGCATCAAAAAATCCCAGGCTGCTATGACAATCATTTAAATCTTGAGCAGAAATATTCGACCAGTTGGATTTTTCATCCTTCTCACGTAAAGCACCACGCTCTGCTAAAGATTTATAATCATCAATGCCTTGTGCTTCCCATAAGCCAATGCCATCACCTAAGCGGACATTGGCAAATGCGGTTTCGATCTGCATTTGAATATCCTTCATCGCCTGCCATAAACAGAGGGTTTCTTCAGCATCGGCTATGGTCGCAAGATCATAGCCACGCTGTTTCATCTCTTGAATATCTTCCGGTGAAGGATAGGTTTTCATTACACCACGATATCCGCCAGATTACCTTTCTGTTCCAGCCAGTCCTTACGGTCACTGGCACGTTTCTTCGCCAGTAACTTATCTAACAGATTAGCCGTATGCTGGGTATCATCCAGATCCAGCTGTACCAAACGGCGCGTATTTGGATCCAGGGTAGTTTCACGTAACTGGCTGGCATTCATCTCACCCAGTCCTTTGAATCGGGTGATTTGTGGATTCTTGGTTTTGCATTTTTTCAGGATACTTTCCAGCTCATCCTCATCCAGCGCATAGTAGACATCTTTATTGTCATCAATACGGAATAGTGGTGGCATCGCCACAAACAAGTGCCCTTCTTCGACCAGTGCCGGGAAATGTTTCACGAACAGAGCACAGAGCAAAGTTGCGATATGCAGACCATCCGAATCCGCATCAGCGAGGATGCAGATCTTGCCATAACGCAATTCAGACAGGTCATCCGAGCCTGGATCAACCCCGATCGCAATCGCGATGTTATGCACTTCCTGAGAGGCTAGGACTTCATCAGATGCCACTTCCCAAGTATTCAAGATCTTTCCGCGAATCGGCATGATGGCCTGGAAGTTCTTGTCACGGGCCTGCTTGGCAGAGCCACCCGCAGAATCTCCTTCCACGATAAACAGTTCAGACTGATCCAGATCATGTCCGACACAGTCAGACAATTTGCCTGGCAGGGTTGGACCCGCCACAATTTTCTTACGTTCAACTTTTTTTGCGGCTTTCAGACGGCGACCGGCTTTGGAAATCGCCATCTCTGCCAACTGCATGGCGATATCAGAATTCTGGTTCAGCCACAGTGCAAAAGCATCTTTGGCAATATTCTGCACGATGCCCGCGGCTTCACGGCTGGATAAACGCTCTTTGGTTTGACCAGAGAACTGCGGCTCCTGGAATTTCAACGACAGGATATAGTTCACCCCATCCCAGACATCTTCGGCAGACAGTTTCATGTTGCGTGGCAAAAGGTTACGCAGCTCACAGAACTCACGCATCGCATCGGTCACACCAGAACGCAAGCCATTCACATGAGTACCGCCCTGCGCGGTTGGAATCAGGTTAACATAGGATTCCTGGATGCTTTCGCCGCCTTCCACATTCCAGCAAATCGCGAATTCCGCGCTGGCACGTTCGGCATCCCCTGTGGCAACAAAGGCTGGTGCTGGAATGATTTCTCGGTCTTCCAGCTCATCCATCAAGTAATCCACCAAGCCGTTTTCAAACTGCCAGGTAATCTTTTCATCATTGATCAGGTCAACGTAGTTGATCTCTAGACCCGCTGCCAGAACGGCTTTGGCTTTCAGGTTATGTTTCAGTGCTTTTAGTGCAAACTTCGGTGAATCAAAATATTTAGCTTCCGGCCAGAACTGTACAGTTGTCCCAGTCGCGCGTTTGGGTGCCTTGCCTTCAAGGACTTCTAAAGGACCTGTTGGCTCACCATTTTCAAAGGCCATTTTGTACAGGTTACCCTGACGCTGCACGGCCACTTCAACCCGGCTCGACAGCGCGTTGACCACGGAGATCCCCACCCCGTGCAGACCGCCTGAGAACTGGTAATTATCGGTACTGAACTTACCGCCCGCATGCAGCTTGGTCAGGATAATTTCGATCCCGCTCTGGCCATATTCCGGGTGAATGTCCACCGGCATACCACGGCCATTATCTTCTACCGACAATGAGCCATCTTTATGCACCGTCACGGTAATCTTGTTGGCATAGCCCGCCAGTGCCTCATCTACAGCATTATCAATCACTTCCTGCGCCAGATGGTTCGGACGAGTGGTATCGGTATACATGCCCGGACGACGACGGACCGGGTCCAGACCAGACAGAACTTCAAGAGATTGAGCCGTATATTGAGACACGTTATTCGGTTTCCTTTTTTATGCAGTCCAATAAAAACTGTAAGACCAGCGGAATCTTCTCCGCAAAATCATCCATCCCGTGATTGCCATTGGCCTCAGTCATCAGCATCGCCGGGGGACGAGCAGCACTATAATAGCGATGTGCTTCACGATAATCCAAAACTTCATCGCCTTGTTGCAGCAGCACCAGTATTTTGTCTGCATCTTGTGCAGTTGGCAGCGCCAAGGCCTCAAGCTGCTCAAGATCTGCCTCATCCAGGCACCAGTTCGGATGTACCTGCAATGGCAGTTCATCATCGAACAGTTCCCGGAACAGCTGCCATGGTCGCATGGCGGGATTGATCAGTACAGCCGGTACAGCATGCCTGGCGACCAGATGTGTCGCATAAAAGCCGCCCAGGCTACTGCCGACCAGTGCGACGTCTTTCATTGACCCGATCAGCTGCGACACCCGCTGAATTGCATCCACAGGTGGCATGTTCAGGTCCGGTAAATGCACCTGAACTTTAGTATGTTTTTCACAGTAATCTTTGAGCAGCTGTCCCTTGATAGACGCGGAACTGCTTCTAAAGCCGTGCAGATAGATGACATTCATCGCTTATTAACAAAAACGCCTATATTCTGATCAAAATTTATTTTATAAGTAACATATGGATCACGCTTATCTAATTCATTTTTGGTGAATTGTCTGACAAAAAACACTGTGCAGTGCTGTATTCCCCGGTATTTTAAGAATATTCCCAGAATAATTAGAAACATCGAAATTCAGAAGAATTTATACCGCGAACATCTTGAAAAAGAAAGATCACTTTGGATGTCCGCATGATTGATGAAGGACAGGATCCGATGCCAAGCTTAACGCCATTGCATGAAACCTACTGTAAGTGGGACCGTACCCCACCGAGCCAGGCAGATGTACTGGAGGGTCTGGCTCAGCTTGTGACTATGCGATTCAGCGAGGTGACTCAAGAACTGATCAAGACTATCCAGCGGGATATGCTATTGAGCTTCTTTGGCCTGAGTGAGAAAAATTCGGAAAAACTACAAAACCTGCCTGCGATTGTCCGTTTGTATCAACATTCTTATGACATGCTGTTCCATTATGGGAACACCTTGGTGGCTCCTAGCCTGCGTGGCATCATTACCAAATTCCCGCGTTTGCATGACAAGCCTTTAACACCAACACTGCATTTTCTGATTGGGGTGATGAATGGGGTCATTGGCGACTACCTGGTGAAATATCAGAACCCAATGGCACTACCGATGGTGGTCTATGACCATTATGGCTCCTTACAACAAGGCGAACTGACCGGGCGAATAACCCTGTTTGTGCATGGTCTGTGTATGAATCACCTGAGCTGGTCTACTAACAAATACAGTGGTATCGGGGAAAAATTGCTGGCGCAGCGTGACCACAACACCATGCTGTACCTAAACTACAATACTGGGCGTCGTATCTCGGCCAATGGCCGCAGTCTGGCCCATACCCTGAATGATTTAGTCACCCGTAATCCCGGCATTACCAGCATTGACCTGATTGGACACAGCATGGGTGGACTGGTCTCGCGCAGTGCCTTGTTCTATGGCAAACAGCATGTCTATGACTGGGTGCATATGGTGGAAAATCTGGTCTGCCTCGGTTCCCCGCACCACGGCGCCGCACTAGAGCGTTTCGGTTTTAGTCTGCAGGACAAACTGGGACGTTTTCCTTTTGGCAAGATGATCGGACATATGGTGAATATCCGCAGTAACGGTATTCTGGACCTAAGGCATGGTAGTGTTCGCGATGATGACTGGGAGCATAATGAAGTCCGCATTGGCCTGATGGACGATAACCGTAAGCCAGCACCTATTCCCTCACATGTCAAAGCTTACTTTGTCGCAGGTACCATCGAATATGAAAACCGGCATAATCGCACCCGTAATGTTATCGGAGACTATCTGGTCAGTGTAAAAAGTGCCTTGGGTGAACACCCTAACCCGCGTTTTCAGCTAAAAATTCCGGATGCCAACAAAGCGATTTTCTACGGCCTGAATCACTTTGAAATACAGTGTCATCCGCAGGTCGCAGAGCAGATTGCACGCTGGTTCTATCCAAGCAATGAAGACAAAGACTTCCATCAAATCCATGAATATATGATGGATCTGGAAAGCGTGGAAGGTATTGCACTCACATGATTTAGCTGTAAAAAAAGCCCTCAATCGAGGTAATGCCAGTCAGTTAAGCAAATATTAGTAAAATGTAGTAAAAATGAGTGTATGTAAATACGCTCATTTTTTTTTATGACTTTATCTGAAAATTTAGATTGCACCCTTCAACATTCTTTACCTTCACTTAGCCATTTTAGTGAATTTATTGATTTCAACTGGATTGAGGAAAGTCTGAATCAAACAGGTAAGGCATCAATTAGAAGAAGGAAGTTACCCGCTGAACATGTGGTATGGCTTGTCATTGGACTCGCTTTATTTCGAAATCAACCTATCGGATATGTCGTAGAACAACTAAAACTTGTATTTGGTACAACAGAATATTGTGTTCCTAGCGCAGTAGTACAAGCACGACAACGTTTAGGATCAGAACCTTTAAATGCGCTATTTTCTTTACTTAGCCAAGCCTGGTTTGAAGAATCTCAGCAGCAATACTCAAACTTTCACGGTCTGAGTGTGTGCGCTGTTGATGGTGTTGTTTGGTCTATGCCTTATACAGATGAGAATTTTGCACACTTTGGTTCATCTAAAGGAAAAACTGCTGATGCTCCTTATCCACAAGTGAGAGCAACCTGCTTAGTAAATACCGCGACCCATGAAATTATAGATGCTCAAATAGGCAGTATGGATCAAGGTGAACTCACACTGGCAAGCCAATTATCTCCTTGTTCACACAGTATTACCCTATTTGATCGAGCCTATTTCTCTGCAGATTTTCTCATCGGGTGGCAAAAACGTGCAGAAGAAAGTCATTGGCTTATGCGTGCAAAAGATAATTTACGGTATGAGATTGTGGAGCGTAATTCGCAACATGACTTTCATATTAGAATGCCGATATCAACAAGAGCTAAAAAACTTAATCCAGCCTTAGGAGATTATTGGGAAGCACGTTTAATTGAAGTTGAGCAGGCAGGAAAAATCAGACGTTACATTACTTCATTATTAGATTCAAAGACATACCCACTTATAGCCTTGGCAAAGTTATATGCTCAGCGTTGGGAAATTGAAATGTGTTACCGAGAAATTAAAAGCAATTTACAGGAAGGTAAGCACTTAAGGAGCAAACAGCCAGACTTAATTTATCAAGAATTATGGGGTGTCTTGATTGCTTATAATGTTCTAAGAAGACAAATGAAATATATGGCTCAACGTGCAAAAGTCAGTCCTTTGAGAATGAGCTTTCATATTACCTCTATTGCTATCCTTAACCTATTGAAGTTTGATTCTTTGGCTTCCGCAGGCAATTTGCCTAAACATCTAGAAAGTTTAATGGAAAAATCTAAAAGGTATGTTTTACCGAAAAAAAGAAGTAGAAACTACCCACGAGTTGTGAAAGGGAAACCACAGAAATACCCAAAAAAATGCCAGTCAATCTCTTAACTGACTGGCATTACTCAATCGAGGGCCTTTTTATTTAGTATTTGTCTCTTAAGCGTTGTACCGGCTTGGTCTGATATTTTCGGAACAGCTGCCACAAGCTGACCAAGAGCAAAATGCTAAAGAACACCAATGACCAGACCGGCAATGACTGCCCAAGGAAAGTCCAGTCCACTTTGGCACATTCACCTGAACCGGTGAGCACCTGTTGCAGCACCGATTTCATTGGCAAGGTTTCCAGCCAGTAATCCAGTCCCGGACCACAGCTCGGCACTTTATCTGGTGGCAAGCTCTGCAGCCAGACATGACGTGCTGCCACACCGGCAGACCATAAAATGCTGAGTGAACCTAAAAATGCATACAGACGCTTGCCTGCATTGGATTTTGGATTATGCAGCAAAGCAATTAGCGAAATGATCCCCAGGCCAATCAGGCCAATCCGCTGGAAAACACAGAGCGGGCAAGGCTCAAGCCCTTGTACATGTTCCAGATATAATGCAAATGTCATCCCCAGCACGGATGCGACAAATAACGCACCACTGACGAAGCGAAACCCCCATTTCATGGTCGGCCCTCTTATTTATTATCGATATTGAGCAAGATATTCAGTAAAGCTGATGCCGCTATCTTGCTCGAGTTCTTGCTGCTTCTGCAAGGATTTTTCTGCTAAATCAGCAAAGTAGGCTGCTTTTTTCTTGCTCAGCTGATGTGCTTGATAAGCTTCAATATGCTGATGCGCCAGCATCTGGCCAAAATGCCACATCCCCCCATGGGTACGGGTATCGCCAACAATCAATGCAGACAGCGTAGTATCCACTTCATCCACCCGAATCTGCATGGTTTGCATAGCTTTGCGATACAGGTCAGTGCCATAAGTCTCATCCAGCAGTTCCGCCAGTGGCTGCATCTGCTTCATATAGATCACACACCAATCTTCAATTGGATATTTCTGGCCATTTTCCCAGATCGCTGCATTGGCAGCGCGGCCACGGTTCACCACTTCAGCCTGATTCTGGTCAATCACATCCTGTTCATCCTGCAACAGGGCTGGGCTATCCTGTAATAAACAATACAGGGCTACCACTTCCAGGAAACCAGCGGTATTTTCATCGATCCCTATCGGGCTATATGGATTGACATCTACGGCACGCAGTTCAACATAACCAATGCCGCGATTCGCTAGTGCCTGAGAGGGGGTTTCTCCATCTTCCGGTACCTGTTTCGGGCGTACCAGACTATAGTATTCATTTTCGATTTGCAGCACATGGTCATTGATCTGGATCGGCTCACCATTAGCATCATCTAAGCCTAAACGGGTGAACGGTTTATACGGTGTTTTGACGGCCTTTTGCAGACCCTCTAAATAGTCATGCAAGTTGTTGTATTGAATACCGAGCTGTTTTTGTGCCGAATTCTGGTACCCAAAACGTCCCATACGCAGCGCAGTAGCATACGGGGTATACAAAGTTCCGCGCGTCAATGGCAGCATCTGATGGTCACGACCCGTCATAAAGCACTGACACACCGCCGGACTGGCACCGATCAGAAAAATCACCAATGGGGTCAGACGGATAAAGTTCCGGATCAAGCCCATATAACGATGGCTGCGGTAATCCTGCAAGCTTAAGCTTTTTAAAGCTTCATCAGTTTCATTGGCCTGCAAGGCTTCAAACAATTGATCCGGGAAAGATAGATTGTAATGCACGCCGGAAATGGTCTGCATACGACGGCCATAACGCACGCCCAGACCATGGCGGTACAGGGTCTTGAACAGGCCGATATTAGAAGAGCCATACTGTGCTAACGGAATATTGTCATCTGTGCTATCCAGCATGCATGGCATCGACATCGGCCAAAGCTTTTCTTCACCTTCCAGCTGGCGATTCACCACGGCGTGGATATCCATCAGGTAGTTCAGCGCACCCCGAATCGTGTCTTGTGGGGGGGTGATGAACTCCATCAGAGCTTCAGAATAGTCAGTGGTAATATGCGGATGGGTCAGAGCTGAACCGAGCGCTTGAGGATGCGGCCTTTGCGACAGAAAGCCATTGCTTTGCATACGCAGACTTTCTCGCTCGATACCGCGTAGCATCCCTTGGATGAGCGACGAATCTACCCAAGAAGGCAATACAGCTTGGGCAGTCGATTCAGGTTGACTCATTACAATCTCGCTTAATGGGCTAAACTATTAAAATAAAATCATCGATTTATACAAGTATAACGCGATTTGGGGGCTGCACATTATACCCCGCCTAGATTTCAGGCAAACCGTTGATTTTAATCCGGCAATTTTTTAACACAAACTTCCTCTATAAGACATGTGAAATTTGTGATTTTATTAACAAATAAATGCTAATGAATTGTAAACATTATGAATTATGAAGATATTTTAAATTTCTGGTTCAGTGATGAGGCTCAGCCGAACTGGTTTGCCAAAAACGAGCAGTTCGACCAAAGTTTGACTGAAAAATTTTCAGAAATTCTGCAGCAGGCCAGCCAGGCGGAACTGTGGTCATGGCGTAAATCGGTGGAAGGCCGTCTGGCAGAAATCATCGTCCTGGATCAGTTTTCACGCAATATTTATCGGGGAACAGCGCGTGCTTTTGCCCAGGACAGCCTGGCGCTGGCACTGGCTCAAGAAGCCATCAGCCAAGATCTGGACAAGCAATTGAGCCCGGAACAGCGTTCCTTTTTGTATATGCCATTCATGCACAGTGAATCCAAGCTGATACATGAATTTGCACTGAAATTATTTCAGCGCCTCGGCAATCAAGCCAATCTCGAATATGAAATTAAGCATAAAATCATTATCGACCGTTTTGGACGCTATCCGCATCGCAACCAGATTCTGGGCCGTGAATCGACCGAGGAAGAACTCAGTTTCCTGACCCAGCCGGACAGTAGTTTCTAGATATTTACCTGCTGCTAAAGCTGGATCACCTATCAGGAGAACCAAGATGAATAAGACCATCATTGCCCTAGCCCTTGCAGGCTCCGCCCTGCTCTCGGGTTGTGCAACAACGCCATCCAAGCCACTCACCTTCGACCAGCTCGGCCAGTACACCACCACGCCGCTAAATGCCCAGACTTATCGCATCAGTTTTAAGGCACGACCAAATATGAGCTTTGGTACAGCTGAAGAAATTACCTTGGTCAAAGCTGCACAAACGACCGTGCAGAATGGCTTCCAGTTCTTCCGGGTCAAGGATGATCCCAGCAATTTAACCCATCAGCCACCACGTGAAGCGATTGTCTATCCGAGCCCAAGACCGTATCCGTATGGCTATTATCGCCGCCATCCCTATGGCTGGTATGATCCATTCTATGACATGCCCTACCGCGTGACCGTGGAACCGGCACAGGTCGGCTATACCATCGAATGCTTTAAACAGGGACAGGCGCCACAGGATGCCTTTGATGCACGGCTGATCCTGCAGTCGCTGGGACAAAAATATGGCCTGAGTCCAAGCGGTGAA
Organism: Acinetobacter sp. ANC 7912; assembly: GCF_039862785.1. Classification (NCBI taxonomy): domain Bacteria; kingdom Pseudomonadati; phylum Pseudomonadota; class Gammaproteobacteria; order Moraxellales; family Moraxellaceae; genus Acinetobacter; species Acinetobacter thermotolerans. The sequence continues at coordinate 3,038,298 of NZ_CP156795.1, forward strand.
ATGCTACAGCCACAGCCAGCGACGACTAATAATAAATAACAGGAGACTTTATGCCAGAACAGACCAGTTCACCGAGCCTACAACGCAGCAAACGCTTTGCTACCATGGCTTTGCTTACGGCCGTACTGGCCTGGCTGGCACTAATGGTGGCTGCCAAACTGCTACCGCAATATATCTGGCTGATCCATATCCTGATGCTTTCAGCAGAAGCCGGTGTGGTCGGTGGTCTGGCGGACTGGTACGCGATTACCGTGCTGTTCCGCAATCCTTTTGGCCGGTTACCGATTCCAAAGTTCCTGCGGGATCATACCGAAATCATTCCACGCAACAAGGCGCGGATTGCTGAATCCATGGGTCGCTTTGTGCAAGAAAATTTCCTGTCGCCGCAAATCGTGCAGCGCAGTCTGGCCAATACTGACCTGAGTCTGGCCGCAGGTCGCTGGCTGGCCAATCCGGCCAATAATCTTCAGGTCACCCAGGTGATCCAGCAGACTGCACCGCGGATCTTTGAATTTGTCGGTCAGGAGCAAATTTCCAGCTTTATCCAGACCAACAGTGTGCAGTGGGTCAAAAACACCCAAATCAACCATCTGGCCAGCGAAATGCTGCGTGCCGTGCTGGAAAATGACTTCCATCAGGATGTGTTACAGCGTGGACTAGATTTGGTGCATGTCTGGATGACTTCGCATCCAGACCAGACCCGTGAACTGACCCGTACCCTGTTTAAGGAAATGGGTGTGTGGAAACTGGCCAAAGGGGCCAGCTGGATCGGTATTGATGTCCAGCAGCGCAGTATTGATTCTGTCATTCAGCGCGTCGAAGCCATGCTCGCTGATCCCCAGCATCCATGGCGACTGAAAATTGAAGAGTCGGCACAACAACTGATGCTGGAACTGGCCAACAATGACAGTGAAGCTAGCCAGCGTCTGAATAATGCCAAGGATGCCCTGCTGGATAGCCCACAGGTGCTCAATTTTATCGGGGGTGCGGTGGTGATTCTGTGTGATGCCATCAAGGCCGATCTGGAAAAACCGGATTCTGGCATTGCCGAAAACCTGCGTATTGCGATTCAGCAGGTCGGGGAAAATATCATGTCCAATGACTCAGTACGTGAATTACTGAATAATCGTATGAGCGGCCTGGCGGTAGAGCTCAGTGACCAATATAGCGAGAAAGTGATCCGTTTTATTAGTGAACGGATTCATGAATGGGATTCACGCGAGATGATCAGCAAGATTGAAAATGAGGTTGGTGGTGACCTGCATATGATCCGCGTCAATGGTGTGGTAGTCGGTGGGTTTATCGGTTTGGCACTGGGGATTATTCGTGCTGTGGTCGAACATCTACTCTAAGCACTTTGAATATCTCTTTTTAGCATCCTCTCACTGAACAACCTGCTGATTCACCCATGGAGAATCAATAGCTTATTTTGGTGATTGTGACCCGTTCATATCGACCAACAGCCCGGTGATCTTGTGCACCACCGGCAGCAGTAACAGCACGATCGGAAAAGCGAAGGCTTAAAGATCATCCAGTTATGCAGCCAAAGTGACAGAAAGCCTTCCATCCAGCCCAGAGTGCACAGCATATTGATCAAGGAAATGATGCCACTCATCAAGCAGGACAGAATAAAAGGCACAATGATCAGCGCCAATTTGGCAGCAAGTTTAGAAATATTGCCGAAAATCACCGGACCTTGTTGCGAATCCATGGACAGCTCTTTTTGTTATGTCACTTTCACCAATATCAGTGATTTGAATTTCAGTGATCATTCATTTTTTATACAAAATTTTAGTTAGTTATACGCCAATCTCAACTTTTTAAGTCATTGAAATAAAAAGGACATAGCCTCATTTTAAATCCGTCTATGAAAATAAAATTACAGTTATGTCCACTGAAGAATTTATCATCATTGTCTATTTAATCATAGAGGAAATTTACCCAACTATAATCTCTGAACCATTAAGAAAACGTGGTTTTCCACCTGCTTTAACCGATATTGAAATTATCACAATGCAAATTGTTGGTGAGTGTCTCAAAATGGATACGGATAAAAGCATATGGATGTTTTTTAAAAACAATTACTTAAGTTGGTTCCCTCATTTAGGTTCATATCCTAACTTTTGTAAGCATTGTGCAAACTTATGGCAAGTTCATCAAAAAATCACAGCCCAATTAACTGCACATTATGGTCAGGATCATATTCATTTTATTGATGGATTTCCTATACCTGTTTGTCGTTATAGTCGAGCAAAAAGACACAAGAATTTCAAAGAACATGCAGGTTTTAGTTATTGTGCTGCACAACAAGAGAAATACTATGGTTTTAAAGGGCATCTTGTAATTAATTTGGAGGGTATGATTACTGGCTATACTTTCGCTCCAGCAAATGTAGATGAGCGTGATGTTGCACCAGAAATCACAGAAAATATTCATGGGTTACTAGGTGCAGATAAAGGTTACTTAAGACCCAGCTTGAAAGAATACTATAAATTTCAGTATGTTGATCTACAAACTCCTTTAAGAAAGAATATGCCGGACTCTAGATCTCAAGAATCAATGAGGTTGCTTATGAGAGCACGAAGGAAAATTGAAACGGTCATTGGTCAATTAACTGATCGCTTTAATATTCAAAAAGTAAGGGCAAGAGATTTATGGCACTTATCGCATCGTTTTATCAGAAAGATTTTGTCACATACGGTCTGCGTCGTTATGAATAAAAAATGTGGTTATTCGCCGATTCAATTTGAAAAGCTTATTTAAAGTTGAGATTGGCGTTTAGTTATAAATACTTTAATCATCACATAATCTATCAAATCATCCCTTACAAATCTGTAAAAATCTGCCCGGAACGACCCGTATATTTTTTATTCCCTGTAAATGGTTTTACCTAAAGAGTCGGAAATTTGCTATATTTGCTGTTTTTCTGCGATATCTATTTTCGACTGATTATGAATACGGCAATCCAAGCAGCTCTCGATCATGCAGTGCAAACCTTAAAGGCACAAAACGTACTCCCATCTGACTGGAACAACACAAGTAATTTGACGCGTACCAAAGACCGTAGCCACGGTGACTTTGCATCAAATATTGCCATGATCGCGTCTAAAGCTGCGGGAATGAAACCGCGTGATTTAGCAGAAAAAATCCTTGCTGCCCTGCCTGAAGTTGCAGACATCAGCAAAGCTGAGATTGCAGGCCCGGGTTTTATCAACTTTTTCCTGAATGCGGATCAGCGCTTCGCAGTTCTAGACCAGATTCAAGCGCAAAAAGAAAACTTCGGTCGCACCCAAGCCAATGCGGAAAAACGCATCCAGGTAGAATTTGTATCTGCTAATCCGACTTCTAGCCTACACGTCGGTCATGGCCGTGGTGCTGCCTACGGAATGACCGTTGCAAACCTGCTGGAAGCCACTGGTGCGAAAGTGGATCGTGAATATTATGTCAACGATGCTGGCCGTCAGATGGATATCCTGGCGACCTCTACGTACCTGCGTTATTTGGAACTACAAGGTCAGGAACTGGTATTTCCGAAAAATGCCTATCAAGGCGACTATGTTAAAGAAATCGCACAAAGCATTATCGACAAAGATGGTGATGTCTATGTCCGTCCAGTCGCAGACGTTTATAAAGACGTGCCTGAAGACGTGCAATATGCACCAGAACCCGATGCGGATGGCAACAAAGTCGTTCTGTCAGGTGACAAAGAAAAACATATCGATGGCCTGATTCATAACTCACAAAATTTACTGGGTGAAGGCTACCGTGTCTTCCATCAGGCTGCGCTGAAAGCCATTCTAGATGACATTAAAGATGACCTGGGTGAATTTGGTGTCACTTTCAACCAATGGTTCAGCGAAGCAACCCTGACTGAAAAAATTGATGAAGCGCTACAGACTTTAGATCAGCGTGGCTTCCTATACGAAAAAGATGGCAACATCTGGTTTAAATCGACCGAATTTGGTGATGAAAAAGACCGCGTGGTAAAACGCCGTAATGGTCAAACCACCTATTTCGCTTCTGACATCGCCTATCACCTGAACAAATTGCAACGTGGCTATACCGATATCGTAGATATCTGGGGTTCAGACCACCATGGCTATATCGCACGTGTTAAAGCTGCCATTGATGCGATGGGCTATGACTCGAAAAAACTGACTGTACTTTTGGTTCAGTTCGTGAGCTTATGGCGTGGTGGCGAGATGGTGCAAATGTCATCTCGTTCAGGCCAGTTCGTGACTTTGCGTGACCTGCGTAAAGAAGTCGGTAACGATGCGGCACGTTTCTACTACGTGATGCGTAAGTCTGAACAGCACATTGACTTCGACCTGGATCTTGCCGTTTCTCAAAGCAAGGACAATGCGGTGTACTACATCCAGTATGCCCATGCGCGTATCTGCCGTATGTTAGAGAAAGCTGCTGCAACTGGCGTAAACTTTGACGCTACAGCTGCACGTGCGTTTGCAGCTAAACTTGAACTGGATGCAGAAACTGAAATCCTGGCCAAACTGGCAGCTTATCCAGAAATCGTGGTGCGTGCCGCGAATAACTACGAACCGCACCAGGTGGGTAACTATCTGAAAGAATTGGCTGCCCTGTTCCACGGTTGGTACAATGAGAACAAGGTACTGGGTGATGATGCAGAACTGACTCAGGCCCGCCTACTGTTGTCTATCAATGTCCGCCAAGTCCTGCGTAACGGTCTGGAACTGTTAGGTGTGTCCGCTCCTGAGTCAATGTAAAGCACTGCTTTTACATTGATGCAAGACGAAGAGCTGTACTCAAAGTGAGCATGTAAGTAACCCAAAAATTATGACCTGTATGTTCACTTGGGCATACAGGTCAAAAATATGCTGTAAAGTTCGTGTATTGCATAATGACATTTGCGTCACGATCACATACGATGCAGAGAGTAAGAAGGCATAACCGCAGTTATGCCTTTTCTATCTGATAATAAATACAAAGAGGAAATCCCCAGTGTTTGGAAAAACGCAGCGCGGTGTATCTGAACGTCCGAACAAGCCTAAAAAACCATTGATTCCTGCATGGTTAGGCACACTCGTGATCATTTTAATCGTGTTAAGTTTTCTGGTGGCGCTCATGCTATGGAAGCCATGGGAACCTGTAAAACCAAACAACAATCAGACGACTTCTGAACATTATGAAGAAGAGGATACTAACAAGGATTATCGCTTCTATGATCTGTTGCCTAAACAGCAAGTTACCCCAATTCCTGAGCAGGCCGTACCTGAAACCACAAAACAGGATGCAGTGGTCATTGTCGAAGCACCAAAAGCGGAAGAAGAACAAACACCTGCAGAACCCGGATTGATTGATGAACCGGCTGCCCCTGTACACAGCTATATCCTGCAAGTGCGCAGCTATGATGATCCGGATCAGGCTGATGCCCGTCGTGCCGAAATTATTCTGAATGGCCTGTCTGCAGATGTGGTGCGAAGTGTGGAAAATGGCAAGGTCTGGTACCGTGTGGTTTCTGGTCCGTATGACTCGGTTGAGGCTGCCGTGATTGCCCAGCAAACCTTGCAACATAGCGGTATCGATTCAATTGTTGTGAAGCAGAAATAAATCACATATATAAAAAAGCGCCATTTGGCGCTTTTTTTTAACTGGCGGATTCAAGCGGCAAGTGCAACAGTATAAAAACCAGCCATAACTTCACTCGGTGTATACCAACCTAGCGTTTTTCTAGGACGATGGTTGAGTGCAAATTCTATCTGCTCTATTTGTTCGTTTGACACGTCATCAAACGATGATGATTTTGGCAGATATTGACGGATTAAACCATTCGTATTTTCATTTCTAGCTCGCTGAATAGACTTGTAAGGATCAGCAAAATACGTCTCTATCCCGGCATCAGTAATTCTTTTGTGTTCGGAAAATTCTTTACCATTATCAAATGTCACACTATAAGCATGGCTCATTCGTAAACGATCTAACGCACAAGTAATCGTTTGAGAGGATGCTCTCGTTGATCCTAAATGAACAATATGTACATACAGGCTCTTTCGATCAACAAGGGTTAATAAAGCACCTTTATGATGTTTACCAATCACCGTGTCACCTTCGAAATCTCCTAAACGTTGTCGTTGATCAATGACCTGGTCTCGACAGTGAATACTTGTTTTATCAATGATTTGCCCCCTACGATCCGTGTTTTTGTAACCTCGTTTTCGATATTTCTTCTGATGCCTTAAGTGTAGATGGAGTTTACCGCCTTTTGATTTATCTTGATAAATGTACTGGTAAATCCACTCATGTGAAGGTACATCCAGCCAACCGCGTTGTGTTAAAGCACCTGAAATTTGTTCTGGTGACCAGTCCAAGCCAATTAAATAATCAATATAGGCGAAGGCAAATGCTGTCATTGATGAGGAAGGACGGTACCGTCTTTGACTTGCAAATTTAGCTGCCTGTTGAGCCCTATATCCACGTTGCCCAGTATTTCTTTTTAATTCACGGTAGATGGTTGATCGTGAACGCCCTAACTCCCGAGCAAGGTTAGCGATTGAGCTTTTACTTTTCAAAGTAGCATAAATTTCGTATCTTTCATCTTGAGAAAGTTGGGTGTATTTCTTCATTGTGTGCTTTCCAATTGCGAGTTGAAAAAGTCTAATGATTCTATGAATACACCTAACTTTTTCAACTAACTACAAATGTGTCGCACTTGGGATTTGAATCTGCGATTTTTATAATCCTCCCCCTTGCAAAGCAGTGCTTCTCACTTTTTTCAAAGAGGGAAAATCTAGGAAATATTTATTATGGTTAGATTCTCTCTCCTTTTAGGAGAGGGCTAGGGCGAGGTCTAATTCCATATAAGTCCCCTCCACCTAACTTTCTCCCACAGGGAGGAGGAATATTTATTACAAATTAAATCGTATGACCTAGTGCCTCACCCATCAACACCGTTGAATTAGCCTTAAACTTCTCATCCCACTGCATCTTATTCTCTTCAAACAGGATGATTGCAGTAGAACCCAAATAGAAACGGCCTAGCTCAGCACCTTTTTCCAGGAACAGGTCATGCTGGTTCAGTTCGATACGCCCAGACGGTTTTACCTTACCGGTTGCGACGGTTTCAATCCCCGCTACGATCATGGCGCCAACTAAAACCACCGCCATACGGCCCAGTTCAGTATCAAACAGGCACACCATACGCTCGTTACGGGCAAACAGACCTGGAATATTTTCTGCAGTTACCTGATTCACCGAGAACAGTTCACCCGGTACATATAAGGTTTCAGTCAAAGTACCAGCAAATGGCATATGCACACGGTGATAGTCACGTGGTGACAAATAGACGGTTGCAAATTCACCATTTTTAAAAGGTTGCGCCAGTTGTGGATCGGCAATCAAGGCTTCAACCGTAAATTTCTGTCCTTTGGCTTGAAACACATCACCATCTTCAATTTTGCCCAGCTGGGAAATCGCACCATCAGCTGGAGAAACGATGCTGGTCACATCCGAATCCACCTGACGCACGCCGGTACGCAAACCACGGGTAAAGAAGTCATTAAAAGAGCTATATTTCAACGCATTGGTCTGCTCAGCTATCGACATGTCGATGCCATATTTCGCTTTAAAGGCAGAAATCACCGCAGTTTTGACAACTGGATTTTCACTGGCTGCAATTTTGCCGACCACACGGGACAGACGGTGTTGTGGCACAACCTTTTGAGCCTGGATAAAAAGTTGTTGTTTTAAACGCGATGTGATGCTCAAGATGGCGACTCCCCTGTAGCGATTGGACTATCGAGGCGGTTGCCCCATTCACTCCACGCACCATCATAAGCCTGGATTTCCCAGCCAAGTAGACGACCTAAAATATAAGCCAGCCCTGAGCGGTGATGTGACTGACAGTACACCACCACAGGCTGCTTCAGATCAAAGCCCAGCTGTTCCAGACGCTGTTGAGTGCGCTGTAAAGGATGCAATTTTAAATGATTTTGCCGGTTAAGGGCAGTACTCCACTCGAAATGACGTGCCCCGGTAATGTGACCGCCGCGTCGCGCTGTCAGGCGCAGACCGGTATATTCTTCTTCAGTACGACAATCCCAGAGTTGAACCTTGCCCTGCTCGACCTGCTGACGTAGCGCTTTATAATCAATACGCACCTCTTTTTCATGATCCAGCTGAACGGGAACCAAATTCTCTACCGGCTGTAAGTTCACCGGATCAGACGAGGTTGGCAGCCCAGCTGCGATCCAGGCATGAATCCCGCCATTCAGCAGGCTGGTATTTTCAAAACCGATGCAGTGCAGGTTCCAGAGCAGACGCCCCGCCCATGCTCCACCCTCGTCGTCATAGGCTACGACATGATGATCTGTCGAGATATTTAGATAACGCACTAATGCTTCAAGACCGGCTTGATCTGGCAACAGACCCAGCGCATTTTCTTCCTGACGCACCAGCATTTTCGGCTGCAGTTGCAAGGCATTCGGAATATGCAACTGCTCATACACCGAAGCACGGCTCAGATCGACAATACGGAGTTTTTCATTGCCCAGATGTGGCACCAGGTCTTCTGCTTCAATCAGCAGACCAAAATTAAAAGCTGAAGCTGTCATCGTTGTCATAGGAATTATGGTTCAAATCAGTCTGATCTTAGCACAGCTCATTTTTACAATTATGCGGTTTTTAATGGGTTATTTATCACAATTTATGATAACGAATTTGGCAAACAGAACATTGTATAAAAAAACCGTCTCAGGTTTGAGACGGTTTTTTATCTTAGGCTTCAGCCATTTCGCTGATATCGAAGACCTGACGCAGATAAGCCAGGAAGGTATCGTTATCGGTCATGGTTTTTCCTGGGCTGTCAGAAATTTTCGCCACAGACTGACGGTTACATTCCACCAGTTTCAGCACGATATTCAGTGGAGTCTGGCCCATATCATTGGTCAGGTTGGTGCCAATCCCGAAACTCACCTGGAAGCGATCTTTAAAGTACTGATGTAGTTTCCAGGCTTTTTCCAGATTCAGTCCATCACTAAACGTCAGCATTTTGGTTTTGCTGTCGATTTTCAGCTTCTTGTAATGGGCATAAGCCTTGTCGCCCCATTCATACGGGTCACCACTGTCATGACGCAGGCCATCAAACAGTTTGGCAAAGTACAGGTCAAAGTCACGCAGGAAGGCATCCATACCGACCACATCAGTCAGCGCGATCCCCAAGTCACCACGGTATTCCTGTACCCAGGTTTCCAGCGCTGCTTTCTGGAAATCTCGCAAACGGACGTCTAAAGCTTGGAACGCCTGCAGGAATTCATGTGCCATAGTACCGATTGGAGTAATACCTAATTCTTTGGCTAACAAGACATTACTGGTTCCACGAAACACATGCGGTGCAGCCTTGTTAAACTCTTCCACCACATGCTTTTGCCATTCGAAGCTGTAACGACGGCGGGTACCAAAATCCGAGACCAGGAATGGCGGATCATTCGGATCCTGTGCTGCATCGTACTGTTTTAGCAATTCAATCTTGGCTTTCAGGCGACGCTCGCCTTCTGTCAGCACGTCAGGCGTACGGATACGGCTGAAATAGAGTTCATTCACAATCGCCAGCACAAAGATTTCAAACATCATCGCCTGCACCATCGGACCTTCAACAGTAATATCCAGACGGCCTTCGCTGTCGATGCTGGCTTTGATAAAGCGGCGTTTCAGCTGGAACAGTTCCAGATAATCGACAAAGTCGCTTTTGATAAAGCGCATGCCACGCAGGTATTGCAGTTCATCTTCTTTAAATTTCAGCTGGCACAGCAAATCGAGCTGATGGTTGAGATCATCCAGAATATCAGTCAGTGGATAAACTGTATCTTCTAGGTTGCGGCAACGGAAATGGTACAGGCTGTGGGTTTGCGGAAACTTGTGCAAGACCACTTGTAACATGGTGAATTTATACAAGTCAGTATCAAGCAGGGATTGGATGATTGGCGCCATAACTTCAGAAATATCGCTGTGCTTATCTCTGCATTAAAGCATAAAACGGCTCGTAATATTGCAGGAATTACGTACAGCTAGGTGAAAATATCACGAAAAATTAAATGTAAAAAACAGCTTATTTATCTGCTTTTACTGAAAATTTCTTGGCTGTCTGAATGATTTTTTGTAGCTGTTTTTTCCTGGCCAATCACTTTGGCAAACTCAGCCATAGTCTTCGGTCCAGTCTGTTGAATCTCAATAAATGGAGTAAATTTTAAGCAGTATCCATCCACACCTTTTCTGCTGATCTTGTACAATGCAGGCAATTTTTTAGTTTTGAGTCAAATATGCGTGCATTGTTACAACGGGTACTTGAAGCCAAAGTCGTGGTCGAGGGTGAAACCACTGGCGAAATCCAGCATGGCATTCTGGTGTTTTTGGGGATTGGCAAAGAAGATACTCTGGAAAAAGGTCAGAAGCTGATTGATAAAATCTTGAAATACCGTTTCTTTGATGATGATCAAGGCAAAATGGGCTGGAACGTGACACAGGCTAATGGTGGAATTTTACTGGTGTCACAATTTACCCTGATGGCACAAACCCAGAAAGGCTTACGTCCCGATTTTGGACCAGCCATGCCACCTGCAGAAGCCAAAGCCATGTATGAGCAACTGGTGGACTATACCAAATCACAATTTCCAGCGGTTCAGACCGGCATTTTTGGCGCGGACATGAAAGTGCATCTGGTCAATGATGGACCGGTGACGTTTAATCTGGAAGTAGAATAAACAAATAAAAAAGCCCTCGGATTGAGTAATGCCAGTCAGTTAAGCAAATATTAGCAAAATGTAGTAAAAATGAGTGTATGTAAATACGCTCATTTTTTTATGTCTTTATCTGAACATTTAGAATCCACTCTTGAACATGCTCTCCCATCACTTAGCCATTTTTGTGAACTTATTGACTTAAATTGGATTGAAACATCTCTGCATCAAACAGGTAAGGCATCGATCAGAAGGAGAAAATTACCTGCTGAGCACGTGGTTTGGCTTGTTCTTGGGCTTGCCTTGTTTCGCAATCAACCCATCAGCTATGTGGTAGAACAATTAAAACTCGTGTTTGGTACAACAGATTATTGTGTTCCTAGTGCAGCTGTCCAAGCTCGACAACGTTTAGGTCGAGAACCCTTAGCCGCCTTATTCTCCTTAATCAGCCAAGCATGGTTTGATGAATCACAACAACAATATTCAACCTTTCAAGGTCTTAGTGTATGTGCTGTTGACGGGGTGGTTTGGTCTATGCCACTGACCAAGGAGAATTTTAATCATTTTGGCTCATCTAAAGGTAAAACTGCTGTAGCACCTTACCCACAAGTTAGAGCCACGTGTCTAGTGAATACCAATACTCATGAAATCATAGATGCCCAAATAGGCAGTATGGATCAAGGTGAACTCACATTAGCAAATCAATTATCTCCTCCAGCACAAAGTATTACTTTGTTTGATCGAGCTTATTTCTCTGCTGATTTTTTAATAGGCTGGCAAACACGTGGAGAATCAAGTCATTGGCTGATGCGAGCAAAAGATAATTTACGTTATGACATAATTAAACGGAATTCCCCACATGATTTTCATATCAGGATGCCAATATCAGCAAGAACCAAAAAACTTAATCCAGCATTAGGAGATTACTGGGAAGCACGTTTAATTGAAGTTGAGCAGGCAGGAAAAATCAGACGTTACATTACTTCATTATTAGATTCAAAGACATACCCACTTATAGCCTTGGCAAAGTTATATGCTCAGCGTTGGGAAATTGAAATGTGTTACCGAGAAATTAAAAGCAATTTACAGGAAGGTAAGCACTTAAGGAGCAAACAGCCAGACTTAATTTATCAAGAATTATGGGGTGTCTTGATTGCTTATAATGTTCTAAGAAGACAAATGAAATATATGGCTCAACGTGCCAAAGTAAGCCCGTTGAGGATCAGTTTTCATATTGCATCTATTGCCCTTCTTAATTTACTCAGATTCGACTCTTTGGCTTCTGCAGGTAATCTACCCAAACATCTGGAAAGTTTAATGGAGAAATCTAATCGGTATGTTATACCTGAGAGAAGAGTGAGGAGTTATCCAAGGGTTGTAAAAGGAAAACCTCAAAAATACCCAAGAAAAAGCCAGTCAATCTCTTAACTGACTGGCATTACTCGGATTGAGGGCTTTTGCTTTTAAAAAATCTTTCATCCTACCTTTTCTTTCTTCCTCTGGGAGAAACACAAAGAGGGTGTAAAAAGGATGAAAGATTTTTAATTTATTTACCAGTCTTTTCTTTAATAAACTGACGCACCAGTTTCACTTTTTCTTTGACTGGTTTTGGCAGTTTCGGTGGAATCATTTTCGCGACTTGGTTAAACCAAACCAGCAAACCAAAATCCCCTTCCATCTTGATACTGCCGTTTTGCATACCGGTCATAAACGCAGTCGGGTCACCTTTCATCAAGGTTTTTACACCCTGCTCGCTATCGGCAAACTGCAACACGAAATCTGCGGGTTCAGGATTGCCAGATACCGTATCGATCTGACCATTATTGACAATAATCTGGCGGGCAAAGCCTTCATCAGTACCGATCTGGATTCGGAACTGACGCTCATGCACCAGTTCAATAAATTTTGGGCTGGTACGTGCCAACTGCTTCATGCGCAAAGCCAGACCAGCCACCAGCAAATCCAGCGGGTCAGTGCTGACATCAACCAAAGGAAGTTTCACGACAGGAATCGAAGACAGTTTCATGCGTTATGCCTATTTTGTAATTGTACGAAAATTGACAGCTATCCTAGCATAAAATCTTGGCAGGTTAAGCATGCAGTTTGTTGATGTTGTTTAACAAAAAATGCACCCGAAGGTGCATTTGTTCTTTTTATTTTAAGTACTGTTAGCGGCTGGATAACTGCTGCTGGTCATCTTCATATACTGGTGTGTGCTCGATGCAGCGGCGCTTGGCGAGCAAGGCACGTTCAGCACGACGATCTTCGCGTAGCAGCAGCAGAGTGACAATCACCATGACACTGCTTAAAGACGCCAGATAAGCATAGGTCATTGGCAGTTCAAACAGGGTTTGTGTACCAAAACGAATAATTTCGATCAGTCCCCAGGTAAACATACCCGCTACCATAAAGCTCAGCCAGCGACGATAAGGTGAGAAGAACACAATAAGCACAGCAGCGGCTACCAGGCTCAGGCCTACAATTGTTGCTAAATTCGCTGTTACCATAACATCCCCTCCGTTCAACTGAAGCTGCTGCAGATGCAGTCTTTCTTTCAGCTGAAGTCGATAAAACCACCAAGTGGAACATACTGATTTGTTTGTCTATGCCAGCATTATGATGAGTTTTTTGACTAAAAAAAGTCCTTTTCTTTTACGGAACGACATATATTGTCGCGATATTATTTTGTCATTACATTTTTTGATTTTCGAGTTTTTGCAAAACATTTGTGTCATCGACGCTGGCGTGTCATTACAAAATCAACGCTGTTTTTTTGGACTAAAAAAATTATTTTTCCGTTTAAGATGATCGGTGTATTTCTATACAGGCTGCCCTGTTCATCTTTAAATCATTCTCAAATGGCATAAAAAAACGCAGCTCTTGGACTGCGTTTTTTAGTTTAAATCGATCTGAAATCAAGCACGGCTTAGGTCTTTGTCATGCACACCGAGCAGGTACAGCACCCCATCCAGACCCACGCTAGAAATCGCCTGATTGGCATTTTGGCGAACCAGTGGTTTAGCACGGAACGCGACTCCTAGGCCTGCAATTGACAGCATTGGCAGGTCGTTAGCCCCATCACCCACAGCAATGGTCTGTTCCATGGAAATGCCCATCTCTTCAGCAATGGTCATCAATAGATGTGCTTTACGTGCACCATCGACGATATGACCTTTGACTTCACCAGTGACAATACCATCCTGAACATCTAGGACGTTGGCGTGCACTTCATCAATTCCCAGTTTCGCTTGCAAATGCTCAGCAAAATACTGGAAGCCGCCAGACAGAATCGCTGTACGATAACCCAGTGCTTTTAAAGTCGAAATCAGGCGTTCTGCACCTTCACTTAAGGTTAGACGTTCAGCAATTTTTGGCAGTACCGATGCATCCATACCTTTCAGCAAGGCCACCCGTGCACGGAAGCTTTGCTGAAAGTCCAGCTCGCCCTGCATCGCGCGTTCAGTGATCTCAGCGACCTGTGCACCGACACCGGCTTCTTTGGCCAGCTCATCAATCACTTCCTGCTCGATCAGGGTGGAGTCCATATCGAAGCAAACCAGACGGCGGTTACGCCGATAGACATTGTCTTCCTGGACTGCCACATCAATGCCCAGTTCAGTTGACAGACGCAGACACGCAGTACGCATGGCAGTGGCATCCAGCATCTGGCCCTTCAGGCTAAACTGTACGCAGGCACGTTTCGGCCCAGCTTCAGCACCATCCAGTACCGGACGACCGGAGAGTCGGGTCACGGTTTCAATATTAAAGCCCTGGTTGGAGACGATCTGGGTCACCGCCTGCAGGTCAGAAGCCTTTAATTCTGGAGCCAATGCAGTCACGATATAGCGGGTCTGACCGCCTTCCTGCACCCATTGATTGTATTCTGCGACGGAGATTGGTTTAAAGCGCACTGTTAACCCGATTTCATGTGCTAGAATCAGGATTTCCTTCATCGCTAACGCGGTTGCAGTCTGGTCGTCCGAAGATACAACAATACCTAAGGTCAACTGGTTATGAATAACCGCTTGTCCTACATCCAGGATCTGTAAGGAATGAGCGGACAAAACCCGCATTAATCGTGTAAATTGATTAGGCTGGTCCGGTCCTAAAAATGAAATAAGAATGATTTCTCGCATGAATTGACTCGGGTCTGAGCTACAACTATTGTTAGAATCATAATCGAAATTGAACAGAATTGCCTTGGAAGTTTACGTTGAATGCGCCTAGACAAGGGCTATTTGCTAGCCTACTGATTATAAGTTTTGCCCTGCATACCTTCTTGCTGGTATTGGCAACGACTCACCAGCTGAATGAAAACCGTGCCAGTCAGGGTCAGCTGATGACCAGCCAACTGGTGACAGACAGCCTGGCCGAGCTTGATCCACCCAACCGGGTTTCACTGGCTTTGCTGGCAAACCGTTATGCCACCAACCCAAGTGTGGCGTCAATTCGTATTCTCGATTCAAATGCTCAAGTTTTAGCCACTGGTGGACTGACCAAAACCCGTGAAGGCGAAGTTTTTGTCCGTGATGCACAAGTCAACGAGAAAAAAGTCGGTTCAGTGGAAATTACCCTGATCGAACTCAGCATCGGTGAAATTCTGCGTACCCAATGGATGGCAATTCTGTTCTCGTTCATCATCCATGCATTGCTGTGGTTAGGCTATCGTGCCATCGCCCGCCCGAGCCGTAGTGAATATCTGGCACGGATTAACAATGAATCACGTCTGAAATTCGAGATTCAGACCTTGACTCAGGCACTGGAACAGGAAAAACATAATGCCGCACTGGCAATTGCCCAGGCACAGCAAGCCATTCAGCAAAAGCCAAAAGAAAAAACTTCCACCCCAGTGGCCGAGGAAAAAGATACCCTTTCCCTGAATATCCAGTTCTATGATCCTAAACAGCTACTGGATTCAGTGAATAAGACGGTTTCTGTGCCCTACTTTAACCTGTGCCAGATCTTCCTGAACAAGGCCACTGAACTGTGCGTACAGCATTACAAATTAAACAGCTCGGATATCCAGACCGTGCACAAGTTTGATGAAAAAGGTGCAACCTTAAGCATTGCTGCGGACAAACCGGATGCTCTTGCCTGCCTGACCCTAATCAGCTATGTATTCCAGCTGTTGTCTGAAGTGCTGTATAAACGCTACCGTGAAGACAAACGCTTTGTGCTGCAGACCCGTTGTGCAATTTCATCGAAAGTGGATGAAATGCAGTTGAACTCAACTCAAGCAGCGGAACGACTGGTACAGCAACTGGTGGCGCGTGAAAGCGCTGTGCATGTGCCAAATACCTTACTGAAAGAGATTGCCGATCACTATGAGCTGGTCAGCATGCCAAATCCAACCAATGTCCTCACTCGCCATGCGTTTGTCATGAACGGCATGGATGCAGAGATGGCGGAACTGGCGCAAAGCTTCCGAACCGATATCCTGAAATCAAAACAATCCAAAGCTTCTTAAGAAATTTAGATAACAAAAAGCCCGATTCAAGATCGGGCTTTTTTATGACTTATGGCTGCTGAGATTTGTTAGCTTGATCTGTTTCTGGCGGCTGTTTAGCTGCCCAATAGGTTGCCAAAGCAGGACCGGAAATATTGTGCCATAGGCTGAAAATGGCACTGGGTACTGCGGTAATCGGTGATGCAGTAAAATGAGCCGCCGCCAAAGCCACGCCCAGACCTGAGTTCTGCATACCGACTTCAATCGATACCGCACGGCAGTCAATTTCTTGTAATTTAAAGATACGGCTGGCCCAGTAACCCAGTAGATAGCCCATACCATTATGTAGTGCCACGATCCCGAGGATCATCAGACCCGATTCTAGAATCTGAGCTTTACTGCCAGCAATGATCGCTGCCACAATCGTGACAATGGCCACTACCGAAATCAAAGGCATCACCTGGATAGATGCATTGACTTTGGCTTTAAAAATCGCACGTACAATCAGACCGAGTAGAATCGGAAATAATACGATCTGTAAAATCGACACCAGCATCGATAGGGCATTGATTTCAAGCCATTGACTGGCCAAGAGATAAAAAATAGCAGGTGTCAGGATGGGTGCCAACAAGGTGGATACTGAAGTACATGCCACCGATAAAGCCGTATTGCCCTTAGCCATATAGGTAATCACATTCGATGCTGTCCCCCCCGGGCAGCAGCCCACCAGAATCACCCCGATGGCAATTTCTGCCGGAAGCTGGAACAAATGACAGAGCAGAAAAGCCAAACCCGGCATCACCACAAACTGGGCGAACACACCAATCAATACCGCTTTAGGACTTTGCAAGACGCTTTTAAAATCGGCCAGGGTCATAGTCATGCCCATCCCAAACATGATGATACCGAGCATCCATGGAATATAGGCTTTCAGCCAGACGAACGTCGCTGGCGAGGCAATGGCAAGCACCGCGAATACAATGACCCAAAGCGCAAAGGTTTTCTGAAAAAATTGGGTAAATCTAAATAATGCCGACATGTGGGGAGTCCATGGGTCATAAAAGAAATATGCCATGGCAATCCACGGCTATTGAATGCAGGCAACTTAACATGGCAAACCGCCTGCAAAATCTGGCTAAGACAAAAGGTTTAGGCCAGTTCTACGATATCTTTCATATAGATACGCTTTACACCCTTGGCCAGCATATCTTGCCAAGCATGCTGCAGCGAACCATTTAAGTCGATGCCTTTAGTGGCATCCGAAATCACAAAGGTCTTGAAACCGAGTTTACATGCATCCAGTGCGGTCCAGGCCACACAGAAGTCCGTCGCAATGCCGACAATAAACACAGTATCAATACCGCGCTCGCGCAGATAACCGGCCAGACCGGTCGTGGTTTTCTGGTCCGCTTCCATAAACGCTGAATAACTGTCAATCTGCTGATGGCAGCCTTTACGGATCACCAGCTGCGCATGCGGCAAATTCAAATCTGGATGCAGCTTGGCATCTTCCGTACCCTGTACGCAGTGACTTGGCCACAGCACCTGAGAACCATAATCCAGCTGAATCGTGTCATAAGGTGCCTTGCCTGCATGATTCTCGGCAAAAGAAATATGATTTGCTGGATGCCAGTCCTGGGTCAGCACCACATTGTCAAAATACTGTCCTAGTTGATTGATATTGGGAATAATCTGATCCGCATCTTTGACCGCCAGATTGCCACCCGGGGTAAAGCCTTTTTGTACATCCACAACAATCAACGCGGCGTTTTGCTGCATAAGTCCTCATTCCATGAAAATTTGATGATGGTCCAGCATAGCGAAAAAACCTGCACTTTTTTAGTCGCGACGATAAAAATAGAATGACTCATCATTCTGACAAAAGTCATAGTCAGACAACTGCTGACACAGCCGCTCGGCAAACCGTGGGTAGATCCGCGCCTTGCGTGGTGTAGATGCGTGAAAGTAGAAATAACGTAGCGGATGTTTGGCGAGATAGTGGCGTAAATGCTTTCGGCACTGAATCATCACAGCAAAGGCATTGATGTTCTGCCCAACATCATCCATACGGGCCTCATCTTCGAAATTTAGCCAGGCCTCTGAACTGAGCCGGACTTTGGGAACTGCTGCAGCAACCTTATGCAGCTGGATTTCATATTCGTGCAGGTAAAGATGGAATTCATGCTGGTCAATTTTAAACTGGGCGATTAATTGCTTTGCGCTCAACCCTTTCCTCCAGGCTTTATTATTTTTTACACAGCATTATGCCATTTTTTATTTTTAAAATAATGATTTAATAAATGTTTTGCGACTCAGCTTGTCGCATTGAAAACACATCATTCCAGCAATAAAAAAGCCTGCATCACGGCAGGCTTTTTTGGATATTCATTTCTTATTTTAAACTTTGGTACGGCTCACCAGGAACAGCATACATACCGCAGAGATCACGATACATGGAATCGCTGCCGAGATTACCCCTGCTGCACCAAAGCCTGCAGTCAGTAACTGACCCGCGATTGCAGGACCAAGCATTGCACCGATACGGCCAACAGCAGAAGCAACACCCACACCGGTACCACGCACTTCAGTTGGATACACGATACTACCGAAGGCATACAGTACGCCCTGACAGCCAATCACGAAGGCACCCGCCAATGCTGCTGCCATGTACATTTGCTCCAGTGAGCTTGCACCATTCAGCGCCAGCAGACCTGCCAGGATACCACCGTACATCAAGATGATGACATAGGCTTTTTTCAAGCGATCCGTCAGCATACCCAGAATCACAGTACCGATGGTTGCAGTCACCATGAAGTAGAACTGTGCAGTTGAACCATCTTTACGGGTGAAGCCCAGTTCCATAAACAGGGATGGCAACCAGCTTAGCATGATGTAAACCACCATCAGCGTGAAGAAGTAGCTCACCCAGATACATAGCGTACGTAACAGGTTGTCCGAGTTAAACAGATCCTTGAATGAACCTTTTGGTGAGGCTGCCAGTTCTGCCGCAGTTTTGTTTTGCGCTTTCAGGTATTCTTTCGACTCTGGCAGGCAAAGCATCATCAGTGGAATCACGATGAGAGGTAGCAAACCGCCCAGGTAGAATACATTTTTCCAGTTAGCGCCGAATTCAGTTGCCGCAATCAACGACAAAATCGCCGCACCAACGGGCATACCACAGTACATCAGGCCCACCGCACGACCACGATTTTTTGGAGCAACGGCTTCAGATGCCAGGGTAATCAGGATTGGCATCGCACCACCCAGACCCGCACCTGCCAGGAAACGCACTGCCAGCAAGCTGTGAAAGCTGTTCACCCAAACGGTACATAAGGTGAATAGAGCGAAAACCCCTGTAGACCAGATCAAGACTTTCTTACGGCCAATTCGATCCGCAAATCGACCGCCGACCAGTGCACCAGGTAATAAACCCAGAATCCCTGCACTGAAAAACACCCCCAATTGCGAGCTATCGAGACCAAAATGCTCACGAATACCCGCTGCCGCAATCCCTGCAGCCTGAATATCTAAGCCTTCAATCACGGCGATCAGGAAACAGATCCCGACCGTGATTATCGCGTGCTTGTTGTCTGATTTTTCCATTGGAATATCCTTGTTCAATCAGCGTTCAAAATTAAAGTCGCCATCATCGCTAAGACCGAAGTCGGATTTAACTACCAATAAGTTGAACATTTTTGTAGGATTTCTCTGGACAAACCCAAATGTTATTACTTTTCTTCTCAATCACAGAAAGTCGAAAAAACAATTAGTCCAGTCATGAAAAATTTTGTGTTCATCGCTTTAGCAGTGATAAATCAATCTTAAAAATCCAACATTCAATCAATAAACCTATTTTAATTAATATCTAAAAAGAATTAATTGATTATTTTTATCTAACTTTTGGCGATAAATTCACTTTTTATTTCTATATATTTTAGCTCTTATCTCATTCTTTATTACTCTAAACAACAACTAAGACACTGTATTTAAAATAAATTATTCCTATAAACACATTTCTTTATATCTGCTGTACCAAGAGATATGTTCCTCAACCAGACCATTGAGAAAATCCTCACCAAAGAAATCATTATAAAATTCATTCTTTTTAGTGATTGCTTGTTCAGCCAGAGCTTTGTATAAAGAATTGCACCACTTTGGCGAAAGCATATTGTTCTTATGCAGCCGATCGGTCATAATTTGCATACGCAATATTCAATTCAACGCAAGTATATTGAATTTGCTACAAATCAAAACAAACCCATCCAGCTTTATGTTTTCTCATTCTCTTCGGATGGACAAATAGGATAGTTTTTCAAAATGACTCAGCAAGCACAGACCATTCAGGGTTCCATTGTCGCACTCGTCACCCCCATGTTTGAAGATGGCAGCGTAGATTGGAAGGGTCTCGAGAAGCTGGTTGAGTGGCATATTGCAGAAGGTACTAACAGCATCGTGGCTGTCGGTACGACTGGTGAAGCATCAACGCTCAGCATGAGCGAACACACCCAGGTGATCAAAGAAATCATCCGTGTTGCAAACAAACGTATTCCGATTATTGCCGGTACGGGTGCAAACTCGACTCGTGAAGCGATCGAGCTGACTCAGGAAGCCAAAGACCTGGGCGCAGATGCTGCCCTGCTGGTGACCCCATACTATAACAAGCCAACTCAGGAAGGCTTGTACCAGCACTATAAAGCCATTGCTGAAGCGGTTGATCTGCCACAAATTCTATATAACGTACCAGGCCGTACTGGCGTAGATATGGCAAATGAAACCGTGATCCGTCTGGCTGATATTCCACAAATCGTCGGAATCAAAGATGCGACTGGGGATGTAGAACGTGGTGCAGCCCTGATTGCTGGCCTGCAAGGCAAAGACATGACCGTGTATTCAGGCGATGATGCAACTGCATATCAATTGATGGCACATGGCGCGAAAGGCAACATTTCGGTGACTGCAAACGTTGTACCGAAAATCATGAGCGAAGTTTGTGCTGCTGCCCTTGCTGGTAATGCAGCATTAGCAGAACAGATGAATGCTCAGGTTGCAAATTTACACAATATTTTATTTTGCGAATCCAACCCGATTCCTGTGAAATGGGCGTTACATGACATGGGTCTGATCGGTACTGGTATTCGCTTGCCACTGACTCCACTTGCAGAACAATATCGCGCACCGCTGCATGAAGCACTTGCTGCTGCGGGCGTTATTCAATAAGAGCACAAGATTATGCAATTACGTTTAGGACTTATCCTTGCCCTTTCAGCAATCAGTTTAGCGGGTTGTAGTACCTTTAAAAACGGGACTTTGGACTACAAAAACACCACCACGCTAGATCCTTTGCAATATCCGGAAGGTGCCATGGTTCGTCCTGCAACGCCATTGTATCCTGCTCCGACAGTGGATCCGCTTGCGATTGAGCATGCACCGAAGCTGGAAAACGAGCGTGGTACGCGTTTTGCCCTGCCACGCCCAGCAACAGAAGCTGTTCGTTCAAATCAAGCAGATGAAACTGTTACAGAAATTAGCGGAAAACCACAGCTAGTCATGGACGGAAATCAAAATCCGTTGCTCAAAATCGATGGAAATCCTGCTACAATATGGCAATACACTCTTGCCACGCTCAGCAGCCTTAACCATTCCATCGTTGGTCAAAGCAAGGATCGTTACCAGGTAACGATCAAGGTCGATCAGCAGACCTATGTTTTAAGACTCTCTCCTGCAGGTTCGAGTAACACCCTGGCTGTGTTTAATCCAGATAACAGTTTTGCCGACCGTGAACAGGCAGCAGAACTGTTAAATCAGATTTACCAAAATTGGCCAGCCTAGACATTTTCTAGGCATTTTTTTTTGTAGAAGGTTCCCTCATGTTAAAACAAACCTTGCTCTATACTGGTAAAGCGAAATCTGTCTATACCACAGACAGTGAAGACCACCTGATTTTAGTTTTTCGTGACGATGCGTCCGCATTCAATGGCGAAAAAATCGAACAACTGGATCGTAAAGGTAAGGTGAATAACCGTTTTAACGCCTTCATTATGGAGAAACTGGCTGCTGCTGGCATCGAGACTCACTTTGAGAAACTGCTGTCACCAACTGAAGTTCTGGTGAAAAAACTCAAAATGATTCCAGTAGAATGTGTGGTTCGTAACTATGCTGCAGGTTCTTTATGCCGTCGTCTTGGTGTAGAAGAAGGTAAAGAGTTAACTCCTCCTACATTCGAATTGTTCTTCAAAGATGATGCGCTGGGCGATCCAATGGTGAACGAATCTCAAGCAATTGCTTTGGGTTGGGCGACCGCTGAACAGCTGGCAAAAATGAAAGAACTGACTTACCAAGTGAACGAAGTGCTTAAAGCATTATTCGAAGCGGGCAATATGCTTCTAGTTGACTTTAAACTTGAATTTGGTGTGTTCCACGACCGTATCGTACTGGGTGATGAATTCTCTCCAGATGGTTGCCGTCTATGGGATAAAGACACCAAGAAAAAACTGGATAAAGACCGTTTCCGCCAAGGCCTAGGTGGTGTGGTTGAAGCTTATGAAGAAGTTGCTGCACGTATCGGCATCGATCTTTCTGACATCTAATCTATTTCTTAAATAGATTCAAAAAGCCGGGCTTAGTGCTCGGTTTTTTATTGTTTGTTCAATAATCGAAAAAATAAATTTTCTTAATGAAAAACACCGTTTTTACAACGTTCGGTAAAATATTTAAAATAACTTCCATACCGGGTAAGCTACTGACACTCAGCTCTCCACCAGTAGATTGCCAACCAGATTCTTTTCTACCCTCTAGGATGTATCTCCCCCAAGAACATCCTATTTTTGGCCCGGTTCTCCCAGAACTGGGCTTTTTTTTGCCAATAATTCAGATGATTAAATGCTTAGCTTGGGTTACTTGAATTCTGTCAAAATAAAATGATCAACCTACTTTAACACCCGACTTCTTGATCTTTTCGGTAAAGGAGAATTATTTTTTCCTTCCAATCCTCCATAAAAAATACCGGCCCAATTG
The DNA here is from genome assembly GCF_039862785.1 of Acinetobacter sp. ANC 7912. Taxonomy (NCBI): domain Bacteria; kingdom Pseudomonadati; phylum Pseudomonadota; class Gammaproteobacteria; order Moraxellales; family Moraxellaceae; genus Acinetobacter; species Acinetobacter thermotolerans. The sequence goes on from NZ_CP156795.1 coordinate 3,061,464, forward strand.
AACCGGTATTTTTGACCATTCATTCTATTATTGCTGCTGTTGTGCCTGCTGCCAGCGACGCTGCTGTAAGCGTTCTGCTTCGACTTCACGTTTGTTACGCGCGGACTCATACAGCTTGGTGCCTTTCAGCTCCGGTGGCAGATAGTCTTGCAAAACAAAGTGTTCCGGATAATTGTGCGGATACAGATAATCCACCCCATAACCCTGTTCTTTCATCAGCTTGGTTGGCGCATTGCGCAAATGCAGCGGCACTGGCAAGTGGGAAGTTTTATCTGCCAGCTCCAGTGCTTTGTTAATCGCCAGATAGGTACTATTACTCTTGGCACTGGTCGCCAGATAAACAGCACATTGACCGAGAATAATCCGGCATTCCGGCATACCAATCGCCTGTACCGCACGGAAACATTCTCCAGCTAAGAGCAAGGCATTCGGGTTGGAATTGCCTATATCTTCTGAAGCAGCAATCAACATACGGCGTGCAATAAAGACCGGATCTTCACCGCCTTTCAGCATACGTGCCATCCAGTACAGCGCTGCATCCGGATCACTCCCACGAATGGATTTAATAAATGCTGAAACCAGATCATAGTGTTGCTCACCCGACTTGTCATAACGGGCAATATTCTGCTGCGCGACTTTCACCACCACGGCATTGGTGATGATATTTTCCATATCCGGTTCAAAGGTGCTGGCGACCAGATCCAGCAGATTGAGTGCCTTACGGGCATCCCCTGCGGCGAACTGGATCAGTGCATCAAATTCCTCAATCTGGATATAACGTTCTTTCAGGAAATCATCGCGTTGTACGGCCTGAGTGAGCAAGGTCTGAATCGCCTCATTACTCAGGGCATTCAGGGTATAAACCTGACAGCGAGACAACAAGGCACTGTTGACTTCAAAGGACGGATTTTCTGTGGTCGCACCGATCAGGGTAATTTTGCCCTTCTCGACCGCATTCAGCAGCGCATCCTGCTGGGATTTGTTAAAGCGGTGAATTTCATCAATAAAGACGACAGGTGTCAGCAGATCGCCCCCTTCGGCAATCACTTCACGTAGCTCTTTGACCCCGGTATTCAATGCCGACAGACTAACAAAAGGACGGTCTACCGCCTGCGCCAATAACAAGGCAATCGTAGTTTTACCTACGCCTGGCGGCCCCCAGAAAATAATCGAAGGCAAATGTCCCTGATCAATCATCTGGCGCAATGGCGCATTTTCACCCAACAGGTGATCCTGTCCGATAATTTCCCTGAGGTCACGTGGCCTCAAACGTTCAGGAAGAGGAATATGGCTGTCTGACATTTTATTATTGGCTCACATTGAATCTGTCTGCATTCTAGCATCCGTGATCCGGATTCCACAGATGCAGTTGCAGGGTATTCAGTTATCAAAAAATAATATCCTTATGCTTTTTATCATTTCTTTGGAATTAATTCTTGCAACTTCATACAAATTTGATCATATTCTGTATGACAGCACTCATGCTGAAATATTATTCTTTTATTCTAATAATAGATAACTGATCTGGAGTCGGGTCAAATTAAAAGTCTGTATCGGTGAATACATGGAATTTGATAAGCAAAATCTGGACGCTTTCACACGATTTGAATCGCCGGACTCCTTCTATTCGAATACGTCCTCTTCTACACCTGAAGAGCTGTCTTTGATTCAACAATTTGCTGATGCACTGCCCCATCCGGTCTGGGTACAAACTCAAAATAATGAGGCCTATTTCAATCAGGCCATGACCGACTATCTGGGCATCGACCTGAATCAGCATGGCAGTGAAAAATGGCAACAGTTTATCCATCCTGATGATTTAAATAACTTTACCCAGGAATGGCATGCCGCGCTGAATGTGCGCCAGAATATCGAAATCCAGAGCCGTATCCGTAAACCAGACAACTCCTATCGCATGTGCCTACTCAGCATGAAGTTTCATCATGCCGTGCAAAGCCCCCTGTATTGGGCGATTAGTCTGACTGATATTCACGATTATTTTGAAATCCAGCAGCAGTTATCGCAGATGATCACTGCCCAGAAAAATATGCTGGATGCCAGTTTGGACTGTATCAAGATCATTACCCCAGATGGCAAGCTGAGCCACGTCAACCGTTCCGGCCGACAAGCCTTAGGATTGTCGGAAAATGAACATGAATTTGGCATGCCTTGGCTGGATCTTTTGCCACCTGAAGTCCGTGCTTCGGGTAAACGCGCGCTGAAACGTGCGTCACAAGGCCTGAATGCCCGTTTTTCCGGTAAAAGCCAACTAGATGATCAGGAACCTGAGTATTGGGACAACCTGCTGACACCAATGATGGATGAGCATAATGTGCCGCAGCAGATTCTGTGCGTATCCCGTAATATTAGCCAGCAGCGTCAGGCTGAAACCCGCCTGAAAGCCATCATGGAACGCGATGAGCTGACCGGACTGTATAACCGACGCACCTTCTATAAATTCTTTAAACGTACTCTTTACAAAGCCCAGCAACAACAAGGTCAGGTTGGCCTGCTGCTGATCGACCTGGATTATTTCAAGCACGTGAATGACACCCTCGGTCATATTGCCGGAGACCATCTGCTGCATGTGCTGGGTGAGCGTTTCCAGAAAAATCTGGATCCTGAAGCGATTGTGTCACGCCTTGGCGGCGATGAATTTGCCGTACTGGTACCGAATATTCAGGATGAATCAAGACTCATCGACGTGGCCAAGCAGGTCTGCCAGCAGATTGAACAGCCGATCAAATATGCCGGTAGAAGCATTAATGGTGGCATCAGCGTCGGTGGCGCGATCTACCCTCGGGATGCCAATAACAGTTCCAACCTGCTGAAATGTGCCGATATCGCACTGAATGACCTGAAAAGCAGTGGTCGCGGTGGCATCCGCATGTTTAGTCAGGAAATGTTTGAGTCCCTGGACAAAATGACCCGCCAGCTGATTCTGGCACGCAAGATTATCAATTCTGACCAGATTGTGCCGTACTATCAGCCGAAAGTGCGTCTCTCTGACGGCGCCGTGATTGGTTTTGAAGCATTACTGCGTTGGCAAGACCAGAAGCACCAGATTCAGCTACCTTCACATATATTCTCAGCTTTCCAGGACTATGAACTGGCGTCACGCATCAGTGAAACTATGCAGTTGAAAGTGTTTGAGGATATGACGCGCTGGCAGCAGCAAGGTTTGGCAATCCTGCCGATTTCCATTAATGCTGCACCGGTGGAATTCCTGCGTGATGATTATGCTGAAAAGCTATTAGAACGCCTGTCGCGCTTTGATATTCCAGCCGATAAAGTTGAACTGGAAATTACCGAGCAGAGCCTGTCTGAACGCGGTGCCAATTATGTTATCCGCGCCCTGACTCTGCTCAAAGAAGCTGGGATTAATATTTCACTGGATGACTTTGGCACCGGGCATTCGTCCCTGACCCGTCTACAGGAGTACCCGGTAGACTGCATCAAGATCGACCGTAACTTTGTGATGCGACTGAATACCGACCCATCTGCACTGGCGATTGTCAAAGCCATTACCCAGATCGGCTCCAGTATTAAACTGGATGTGCTGGTGGAAGGGATTGAAAATAACGAGCAGTTATCGACGCTGATCACCTGTGACTGTCAGATTGGACAAGGCTTCTATTTCTATCGACCAATGTCTGGTGAGGCGGCGCAGCAATTACTGCAAAGTGAAAGTGCAGCCTAAATCTGTTTAAGCCTTAACGTACCCAGCGCACGATATATTCATCGATCTCGTCTTCATCAACATCGACTTCACTCAGGCAACGTCCTGCTGCCGACTTGCGTGCCTTGATTACACTTTCACGTGAACCTGTCAGCAAATAATGCCAGGAAGGTAAGGCTTTGCCTTCTGCCACCCGACGGTAGGCACAGCTCGAAGGCAACCAGTGAATTTTCGCCAATTTTTCCGGCGTCAGCTGGATACAATCCGGGACATATTGTAACCGGTTCGGATAATCCGAGCAGCGTGCGGTCTGGCAATCCAGCAGCTTACAAGCGACCTTAGTATAGGCCACCTCCCTTGTTTCTTCATCTTCCAGTTTGATCAGGCAACACAAACCACAGCCATCACACAAGGCTTCCCATTCCGCAGGATTCAGCTCGGTTAGGGCATGGTGTTTCCAGAATTCAGGGCGCAAGGTATCAGTCATGACAGCAGCAGGAGTGGTTCAGAAGATCACGATTATAACATCTCAGATTGCCGGCATCGGTGTGTAAATGCCTGATAACGATACTCACACGAATGCTAAGGAGCTGATACATCCTCAACAAAACACGAACAGTTTGAAGGATTTATTGTCCCTATACTGATTTTGAGAATAAAAACACATGGAGATTCAAAGATGTTTCGTTGGGCTATTATATTCGCTGTTATTGCGCTAATTGCCAGTCTGCTCGGTTTTGGTGGTGTTGCCGGTTTGTCCAAAGACTTCGCCATTATTCTGCTTGTAATTGCCGTCATCCTGGCAATTGTCGGCTTCCTGTCCCGTGGTAAGGTTTAGTAATTAACCTGAGTTCGATATAAAAAAAGAGTAGAAAAAAAGCCCTGTTTTTGTAACATATTGGTTCTCAAGACAAAATGTTATAAAACAAGGCTTCTCAATGGATCATATTACCGAATTATTTTGTATTTTGGATGATTTCTGCAAAAAATTTAATGAATCTTTAGAGAAAGCTTTAATTTCTAATCAAAAAACCAGGTTGAAAAAGTCAGCTTTAAGCTTGTCTGAAGCAATGACCATTGTCATTTTATTTCATCAATCCGGTTTTAGATTCTTCAAATATTTTTATTGCCAAATGATCGTTCCATTCTGGAAATCTGCTTTTCCTAAACTGCTTAGCTACAACCGATTTATTGAAATCATGCCCCGTTGTTTGCAAGCTCTGAGTAGCTTCTTCCATCAGGTGAAAGGAAAAGATACGGGAATCAGTATCATTGACTCCACTAAATTGGTAGTTTGCCATAATCTTCGGATTAAAAGGCATCGTGTATTTAAAGGCTTGGCCGGTCGTGGAAAAAGTAGTACGGGTTGGTTTTATGGTTTTAAATTACATCTCGTTATCAATAATTTAGGTGAAATTATTAATCTCAAGCTGACATCGGGAAATGTTCATGATGTTGCTATATTAGAATCTTTAACTCAAGAATTAAAAGGGATCCTACTCGGAGACAAAGGCTATTTGAGCAAAGCAAAAGCCGAAGCTTTAGCAGCAAGAGGACTGAAAATATTGACCCCATCACGTCGGAATATGAAAAATAAACCCATCCAAACTGAAGAAGAAAAACAATTACTTTGCAGAAGAGGATTGATCGAAACAGTGAATGATCAATTAAAAAATTTACATCAACTTGAACATTCACGTCATCGTTCGGTAAATAACTTCATGGTGAATATCATGGCTGCTGTAGTGGCTTATTGTTTGAACCCCAATAAGCCAACTTTCCAAAATATGCTAAAAGGTTAAGTGGATTTCATCGAACTCAGGTTAATTAAGCAATACTACTAAAAAAAGATGTAAAAAAATAAGAGCCCAACGGCTCTTATTTTTTGTGCTTTATTTTTATCAATTATCAATACTTATGGCTTAAGATGACGAGGTCGGAAACCAACGAATAACAAAGCCACCAGATAGGCCAAAATACCGACGATACACAGACCTAGAACTTCAGCGACACGTAGCCACTGTGAGACATTCCCGTTATACCAGTTCAAAGCATAAGCCAAAGCCGCAATCATGGCCAGGTTGGCAAAACCGAATTGCAGCACGATCTTTTTCCAGTGTGCACCGAAACGGAAAATATTGCGTTTGTGCAGATAGAAATACAGCATTCCAGCATTGACCAAAGCTGAACCTGAAGAGGCTAAAGCCAGCGCCATATGTTCTGCATGCCAGTCGATCAGCTTGAAGAAACCAATAAACACCACGTTCAAAATCGCATTGGCAGCGACTGCCATCAGACCAACACGGACCGGGGTCTTGGTATCCTGCTGCGCATAGAAACCCGGCGCAAATACCTTGATCAACATAAAGGAAATCACGCCAGCACTCATACATTGCAGTGCCAGTGCCGTCATATGGGTATCTTCCAGGTCAAACTGACCACGCTGGAACAGCGCCTGAATGATCGGGGTGGAGAGCATAAATAGCGCGATACTAGCCGGCACACCCACCAGTACAATCACTTTGGCTGCCCAGTCAATCATACTGCGGAACTTGGCCTGGTCCTGTTCAGCATGACGTGCAGACAGCGATGGCAGGATCACGGTACCAATTGCTACCCCAATCAGACCCAATGGCAACTCAGTCATACGTTCGGCACTGTATAACCAGGACACTGAACCATCCTGCATAAAGGAAGCCCAGATGGTATTCAGCAACAGGTTAATCTGGGTCACTGAGACCCCAAATAGCGCAGGCAGCATCAGTTTCATGATGCGTTCTACCCCTTCATGCTTGAAGTCCACTTTAGGGGGAATCAGCAGTTTTCTGCGCCACAGTTCAGGAATCTGGATCGCTAGTTGTAGGGCACCAGCAATCAGCACCGCCCAGCCCAGCGCCATGATCGGTTCCGCCATATAGGGGGTCAGCCACAGCGCCCCCGCAATCATTGCTACATTCAGCAACACCGGTGCAAAGGCCGGTGTGGTAAAAGAGCCATAGCTATTCAGGATACTACTGGCGAAGGCCGTCAGCGACATAAACAGCAGATATGGAATAGTCAGACGGAACATGTCTGAAGCCAGCGCAAACTTCTCTGGATCGGCATGGAAGCCCGGTGCGTAGATATAGATAATCGCCGGCGCCGCCACCATCGCCACAAAAGTCAGCAGGCTCATAAAGGTCGACAGGCAGCCAAAGACCCGACTGATCAGGATCTGCACTTCAGCATGAGTCTTCGTTGTTTTGTATTCCGTGAGTACCGGAATAAAGGCCTGAGAAAAGGCTCCTTCCGCAAACAAGCGCCTGAAAAAGTTGGGAATACGGAATGCGACCACGAAGGTATCAAAGTCCTTACCGGCACCAAAGACGTTTAACAGCACCACATCCCGGACCAGACCCAATACCCGTGACAACATGGTCATCGCACTGACAATGACGGTCGAACGCCACAGCGCCATATTGTTCACCTAATGTTTAAATTTTGCCTATTGTAATGAAACTTACCAAAGAAGTTCATTGCTTTATCACATACCTATTCAGGTATTGATGCCTTTTTATAATGATGTAATTGTTCACGGAATGCTGCCCAGTTGAAATACGGGCCTGGGTCGGTTTTACGCCCCGGGGCAATATCGGAATGCCCAGCCAGATGGTACTGCGTTTTTGGATAATGTGCCTGCAGACAGGCTACTACCTGTACGAGCGCATCATATTGGACCTGCTCAAACGGCTGGTCATCACTGCCTTCCAGTTCGATGCCAATGGAATAGTCATTGCATTCCTTTTTGCCCAGATAGCTCGAGCGGCCGGCATGCCAGGCCCGGTCATTAAAATTGACAAACTGGATTACTTCCCCAGTGCGCAGAATCAACAGATGCGCTGAAACTTCCATGCCCTGAATGGTCTGAAAATAGGGATGCACTGACCAGTCCAGCTTGTTCTGGAAAAACTGCTCGATATAGCCACCACCAAACTGCGACGGCGGCAGGCTGATGTTGTGAATCACAATCAGCTGGATCTCGGTATTGTCCGGACGCTGATTGAAGTTTGGAGAGGGAACCTGGCGTGCACCGATGAGTTGTCCATCCTTAACATGAAACGCAGGTGCCTGTTGCATAAAAACTTTCCTATCCCAATCGAGTATTTGATGCTGTTTAACACAGCCAGTTCAATGCTAAAACTTTCCCATGCAAATCTCAATTCAGCCGAGATGACTGTATGAAAAATCGCTCATTTTTATGTAACAGTGCTAATATAACGCGCAATTTTCACGGCTTCAGAACATACGGAAATTCTCATGAGCATACCTCAAGCTTTGTTAGAACAGTCGATCCAGATCAATATCCAGCAGGCGCTGGCAGAAGATATTGGTGATGGCGACATCACTGCCCTGCTCACGCCTGAAGATGAACAGGCCACTGCAACGATCATCAGCCGTGAAGACATGGTGCTTGCAGGCCAGCCTTGGGTAAATACCCTGATTCAGGCCTATGATCCAAAGGTGGAGGTGATCTGGCTGAAAAATGATGGCGACCGTGTTCAGGCCAATGAGGCTTTCCTAAAACTGGCTGGCTCAGCACGTAGTCTGCTCACTGTTGAACGTCCGGCACTGAACTTTGTTCAGACCCTATCAGCAGTCGCGACCAAGACTGCCAGCTATGTGAAAGAACTGGAAGGCCTGAATACCAAGCTGTTAGATACCCGTAAAACCATTCCAGGCCTGCGTATTGCACAGAAATATGCAGTGACTGTGGGTGGCGGTCAAAACCACCGTCTTGGCCTATTCGATGCTTTCTTAATTAAAGAAAACCATATCATGGCTGCTGGCGGCATCCAGCAGGCGATTGAACGTGCACATAGCATTGCGCCAGGCAAACCGGTGGAAGTCGAAGTGGAAACCTGGGATGAGTTGAATCAGGCGCTGGAAGCCAAAGCCGACATCGTGATGCTGGACAACTTTAGCCAGCAGCAAATGATTGACGCAGTAAAACACGTGGCGGGTCGTTGCAAGCTGGAAGCATCCGGCAACATCACCATTGCCAACCTGCGTGAAGTGGCGAGTACGGGTGTCGACTATATTTCCATGGGGGTGCTGACCAAAGACGTGAAAGCAGTCGATCTTTCTATGCGCTTTAATGCCTAAGCTACGATAGAGTGAATATAGAGAAAGGGTGCATATTGCACCCTTTTTATTTTAAAAATTTTGCACGACACGGTACAAAATTTTGGGAGATTTAAATAAACCGCTTAAGCAGGCTTACTGATTGGTATTTTGTCCTGCTGGTGCAGAAGCACCGTCACGGTCAGCATCACGGGCATTATTATCACAGGCGCTCAGGCCTAGTACAGTACAGACTGAAAGTGCCATCAACCAGATTTTCATAGATGAACCCTCTATATTTTTGTAGATTGAAAATCATCTCCTGAAACACAGCGATACAGTAGTCAGGTCCTGTTCAATTTTTGTGAGACAATGTTGAAGCTTAAAAAAACAACATAAAAAAAACGCATCCGGAGATGCGTTTTTTCTTTATAACAGCAATTACCAGCCCAGCGCTTCCTGCTGTTTCTTAATCAGTTCTTGGATGCCCTTTTCTGCCATTTCCAGCATCGCGTTGCACTGCATACGGGTAAATGGTTTGTCTTCTGCAGTACCCTGAATTTCAATAAATTCACCGGCCTGGGTCATCACCACGTTCAGGTCAGTCTGGCAGTTTGAATCTTCTTCATAGCAAAGATCCAGCAACACTTCATCTTTAAAGATACCCACAGAGATCGCCGCAACCAGACCTTTCAATGGATCTTGCTTGATTTTTTTCTTTTCCAGTAACACGTTCATCGCATCAACCAATGCTACTGCCGCACCGGTAATAGAAGCAGTACGTGTACCACCATCCGCCTGAATCACATCACAGTCAATGGTAATGGTATTTTCACCCAGTTTTTTCAGGTCTACCATGGCACGCAGGCTACGGCCAATCAGACGCTGGATCTCCTGGGTACGGCCGCTCTGTTTGCCACGTGCTGCTTCACGGTCGCTACGGGTATGGGTTGAACGTGGCAGCATGCCGTATTCTGCGGTTACCCAACCTTGGCCCTGACCTTTCAGAAAGCGTGGTACTGAGTTATCAATGCTGGCAGTACAAAGCACTTTAGTATGACCAAATTCAACCAATACTGAACCTTCCGCATAACGTGTGTAGTTACGGGTAATTTTTACTTCACGTAATTGATCTAATGCTCGCTGGTCGATACGCATAACAAATCCTGCTTTGACTGAAAAATAATTGCCGCACAGTATAACAGAAGCCTATGCCCTGTTGCCCGGCATGGCAGATGTTTTACAAATTCAATCATTGCCCCTGACTTTTCCAACTTTCGGAAACTGCTGAACGGCTCTGCTCGACCCTGTATTATTTTGCTAAACTCGTAGAAATATTGAGGGAATATGGCTATGTCTTTACGGGAAGAACGCAAGCAGCAAAGTCATCAGGCGATTATTGATGCCGCACTGGTGTTAAGCAGCCGTGGCCGGGCATTTAGCAATATCAGCCTGCGTGAGCTTTCCCGTGAAGTTGGGCTGGTTCCGACGGCATTCTATCGACATTTTAAGGACATGCAGCAGCTGGGGACAGAACTGCTCGACCAGGTCGCGCTTAAGTTGAAAAGTGTCCTGAATCAGCTGGTTGACGCTTATCTGCATCAGGTACATTCCGATAGTGAAGCCTCCATTACTCTGTTCTTTCAGGCGGTTGAAGAGCATCCTGAACCCTGGCTCTTTTTTGCGACCGAACGTTGGGGTGGATCTGACTTTCTGCGCAGCAGTATTGAGCGGGAACTACAATATTGGATGTCTGATCTGGTCGATGAACTGGAAAATCTTTATGCGGCTCAGGGCATCGAGCAGCCTCAACACTTAAAGCTACTGATCCAGATGCTGGTGGATTTATCCCTGAACTGGGCCATGGGCTGGATGAATATTCAGGGTCTGGCCGATGCGAATCTTAGACAAATTCGCGCAGCAGAATTTAAAACCCAAACGGTGATTCAAATGCAGCTGCTGTTTCAGGGCATCCACGCATAAACCAGCTTTAAACTACGAGCATCAATATTTTCTACAATAAAAAAACCTGCAGCAATGTACAGGTTTTTGTGGCTAAAGTGCAGGCTTATTTTGCCTTACGTTCTTTTTCTACCAGATAAGAAATCACCTGGGTGACTTTGGCATCTTCACCCTGAACGATGTATTTCCCATTTACCACCACGGCTGGAACACCGGTCAGCTGATAAGTCTGAGCCAGACGTTTAGCTTGAGCAATCTTCGAGCTCACTGCAAATGATTTATAAGTGCTGTTAAATTTCGCTTCTGGCACGCCATAACGGGTATAGAACTTGGCAAAGCCCGGTTGTTCTAACAGCTTCTGCTGACCACGCACATGGATGTCATGGAATAACTGCAAGTGGGCTTTTTGGCGTACGCCTAACAGTTCAGACGCATAGTAAGCACGGGCACCCTGCTCCCAAAGCGGATTCATCGCAGCAGGGGTACGGACAAAGCGCACATCTTTCGGAATCTGTTTTAGCCAGGTCTGCATGTGTGGCTCTAGACGGAAGCAGTGCGGGCAACCATACCAAAAGAATTCACGTACTTCGATTTTCCCCGGAACTTCAACTTTCACTGGATTTGGAACAACCGTGTAATCCTTACCAGCAGTGAATTGGGCAGCCATGCTGCTGCCAGAAATTGCAAAAAGAGCAGCAGCAACGCCGCTAAAAAGGAATTTTTTCATTGAACTTATAGTCCTCAAAATCTTTATGATTAGCTTATGCAGATACTATAAAGCAAATACGCAGCTTTCGTTTTTATTCTGTGAACTTTTTTAAGGCTTTTATCGCTTTTTTCACAGGAAGCGCTACACTAATCTATATTGAACTTTTTTAAAATATAATGACTTGATTGAGGTGACACCCATGTCGCAATTGAATGTTGATCCACAGGAAATTGCCAAATTTGAAGCTTTCGCAGCCATCTGGTGGGATCAGCATTCTGAGTTCCGTCCGCTGCATATGATCAATCCGCTACGTCTGAACTGGATTGATGAGCATGTGGGTGGCCTCAGTGGCAAGAAAGTCCTGGATGTCGGCTGTGGTGGCGGCATTCTGGCAGAAAGCATGGCGCGCCGTGGCGCCGATGTACTCGGCATTGATATGGGTGAAGCTCCACTGAATGTAGCGCGTCTACATGCTGAACAGGAAGGTGTTAACAACATTCAATACCGTCAGATTCCAGTAGAACAACTGGCAGAAGAACAAGCCGGTCAATATGACGTGGTGACCTGTATGGAAATGCTAGAGCACGTCCCGGATCCAGCATCCATTATTCAAGCCTGTCATAAGCTGGTGAAACCAGGCGGCCATGTATTCTTCTCGACCATTAACCGTAATCCGAAGTCGTATCTATTTGCCATTATTGGCGCAGAATATATCTTGCGTATGCTAGCCAAAGGTACGCATGACTACAGTAAATTCATTAAACCATCTGAACTGGCACATGACATTCGTAATGCCGGCCTGAAACTTAAAGACATGACTGGTCTGCACTATAATCCGCTGACCAAGCGCTACTGGCTGGCACCAAATGTCGACGTAAATTACATGGTCTACACTGTCAAAGAAGAGAACCTGAAAGAAAATGTGAATGGAGCTGCTGAATGAAAGCAGTCCTGTTCGACCTCGATGGAACCCTGATTGATACTGCCGCGGACTTTGTCCGTATTATTCAGGACATGTGCCGTGAAGAAAGCCGTGAGATTGTCCCTGCCGAACTGATCCGTACCCAGGTGTCAGAAGGTGCACGTGCCATGGTCAAGCTGGTCTATCCTGAGCTGGAAGTGACCGATCCGATTCTGTTGGCGCATCGTCAGCGTTTTCTGGACCTATATGGTGCTGATATCGCTGTAGATACCGACCTGTTTGAAGGCATGTATCCGCTATTAGAAGCACTGGAAGCACGCAGCATTCCCTGGGGCATTGTCACCAACAAGCCACGCTGGCTGAGTGAATCACTCCTCGTGGCACTAAACCTGACCGAGCGCTGTTCGGTACTGGTTTGCCCGGAAGATGTGGGTCATACTAAGCCACATCCGGAGCCAATGTATCTGGCAGCCAAACAGATCGAGATTGCACCACAAGATTGTATCTATGTCGGGGATCATCCGCGTGATATTGAAGCCGGACGTGCAGCCGAGATGTACACTATTCTGGCAGCCTATGGCTATCTGCCATTGGAATATCGTGATGATCTGGCAGCTTGGCGTGCAGATTGCATCGTGCATAGTGTAGAAGAATTACATCAATGTATTCAGGCGCTGGTGCTGAAGCCGGTGCTCGGCTAAGGCAACACTGCCGAATTAAAATTTATAGACTTTATAACAATAAGCAAGATGAAGGAGGTCGTTCATGAAGTATTCAGAATATCAGCCTCGTACTGACCTGTTAAAGGATCGCATTATCCTGATCACAGGTGCGGGCGATGGGATCGGACGTGCAGCCGCAATTAGCTATGCGCTGCATGGTGCCACTGTGGTCCTGCATGGGCGTACCCTGAACAAGCTTGAAGTCATCTACGACGAAATTGAAGGTCTGGGTGCACCGCAGCCGGCAATTTTACCGCTGCAGCTGTCCAGTGCTTCGGAACGTGACTACGAGTTTCTAGTCGAAACCCTGACCAAGCAGTTTGGCCGTCTGGATGGTATTCTGCACAATGCCGGTATTCTCGGCGAGCGTACCGAACTGGCACATTATCCGCCAAGCGTCTGGGATGATGTGATGGCCGTGAACCTGCGCGCCCCGTTTGTGCTGACTCAGGCCCTGCTGCCACTGCTGCAAAAATCGGAGCATGCTTCGGTGGTGTTTACCAGCTCAGGTGTCGGTCGTGGTGTGCGTGAACGCTGGGGTGCCTATTCCATCTCTAAGATTGCGATTGAAGCCGTCAGCCAACTGTTTGCCAAAGAAAATATCTATCCGAATATCCGCTATAACTGCATTAACCCGGGTGCAACCCGGACGGCAATGCGTGCCAAGGCCTATCCGGATGAAGATCCTTTAACCTTGCCAACACCTGATTCAATCATGCCAGCCTATCTGTACCTGATGGGAGATGACAGCCTGCATATGAATGGTGAAAGCATTGATGCGCAGGATTAATGATCCATTTCATGAATAATCTGAATTTAGGGAGCTTAGGCTCCCTTTTTTTATGCACTCTTTTAATTGATTCTTGCAGTCACAATCTTGCCTAAATCTTGACAGATTCCACCCATGTCGCATTGAGTTTCGCTAAAATTCACCCATACTAGCACCTGACAGATTTTAGATTTTGATTCGAGAACCACATGACTGAGCTGAACAATATCACCGTGACGACTTTGGACGATGGCATGGTGTCCCTGCTGATCGACCAGAAGCCTATTTCAGAAAAATACGGCGTGAAATTTGAGGCCAGTATTGTTGACGATATCAAGGCGCTGGAAAATGGCGGCAAGCTGAAACTGCTGGAGCAGTTTATCTTTTCCCATACCGACCTGAACTTTGAACATGCCTACTACTATGTGACCGGCGTTGAAAAGCTGGATGATGGCTACCGTCTGGCCAAACACTTTGTTTACCGTATCAAGGTACAGGATCAGCCGGAAATCGAGCATGTAATTACCAACCAGGGCAAGCCGATGACTGCGGATGACGTGCGTGCCTTTATTAATGCCCATATCCAGAAATCGCTGACTGATTTTACTGACCTGAACTATGCCTACTAAGTTCAGTAATTAAAAGAAAAGAGCACGCTAGTCGTGCTTTTATTAACTGAAAATATCTGTAAAAAGAATAATAAATCGGTTTTACATATCGTTTACATAAAAATATTCGGTTTTTCAAATTATCCATTTGCCGCTATGCTAAATCTCAATAAATAACTATTTACAGTAACAGGAGTGAAGTGCATGGCTGATCAAAAACGTAAAATCGAAACCATTCGTCGCATCGAAAATCTTCAGTTACCTGAAACCCTGATTCAGGCTTTAGATGATGCGATTGAAGCTGAATGTGTTGCTGAAGCAATTCAGTCTTTACAAGGTTTGGCAGAACAATGGAATTAGACAGAAGCCTGCAAATTTCTTTTACAACTTCTTCCTGACAGCAGCAGCTTTTTCATCCTCATTGATGACCTTTGACTTGACCTGCGTGACCACAGCCGTCAGGATATATTGCCTAGGTTCTCAGATGCTTAAGTCTAAAAAACGTTAAAAATCACACAGAACATCCGGCATAATCATAATCTCTCTGCATTCTTTAAAGAATAGATGCCTGATCTTCACAGTTTCTCTGCAATTTTTGCGTAAATTAGACCTGTAGAAAATGAACATTTGATTGAGGGTTCACCATGAAAAAGCTTTTGCTCGCTTTGACAATGTCTTTCAGCACATTGATGTTGACGAATGTTGCCACTGCTGCGCCGCATTTTGATGATGAACGTCACGATCATCCACGTTTCAACAATCCGGGCCAGGCAAAAAAACACCGTCAGGCTGATGAGCACAAAACCGAAGATCGCCACCGTATGCGTGAAGAGCGTGGGGTGAAACGCCTGCAACAGATGAAATGGCAACCAGGTTATGTGATGCCGCAGCACTACCGGGGTAATGGCTATAAAGTCCAGTATAAAGACCACAAACTGCCGAAACCGGATCGCAAACAGCAGTGGTATAAAGTCAATAATGACTACATTCTGGTTGATACTGACAACAACAGCATTCTGCGTATTCTTGGCCACTGATCCTTCAATTTTTCAGCAGATTTCAAAGACCCAAATGATTTGGGTCTTTTTTATTTTGAGTTGATGCATTTTTAAGCCGACTTTGAGGTTTAACGTGTAATCCTGCGCTTTTTCTCCTTTTTTCCTTCATCAATTTAACAATTCGCCTAAACTGGGCTCACGGTTTCTCTCCACTCCTTCGCTAATTTAGTCTCATCGAAACGCAAATGATGAAACATAGGTGAGAGCCATGAAAAAAGTTTTAACAACAATCGCTTTATCCCTGAGTGCTTTGGTTGCAACTTCTGCAATGGCGGCACCACAACACGATCCACGTTATGCGCCGCATAAACCTGCTCCACACTGGGATCATAAAGATGCGAAAAAATGGGATGATCGTCGCTGGGACAACAAACGTGGCGTGAATCCAAGCCGTGACTGGCGTGTTGGTCAGAAATTGCCAAACCAGTACGACAGTAAACGCTTTGAAGTGAGCAGCTTTGAAGAACGCCGTCTGCCTAAAGCCGGTAAAAACCAGCAGTGGTACAAAATCAACGGTGATTACGTTCTGGTGAATGACCGTAACGACAAGATCTTGCGTATCATCAACTAAGTCCCTATCCCAAACCTTTTCTCCATTACACCTGAAGCTTGCTTCAGGTGTTTTTTTATTGCTGTACTTCCCTGCCGGCTTTTTTTAGAATCAAATTCAACACATACATTTTCTTGGCATAGGACAGCGCATGAATCCAGCAGAACCGTCTCAAAGCACAACATTGCAATATGTGCATTGGTTTCGCCATTCTGCGCCCTATATCAACGCGCATCGCAACAAGACCTTTGTGATCATGTTTGATGGCGAGGCGGTGCTGCATGATAACTTTCAGCACATCATTCATGACATTGCCCTGCTGCATTCACTTGGGATTCATCTGATTCTGGTGCATGGTGCACGTCCGCAGATTAACCAGAATCTGGCCGCTTGCCAGATCACTACGCCTTTCCATCGTCAGCGCCGCATTACCACACGTGAATCTTTAAGCTGTGTCATGAATGCCGTTGGCTCCATTCGCCTGCAGATTGAAGCGCTGCTATCGATGGGACTGGCCAACTCACCGATGTATGGCGCACGTATTGATGTGGTCTCCGGCAACTTTGTAACGGCCAAACCTTATGGCATCCGTGATGGGATTGATTTCCAGCTCACTGGCGAAGTACGTACGGTAGATACCGATGCGATTCAGCGTCATCTGGACAGCCATAACATTGTGATTCTGGGACCAACCGGTTATTCCACTACCGGTGAGGTGTTTAACCTGCTGGCCGAAGAAGTCGCGACCAAAACGGCAATCCGTCTCAAAGCCGAAAAGCTGATTTTCCTCGGCAAACAGCATGGCCTGATGAATCCAGATGGACAGTTACAGCGTGAAGTCCGTCCGAGCCAGCTGGATCACTATATTGCGCAGGATGCCCAGGAAATTCCTTCGGAACTGACCCTGCAGTTGCGTGCAGCCCAAGAAGCCTCGCTGAATGGTGTCAATCGTGTGCATCTGATTTCTTATACCCATGACGGTGCTCTCTTGGAAGAACTGTTTACCCGTGACGGTTCCGGCACCCTGATTACCGATGCGCATTATGAAGATGTACGTACCGCCACCATTCAGGATGTTGGGGGCCTGATCAGCCTGCTGCGTCCGCTGGAAGAAGAAGGCATTCTGGTTTATCGATCCCGTGAGCGGCTGGAAAATGAAATTGAACAGTTTGCCGTGATTGAACGCGATGGCATGATTCTGGCCTGTGCAGCACTGTACCCGATTCCAACCACCGGCAATGAACCCCGTTCCGCCGAAATCGCCTGTGTGGCAGTGCATCCAAGTTATCGCAAGTCCAATCGTGGCAGTCAGATCCTGAATTATCTGGAAGATAAAGCCCGGAGCATAGGTATCCAGCAACTGTTTATTCTGACCACCCGCACCGCACACTGGTTCCTGGAGCATGGCTTTGAACAGGTCTCAGTCGATGACCTGCCCGATGCCCGACAGGCCTTATATAACTACCAGCGTAATTCTCTGGTCTGTAAAAAGTCACTTTAATGTGACTTTTTATTGGTTCATATATCTTATTTTCTGCTAAGAATATTTAAATTATTCGGCTATTTATCTTAAAAATAATTCCCATCTTATTCATAACCTTATCTTTTTATTTCATTAATAAAATAATTCCTATATTTCAATTACTTAATAATTTAAAAATAAATAATTTATTCCCTTACTAAATCACTTTTCTGCATAAGTTTTGCGCTTTTTTATTTATCTTTTTTTCTCATTAGAAATTCCCGAATAGTTATTTTTTCTGAAAAGAAAAAACCTTTAGCGTATGCCTGACTTATTCATTGACTTATTTTTCATTTTTGTCGGGAGTTTTTATTTATGCGTCAGTCTTCGCTTAAATTCATCGCAAAAACTGCAGTCCTGAGCGCTGCAATTGCTGGCGTTATGATGCTTTCTGGCTGTTCTAAAAAAGAAGAAAGCGTAACCTTAAATATCGGCTTCCAGAAATACGGCATGCTGCCATTATTAAAAGAACGTGGCACCCTGGAAACCACATTAAAAGAACAGGGCGTGAATGTGAAATGGGTGGAATTCCCGGCAGGTCCACAGTTACTTGAAGGTCTGAATGTCGGCAGCGTGTCTTTTGGTGAAGCAGGTGAAGCACCACCAATCTTTGCTCAGGCAGCGAATTCAAACCTGGTCTATGTCGCGAACCAACCAGAAGCACCAAAAGCTGAGGCACTGATTGTACAAAAAGATTCCAACATCCAGTCTGTCCAAGACCTGAAAGGTAAACGTGTTGCCCTGAACAAAGGTTCAAACGTGCATTACTTATTACTGAAAGTGCTGGAAGCCAACAACCTGACCTTAAAAGACATCGAAGTGGTGTATCTGCCACCGTCTGATGCGCGTGCCGCATTCGAACGTGGCGCCGTGGATGCCTGGGTGATCTGGGATCCGTTCTTCGCCGCAGCTGAACACCAGATTGGTGCTCGTGTGATTGCTACTGGCGAGAACGTGGTCAGCAACCACCAGTTCTACCTGGCAGATCGTAAGTTTGCTGAAGCGCATCCACAAATCATTGAAGCGGTGGTGAATGAGCTGAACCTGACCACAGAATGGGTAGAAAAAAATCAGGACGAAGCGGCAAAACTACTGGAAAAACCGACAGGCCTGTCTCTAGACGTACTGAAAACCTCGATTTCACGTATGGGCTTTGGGGTAAAACCGCTTTCTTCAGAAGTGGTGCAAAAACAACAACAAGTGGCTGATGCCTTCTACGGCCAGCAACTGATTCCACAAAAGCTGAATATTGAAGCAGCCATTATTAAAAAATAAAAAGTATATAGGGGTTCATCATGAGTAACCTGAAAACAGTAAGTTATCTGGCATTGGCAAGCTTGAGCCTGGGCTTAAACGCTTGCCAAAAGCAGGAACAGGCACAGCAGTCTGCAGCCGTTGAAGCTGCACCTGCACAAGAGGTGAAGACCATTGCCATTGGTTTTCAGAAATCTGCCCTGAACCTGCTGGTTGCTCGTGATGAAAAGTTCCTGGAACAGGAATTCCCGAATGCCAAAATTGAATGGAAAGAATTCCCGGCTGGTCCGCAGATGCTGGAAGCACTGGCAGTTGGTGCCGTGGATTATGGCTATGTCGGCAATACCCCGCCGATTTTTGCCCAGGCTGCAGGTAAAGACCTGAATTATGTCGGTTATGAAGTCAGTGCAGATAAATCACTAGCACTGGTGGTGCCTGAGCAAAGCAACATCCAAAACATTGAAGATCTAAAAGGTAAACGGATCGCCCTGCAAAAGGGTTCCAATGCTCATGAATTCCTGTCCAAGATTCTGGCCAAAGCGGGCCTGAGCTGGACGGACATTCAGCCGATCTGGTTACCACCTGCGGATGCCCGCGCTGCGTTTGACAAGAAATCGGTCGATGCTTGGGCGGTTTGGGATCCGTTCCTGGCGGCGGCAGAACTGCATGGTCAGGCCCGTGTGGTGACCAAAACTGGTGATTTTGACAAGACCTATGCCTTCTATATCGCCAATCCCAAATTTGTTACTGCACATCCTCAAGCTACCGAAGGTGTGTTGAAAGCCTTGAATCAGGCAGACCAGTGGATTGTAAAAAATCAGACCCAGGCTTTACACACTTATCAAAAGAGCACCGGCCTGCCTGCTGATGTCGCGAAATATGCATTTGATCGCCGCCTGAAGCCTTCTCCAGTACAGCCTTTAACCACTGAAGTGATTCAGTCCCAACAGAATATTGCCGATCAGTTCCAGCAACTAGGGCTGATCCCGAACAAAATTCATGTCCAGCCCATTGTATGGACAGCAAACTCCCATTGATGACCGAGCTAAATCTTTTAAATTGAGGAACATAACATGAAAATTTTCTGGTTTATCCCGACACACGGTGACAGCCGCTACCTAGGTACTAGCAAAGGTGCGCGCGTGGTCGATCATGCTTATATGAAGCAGATCGCGGTTGCCGTGGATAACCTCGGCTATGAAGGTGTACTGATTCCGACTGGCCGTTCATGTGAAGATCCATGGCTGACTGCAGCAAGCCTAATTGATGCCACTAAACGCCTGAAATTTTTGGTGGCACTGCGTCCTGGTGTGACAACCCCTGCACTGGCAGCACGTATGGCAGCGACTTTTGACCGTCTGTCTGGTGGCCGTGTCTTGTTGAACCTGGTAACAGGTGGTGATGAAAAAGAATTAAAAGGCGACGGCGTGTACGAAGATCACGAAACTCGCTACAAGACTGCGACTGAATACACTACCATCTGGTGTGAAATCCTGAAACGTTCGCATACTGGTGAAAGCTATACTTTCCACGGTGAACGTCTCAGCGTCGATGATGCCAAACTGCTGTACCCACCTGTACAACACCCGCATCCACCACTCTGGTTCGGTGGTTCTTCAGATGCTGCGATTGAACTGGCAACAGACCAGGTCGATACTTACCTGACTTGGGGTGAGCCACCTGCAGCAGTCAAAGAAAAAATTGAAAATGTGCGTGCCAAAGCCGCTGCCAAAGGCCGCAAGCTGAACTATGGTATCCGCCTGCACGTCATCGTTCGTGAAACCAATGAAGAAGCCTGGAAAGCAGCTGAAGAGCTGATCCAGTACGTAGATGATGCAACCATCGCTGCAGCTCAGGCGAAATTCAAGTCTATGGACTCAGTGGGCCAGCGCCGTATGGCTGAACTGCACAATGGTGACCGGACTAAACTGGAAGTCTCTCCTAACCTGTGGGCAGGTGTAGGACTGGTACGTGGCGGTGCAGGTACTGCACTGGTCGGCGATCCGGAAACTGTTGCAGCACGGATTCAGGAATATGCAGATCTTGGTATTGATACCTTCATCTTCTCTGGTTACCCACATCTGGAAGAATCGATCCGTTTCGCGGAACTGGTATTCCCACTATTACCGCTAGAAACTCAAAAGAAACTGACTCAGCCTAACCTGACTGGTCCATTTGGTGAGATTGTGGCAAACAACTATACACCAGATGAAAACAAGAAGGCTGAGGGTGCTCAGGAGCCAGCTTAATGTCGAAAGTCGTTTCAGTTGAAACCGTCAAAGACAAGCCGGTTTCACGTGGAACACAACTCGGGCAGCGCTTGCTGCCCTGGTTGGTTCCAATTGGATTAATCATTCTCTGGCAGATTGCGTCAAGTACCGGTCTGCTGGAAAGCCGTATTCTACCGGCACCAAGTGCAGTGGTAGTCGCGTTCTGGAACCTGCTGATCAGTGGTGAACTGTGGACGCATGTCAAGATCAGCGCTGGTCGTGCCTTAAGTGGTCTGCTGGTCGGTGGTGGTTTGGGCCTGCTGTTAGGCCTGCTGAATGGGTCATCCAAGACTGCCTCTACCCTGCTGGATACCACCTTGCAGATGATCCGTAACATCCCGGCACTGGCATTAATTCCCCTGGTGATTTTATGGTTCGGGATTGATGAATCCGCGAAACTGTTCCTGGTCGCAATTGGTGTGTTCTTCCCGATTTATATCAACACCTATCACGGTATCCGTTCAGTGGATCCACAGCTGATTGAAATGGGTAAGAGCTATGGTCTGACCCGCTGGCAGCTGTACAAAGAAATCATCCTGCCAGGTGCGATGCCGTCGATTCTGGTCGGCCTGCGTTTCTCACTAGGTCTGGTCTGGGTGCTACTGATCGTAGCAGAGACCATTTCTGCACAGTCCGGTATTGGCTATATGACCATGAACGCACGTGAGTTCCTGCAAACTGACGTGGTGCTGGTCGGAATCTTACTGTATGCCCTACTTGGCAAACTGGCTGATGTCCTGGCGGTAGCACTGGAGCGTTTCCTGTTGCGCTGGCATGCTGGCTATCAAAAATAATTTAAAAAATCGAGGAGCATGTGATGACTGATTTAAGTTTAGGGCGTCTTGCCAATGGACAGACTGTGCCACAGGACCACACTGCAGCAGATATCAATCCTAATGCAGTCATCGGTGCTGAAATTATTATTGAGCAGCTACACAAGTTCTATGGCTCAGTCAAAGTCCTGGAAGATCTGGACCTGCATATTAAACCAGGTGAATTTATTGCGATTGTGGGTCGCAGTGGCTGTGGTAAAAGTACCCTGTTGCGTCTGATTGCCGATCTGGAACAACAGAGCTACGGCGAAATCAAGTTCAAGTCGGCGCGCCATATCCGTGAAGGCATTACTCCGGATGATATCCGGGTGATGTTCCAGGATCCCCGCCTGTTGCCATGGCGTAGCATCGAGCAGAACGTACAACTCGGTCTGCCTAAAGAAGAACATGCCAATGCTTCCAGCATGCTGGAAAAAGTAGGGCTGAAGGAAAAAGCCGGCCTATGGCCATCGCAACTGTCTGGTGGTCAGCGTCAACGTACTGCACTGGCACGTGCCCTGTCGCACAAACCACGTATTCTGCTGTTGGATGAACCACTCGGTGCACTAGATGCCTTGACCCGTCTGGACATGCAGAACCTGATCGAGAAGCTATGGACTGAACAGGGCTTTACCGCGATTCTGGTGACGCATGACGTCAGCGAAGCGGTACAACTAGCTGACCGTATCATCCTGCTGGATAAAGGCCACATTGCCAAAGAATTCCAGGTCGATCTGCCTCGTCCGCGTCAAAAGTGCCTAAAGTTCGCTGAACTGGAACAGCAGGTTCTGAATGCAGTACTCGCGACCTGATTTATTTAAAAGCCATCTACTAAAAACCCGGATCTTCGATTTGAATCCGGGTTTTTTCTTTACATATCTTGTAGCACTTTTAAATCCTGCATGGAATCAGTCAGATTACATACTGCAAGTTAAAAATCACAATGTGATGTAATCGACATTTTCAGATAATGAAATTTAAACGATCTGAGCCAGTCCTAATATCTTAAGTATTTTCAAAAGCTTGTTTTTAAGTGCAGGGAGTCGCCGATTTGAAGCAATTGCACAGTTGATCTACAGAATAAATCATCATTATTCAAAAAATTAGCCATGGACTTTATGCACAAATCTGATGATTTGCCGTACAATTGAATATTCCCCCTTTTTAATTGTTTTTATATTACTGATGGAACAAAAAAAGAGTACTCAAAAACGTAACCAGCTGCTGAACGCCGCCCTAGATGTTTTTTCCCTGTATGGCTTTAGTGGGGCAAGTCTGGACGAGATCGCACAAATTGCTGAAATGCATAAGTCCAATATTTTCTATTACTACGAAAATAAAGAAGCACTGTATGTCGAAGTGTTGACCACTGTACTACAGAAATGGCTAGCACCCCTGCAAACCCTGGAAGCCGATCTGGAACCAGCAGAAGCGATCACCAACTATCTGATGCAGAAAATTGAAGTGTCGCGTACCCAGCCGAAAGCATCGCGTCTGTTTGCCTTAGAAGTCATTCAAGGGGCACCGCATATTCTGGACATCCTGAAAGGCCCACTGAAAAAACTGGTGAAGCGTAAAGCTAAAGTGATCAGTAACTGGCAGGAACAGGGCAAGATCTCTAAAGACATCGACCCTGAACTGCTGATCCTGAACATCTGGGCAGTGACACAGAACTACGCGGACTTCGCCACCCAAATGGAAATGGTCACCGGTAAAACCCTGCGTAACCGCAGCATGCAACAGCGTGTGATCCAACATACGGTGCATATGATGCTTTATGGTATCCTGCCTCGTCCTGAACAAAACGCATAAGTTTTGCTTGGCATACGACCATAGTGATTATGGTCGCCAACCCGATTATTGACCTTAGAATTATTTTAACATCTGATATAAAAACAATAGTTTTTGAGCGCCTAACAATAAGTTTTCCTCCCAGTCGAGATGTGCTGTGTCATTGGCACCATCGGTAATGTATTTCACAGAAATCAGGCGTATGCCGAGTTTCTTGCATACCTTGGCCAGTGCATAGCCTTCCATGTCGACCAGTTGACAGGGCACTTTCGGTTGTCCTGTTTCGAAGCTATCCCCGGTTCCACAAATACCCTTGGGCAAATGATCAAAGTAAGGCTCCAATTCAATCGCACCCGGGAAATGCTGATCCATCGGAGTCACGCCCACTTCAAAACCCAGCGGTGATACATCCATATCGCGCTGCACAAACTGGCTCACTTCCACCAGTGCATGCGCATCAAAATGCGAACTGCCGGCGGTGCCCAGGTTCAATAAAGTCTTGCAACCGGTTTTTTGGATCACTTCAAACGCCTTGAAGGCTGCATTGACCTTGCCAATGCCACTGTAATGCACCTCTATACCCGCTTCTTCAAATAAGCCTTTGGATTCATTGGGCAATGCCATAATCAGCGCATGGTCGGACATCAGGTTTTCACTTCAATTTAAAATCACCGACTTATTAAAAGATAAACCCAGTAAGCCTGCAAATAAAAATTGATTTCTTCCCCTGTCGCATGGATCACTTTTATTCCCACAAGAAATAAGAAAAATTGTGTAATTTTTATTTCAATTAGACAGATCAGTACTTCACCGAAAATTTTCCGGCAAAAGAATTTTGCATAAAAACACAACAACAAGACGAAACGGAAAGATTATGGCAATATATAGCCTTTCACATTTCCAAGCACTTGATTCGCCCATGAAGCTGCTCCGTCTAAATGCCTTAAGCTCCCATACAGAATTGCCAAAAACGGTGGTGACCATTGGTAATTTTGACGGCGTGCATTTAGGTCACCAGATGATGATCAAGCAGCTCAAAGCCGTGGCTGAACAGCAACAGCTAAAAAGTGTAGTGATGATCTTTGAACCGCAACCGCTGGAATATTTCAAAGGTTATGAAGCACCTCCACGGATTACTTCATTACGTGAAAAAGTTGAATATTTAACTGAACTTGGCGTGGACTATATTGCCGTGGCCAAGTTTGATGAAAGTTTCCGTAACCTGAGTGCAGAACAGTTTGCTGACATTTTAAAATCCAAGCTGAATGCTGAGCATCTGGTCTTAGGCGATGATTTCCACTTTGGCAAACATCGTCAGGGCAATAGCGAATTCCTGCGTAACTACGGTTTTCAGGTCACGAATCTGGAAACCGTGGCACTGGACGGCGAACGTGTCAGCTCGACCCGAATCCGTCAGACCCTGCAAGCCGGTGATCTTGCTATGGCTGCGAAACTGTTGGGCCGTCCTTATAGCATTACCGGCCGAGTGCAATATGGTGATCAGATTGGCCGTACCATTGATTTCCCGACCATTAATGTGCGCCTGAATCGTCACAGGCCTTGTCTGCACGGCATCTACGGCGTGGAAGTGGTCTGTGAAACCGAATCCTTAAAAGCGAAAGTCCAGACCAGCGATCCAAGTAAAAAAGGCATCGCTGGCTATGACCCAACCGGCCTGTTTGGTGCCGGTCATGTCGGTACCCGACCGGCTATCCAGCAGGAACATCCGGAATGGCGATTAGAAGTACATTTCCCCGAGGTTTCTGCTAATCTGTATGGCCTGTTAATGCGGGTGACATTCTTAAACTATTTACATGGCGAAAAGAATTATCCTTCGCTAGAAGCCTTAAAAGCCGGAATTGATGACGATGTCGAGAAACTGCTTGAGTTTCGTCGAAATCATCCCAAATTTCCCTTTTAATACCCCGTATTTTTATTGTAAAACGTGTCTGTCAAATGACAGATTGAATTGGAAGACAACTTGCATGAGCGATAAGCAAACTCCTGAAAATGCAGTGGATTACAAAGCCACGCTGAACCTCCCAGGTACTGACTTTGCAATGAAGGCAAATCTGGCAGTACGTGAAGTGAAATGGTTAGAAGAGTGGTATGCCGACAACATTTATCAGCAGATTCGTGCGTCGCGTATTGGCAAGAAAAAATATGTACTTCATGACGGCCCTCCATATGCCAACGGTCAGATTCACCTTGGCCATGCGGTAAACAAGGTTCTGAAAGACATCATCATTAAAAGCCGTGTGATGGACGGCTATGATGCGCCTTACGTTCCAGGCTGGGATTGTCACGGTCTTCCAATCGAACTGAAAGTCGAAGAAAAAGTCGGTAAAGTCGGCGTGAAAGTAGATGCGGCAACGTTCCGTAAACACTGCCGAGAATATGCGTATACCCAAGTCGAATTACAGAAAAAAGACTTCGTGCGTATGGGCGTGTTCGGTGACTGGGACAACCCTTACCTGACCATGAACTACAAGCAGGAAGCAGACATCGTTCGTGCCCTAGGTGCGATTGCCAAAGCGGGTCATATCGAGCCAGGCCTGAAACCAGTCAACTGGTGTCTGGACTGTGGTTCATCTCTGGCTGAAGCAGAAGTTGAATACGAAGACAAAAAATCAGACGCGATCGACGTTGGTTTCTCTGTCGTTGACCTAGCTGATTTATCTGCACGTCTGGGCGTTGAAGTTAAAGATTCAACTGATATCGTGATTTGGACCACGACACCTTGGACATTGCCTGCCAACCAGGCCGTTGCCCTGCACGCTGAAATTGAATACCAGCTGGTGAAAGCACGCGGTGAGGAAAAAGCGGATCAAAACTTTATCCTAGCCAAAGATCTGGTTGAATCTGCAACTGAACGTTATGGATTCAACAGTGTTGAAGTGATTGCTGAATTTGCCGGAGCTAAACTTGAAAATCTGGTGCTGCAGCATCCTTTAATTGCAGATCGTCAAGTGCCTGTAATTCTAGGCGAACACGTCATCGCAACTAGCGGTACTGGTGCAGTACATACAGCACCGGGCCACGGTGTAGACGACTATAAAGTAGGTCTGCAATACAACCTGAAAGTGGATAATCCTGTTGGTGGAAATGGTGTGTATTTACCAACTTCACCGATCTTCCCAGGCGAACACATCTACAAAGCCAATCCAAAAATTATTGCAGCATTGGGTGAAGCCAATAAGCTATGGGCGCATAAGCCAATCAAACATAGCTACCCACATTGCTGGCGTCACAAGACTCCAATTATCTTCCGTGCGACACCACAATGGTTCATTAGCATGGACAATAAAGGTCTACGCCAAGGTGCATTGAATGCGATCGAAAATGAGATCAGCTTCGTACCAGATTGGGGTAAAAACCGTATCCAGGCCATGATCGAAGGCCGTCCAGACTGGTGTATCTCACGTCAACGTACTTGGGGCGTGCCAATCCCATTCTTCGTACATAAAGATACCAACGAGCTGCACCCACGTACCCCTGAACTGATCGAAGAAGTTGCAAAACTGATCGAGAAAGAAGGCATTGATGGCTGGTATAACCGTGAAGCCAAAGACTTCATTGGTGATGATGCTGAGCAATACAATGCGGTTCGCGATACTCTGGACGTATGGTTCGACTCTGGTACAACACACTACGCGGTACTGCGTGAACGTGAAGAGCTGCAAGATCCAGCAGACCTGTACCTGGAAGGTTCGGATCAACACCGTGGCTGGTTCCAGTCTTCACTGCTGACATCTATGGCCATCAACGAACGTGCGCCATACAAAGGCCTGCTGACTCACGGCTTCGTGGTGGATGAAAAAGGCCGCAAGATGTCGAAGTCGATCGGTAACGTGATCACGCCACAAGACATTATCAAAGATATGGGAGCGGACGGTCTACGTTTCTGGATTGCCTCTTCAGACTACCGTTATGAAATGACTGCCGGTAAGGAAATCTTCAGCCGTGCATCAGATGGTTACCGTCGTATCCGTAACACCCTACGCTTCCTGCTGGCTAACCTGAATGGCTTTAAACCATCGACTGATGCATTACCAGTGGATCAACTGATTGCACTGGATCAATACATCCTGCAGCGTGCCAATGAAGTTCAGGACATCATCAAGAAAGCCTACGAAGATATGAACTTCCATATCGTCACCAGCGCGCTGACTAACTTCTGTATCAATGACCTCGGTGGTTTCTACCTCGACATCATCAAAGACCGTCAGTACACCACCAAAGCGGATTCTCAAGCCCGTCGTTCTGCACAAACTGCGTTGTATCATCTGGTACAGGCATTTGTTCGCTGGATGGCGCCAATCCTGAGCTTCACTGCACAGGAAGCTTGGCCACTGATTCCTGAACAGTCAGAGAAATACGTATTCACTGCGGAATGGTATGACATTCCATTGGCTTCTGAAGCGAATATCCTGACTGAGGCTGAATGGCAAACCCTGATTTCAGTAAAATCTGCGGTGAACAAGTTTATTGAAGCAGCACGTACCGCTAAAACTGTCGGTTCTAATCTGTCAGCTAAAGTTGAGCTTTGGGCCAATGACGAGCTGAAAGCTGTACTCGACAAGTTAGGCAATGAGCTGCGTTTCGTCCTGATTACTTCTCAAGTGATCGTAAATGGCTTTGATGCGGCACAAGGTGAAGCCTCTGATCTGGAAGGCCTGAACGTGAAAGTCTCTGCTGCAGACGGCGAAAAATGCGTACGCTGCTGGCACGTGCTGCCTGATGTAAACACCCATGCATCACACCCAGGCTTGTGTGGTCGCTGTATCATCAACTTGCCTACAGGCCAAGGCGAAGAGAGAAAATATGCCTAATTCACAGCAGAAAAAGGGCTTGTTTCAGTTCTATCCCCACAATTTGTGGTGGATAGGTCTGACTATTGTTTCAATTATTCTGGATCAATGGACCAAATGGATTGCCAGTACTAGTCTGAATTATGCAGACCCAGTACCGGTCCTGCCCTTTTTAAATTGGACATTACTGCATAACTATGGCGCAGCCTTTAGTTTCTTGTCCGATGCTGGTGGATGGCAACGTTATTTCTTTACCTCACTGGCAGGTCTGGTGTCGGTGATTTTCGTGTTCTGGCTAATGCGTATGCCAAAGAACATGAAAGTCCTGCCTTTGGCTGTTGCCCTGATTCTGGGTGGCGCTGTTGGTAACCTGATTGACCGCGTGACGCTCGGCTATGTAGTCGACTTTATTCACGTCTATTATCAGGACAGCCACTTCCCTGCCTTTAACCTGGCAGACAGTGCCATTACCCTTGGCACTATTCTGCTGCTGATTGATACGTTTTTCCTGGAAAAACACCGAATTCAACGTTTACAGGCGAAAAATGACTGATTTTATTAATCCTAACGAGGAAACTCGTATCGAAGCCGGCTCTAAAGTCGACCTTCATTTCTCTGTCGCTATTGAAAATGGTGTTGAAATTGACAACACCCGTAGCCGTCCTGAACCGGTCAGTCTGGTGATGGGTGATGGCAGCCTGCTACCTGGCTTTGAAAAAGCCCTGTTTGGTCTGCGTGCCGGTGACCGCCGTACCGTTAGCCTTCCTCCAGAAGAAGCATTCGGTCCATGGAACCCTGAAAACATACAGAAATTTGACACGGTTAAATTTGCTGAACGTCCAGTCGAAGGCCACATGATCGAGTTTGAAGACAAGGCCAAACAAAGCCTGTATGGCGTGGTGAAATCGGTAAATGATGACATCACCGAAGTGGACTTTAACCATCCACTGGCGGGCAAAAACATTACTTTTGAAGTAGAAATCTTCAAGGTCACCCCTGCTGGTCAGCAAGGTGTGCAGTTGATGTAAATCAATGCAAATCAAAAAGCGCCTTCGGGCGCTTTTTTCATGCCTGATACAAATCCTCTCTATTCACTCCGCAAAATTCTGATTAATTTAAAATTAGTGAAGTAGAACAGGATAATAAGATGAAAATTTACATCATAGTAGGCAGTGTGCGTGAGGGACGTACCGCGATTAAAGTGGCTGACTGGATCTTTAAGCAGATGAAAACCTATCACTTCAGTACAGTAGAGGCCGAAATTGTCGATCTGAAAGAATGGAATCTGCCTATTTTTGCTGGGGCACATCCACCACTCACCGGAATTTATGACCAGCCGAAACAGCAGGAATGGGCCGATTTTATCGCGCTGGCCGATGCTTTTATCTTTGTCAGTCCAGAATACAACCATGGCTATAGCCCGGCCCTGAAAAATGCCCTGGATTATCTGGGCAAGGAATGGCAGGGCAAACCAGCAGCTTATGTGGGTTATGGCGCCACCAATGGCTCGCGTTCCATCGACCAGATCCGACAGGTCGGTACCCAGCTCGGCATGATCGATACCAATGCCATTGTCGAAATTCGTGACATCTTTAACCGTAACAAGGACTACACCTTTGAAGGCAATGAGTTTGACAATAAAACCTTACGCGCTGTGATCGACAAGCTGATTCAGTATGTCAGTGCCTAAATAAAATCCGACAGCCACGTCAGTTTTAACCTACACGGGAAGCAGAGATAACGGCTATGGGGTGACAGGCAAGCGGGCTATATTAGAGCCATAGCCGGACAGGATGTCCACCCGCGATACAAGAACAAGAAAAAGCGCATCTCAACAGGAAGTTGTTAGATCCGACAGGAGTCAGATCGTCATAGCACACTCAAAAGGCCTCGACAGGATGTCGGGGCCTTTTACTTTATCAGTTTTTACCAAGCTGAGTCATCCCACTGCCTTGCTGCAAAATTCAGCACTACTGTACGCTGTAGCGCACATAGATTGGGGAGAATTGAGGCTATGCTGACTACTAACCTGCACGTATAGTACAGACATACAGGACAGGAAGTCTTGAAGAATAAAAAACAATAAATGCAGCAGGAAGCTGACCGGTATGACAGGAGTTATACCTTTAGAATGAATCTGGAAAAAGCCCGGACAGGATGTTCGGGCTTTTTTCTTTTTCAGGTCTGCATCATTGAAAAGAGGACGCTTCCCGACCTTATTTCACAGCCAGTACCTCAGGGTGCAGTTAGCTTTAACAGTCTTGCCTGTGGACCATCTTCAATCACCCAGATCCCACCATCCTGTGCCTGAATTGCCCCACGAATCCGGGCTTTCATATCCAGACGCTGCACTTCTTTCACTGGTTGTTGCGTGGTATCCACGATCATGATGGCTTTAGAGGACAGCCCTGTAGCAATCGCCTTATTCTGCCATTGTGGAAATACTTTACCCGTGTAGAACATCAAGGAGGATGGTGAGATCACTGGTGTCCAGTCGATAGCCGGTGCTTCAAACTCCGGACGGGAACTATGATCGGGAATTGGTTTACCATCATAATGATCGCCATTAGATACGATCGGATAGCCATAGTTTTTGCCTTTCAGCACTTTATTCAGCTCATCCCCGCCTTTCGGTCCCATCTCAATCACCCAGAGCTGCCCTTGTGGATCAAAAGCCAGACCTAAAGGATTACGGTGTCCCAAACTCCAGATCTGTTTGGCAATCTCGCCCTGATTCATAAATGGATTATCGGATGGAACCGAACCATCATCATTCAGGCGGATAATCTTGCCAGCATTAGATTTCATGTCTTGAGCAGGGTTAAACTGCTGGCGCTCACCCGAACTGATCCACAGTTTGCCGTCTGAGCCAAAGATAATCCGGTGTCCATAATGGCCCTGCCCGGAAGAAAACTTCGGTACCTGCGTCCAGATTTTTTTGTTCTGAGTGAGTTGTGGTGTGTTCTTGGTTAAATCCAGTTTGCCACGAACCACCACAGCGCCATAGCCACCTCGTCCCTGCTCAGCATAGCTCAGATAGACCCATTGATTACGTTCAAAATCAGGATGCAAAGTCACATCCCCCAAGCCACCCTGACCACCATAGGCAACTTTTGGAATACCCTTAATTTCAGTCTTTTTGTTGGTGTTTGGACCAAATAAATACAACCGGCCACGACGTTCAGTAATCAGCAAACGGCCATCCTTTAAAGAGGTGATTGCCCATGGTTCATTAAACTGGGCAATATTGTTGACCTTATAGGCCTGCTGGGCTTGGGCAGTATTCGAGGTTGATGTCTCTGAATTAGCCTGTTCCTGGCTCTTACCTTGTTCTGAAGAAGTATTATCTTGTGCATGACAGCCTAGACTATAAGGAATAAAACCTAGAAATAACAGTGCTGCGAGATGGACCTGATTCATTGTTATTCTGCGTACTTATTAAAATGGATTAACCACAATGTAGCATTTCAGGGGCACGCTAAAAGCATAAAAAGGTTAAGAAATCGTTAACAGATTTAACTAAATCCAGCCCAGATATAGAATTATTCCTGTGCTATTTCCATCATTTGATACAGGCGCTATCGCGCTCAACCTTCGCTTCATACAATTGCTGGTCTGCAGTCTTCATTAGACGGTCCACATTGTGATAGATATGCTCGGCATCCATCACAGCAGCCCCGACACTTATACTAATCCAGGTTCGGTTGTCATCACGATTGGCATGTTCCATGTTCAGTTCACGAATCGCCTGACACAACCGATCGGCAAAAGTTTTGGCCTGTTGATAGCTAATTTCTGGCAATAACACCGCAAATTCTTCCCCGCCATAACGTGCCAGAAAGCCATTTTCCGGCAGAATCTGCTGAATAGTCTGCACAATAGTTTTTAGAACATAATCACCTTTCAGATGGCCATAGTAATCGTTGTAGTTTTTAAAATAGTCCACATCGATCATAAAAAAGGCCAGCGAACGTTGTGTTGCACCCGCCTGCTCGTATTGTTGCTGGATCTGCTCATTTAGGGCAAAACGGTTATAAGCACCGGTAAGAGAATCCAGACGTACCTGCTCCGCCAGTTTCTGGTTGAGCAGGCTAATATCCCGGGTACGCTCCTGTACTTTCTGATCTAGTTCCTTATTCCAGCGGATCAGTTTCTGGTTCAGCACCTCGGTATTAATACTTTGCACCGCATAATCACGACTGAGCTGGAAAGTAATCAGAATGAAATACAAACAAGAGGTATAAAAAGCGATTTCCACCGAATCAATCAGCTTGAGTGCCAGCAGATAGTCATGCAGGAAGGTCAGACAAACCAGCAACACCGCAATGGAATTGACCTTGGAATACTTCACATTAGATTTGTGCATGCGATAGGCTGCAAACAGCAAATTGATAAAAACCAGAAGCGCGATACTAAAGCTTTGAAAAAAGAAGCTCTGAAAGGTGTACGGCTGTGCAAACAGGGTCACTGCTACATTTACAGTAATAATCGCTGCGGTAATCTTTAATAAATACGGATTAAGCAGGCGATAAGGTAATAAATAAATATAGATCAGGAAGAACAGGCAGGCCAGTTCGGTCAGCAGATATTCAAAGCGTGTCCCCCAGACCCAGGAAATATCGGTAAACAGGGTATAAATAAACGGTACCGCAAAAAAGCTACGCACACTCAAGCACAGGATAAACAGGCCCAAAAACAACAGAATATTGCCCGCTTTGGTGCGAATACTGCGGAACATGGCAAAGAACACCATAAAGCTGCCAATCATCAGCAGAACGCCGCTGACCACACTTAATGGAATGACCTGCTGATAAAACTTGTGCAGAATCGGGCGCGGAAAACCAATCAGAATACTATTTTCCAATCCACCACGAATATGCTGGTAACTTGAGGCCTGAATGGTAATAGTGACATCACGTTGTGACGGAAAAAAGGAAGCCAGTTTAGGCGCCATCATAGTCTGATGTTGCCCTTCTTTCCCAACCTGTCCAGCATTAATCAGCAGATGATCATCCACATACATTCGGTAAGCACCATACTGGTATGGCACATACATATAAATGGCATGAGAAAGTACAGATTCAGGCAGACGGAAAGTTTTCTGGAAAGTCCCGATCCCGTCTTTATGCCCTGTGATGGTCTGGAATGAATTGGGTAACTGAACCTTTTCTACAGTATTCTGATTTTTATTGTGATCTAAAAAGACTGTTTTATGAGAAATCGGATCAATTAACTGATTCGGATAAAAATCCCACTCCCCATCCAGATTCATATTCTGCTGTTGAGTGAAATGAAGCTCTGTAATCGCATAAAGCTGGCTATGG
Source organism: Acinetobacter sp. ANC 7912 (assembly GCF_039862785.1). NCBI lineage: Bacteria > Pseudomonadati > Pseudomonadota > Gammaproteobacteria > Moraxellales > Moraxellaceae > Acinetobacter > Acinetobacter thermotolerans. Next base: position 3,095,327 of record NZ_CP156795.1, read on the forward strand.
ATCAGGCTGAGCCATATGAACAGAAAGGCTTGAAGGAGAAACTGCTGCATATGACATCAGTAAGAATGACACGTTAAGTTATTAGTATAGCATTTTACTATTGAACACAGATTAGTCATTAGCAAAAAGTCGATGAATAAAAGCTAAAATCCAGCCATAAAAAAACACCCCCGATCTTTTGATCGGGGGTGTTTAGAATAATGAGCTGGCGATGACTTACTCTCACATGGCAAACGCCACACTACCATCAGCGCGAAGAGGTTTCACTTCTGAGTTCGGGAAGGGATCAGGTGGTTCACTCTTGCTATGGTCGCCAGCACAACTGGGATGGATACTCGCTTGGTCTTAGGTTTGCGCCAAGGTTTTTTCCAAATGAGTTATTAACAGGATAATCTGAGTTGAACATTGTATCTAGCATTTCAACTAAATCAAGTTGCTTTGATGCTTTATGAATCAATTGTTGCTTTGTATACAACTGCTTGGGCGTTGTATAGTCAAGCCTCACGAGCAATTAGTATTGGTCAGCTTCATGCATCACTGCACTTCCACACCCAACCTATCAACGTCCTAGTCTCGAACGGCTCTTTAGAGGACATAAAGTCCTAGGGAAATCTAATCTTGAGGTAGGCTTCCCGCTTAGATGCTTTCAGCGGTTATCCCTTCCGAACATAGCTACCCGGCGATGCGACTGGCGTCACAACCGGTACACCAGAGGTTCGTCCACTCTGGTCCTCTCGTACTAGGAGCAGATCCTCTCAAATTTCCAGCGCCCACGGTAGATAGGGACCGAACTGTCTCACGACGTTCTAAACCCAGCTCGCGTACCTCTTTAAATGGCGAACAGCCATACCCTTGGGACCTGCTTCAGCCCCAGGATGAGATGAGCCGACATCGAGGTGCCAAACACCGCCGTCGATATGAACTCTTGGGCGGTATCAGCCTGTTATCCCCAGAGTACCTTTTATCCGTTGAGCGATGGCCCTTCCATACAGAACCACCGGATCACTAAGACCTACTTTCGTACCTGCTCGACTTGTGGGTCTCGCAGTTAAGCGCGCTTTTGCCTTTATACTCTACGCGTGATTTCCGACCACGCTGAGCGCACCTTCGTACTCCTCCGTTACTCTTTAGGAGGAGACCGCCCCAGTCAAACTACCCACCAGACACGGTCCTCGTCCCGGATTACGGGACAGAGTTAGAACCTCAATATTACCAGGGTGGTATTTCAAGATTGGCTCCATAGCAACTAGCGTCGCTACTTCAAAGCCTCCCACCTATCCTACACAAGTAAGATCAAAGTTCAGTGTCAAGCTGCAGTAAAGGTTCACGGGGTCTTTCCGTCTAGCCGCGGGTACACCGCATCTTCACGGCGAATTCGATTTCACTGAGCCTCTGCTGGAGACAGCGCCGCCATCATTATGCCATTCGTGCAGGTCGGAACTTACCCGACAAGGAATTTCGCTACCTTAGGACCGTTATAGTTACGGCCGCCGTTTACTGGGGCTTCGATCAAGAGCTTCGCTTACGCTAACCCCATCAATTAACCTTCCAGCACCGGGCAGGCATCACACCCTATACGTCCACTTTCGTGTTTGCAGAGTGCTATGTTTTTAATAAACAGTTGCAGCGGCCTGGTTTCTGAGGCTGTCAACAGCTCAAGGAGCAAGTCCTATCACCATCGACAGCGTACCTTCTCCCGAAGTTACGGTACCATTTTGCCTAGTTCCTTCAGCAGAGTTCTCTCAAGCGCTTTGGTCTACTCGACCTGACCACCTGTGTCGGTTTCGGGTACGATTCCAGTGTAACTGAAGCTTAGAGACTTTTCCTGGAAGTATGGTATCAGCCACTTCACCAGTAAACTGGCTTGCTATCAGATCTCAGCATAGAGCACCCCGGATTTGCCTAAGATGCATGCCTACTTCCTTCCACCTGGACAACCAACGCCAGGCTGACTTAACCTTCTCCGTCCTCTCATCGCATTACACTGAAGTATTGGAATATTAACCAATTTCCCATCGACTACGCCTCTCGGCCTCGCCTTAGGGGTCGACTCACCCAGCCCCGATTAACGTTGGACTGGAACCCTTGGTCTTTCAGCGAACGGGTTTTTCACCCGTTTTGTCGTTACTCACGTCAGCATTCGCACTTCTGATACCTCCAGCATGCTTCTCAACACACCTTCATTGGCTTACAGAACGCTCCCCTACCACTTACGCATAAGCGTAAATCCGCAGCTTCGGTACATAGTTTTAGCCCCGTTACATCTTCCGCGCAGGCCGACTCGACTAGTGAGCTATTACGCTTTCTTTAAAGGGTGGCTGCTTCTAAGCCAACCTCCTAGCTGTCTATGCCTTCCCACATCGTTTCCCACTTAACTATGATTTTGGGACCTTAGCTGGCGGTCTGGATTGTTTTCCTCTTGACTACGGACGTTAGCACCCGCAGTCTGTCTCCCGGATAGTACTCATTGGTATTCGGAGTTTGCATCGGTTTGGTAAGTCGGGATGACCCCCTAGCCGAAACAGTGCTCTACCCCCAATGGTATTCGTCCGAGGCGCTACCTAAATAGCTTTCGGGGAGAACCAGCTATCACCGAGTTTGATTAGCCTTTCACCCCTATCCACAAGTCATCCCCTGGCTTTTCAACGACAGTGGGTTCGGTCCTCCAGTTAGTGTTACCCAACCTTCAACCTGCTCATGGATAGATCACCCGGTTTCGGGTCTACACCCAGCAACTATACGCCCTATTAAGACTCGATTTCTCTACGGCTCCCCTACACGGTTAACCTTGCTACTGAATGTAAGTCGCTGACCCATTATACAAAAGGTACGCAGTCACCCCGAAGGGCTCCCACTGCTTGTATGCATGCGGTTTCAGGATCTATTTCACTCCCCTCACAGGGGTTCTTTTCGCCTTTCCCTCACGGTACTGGTTCACTATCGGTCAGTCAGGAGTATTTAGCCTTGGAGGATGGTCCCCCCATATTCAGACAAGGTTTCACGTGCCTCGCCCTACTCGACATCATCATATCAGCCCTTTCGTGTACAGGACTATCACCCACTATGGTTGCACTTCCCAGAGCATTCCACTAAAACTGATATGACTTAATGGGCTGTTCCCCGTTCGCTCGCCGCTACTGAGGGAATCTCAATTGATTTCTTTTCCTACGGGTACTGAGATGTTTCACTTCTCCGCGTTCGCCTCATAAACCTATGTATTCAGTTTATGATACCGACCTTATAGCCGGTGGGTTTCCCCATTCAGACATCTCCGGATCACAGGATATTTGCCGCCTCCCCGAAGCTTTTCGCAGGCTATCACGTCTTTCATCGCCTCTGACTGCCAAGGCATCCACCACATGCACTTAATTACTTGACTATACAACCCCAAACAGTCGTTACACCTACAAGTCAGTGTAGCAACAAGTTCCACCAGTAAACTGGCTTCTCTTACAGTTTGTTGTTCTGTGCACTTAAGCACCGTACAGCTTCAATTAGATTCACGTACCAAAACGCTTGATTCAGTTAATTTCGCTAGTTCTCATTCAATCACTTCAACTTCACAACCAAAGTTGTGTCGTTTCCGCTCTCTTATGAGATTGAACAAATTATTTCAACTCAAATATATTCTGTTAATGATTTAACGTATCTTCGTCAGACTACGTTACTGTGATAAATCACAGAGATTATCAAGTGGTGCGTATATTAGCGCATCCATTGGATAATCTCTATAATCTGATCACTTGATCGCTTAGGAACTAAACAACATCGCTGCCGTATGATCACATACTGCGCGAAGCGTAGCTTCTTGCTTAAATTTCAAGTAAAAGCAGTGCTTTTATACTCTTGAAATTTGGTGGAGACTAGGAGAGTCGAACTCCTGACCTCCTGCGTGCAAAGCAGGCGCTCTACCAACTAAGCTAAGTCCCCAGCTTATCAATAAGTCAATGTATCTAAAGTATGTCATGGTGGGTCTGACAAGACTTGAACTTGTGACCCCACGCTTATCAAGCGTGTGCTCTAACCAACTGAGCTACAGACCCTCAGATACATCGTCATGAAGAACAACTTGTTGTGGATTCTTACCGATCGTCAATCTTTCGTTAAGGAGGTGATCCAGCCGCAGGTTCCCCTACGGCTACCTTGTTACGACTTCACCCCAGTCATCGGCCACACCGTGGTAAGCGTCCTCCTTACGGTTAGACTACCTACTTCTGGTGCAACAAACTCCTATGGTGTGACGGGCGGTGTGTACAAGGCCCGGGAACGTATTCACCGCGGCATTCTGATCCGCGATTACTAGCGATTCCGACTTCACGCAGTCGAGTTGCAGACTGCGATCCGGACTACGATCGGCTTTTTGAGATTAGCATCTGCTCGCGCAGTAGCAACCCTTTGTACCGACCATTGTAGCACGTGTGTAGCCCTGGCCGTAAGGGCCATGATGACTTGACGTCGTCCCCGCCTTCCTCCAGTTTGTCACTGGCAGTATCCTTAAAGTTCCCATCCGAAATGCTGGCAAGTAAGGAAAAGGGTTGCGCTCGTTGCGGGACTTAACCCAACATCTCACGACACGAGCTGACGACAGCCATGCAGCACCTGTATCTAAGTTCCCGAAGGCACCAATCCATCTCTGGAAAGTTCTTAGTATGTCAAGGCCAGGTAAGGTTCTTCGCGTTGCATCGAATTAAACCACATGCTCCACCGCTTGTGCGGGCCCCCGTCAATTCATTTGAGTTTTAGTCTTGCGACCGTACTCCCCAGGCGGTCTACTTATCGCGTTAGCTGCGCCACTAAAGCCTCAAAGGCCCCAACGGCTAGTAGACATCGTTTACGGCATGGACTACCAGGGTATCTAATCCTGTTTGCTCCCCATGCTTTCGCACCTCAGCGTCAGTATTAGGCCAGATGGCTGCCTTCGCCATCGGTATTCCTCCAGATCTCTACGCATTTCACCGCTACACCTGGAATTCTACCATCCTCTCCCATACTCTAGCTTCCCAGTATCGAATGCAATTCCCAAGTTAAGCTCGGGGATTTCACATCCGACTTAAAAAGCCGCCTACGCGCGCTTTACGCCCAGTAAATCCGATTAACGCTCGCACCCTCTGTATTACCGCGGCTGCTGGCACAGAGTTAGCCGGTGCTTATTCTGCGAGTAACGTCCACTCACCTTGGGTATTAACCAAGGGAGCCTCCTCCTCGCTTAAAGTGCTTTACAACCAAAAGGCCTTCTTCACACACGCGGCATGGCTGGATCAGAGTTGCCTCCATTGTCCAATATTCCCCACTGCTGCCTCCCGTAGGAGTCTGGGCCGTGTCTCAGTCCCAGTGTGGCGGATCATCCTCTCAGACCCGCTACAGATCGTCGCCTTGGTAGGCCTTTACCCCACCAACTAGCTAATCCGACTTAGGCTCATCTATTAGCGCAAGGTCCGAAGATCCCCTGCTTTCCCCCGTAGGGCGTATGCGGTATTAGCGTCCCTTTCGAAACGTTGTCCCCCACTAATAGGCAGATTCCTAAGCATTACTCACCCGTCCGCCGCTAAGAATCGGTAGCAAGCTACCTATCTCCGCTCGACTTGCATGTGTTAAGCCTGCCGCCAGCGTTCAATCTGAGCCATGATCAAACTCTTCAGTTAAAATCATTTTGTACTTTAGTTAAGACAAAGTACTTAATTCTGGCTCATCAATTACTGACAAAAATTCGCTCAAATAAACTTCGAGTAATTTCTACCATTAATCAATGAAAATATATTCAATCGATCAACCGGTAAAAATCCACACAAGTTGTTCTTCATAATCTCTTAATGATCTTTCTAACACCTCGTCAGTGTTAGAAGCTGGACTCAATACACTCAACAACTCAGCCATCGGCTTCGTTCGTTTCGCTGTATCGCGTCGGTATGGGATGCATTCTAGAGGATTTCAGAATCATTGCAACCCCCAATTCACTATATTTTTCACGTATGTATCTTTTTTCTACGAAAATCGCCAAAAAATCGCTTTTTTATCTAAATTTTGAGCATTTTTAACCAATAAACATTTAATTCAGTACAACACAGCCAAAATCACTTATATCTTTTAAGACCTAATAACGATCACTCTAAGACTTATTTTAAGCTCTTTTCATAATGATGATTTCAAGAACTTAAATTTTTCCGGAATCGTTTTATACAAAACTTTAAAAATATTTTGATACTTTTAAAGTTTCTTGAGTTTTATCTTTATATAAGTCTTTTTTGAGTGAGAAGTAAGTAAAAATATTTGAGAGAGGTATTTCTATAGGCTTAATGACTTATCTAGACATTAAACTTAATTTTGATCATGTGCTTTAAATCTAAAATAAGAACTTAACTGGCCTGCTCTAAAGTATGGTGACTTAACCAGTGCTGCATCACTTCTATAATCACTTCTTTCTTACCGGTATAGTCTTCTGCTGCAAACAACAATTTGGCCCGACGCGGTAAACGTTCCTTGACCAGAGAAAACAGTAAATAATGAGAAGCTAAATCTAGTTGCTGAAACAGGCTAAAGGCTTGCTGATAAGACTGTTCTTTTTGCTCAGGTGTGCCGTATTCAAATAGAAATCGCAAAACAAAGTCGATTTCCTCATCAAAGATGTCCTGAGTTTGATAATGATACATATACAGCGCAGCCCTCTATTTTAATTTTATCGATCTTCTGCGAGATCTCATCAATGTGTGTTTTGATCATGCCAGCTAATTTTGACTTCGACAATCCAGGGCCAATGTCTATCTATAAAAGCAGCAGTCACAAAAAATGATAAAAGTGTCATGAATAAACGGAAATTTTGAAAATAAAAAAGGAAGAGATCTCTCCCAAAATCTCTCCCTTAGAATGAATCTTTACCCGATCCAGTATGTCGTTATTATAGTTATTCGCTTTAAATATCTTAAAAAGAGTCTCTTGGGGAAGAGACTTTTTAAGTTGTGGAGCTGATTGTTATTCCCACTACCCTCTAGATGCGCTTACGCGAATTCTCCAGATGAATAAATACTAAACATAATATGGCGGAAAGGCAAGTATTTGGCAAAATTTAATTCTTGTTTTTATAAGGTTTTTTTTGAATTTACTTATTTGAAATATTAATATAGAAATCAACAAAAAAGCAGACCGAAGCCTGCTTTCTTTTCAACAACTTAGAAAGTTTGTTAGTCAACGAAAGTGACTTTCGCAATTGCTTTCTTGCTTGCCTGAATAATTAAAGTGACATTTTCTTTCACTGAGAAAGAGGCATCAACCGGTTTCCAGTCTACTTTTACAGCACCACGGCCAACTGCATCTTTGGCTTGTGCTGCATTTTTCACCAGACCTGCGGCACGCAGAATAGAGGCAATGAAGATTTCGCCACCAAATTCACCACGAGAAATGGTTACTTCTGGGGTACCTTCTGGCAATTCACCTTCAGTAATGATGTTACCCGCACCTTTATGTGCATGTGCTGCGGCTTCAGCACCATGGAAACGCTCTACCAGTTCCAGCGCCAAAATACGTTTCACTTCCTGCGGATTACGGCCTTCTTCGATTTCTTTGAGTAACTGCTGAATTTCTTCAACCGATTTAAAGCTGAGCAGATCAAAATAACGCTCAATCAGCGAGTCCGGCATAGACAGCACTTTCTGGTACATCGCACCCGGTGCATCAAATACTGCAATGTAGTTACCTAAAGATTTAGACATCTTGTTCACGCCATCCAAACCTTCCAGGATCGGCACGGTAATACATACCTGAGGTTCCTGGTCATAACGGCCTTGCAGGGTACGACCCATCAGCAGGTTAAAGGTCTGATCCGTACCACCCAGCTCTACGTCAGCTTCCAGTGCTACAGAGTCATAACCTTGTACCAGTGGATACAAGAATTCGTGAATCGCAATCGGTTGCTGGTTGTTATAACGCTTGGTGAAGTCATCACGCTCCAGCATACGTGCTACAGTTTGCTGAGAAGCCAGCTGGATTAGGTCAGCTGCAGATTTCTTGCCAAACCATTCAGAGTTAAACACCACTTTGGTTTTTTCGGGATCAAGAATCTTGAAGACCTGTTCCTGATAAGTTTTGGCATTTTCCAGCACCTGTTCACGTGACAGAGGCGGACGGGTTGCACTTTTACCAGTCGGGTCACCAATCATCGCTGTATAGTCACCGATCAGGAAGTATACTTCGTGGCCCAGATCCTGGAATACTTTCAGCTTGTTGATCAATACCGTGTGACCTAAGTGCAGGTCTGGTGCAGTTGGGTCAAAGCCCGCTTTAATTTTGAGCGGACGATTCTGCTTTAATTTCTTTAGAAGGTCCTCTTCAGAAATAATTTCATGTGTGCCTCGTTGGATGAGGGCAAGTTGTTCTTCAGCCGGCAGGAAATTTGACATCACAAAACCCAAATACATCAGTTATTCAATTTGTGCGATATACTAACACTTTTTCAGCACATTGCAGGCTTAAGAATAATCATGACGGCGATCTATATTGGGGTAATGACCGGCACAAGCATGGATGGTGTCGATATTGTTGCTGCTTCTTTTGATCCTTTACAGCTTCATGCTACCCTCACCTTGCCATTTGACCCGGATCTGCGTGATGAGCTGATGGCGCTCACTCTGCCTGGCGATAATGAAATTGACCGCATGGGCAAGGCCGATGTAGCTCTGGCGAAAATGATCGGTCATGGGATTAATGCGCTGATTGAAAAAAATAATCTGGACCGTACACAAATTAAGGCCATTGGCTCTCATGGACAGACCATTCGCCATCGTCCGGAACATGGTTTTACCCTGCAGATTGGTGATCCCAACATTATTACTGAAATTACCCAGATTCCGACCATTTCCGATTTCCGCCGCCGCGATCTTGCTGCGGGCGGTCAAGGCGCACCGCTGGTTCCGGCTTTCCATCAGGATGTGTTCCAGCACGAAAATATTCACCGCGTGATTCTAAATCTGGGTGGTATTGCCAATGTCAGTATTCTGCCGGCAGGCCAGCCTGACAAGGTGTATGGCTTTGATACCGGTCCTGCCAATATCCTGATGGATGCCTGGTGTGAACGCTATACCGGCCAGCCTTATGATGAAAATGGCAACTGGGCAGCTTATGGCACCCCGATCCGCAGCCTGCTGGACCGCCTGCAGGAACATGAATATTTTTCCAAAGAGCCACCAAAAAGTACCGGCCGTGAAGACTTCAACCTGGAATGGCTGGACGAACAGATTGCCGACTGGCGCAGTTCTTTAGAATATGACGAGCTGGAAGATAATCCTGAAAATGTTCAGGCAACTTTAATGAAGCTCACGACCCGCGCGATCAAGAAAGCCATTTACCGTTCCGGACTGGATACTGGCGAAGTCTATGTTTGTGGTGGCGGTGCGTATAATTCACATTTACTGGAACAACTCCGCTGGCGTTTACGCAAACATCAATGGAGCGTTCAAACCACAGCTGATTTAGGTTTAAGCCCGACTTGGGTCGAAGCCACCGCTTTTGCTTGGCTAGCCATGCGCTTCATGAATCATCAGAGTGGCAACCTGCCTGCTGTGACCGGTGCATCTGGCTATCGTGTTCTTGGTACCATTACTGCTGTGTAAAAACGATAACTATATATAGGTATGAAAAAGGTCTGCATATGCAGACCTTTTTTTGAAAATTAGGTTTCAAAGCAACTAATCATTAGCGCAGCATATTCCGCGCTTTTTCAGCACGGAATGCTTTTAAAATCTGTTGCCCTGCACGTCCGGTTGGGTTCAGCCCCAAGCGTATCTGTTCCTGACGAATCGCCTGTCGGGTTTTATCGCCAATCAAACCATCTGCTTCACCAATGTCATAGCCTTTTGATAGCAAAAACTGCTGAATTTCACGACGTTCGGCACGTGAAGTTCCCGGGTCCTCCGTTGGCCAAGCGGTCAGGAAAGCACCCTTGCCTTGTAAACGGTCAGATAAATGTGCAATTGCCAAGGCATAACTTTCCGCAGCGTTATAACTATAAATGGCATCAAAGTTTTTAAACACCAAGAAGATTGGGCCATTTTGTCCTGCCGGGGCAATCAGCCCCGCCTGACTATATTCAGACAGATTTCCTTGTAATAAGGATGAACCATCAGCACGCAGCAAACCACGTTGCATCCAGTAACTCAACGGCTTTTTATTGCTTCGGCTTTCACCTGCAGTTGAAGCACCTGCAGGTAGTTTTACTTCAAAGCCCCATGGCTGACCAGTTTGCCAGCCACGTTTTTTCAGGAAATTGGCTGTAGAGGCCAAGGCATCCGGTACACTACCAACCAGATCACGACGACCATCCCCATCAAAATCTACCGCCAGTTCATCATAAGTCGATGGCATAAACTGGGTATGCCCAAAAGCCCCTGCCCATGAACCTTTGAGCTGACTTTCATAGACATCGCCACGCTGTAATAGCTTCATGGTGGTAAAGAACTCACCACGGAAATAGCTTTGGCGACGTCCCTCACAACTCAAAGTTCCTAAAGCCTGTAATAAAGGATATTTACCGGAAATATCCCCATAGTTACTTTCCACGCCCCAAACCGCGACTACTGTTTCTACAGGAACACCATAAGCAGCACTGACACGATTCAATACATCACGATGCTGCTGCAATTTCTGACGGCCCTGCTGCACGCGCTCATCATCCACCAGACCAGACAGATAATCCCAGATCGGCGTCGAAAATTCCGGCTGATAATTCAGTTTTTCAATCACAGAATAATCTGAGGTGAGATTCTGGGTATAGCGGTCATACGTTGCTCCATAAACGCCTTTGACCAGCGCCTGGGATTTTAGCCCTGCCAGACAATTTTGGAACGAGCTGGAACTTGGCGTATAGGCACTCGAACCGGTAGACAGTTCAGAAGAACTCAAACGCTGTCCATTAATAATCAGTTCAGCATTCGCCTGGGAGGCAGACAGAATGATTGAGCCAAGAAAAAGTGCAAGCCGTTGCATAGAACCCTTAATCTTATATTTCGAATTATGTTCCTATTCACCTTATCAGCTTGTGAACAGAATTAAAGTCTAGAAACGTAAAATTTAAATTCATATTTTCTACATTTTTAAATTTATTCGCGCTTTTTTGAATTTAAAAACTTATCCACAGAGTGGTTTTAAATTCAAAACCAGTTATCACTCATTTGAATTCAAAAATAGGTTTATGGATAACTAAAGGAAGGAAAAGCCCAAAACTGTAGTATTTGAGGGCTTAAGTTTTAAATTCATTCAACTTTTCAGGATCAATTTCTAAATTCAAAACTTTGAATTTATTCCTCAGTTTTTAAATTTATTATTTTGAATTTAAATTCAAAAGATCGATTTGAATTCAAACTTCTCATTTTAAATTTGAATTTATTTTTATGAATTTAAATTCATAACTGTACTTTTGTACGTTTTAAATTCATTTTTGAATTTAAATCCTGAACATCATTTCAGACGTTATAAGATCAAATTTTAGCCAATTATTTATAAATGATTGTGCATTTTATAAGCAATTGATTTTGATAATATTCCGATAAATGGCAGCTGGTTTTCAGAGAGGCGCAATCATGCCTGAATCCAGACAAATAAAAAAGCGACCACAGGTGTGATCGCTTTTTTTATCAGCAGCTTAAAGTTTAGATGGTCATATCTTCGCTCAATGCCAGCGGATTTGGCAAAATCTTCGCCAGTTGACGACATAAAGTTGTCAGTTGCGCGCTATCAGTTGGCATCAGAGTGATGTGACCAATCTTGCGACCTTCACGCTCTGACTTGTTGTATAGGTGTAGGTGTGCGCCTTCCAGTGCCAGTACATCTTCAGTTTTTGGATGCTGACCGATGATATTCACCATCACCGTTGGACGTACCACATCGGTTGAACCGAGCGGCAGACCGGCTACGGCGCGAATATGGTTTTCAAACTGTGAACATACCGCACCTTCAATCGACCAGTGACCTGAGTTATGCACACGTGGTGCCATCTCATTCGCATACAAGCCTTTGTCTGTCACAAACAGTTCAAGCGTTAATACACCAACGTAGTTCAAGTGATTGAGCAGGCGAGTGATGTAGTCTTGCGCAACTGGCTGCAGATCTACACTGTTAGGTGCCGGAACGATGGAGTGAGACAGGATACCGTTGTGGTGATGGTTTTCCGCCAATGGCCAAGTTTTCACGTCACCATTTTGACCACGTACCGCAATAATCGAAACTTCACGCGAGAAAGTCACAAAACTTTCGGCAATCAGTTCACCGGCAGGACCGAGTTCAGCCCAAGCCTGGTCGATTTGATCCGCTGTACGCAGGACAAACTGGCCTTTACCGTCATAACCGCCACGTGAGGTTTTTAGGACGATCGGCAAGCCCAGTTCTGCAACAGCTGCCTGCAAGCTCTCCAGTGAAGTCACCGCTTTATACGGCGCAACCGGAATATCCAGTTCATCAAACAGGGCTTTTTCAGACAGACGATGCTGTGCGATCGCCAATGCCTGACGAGGGGGATGTAACTGTTTCGTTTGAGTCAGCACATCCACATCAGCCAGCGGGGTATTTTCAAACTCCAGGCTGAACACGTCCGCACTGTTGATAAAGTCCTGTAAGCCATTTTCGGCTTTGGTCGAGAAAACTTGACCCAAAGCCGCAGAAGGGCAATCTGTATTGGCTTCAAAGAAGGTACATTGAATATTCAGGGGCAGGGCTGCTTGCGCCATCATGCGACCGAGCTGACCGCCACCAAAAATACCGATGGTTTTATCCATTGTGTATGATCCCGTATTTAAGCTTGGCCTTACATTTGGCCTGGAATATTGTTGCTTGCCACTTTCTCAGTTTGTGCAGCACGGAAATCGGCGACATTTTTCGCGATGTCCGGACGGGTCAGACCCAGAATCTGTGCGGCCATAATCGCTGCATTAGTTGCACCTGCAGGACCGATCGCCAAGGTGCCGACTGCGATACCTGCTGGCATTTGTACGATGGAAAGCAATGAATCTACACCATTTAAGATTGAAGATTTGACTGGCACACCGAGTACTGGCAGATCAGTTTTGGCTGCACACATACCTGGTAAATGCGCTGCACCGCCAGCACCGGCAATAATCACCTGGATACCACGTTCACGTGCAGTTTCCGCATATTCAAACAGACGGTCAGGGGTACGGTGTGCAGAAACGACTTCGGCTTCAAATGGGACACCAAGCTGCTTAAGCATATTGGCAGTGTGTTCGAGAGTTGCCCAGTCTGATTGAGAACCCATGATAATACCTACTAGAGGAGCATCTTGTGCAGCAGCCGCATTCATTGCAATGTTTCCAGAGATTAAAGTAAGAGAAGATAAATCTCGACGAGAGAGCCAAGCTTTAATGGGAAGGCATATTATAGACTGAAAATTCAGCTTCATAAAATTTAACGGTCAAAGCAAGGCTCGATTTTTCTTGTTTTTTTATAGGATTTTTAAAATTTTAAATAAAAATAGGAAAGTAGGGGATTCCTGACATTTTAGGAACTGCGGAAGACAAAATAGACACAGCCACACAGACACAGCCCTGCCCAGAGATAATCCAGTTTGAAGGGCTGTTTAAACAGGAACAGCATAAACGGTACAAAGACCAGCAGGGTCACCACTTCTTGGGTGATTTTCATCTGTCCCACTGCCAGACCTTGCTGAGCCATCAGCCGGGTCGCCGGAATCATCAGGCTATATTCACACAGTGCAATCAGCCAACTGAATAGAATGATCTGCCACATCGGTGCATCGTGCGGCAAAAATTTCAGGTGGCCATACCAAGCCAAGGTCATAAAGCAGTTTGCGCAAACAAGCAGGAGTAGGGGCCAGAACATAGCGAATGCCAGTTAAAAATTTACCGGATATTTTACGGATTATTCCGTGAAAAGATAATCGCGACTCTGGTTTTTTTATCGTATTTAGCATCGTTTCTTCACATAAAAAATCCGCCAGATATGCCTATCTTTTCCCGCAAAGCCTTGCTATCGTTGCCTGTAAATCGAATAAATCAAGACAACAGCACAAAATACAAAGTGATGTGTCATTTAATAAATGGAGTAAAGTAAATGCATCTGCATATCTTGGGCATTTGTGGCACCTTTATGGGCTCGCTGGCCTTGTTAGCGCGAGATCTTGGCCATAAGGTGACGGGTTCAGACCAGAACGTGTACCCACCAATGTCAACCCAGCTGGAAAATGCAGGCATTACTTTAATGCAGGGCTATGACCGCAGCCATCTGCAGCCACATCCTGATCTGGTAATTGTCGGCAATGCAATGAAACGTGGCATTGATGCTGTGGAATACATGCTGAACGAAGGCCTGCCTTATATTTCAGGTCCACAGTTCCTAGCCGATCACGTATTGCAAGGCAAACACGTGTTAGGCGTTGCCGGTACGCATGGTAAAACCACCACCACTACCATGCTGGCATGGGTGCTGGATCAGGCCGGTCTGGAACCTGGTTTCCTGATTGGCGGTGTACCACTTGGTTTCTCTGAAAGCGCGCGCTTGGGTGGTGGTAAATACTTCTGTGTCGAAGCCGATGAATATGATTCTGCCTTCTTCGACAAGCGTTCCAAGTTCGTGCATTACCATCCAAGAACCGCAATTCTGAATAATCTGGAATTTGACCACGCCGATATCTTTGAAGACCTGGCAGCGATCCAGAAGCAGTTCCATCACTTGGTTCGTACCATTCCATCTGAAGGTCGTATTATTGCGCCAATTACCGAAACCAATATCGATGAAGTGCTGGAAAAAGGCTGCTGGACACCGGTAGTACGGACTTCACTAGATGCCAATGAAAATGCAGAACTGTACGCGGAGCAACTTTCTGCGGATGGTTCTCACTTCAAGGTACTGCAACATGGTGTAGTAAAAGGTGAAGTGAAATGGAATATGACCGGTCAACATAGTGTAGCCAATGCACTGGCAACCATTGCGGCAGCCGAGCATGTCGGTGTCTCTATTGAAACGGCTTGTGAAGCACTTTCCAATTTCGGTGGTGTTAAACGTCGTATGGAGTTGTTAGATACCGTACGTGGCATTGAAGTGTATGATGACTTTGCCCATCACCCGACTGCAATTGATACTACACTTGACGGCGCACGCAAACGTTTGGGTGAGCGTAAACTGTGGGCGATTATTGAACCACGTTCCAACACCATGCGTATGGGCAGCCATAAGGAGGGTCTGGCACATTCCGCGCGTCTGGCCGATGAAGTGATCTGGTACCAACCGGAAGGTCTGGACTGGGATCTGCAACCGGTGGTCGATGCTGCACCAAACAAAGCGATCGTAGCACGTACGCTGGATGAGATCATTCAAACGGTAGTAGCTGAAGCAGGTGAGGGTGATGCCGTAGTGATCATGTCTAACGGCGGTTTTGGTGGTCTACATCAGAAACTGATTAGTGCCTTAAAGCAAAGCGTCTAAATCGTTTTAGTCTTTATTTCCTAAGACTTCTAAAGGATCGTAGAGCAATATCTACGGTCCTTTTTTCATGGGTAATAAAAATACTTACATTTTTTAAGGAATTAACCATTTTGCCAATGAACTGTTCATAAAGCCCTGCTAGCTTAAAGCCATTGCGTCTTTCTCAGCTGACCATCGTCACCATACAAACGACGGTCAATCATTCCCAATAATCACAAAGAAGGATAGTTGCCATGTCAAATACAATGAAAGCAATGGTTTACTATGGCGCCAATGACATCCGTTTTGAAGAACGTCCCATCCCAAAAATCCTGCAGCCTGATGATGCTGTGATCAAGCTGACCAAGGTCACCATCTGCGGGACAGATCTCGGGATTTGGAAAGGCAAAAACCCGGAAATTGAAGAGGTAGCAAAAGAAAAGACTGGTAGCTTTAATGGCCGGATTCTCGGTCATGAAGGTATTGGTATCGTTGAAGAAGTCGGTTCTGCCGTCAAAAATTTTAAGAAAGGCGATCGGGTGATTATTTCCTGTGTCAGCCGCTGTGGTACTTGTGAAAACTGTCAGAAACAGCTGTATGCCCACTGTCTGAATGATGGCGGCTGGATCATGGGCTATATGATTGATGGTACCCATGCTGAATATGTACGTACGCCATTTGCAGATACCTCACTGTATCATCTGCCTGAAGGCCTAAATGAAGATGTCGCGGTATTCCTGTCCGACATTCTGCCGACCTCACATGAAATTGGCGTACAGTATGGTCAAGTCAAACCCGGTGACAATGTGGCAATCGTTGGTGCCGGGCCAATTGGGATGAGTGCTCTGCTTACCGCCCAGTTTTATTCACCTGCCAATATCATCATGGTCGATGTGGATGATAACCGGCTGGAATTCGCCAAAACCGTTGGTGCGACCCATACCGTGAATTCAGCCAAGGAAGATGCGATTCAGCGCGTACTGGAACTGACCAATGGGCGAGGGGTGGACTGTGCCATTGAAGCCGTCGGTCTGGAAGCGACCTGGAATATCTGCCAGCACATCGTGAAAGAGGGCGGACATCTGGCCAATGTCGGCGTGCATGGTAAATCGGTGAATTTTGAGCTGAACAAGCTCTGGATCAAGAACCTGACCATTACTACCGGTCTTGTGAATACCAATACCACCGGCATGCTGCTGAAAACCTGCTGTTCCGGTAAACTGCCGCTGGAAAAACTGGCCACCCATCACTTTAAGTTCAATGAATTCGAAAAAGCTTATGATGTGTTTAAACATGCATCGGATGAAAAAGCCTTGAAAGTGATGATTGATTATTCCTAGATTAATCCAATAAAAAGCCCGCATTGCGGGCTTTTTTATTTCAGCCAGTTTTAGAAATACGGGACATAGCCACGCTGTTTATAGCCCTGCGGTGAAACCAGCTGCTGATGGTTTTCATCCACCTGATACAGCAAATCCAGCAGGCCATTTAAATCATCCTGATTCAGTTCATGTGGCAGGAAAGTGGAATGACCCAAGCTGGAAAAATAGGCAGCAATCTCGCTATGCTTATGCACATATTTCATCGACCACTCGGCAAAGCGTGGTTTTTCCACGGTGGTATCGGCAAAGCGGTAGACCTGATGATGACGGCGATCTTTGGAAATACTTTGAAATAGCTGTTCGACAATTTCAGGCTCGCCCTGCAGACACTGGAAAAATTTCCCCTGCGCATAATACAGCACCCCATAAATCTGATGCTCATGATTGAACTTTCGGGCGGTGGCCAAAATATCACTCAGGTCTTGTAATTAAAAATTAAAGAGACATCATTGAAACACAATTATTCGAATGATAATGCTTTTAATGAGGGTGAAACATCATGCTGAAGGACCTGATCATTACGCTAAGTTTGCTATGCCTGTGTTTCATGCTTCTGATCGTGATGCATCATTTGGACCTGCGACTTGAAATCAACCTACTGATCAGCACTGTGGTGCTGAGCTGGGGCCTGTTACAGTTTATCGACCGCCGTGTCTTTTTCCAGACCAGTATTGCCCTGATGATTGTAATCTTGCTGATGCTGCAACAGTATCAGCAAATCTTCTGGACAGGGCTCGGTCTGTTTATTGGGATTCTGATCTATCGACTGCCACAGATCCGACAGGACGGTCGGTGGACTTTAACCACTTGGAACCTGTTCATGCCAAAGACTTGGCTTAAAAAGCTAAAGCTGCTACGTCCTGCAAATTCCGATCACGCTTGAACATGACATGTACATAGGAACATTGGGGAATAATTTTCAGCCGTTTTTGACGGGCAAACTCGACCAGTATATCCAGCATTTTACGAGCGACACCCTGACCGCGCAGGGCATGTGAAACCCAGGTATGGTCGGCGACAATAGTGTCTGCTTCGCGCCACTGGTAGGTAATTTCTGCAACGCGCTCGCCTTCTTGTTCCATATAGAACACACCGCCGCGTTTTGAATCCTGATGTTTGATACTACTCATGTTCATTCCTATTCTTGTTTTTAAACAGGCTCGGCCTGTGATTAACCTCTTCATCTGCTGCATATCTGCAATGATCTTTAGATCCCAGAAACCTCAGATGACATCCTTAAGCAAGAACATCATGTATGCTGTGATCGCGATCAAATACCGACTTGGCAAAAGGGCAGAGTGGAATAATTTTCAGTTGCTGATTCCGGGCATAAGCGACTGCTGCCTGAACCAGCTGCTGTCCAATCCTTTGTCCGCGTAAACTGTCATCCACCCAGGTGTGATCAATAATCAATTTATCATCACCCGCCCGAGAATAGGTCATTTCTGCCAGGCGCTGGTCGGATTGTTCAATAAACCATTCACCCTTACCGTCATGTTGTTTGTGTTCAATCTGCATACATGTGACTCTTGATTTTAAGTGAGACTGCCATAGTCCTTAGCTTTACAATGTTGGATTTTTTTTAATCCGGATGAGCTAAATTTAATACTGATTCATGTGAAATTGTCCAACAAAAGCTTAAAATGCCGGAATTCCTGAATGATGATTCAACATGTCCAGTTCTGCCCAACCACCTTCTGTCACCCGTCAATGGATCTGCGTGATCGCACTGGCCTGCGCGGCGTTTATTTTTAATACCACTGAATTTATCCCGGTCGCATTGCTGAGTGATATTGGGCATAGCTTTGCCATGACACCCACCGAAGTTGGGCTGATGTTGACCATTTATGCCTGGGTGGTGGCTTTGCTATCCCTGCCGATCATGCTGCTGACTCGAAGTATTGAACGGCGTTTCCTGCTGACTTTACTGTTTATCGTATTTATTGCCAGCCATGTGCTGTCCTATTTTGCCTGGAGCTTTAGCATCCTGGTCACTAGCCGGATCGGAATTGCGGTTGCCCATGCACTGTTCTGGTCGATTACGGCTTCGCTTGCGGTACGGGTCGCACCGAAGGGCAAGGAATTTCAGGCTTTGGGTTTACTGTCTACTGGTACCGCCATGGCAATGGTGCTGGGCATTCCCTTCGGCCGGATGATTGGTGAAAGTTATGGCTGGCGTAACAGTTTCGGCCTGATTGCGGTGATTGCCACACTGGTCTGCCTAATCCTAGTCAAAACCTTGCCACGTTTACCTAGCGTCAATTCTGGCTCATTAAGCAGCCTAAAAAGTCTGGTGAAACGTCCCAGCCTGATGCTGGTTTTTGCCCTGACCATTATCGTGATTTCTGCCCAGTTTACTGCCTATAGCTATATCGAACCCTTCGCCTTAAAGGTTGCGGAATTCAGTTCAGTACAAACCACCACTTTGTTATTAATCTACGGGGGAGCAGGTTTTCTTGGTTCCTATCTGTTTGGCAAATTTGCACCGCAATTTCCAAGGCTGACGATTCCATTTTTCACCTTGGGACTGGGGCTTTCCATGTTACTGCTTTTGCCGATGTCAACGAGCTTATTTGGTTTAAACAGTTTAAGTCTGATCTGGGGCATCAGCATTATTGGCTTTAGTCTGGCCCTACAGGCCAAAACATTGAATCTGGCATCTGATGCTACCGATGTCGCCATGTCGATTTTTTCCGGGCTATATAACGTGGGTATTGGGGGCGGAGCATTGCTCGGTGGGATCGTCACTGCGCAGATCGGTTTAGACCGTATTGGCTGGGTTGGAGGCTTAATCACCATTCTGGGCTTTATGCTGACTTTAGCACTGGTGCACCGTCCAGACTTTATTCGCTCTTAATCCATGATTTTTGTAAATAAACCTGTACCTCATTTAAAAATCTGTCATACTCGATGTAACTGAGCTTTTGCTCAAAAAAAATTTAAGTTTGAACAAGGGGAGTAGCCTCCTCCAAACGTTACAAGTATCCCAGCGGGATAATTAAAACGTGTCAGAATATCGTCATTACACTTTGCAAAAAGTCGGTATCTGAGCATCGTCACTCGCATTTTGCAAAATTCGCTATGCAAAATTTCAACAGTACGATGTAGGCAAGACCTTGATCATGTTGTTATGGATGTTTTTCATCGGACAACGGGTCAAGGTTTTTTTATGGCCGGTTTTCCGATGTGGAGAATACACATGGAAACTGTTGGTACGCTGTGGCTGTATCTGGTTTTTTTCGGCATCATCGCGGTGATGCTAATCGTTGATTTTATTGGCTTCAAACATCACCACGGCAAAGAAGTCAAAGTCCGGACTGCGGCCTATTGGAGCATGGCCTGGGTCACGATGGCCGTTCTGTTTGGTGGCGGACTCTGGCTATATCTGGAACAGACGGCCAGTGTTGCCCTCGCTAACCAGAAAGTCATGGAATATTTTGCCGGTTATCTGCTGGAAAAATCCCTGGCGATTGATAATGTCTTTGTCTGGCTGATGATCTTTTCGGCCTTTTCCATCTCGCCAGCCTTACAGCGCCAGCTGCTGCTCTATGGGGTACTGGGCGCGATTGTTCTTAGAACGATTTTCATCTTTATTGGTGCATGGTTCGTGCAGGAGTTCTCCTGGGTGCTGTACCTGTTTGGCGCCTTTCTGGTTTATACCGGCTTTAAGTTCCTGCGTGGTCATCATGATGAACCCAGCAATATTGAAGACATGCCGATCTTGAAATGGCTGCGTAAACATCTGCGGTTAACACCGCAAATGGAAGGCAACAAATTCTTTGTGCGTAAAGATGGCCTGTTATGGGCAACACCGCTATTTTTGGTCCTGATTCTGGTTGAAGCATCGGACGTGATCTTTGCAGTCGATTCGATTCCGGCCATCTTCGCCGTGACCACCGATCCATTTATTGTCTTGACCGCGAACCTGATGGCAATTCTAGGCCTACGTGCAATGTTCTTCCTGCTCGCCGGTGCAGCATCGAAAATGTATTACCTGCCCTATGGCCTGGGTATCATTCTGGTCTTTATTGGCTTCAAGATGTTGATGCTGGACGTTTTCCATGTGCCAATCTGGTTGTCCTTAAGTGTGATTGTACTGGTACTTGCGATCACTGCGTTCCTGTCAATTCGTCACAACAAGAAATACAATATACAGAAACTCTAAGTATCTCCATAGCTCAGAACCCCAAAAGGCCTTCCTTCTGGAAGGCTTTTTTGTGTCGCCCATTTTATCTGATTTGACCGAGTGGCAAAGAAATTGCATCTGTCTATTACCTTTCACAGGACAATCAGGTATGCAGACTTTTCCTTTTTTCTCCATTTATCTCAACTCATGTCATATTCCGGCAGAGCAGGGAAGATAAAATGCAATACAGTTTAAGTGAACAATATCAGTTACAATCAATCGAAAAAATCACAAAGTGCAGGTTTTAAATGTCTTCTATCATTGCAACGACGGCAGTACGCGGTCGCTTCCTCGATATCAAGAATACGGTTGCCCAAGCGCGTGAAATTCACGACCAAGTGCGATATGTAGAAGATGGTTTGCTAATCACCCAGAACGGCAAGATTCAGTGGTTTGGTAGCTGGAAAGAGGGCCAGCAGTACCTTCCGGAAGGAATTGAGGTTCAGCATTATCCTGAACAGCTGATTGTGCCAGGCTTTATTGATACCCATATCCATTTCCCGCAGACCGAGATAGTGGGAGCTTATGGCGAGCAGCTACTCGAGTGGTTAAATACTTATACCTTCCCGACTGAAATCCAATTTTCCGACCCAGCATATTCCAGCAAAATCGCCGAGTTTTTTGTAGAAGAATTACTGAAAAATGGCACTACGACAGCGCTGGTGTTCTGTACCGTACATCCTGAGTCGGTAGATGCTCTATTTAGTGCTGCTGCAGCGCGTAATATGCGCCTGATCGCAGGTAAGGTACTGATGGACCGTCATGCACCCGAAGCACTCACCGATACAGCAGAATCGGCTTATCAGGATTCTAAAGTCCTGATTGAAAAATGGCATGGTCAGGGTCGTAACCTGTATGCGATTACGCCACGCTTTGCACCGACTTCGACACCAGAGCAACTAGAACAAGCCGGCAAGTTGAAAGCCGAATATCCGGATGTGTATGTGCATACCCATCTCAGTGAAAACAAAAACGAGATCGCCTGGGTCAAAGGGCTGTTTCCAGAACGCGAAGGCTATCTGGATGTCTATCATCATTATGGCCTGACCGGGCCTAAGTCTGTGTTTGCGCACTGTGTACATCTGGAAGAGCAGGAATGGGACTGTATGCATCGGACCGACTCCGCCATCGCTTTCTGTCCGACATCAAATCTGTTCCTCGGTAGTGGCTTGTTCCCACTGAAAAAAGCCTGGGACAAGCAGGTCAAGGTGGGACTTGGTACCGATATCGGCGCGGGGACTTCATTTAACCAGCTGCAAACCCTGAATGAAGCCTACAAGGTACAGCAGTTACAAGGTGAAAAACTCTCGGCTTTTGAGTCGCTATATCATGCTACCTTAGGAGGTGCCAAAGCCCTGAGTCTGGATGATCGTCTGGGTAATTTTAATGTCGGTAAAGAAGCCGATTTTGTGGTGCTGGATCTGAATGCAACAGCGTTACAGCAATTACGTCAAAGTCGGGCCAAAAACATCGAAGATGCTTTTTTTGCCCTGATGATGCTTGGTGATGACCGCAATATTGCCGCGACTTATGTTTACGGAACAGCCGTCTATGTCAAAGAACAATCCGCTCCAAAAGCCTGAAAAATCAAAACGTCGTCGCTAGCTAATCCTGTCGGCGATAGCACTCGGCTGTGCTTTTTTACTCAAGCGTGATTCACAAGTGCCGAAAAAATGATTACATTAACACAGGGCGAAACAGGTGCATCTGCCTGCCGGATGTATTAAAATTGCTGATATATCAGGTGTTGCAGGTCAACACCTTTTTTATTTTGCTATTTTTACTTTTTTAGGTATCTACCCATGACCGTTCAAATGAGCGTAATGATTTCCGCTGAAGAAATTCAAGCTAAAGTCAAAGAGCTTGGTGCTCTAATCGATGCACACTATGCCAATAGTGATAAAGAGCTCGTGCTCATCGGTTTATTACGCGGTTCAGTGATCTTCATGGCGGACTTGTGTCGTGCCATCAGCAAGCCGCATGAACTCGACTTCATGACTGTATCCAGCTACGGTGGTGGTACGGTATCAACGCGTGATGTCAAAATCCTGAAAGATCTGGACGGTGAAATCCGTGGTAAGGATGTGCTGGTGGTGGAAGACATTATCGACTCAGGTAACACTCTCAGCAAAGTACTGGAAATTCTGCAAACTCGTCAGCCAAATTCGATTGAGCTGTGCACTTTGGTCAGCAAACCTTCACGCCGCGAAATCGAGCTGGACGTTAAATTCCTGGGCTTTGAAGTCGAAGACAAATTCATTGTCGGTTATGGTCTGGACTATGACCAGAAATATCGCCATATTCCATTCATTGGTGAAATTGGCCTTTAAGACTGAATACGTAAAAAAGTGGCTTCAAGCCACTTTTTTTTATGTCTGCTTCACATGAACAAAAAAACAACATGCCGTTGCAGTACACGGCTAGATCGAAACAGTTTTTTATTTGATGATCAGTCATATACATGAGGTAAAAATAAAGACTTGATAATAAGGAGCATGCTGATGTGGTCACTGATTGTTGCCATTGTAGTTGGTTTTATTGCCGGTTTAATTGCCCGTGCCATCCATCCAGGAGAGGATAAAGCAGGCTTTATTATGACGACCCTGCTGGGTATTTCGGGTGCCTTGCTAGCCACCTACGGTGGACGTCTGTTAGGTCTGTATGATGAAGGTTCCTCAGCCGGTTTTATCGCTTCGGTGATTGGTGCTATCGTTATTCTGTTTATCTATAACCTGATTACCAAGCGTAGACATGTTTAAACAACCTTAAATCTCTCCCATAAAAAAGCACCCGGTTTGGGTGCTTTTTTATCCCTTTAGCCGTAAAACCTCGCCCTTCAGGGCATAGGTATCTACACATCTTTAGGTACCTAGTGCAATAGTTGCGATTTCATTCAGTTCATCTATTGAATATTCTGAGAGCAGTTGAAGAGTATTTAGTAAAATCGAGAGTCCTGCCAATATGGCAGGCGCACTCTCTACCTTGCCTCTTTTCTGTTGTCTACCTGAAAGTCTAGTCAAAAATGCACGGACTTTCTGATTTTGTTCATCTGTACAACGCTGTACTCTCCACGTCAACACACAAGCCATACAACTGATTAGCAAACGCCTTAAAATCGCTTCTGGCGTAGTCTGAAGCCATGACTCAATATCATGGCCTGCTTGCTTGAGAAGTTTGAAATAACATTCGATTGACCAACGCCAGTAATACCAAGTCGTCAGTTCTACTGCGGTAATCTCAGTTGGTACATTACTGATCAATGACCATCTTGCAACTGTCTTTTCATTAATATCTTTAACCACCGCAATAATCAGTCTAGCCTCAATTGCAGCACCTTTCTGAGGAGCAACTCTTTGACCTAAACAATCTTTTTTATTTGATTTTGCAGCACGGGTAAGCCGAACATTGGTTTCTCCAACATAAAGCATATGTTGATTACCCTTATAAGAAATGGGTTTCACTTGCTGTATTTCGATACGTTCAGCAACTTCTCCAACTTTACATATTTCACCCTGATGCTCAATCCGATTTCCTTCCTTTGCTCGAATAAGCCATTGAAAACCATGACTGCTTAATTCCCTGAGATGAGCAATGGAATCTCCTTCACGATCAATAATATGTACGCAGGTTTTATCAAGAGGAAACTGTTCAACTTTTTGAATTTGTTCAGAAAGGGAGTCTAAATGGGTTTTACGTTCGGTCTGTTGCTCATTGAATGTCGAATAGCAACCTGAAGCACTAGAAAGGGTCTGAGCTAATGGAGCAACAGGTAGTCCAGAAGCAGCATCAACAAGTAAGCTCGTTTGTAATTCATAGCCTGAGTCGTACTGATGTGTCCTTTGGAGTTTTTGGGTTTTATTACGATGTGTCACATATTGGATTTGTGACCAATCATGAATAACTAAAGCATAACGATGCAGCGATGTCTTAATCTGATCACAAGCAAGTTTTTGAATAGGTTCATTTAATTGTTTAAATGAGATTTTATCATTATTTAAAAACCGCCATACAGCTTGCGTCGTTGCGAAACTATTTTTTTGAGCAGAGGCAATATCTTTGATTGCAGGAGCAAGTGAAGCAAGAGGATTCATATTGAGTTGAACGAGGTTGTTGTAACGTTTGACAAGGCGCTGATCTAAGCGAGAGATGTTAAAATTGAAGAGCATGCTCTTCAATTTAACGCAAAACATGGAAATTGTGTAGATACCTATGCCCTTCAGGGCGGGGATATAAGGCTGCAATCCGCTAGTCTCCCTTGTGGGGATTAGCTAGGATTGCTAATGCGGTGTTTGCTGTTGTTGGATATATTGTTTAATAATCCCAATGGGAGCACCTCCACACGATGCAGCGAAATAACTAGGCGACCACAAAGCATTCCCCCATAATTTGTTTTTAATTTCAGGGTGTTTAGTTCTTAAAATACGACTAGATGCACCTTTTAGGCTGTTAACCAAGCTAGAAATAGCTACTTTTGGTGGATAGTTCACAAGTAAATGAACATGATCATGCTCACCATCAAATTCTACCAACTTAGCTTCAAAGTCTAAGCAAATGCGCTTGAATACTTCATTCATAGTTTCGAGCATAGCTTTGGTAAAAACATCTCTACGATATTTAGCCACAAAGACTAAATGAACGTGCATATTAAAAACACAGTGACGACCTGTTCTAATCTCTTGACTATTATCCATAGACCAAATATATTTTAGTGATGAAGACACTTAAATTACGCATAAAAGACAAACATTGCAAGGTGCTAGACCAATTGGCATCTGAAGTTAATTTTGTCTGGAACTATGTCAATGATTTGTGTTTTAAACACTTGCAAAGAAAACAACAATTCTTTTCAGCTTACGATATTGCTAAATACACGAAAGGTACATCAAAAGAGTGCAATTTGCACAGCCAAACCATACAGGCAGTTGCGGAAGAATTAGTTACTCGAAGAAAGCAATTTAAAAAAGCCAAGCTAAAATGGCGTGTCAGTAACAAAAAAATGCTAGACGTTCTCTCGGTTGGATTCCATTTAAAAAAGTGGCGGTGAAATATGCCGATGGGTATGTCCAATACGGCAAGCATCAATTCAAGCTATGGGACAGTTACGGACTAAGTAAATACAATGTTAAAACAGGCTCGTTTGTCGAGGATAGCCGAGGGCGTTGGTATGTATGTCTTGTGGTTGATTCAATTAAAACAGAGAAAACCACCGCTAAAACCTCAATTGGCATTGATCTAGGACTCAAAGACCTTGCGACTTGCTCAGATGGTGTAAAGTTCAAAGCGCCTAAAATCTATCGTCAATATGAACAAAAACTTGGTATTGCTCAAAGAGCAAGAAATAAAAAACGTGTCAAAGCGATTCATGCCAAGATCAAAAATCTACGTCAAAATATGCTGCATCAATTCAGTCATAAACTGGTGAATGAACATGCAGCCATCTTCGTTGGTAATGTGAATGCCAAAGCATTGGCACAGACAAAATTAGCTAAGTCTGTACTCGATGCAGGTTGGACGACCTTAAGAACCATGCTCAAGTATAAATGCGAGAACGCAGGGGTATGGTATGAAGAAGTCAATGAAGCCTATACCACCCAAACTTGCTCGTGCTGCGGCTCACGCTCCAGTAGTCTGAAAGGTAGAGCAGGACTTGGAATAAGAGAATGGCAGTGTGTGGAGTGCGGTACATTCCACGATAGAGATATAAACTCAGCACTGAATATTCTTGCGCTCGGACATGGGCGTCTCGCAGGAGGAATCTCCGTCCTTTAGGTCGGAGAGGATGTCAAATCTGTATAGACTGGAATTATAGCCCAAGTTCTTTCCAGATTTTCTCGATCTGATCTGCAGGGTAGGCACCCATCAGTTTAAAGCCATTAGAAAAAATCACTGCTGGGGTACCTTGTACACTTAAAGATTTCGCCAAGGCAATATTGCGTTCAATGGGGTTACTACAACTTTTTGTTGATTTTGGCTGGATACCTTTGCCAATCAGGTCTTCCCAAGCCTGCGCTGGATTTTTCTCACAGAACAGCTGTTTCGATGGTGAAATTGACTGAGGTTTCAGTGGTAGCACAAAGGTGTAGATGGTCACATCATTGAGTTTTTTCAGTTCAGACTCAAGCTGTTTGCAATACGGGCAATTTGGATCAGAAAATACCGCAATCTGGCGTTTACCCGTCCCCTTAACCGTTTTCAATGCGTCTTGTAGCGGCAGTTTTTTCCAGTCAATGCTATTCTGTTTGAGGACCAAGTCCCGGGTCAGATTGTGCTTATCAGCCAGCCGAATCATGCTGCCGCCAATCAGATGTTGGGCATCTTCATTCAGATAGACCACCTGACCATCGAGTACACCGCTATAGATGCCTTTCATCTCAGTGGTTTGCAGGTTTTCAATTTTCAGGTCTGGGCTGTTCTTGGCCAGATTGGCTTTTACGGTATTAATATCGGCAAAGCTTAAGCTTGAAGCCAGCGCCGTCATGGCCAGCAGTAGGGTAGGTTTCAGCATGAATCTCCCGCTCATGTCAGTATATAAATGTGTCCTGATTCTAGGCGTTTTAGCTAGGAAAATCAGATGAATTATGTAGCGTCCTTGTTGAGTGACTTTTCCTGTTGTTTCACGTGGAACATAAAAGCCTGTTTACCCTGACGTTATCGGATTGATTTCTACCGAAATATGCACGATTTCTTCGTGAATGGAAATAGCATCACGCACCTGATCCGGATTTAAATCCAAAGTCGTATCTAACGCCACAAAGCAGGCAAACTTGCCTTTACCCACCCGAGAGACATGGATATCGGTCAGTTGCACCTTTGGCCCAAAACCGGCAATCACTTCACGGATTTCTTCTACCACCGGCGCATCCATATCGGCATCCAGCAAGGTTTTTCCAGTCTGTTTCAGCAAACCAATCGACCAGCGTGCGACCAGCACCGAACCAACAATCCCTAGAATCGAATCCAGAATATCCCAGCCAAAATATTTGCCTGCAAACAGGGCAATGATGGCAAATACTGAAGTCAGCGCATCCGCAACCACATGCATAAAGGCGGCCTGGTGGTTTAGATCATGCTGTTCATAGCTATGTCCATGCTCATGGTGATGATGACCGTGATCGTGGTCATGCCCATGAGAATGCTCATGTCCACCCTCATGCAGCAACCAGGCACAAACCAGATTGATTAGCAGGCCCAGAATGGCAATTGGAATCGCTTCGTTATAGTGAATCTCCACCGGAAAAAACAGCCGTTCGAAAGAATGAAAGGCCATCAAGCCCGCGATCACCAGCAACAGAATCGCACTGCTATAACCTGCCAGAATTTCAATGCGCCAGGTACCCATATTAAAACGCGGATCATCGGCATAGTGACGAGCCGCCTTATAAGCTGCATAGGCCAGTCCCAGTGCCAGCACATGCGAACTCATATGCCAGCCATCGGCCAAGAGTGCCATAGACTTAAAAATCCAGCCACCCAGAATCTCAAACACCATCATCACCGCAGTCAGGATAATGGCAAACAACATCTTCTTCTGTGCCAGTGGATTGCCTTCATCGAACTGATGACTATGCGGCAGGTTGGTCTTGTTTTGCATTCGTCCGGTCTTGTTTATATACTCCCCCTTAGTATATTTATTTTTGGAGACTTGTGGTGAGTCATTTGCATGAAGACAAAAAAATATTAAATCGTGTACGGCGGTTAAAAGGTCAGATTCATGCAGTGGAAGCCGCGCTGACCCAACCAGAACCGAGCTGTATTGATATCTTGCAGCAGGTTGCTGCGATTAAAGGCGCTGTGAATGGTCTGATGAGTGAGCTGATTGAAGAACACCTGCGGGAACATGTGATTCAAGATCCAGAAGCAGTCAATGAACAGGACCTGCAGGAATTTTTAAAGCTGTTAAAGCGATATGGCTGATCAAGCATCATGACCATAAAAAAAAGCCCTCAATCGAGGTAATGCCAGTCAGTTAAGAGATTGACTGGCATTTTTTTGGGTATTTCTGTGGTTTCCCTTTCACAACTCGTGGGTAGTTTCTACTTCTTTTTTTCGGTAAAACATACCTTTTACGCCAATCTCAACTTTAAATAAGCTTTTCAAATTGAATCGGTGAATAACCACATTTTTTATTCATAACGACGCAGACCGTATGTGACAAAATCTTTCTGATAAAACGATGCGATAAGTGCCATAAATCTCTTGCCCTTACTTTTTGAATATTAAAGCGATCAGTTAATTGACCAATGACCGTTTCAATTTTCCTTCGTGCTCTCATAAGCAACCTCATTGATTCTTGAGATCTAGAGTCCGGCATATTCTTTCTTAAAGGAGTTTGTAGATCAACATACTGAAATTTATAGTATTCTTTCAAGCTGGGTCTTAAGTAACCTTTATCTGCACCTAGTAACCCATGAATATTTTCTGTGATTTCTGGTGCAACATCACGCTCATCTACATTTGCTGGAGCGAAAGTATAGCCAGTAATCATACCCTCCAAATTAATTACAAGATGCCCTTTAAAACCATAGTATTTCTCTTGTTGTGCAGCACAATAACTAAAACCTGCATGTTCTTTGAAATTCTTGTGTCTTTTTGCTCGACTATAACGACAAACAGGTATAGGAAATCCATCAATAAAATGAATATGATCCTGACCATAATGTGCAGTTAATTGGGCTGTGATTTTTTGATGAACTTGCCATAAGTTTGCACAATGCTTACAAAAGTTAGGATATGAACCTAAATGAGGGAACCAACTTAAGTAATTGTTTTTAAAAAACATCCATATGCTTTTATCCGTATCCATTTTGAGACACTCACCAACAATTTGCATTGTGATAATTTCAATATCGGTTAAAGCAGGTGGAAAACCACGTTTTCTTAATGGTTCAGAGACTATAGTTGGGTAAATTTCCTCTATGATTAAATAGACAATGATGATAAATTCTTCAGTGGACATAACTGTAATTTTATTTTCATAGACGGATTTAAAATGAGGTTATGTCCTTTTTATTTCAATGACTTAAAAAGTTGAGATTGGCGTACCTTTTAGATTTTTCCATTAAACTTTCTAGATGTTTAGGCAAATTGCCTGTGGAAGCCAAAGAATCAAACTTCAATAGGTTAAGGATAGCAATAGAGGTAATATGAAAGCTCATTCTCAAAGGACTGACTTTTGCACGTTGAGCCATATATTTCATTTGTCTTCTTAGAATATTATAGGCAATAAAGACTCCCCATAACTCTTGATAAATCAAGGTAGGTTATTTACTCCTTAAATGCTTCCCTTCCTGTAAGTTACTCTTGATTTCTCGGTAACACATTTCTATTTCCCAACGCTGGGCATAGAGTTTTGCTAAAGCTAATAATGGATATCTCTTTGAATCTATTAGTGAAGTGATATAACGTCTAATCTTACCTGCCTGCTCAACCTCAATGAGACGTGCTTCCCAATAATCTCCTAAGGCTGGATTAAGTTTTTTAGCTCTTGTTGATATCGGCATTCTAATATGAAAGTCATGTTGCGAATTACGCTCCACAATCTCATACTGTAAATTATCTTTTGCACGCATAAGCCAATGACTTTCTTCTGCACGTTTTTGCCACCCGATGAGAAAATCTGCAGAGAAATAGGCTCGATCAAATAGGGTAATACTGTGTGAACAAGGAGATAATTGGCTTGCCAGTGTGAGTTCACCTTGATCCATACTGCCTATTTGAGCATCTATAATTTCATGGGTCGCGGTATTTACTAAGCAGGTTGCTCTCACTTGTGGATAAGGAGCATCAGCAGTTTTTCCTTTAGATGAACCAAAGTGTGCAAAATTCTCATCTGTATAAGGCATAGACCAAACAACACCATCAACAGCGCACACACTCAGACCGTGAAAGTTTGAGTATTGCTGCTGAGATTCTTCAAACCAGGCTTGGCTAAGTAAAGAAAATAGCGCATTTAAAGGTTCTGATCCTAAACGTTGTCGTGCTTGTACTACTGCGCTAGGAACACAATATTCTGTTGTACCAAATACAAGTTTTAGTTGTTCTACGACATATCCGATAGGTTGATTTCGAAATAAAGCGAGTCCAATGACAAGCCATACCACATGTTCAGCGGGTAACTTCCTTCTTCTAATTGATGCCTTACCTGTTTGATTCAGACTTTCCCAATCCAGTTGAAATCAATAAATTCACTAAAATGGCTAAGTGAAGGTAAAGAATGTTGAAGGGTGCAATCTAAATTTTCAGATAAAGTCATAAAAAAAAATGAGCGTATTTACATACACTCATTTTTACTACATTTTACTAATATTTGCTTAACTGACTGGCATTACTCAATCGAGGGCTTTTTTCGTTGAACAAGAAAATTACTTTCCAATACAGAAGATAATTAAAATGTTTTTATTTAATAAATACAATAACATATAGAATTAAACAATAAATAGATACTAATTGGATACTTTTCAAAGCAAGGCAAGGCATTTTTTGCGCCCCATGAATCTGCTCTTTTACTGTTAGAAAAATAGAGTTTTGAAGTCTGCCTCGCACGCCCACGCTTTTTTTAATTCTCTAGCACTTCAACAATTGTTTGCTGTGTTTTTTCGCTGCCATTATTTGAGTGAGGCGAAATTGAGTATTGAAGCTGCTCCCCTTATTGGTGGCTCAGGTGGGGGGGTAGATTTAGAATCTTATCCTTTGTGAGTGACTTTGAGGTACTCACTTGGTCAGTTTTAAAATGTGAGCAAGATTGACCATATCCCCCAGTGGGGGTAATCCTATGTTCAGGTTATTTGTAGCAGTAAACCGCCCGAATAATCGCATTGTAGTTCTATTGGGATTTTAAGCCTTAAAACCACAGTTGCATCCATCCCTCGCGTGCGCGCGCGTAGTTGTTCCGAAACACAACGCAATTTTGCGCTCAGTGAATACCGTTGCTCAATTTTGAGCATCGCTTTTAAAACATAGATTTAGCCAACGCAATTTTGCGTTTACCTTATAAAACAAGGATTTAGCCAACGCAATTTTGCGCCATCATACTGTTAGTAAATGTTAGTTTTTTCAGACTGCTTTAAAAATACAAAACCTTATAAAACCTAATATTCAAAGATGCTCAAACGCTTTGAACCTCACAAAACCTCACTTTCATTACGGCATGATTACGGCATGTTTTTCTGCTGCACTGTTAAGAATTGATAAGGTTTGAACCTGATAAAACCTGATCTTTGTGATACGTACTGATACGAAATGAGTTTCTCTTAAAATACCGATAAACCTTGATATGACTATGTTTGAGTGTGGTTTTGATGGTCTTTTTAATGTGGTGCTGTAAAACAAGAAATTCTTTACGTAGCTATACAAAATAGGGGGTCTTTGCTGTACGTAGCTGTACGAAATCAAAGTTATCAAATCGCTGTATGCCTTGCTGTAATCGGCATAGGTGGCATTTCTTACAAGTACCCTGTAAAGCAAAATTTAGCAGGACGTAGCATGGCAAAACCGCCTTTCTTGTTGGACGTAGTTTGACGAACTGCATATCTACTTAAAACGGCGTATGCCTTGTATGGCTTGGCATTGAGTGCATTTTTATAGGTACTTTTATCAGTATCTTGTCAAACAAATATACAAGGCTTGTCATGCAAGATTTAAGGCCATTTACTGATACGGATTTTGTACGACGTAGAACGACAAAATGGGGGTGTAATCACTCCATTTATGCGATTTGCGAAACAATCCTATGAAAGAAATGATTTTGTGAAACAAACCCTATGAAAGAAGCGTTTATTCAATAAAAAAAGCTCCCCATATTTAGGGAGCTTCGATTAAAGCAATTGCAATTCATCCGCTCTAATCTCAGTCACTTCCCGATCTGCT
The DNA here is from genome assembly GCF_039862785.1 of Acinetobacter sp. ANC 7912. Lineage (NCBI taxonomy): Bacteria > Pseudomonadati > Pseudomonadota > Gammaproteobacteria > Moraxellales > Moraxellaceae > Acinetobacter > Acinetobacter thermotolerans. The sequence goes on from NZ_CP156795.1 coordinate 3,128,177, forward strand.
CCTTTACTGTCTTTCCACTTCCGTGTACGCAATGAGCCTTCGATATAAACCTTTCCACCTTTCTTGAGGTACTTACTCGCAATCTCAGCTAATCGGTTGCTGGTGGTGATTCTATGCCATTCTGTGGCCTCTTTGCGCTCTCCAGTGGTCTTGTCTTTCCAAAACTCAGTAGTTGCAACGCTGAATGTCGTAACGCTGCCACCGTTGGAGAATTGTTTTGTTTCAGGGTCACGGCCTAGTACACCCATCACAGTTACTTTGTTTACGTTTGGCATTGGTTTAAATCTCTCTAATTTTCTCAGAATGTCTATTTTTCATGGGTAACATAGGTAACATGGGTAACATCCTCGCTATGACAGCGTTTCAGGGTGTTACCTATATTTTTTTGCTTGGGTAACGATGGGTAACATGGGTAACAAATGAGGGAAAATTTAGAACTTGTTACCTCTGTTACCTGTTACCATTTTCAATAGGTAACGCCTGTAAGCCTTTATTCATGCGGCTGTTACCTGTGTTACCTCTGTTACCTTCGTTTTTTACTATTCCCAGCTAAAAATAGCCTCTTTGACGGCGTAAACCTTCACTGCATTTTTCCGTGATGGGATTCTTGCTGTCTTGCTGGTCTTGCCTGTGTCATGCTCAAGTAGGTTGTAAGCTAGTAAGGCCCTTGCTGCTTTGCGACTGTCATAGCCTTTGCAGACTTCATTTTTAAACTGCTCAGGCAATACATAAAATATCTTTTCGCCGTTTTCTATCTTCCAGTAGCCGACACGGTTATTGATACGCTCGATATGATCGGGATCGGGTGTAATAGCTTCAAAACGGCTTGATTCATTCGCCTCAAAGAATGCTTTAACATGGGTCACAATTTCCCGATTCTCATAATCTCCGACCTGCTCAAAACTGCCCAGCCATTGATTAAATACCTTTTGTACGGCGTTAAACGCTGTGCCTGTTTTCCAGCCTGTAATATTGGCCTTTGTTGCCAGTTCTCCAGCCGTTGCCACCAATGCAAAGTAGTTAGCCACTCGGACAATATGCCCTTGCGACTGGTTCACGGTTAAGGCTTGGCGGTACTGGTCTAAAAGCTCTCTAGCTTCATCCATACGCTCGCCTTTGTTGCTGGTCAGATACTCAAGCCATGCAATGCCAGCCACGCCGTAGCAGTCTGCCATGCGCTTACTCAGTTCAATTGCTTGTTTTGGTGCATCCTCTGCAAAGTCTATACCGTCAAAAATACCGTACTCAGACTGATCTATATCAATATCAGCTAAGCGTATTTCTTGTCCCAGCTTAGTCTTTTGGCCTTGCTCGCTCATAATGTCTTTAAGGCTTTTCTCCCCACTGGATAAAAATATAACTTTCCACTGGTGCATAGGCTTTGCTGTGATTTGCTTTGTCATGCGACCTTTGCCCAAGCCATTTGCAAGCATATAGACAATGTTTCCTAACTCTTTGGGGTTCGCTATCTCTCCGATTTCATCCAGCACTAAAAAACCATCATTGTGCATATAGGCTGTATTCTCTAAGGCGTTTCCTGTGGCTCTCCATGTTCTATAAAATTGCTTTGGATTGCCCCACACGGAACTCGCAAGGTTTAAGGCTGTGCTTTTCCCTTTGGACGAACCGCCCTTGATATGAAAGCCACCGCCTTGCTGGTTAAGAGGGTCTAGCAGTTGTCCAGCAAAGGCCGTACACAATGAAAAAGCCAACAAGCTATGATTCTCTGCCAATTGCGCTACATTGCTTCGCCATTGCTCTAATGTACCTTTGCTTTGATAACGGTTATCTAAGGCATTGTTAGCCTGGTAAACTATTAAATCACTACTGCTTTGTCCGATCTGCTTATGAGGTAGTACAAATACGTCATCATGCCAGCCGACCCGATCCACACATAAGGCATATTGACCTGTTTGATAACTCATTAAATAGCATTGAAAAAGGTTTCTTGCTCGTTGGTCAGGTGCAATCATTACACCCTGATAAGACAATGCTTTGCGTAGGTCTGCGCCGTCCGTTTGGAATAGCTCCATAGATAGGGCCTGTGTGTGTTCTACCTTGTTATCATCCTTCCACTTGAGCAATACACCCCAGTTATTACTAGAATCATCTCTAGTCTTAGCAACAACCAATACAGGGCTTGAAATAAAACGCTTGTGGCTTATGCCGTTCTTATCTTCATCAACAAAATAAAGCCCATCCTGCGTGATGTGGAAATGTCCGTTTTCCCATTTCATCGGTTTAGCCAAGTGGCCTTTAGGCAAAATATTTTTTACTGGTAAAGCCTCTATAGCTTCCTCAATAAACGCCAGCACTTCACTTACACTCTCATCCTGGCTTAATTCAATCTGGAACTCGCTTACACCGATTTTTAAATACTGGCATAGCAACCTAACTGCCGTACTCTGCTCCAGCTTTTTAAATGGCTCAAGGTGCATTTGTTCAATTCTGACAGGCAAATAAAGCTGCTTATAACCTGCCTGTGATAGCTGGTTAATCACGAACTGTATTTGTTCAAAATCAAACGGCTTGAGTTCTGTTTTATGGTTGCTGCATAGGGTAGGCAGTAGCACCAACACAACGGCGTAGCCAGTCTGTGCGACCTTAAAGAATGCCTCCAGGCTGTACGTGATAATGACAGGCTGGGCATGGTCAAAATCGCCATACCTTGCAAAGCCTCTAGCCAATCCATCAGGCATGACAGCCACGCGCTGCCCATCCTGCATGACTGCACACTGTACAAGCTCCATTTGTCCATCATAGACAGGTACAATCAAAGGCTGTTCATAGGTAACGCCGTTTATATCCACATTGCCATCATCGACATAGATCGGCTGCTCAGGACTGCCAAAACGCTGTATGAGTGGATGTGATGAATAAGCATCATTAAACGATACAAGCTGCGTACATTCGTTTAAAATGGCTTCGGGTGTTATTAGTTCTTTGGGGTGGTCATAATCAAGCATTGTGACTACTCCCTCCATAACAACATCAACCGCACTTTCTAATGATTCATTTTTCATTATTGGCCCTCACTGCACACGGTTGATATGGATATTTGAATTAATCAAAACACCGTCATTTGATAATCCGACTTTTTCGCGGTTATCCATCATTTGCAGTAAATGCTGTTCTGCTTCCTCAAAGCTAATGCTGAAATGCTTTGCAATGTCCTCTAGGCGGTACATAGGTTCGCCGTCATCGGTGTAACCGCTTGGCGGTGGCAGTAGGTTTAATTCCTTAGCCTTTTGGTGCATCTCTGCTTTGATATGCTCAGGCGTGTAGTGCATTGTCAAAATAAGGGCTTGCTCAGTGACGGGGTGGTGTTCCCCATACTGCTCAAGCATTGCTTTGTAATGGTCAAAGGCTTTGAAAAATTCAGGGTCTACATGTTCAATCATTGTGTATACCCTCAAAAGTTAGCTGTAAATTTGCTTTGCATGTTGTAATTCTTAGGTTTAAATCTCGCATTGAATAGCGGTGGTTTGCCAAGCCAGTGCCATGAAATGAACCTTTAGCCTTTTGGGTCTTTGCTTGCATACATAGGCGGTTCAGTTCTTCATAGGCTGTCTGCCGTGCTGAATAGCTCCCAGTCTTGCGGATGCTCGGCAATACCTCAGAAAATACCCAGTTTTGGAAATTCAATGCTTCGGGTTTAGTCGATCTAAATACAATGCGGTACAGGTTTTCTTCACTGATAAAAGTTAGCTTTTGAGTACCGCCATTTGTAAGGGTATACATTTCATGTACCCCCTTTGGATTTAGCTTAAAACGGCTTGCTGTCGCGTTTTTAATATCTAAGGCTTGACCAACATCAGGCAGACAAAACAAAGGCTGTCCGTTTACATCAAAGGCAATCCGAACGCCGTACTCATTAAAATTAAATACTGCTGGTTTCATGCTGCCACCTCTTTAACAAGCTCATACCGTGCATGTCTGCCAATGCCTGACTTATTGCGCTCGCTATGGGTCACAATGTCATAGCCTGCATTGCGTAAACGCTGAATAATTGCGCTCAGGCGGTAGCAGTTGAAAAGGTCGATAGCCTCGGCCTGTGAAATGGTCTTGCCTTGCTTGAGGTGTGCTAGGACTTGTTTTAATTGGGTGTTGTTCATGTTCTTATGCTCCCATTCCTGACAGTGCATCGGTCAGCTTGTGAATCGTTCCGATGTGGATTATCAGAACGTCCTTAACGCCTGATTTCTTCACCATGTCAGCATGTTCACTAAGTAGCTCTTTAATCGTTCCGTTAAAGCCTCTTAGCTCTAAAAACTTCATAGATTCATCATTTACGATTAAATCCGCTTCCTGATCCGCTTCGCCAGTTGGACAATATGAGGCAAGGGCATAGGCGTATAGATCGGCTGGGTCTGTAATACTCAAGGTTTCCAGCGCCAAGCGTAAAAAGGTATTTAGCTTGCTGGCCTCGGCCTTTAAGTAATCATCAATTGAATAAGGCTTAGAAAATACCTCTGCACTTAATTCGGATGCTCGGATCGAAACATGGTCTAGCAGGTCAATTGCCTGTTCAATCTGTCTTGCATTGGCTTCGGTTTTAAGTTCATCAGGCAAGTAATCAAGGGCCAAGCAAGTGAAGTCAGATACATCAGTAAAAAGGCTCTTTATCTGCTCGCCGTTTACTGCATGGCTGATCTGCTCAAGTCTGCTTTGTGCCTGCTGGGTGATGCTAATTGCATCCTGTAGAGTAATTTCCATAGCTCAAGCCTCCATCGTTGCAATGGTGGCTTTGTGGCTTGCTATGCGTTCATTAATCCACTGGTCTACATCGGATTCAATCCAGGCAACTCGACGTTCAGAAATATTGACTGCTTTCGGGAACGTGCCTTTTTGCATCATTGCGTAAATTGACGATGCACCCAAGCCAGTTTTGGCCTGCACTTCTTTACGGCGGATCAGGCGTACATTTTCGTTTTTTTGTTCTTTAGATAAAGTCATCTAAACATTCTCCATAATGGAAATGCCTAGACACAAAATAGGGAATAGAAAAGTAATTAAGAGGGAAAAACTAAGTTTTATTAATTAGATATAGCAGCGTATAGCTATTCAATAGGTTCTAATGACTAGCAATGAATGTTCACCTTTATGAACATTCTTATTGACTTATGCCATGTTTGAACTACTATTTACCTAAGAGGTAAGTCCGCTTACCACTATCGGCAATCCGATAAAAATTAGTTTTTAATCGTTTTACATTTCTAAATTTCCTTTAGTTTTGTGCCCTTTCAACGGCGGTTAAAAATTAATGGCATTTAGTAATTGGCGTTACTAAAGCCACCAGTTCCATGAAAAGGGTCAAGCATTGGCGTGTTTGACCTTTTTCTTTTTCTCCTACACTCATTAGACATAAATGCTTCTTAATGAACGTATTAGATTTCTATGTTTTACTTTATAAGAGTTATGCTTAAATGGCTACCTCTTTACCCAACAAGTGAGTTAATTGTTGTCGCGCTAATGCAGCTATAAACAGTTTTTCAATTTTAAGACTCAGGATTTTTAGTCCGTTTTAATCTTTTTCCTCATTATTCCCTATTATTCCTCAATAATTAAAATATTCAGCAAGTTACAATTAGATACAATTAAGCACCTTTAGCCTGATTAAAAAAGATCAGATTTGGTTCATAAATCACACTAAAAATATGATTACTCCACTTTTGCATCATCTCTGTACGTTCTTTCTCATACTTGGCCTTGTTATAAATACCTCTTACACCTTTGGCCGTATGGTTTAAACAAGCCTCGATTGCATCACTATTAAAACCTTGCTCGTTTAAATGGGTGCTGGCCGTTCTTCTCAAGTCGTGGACTGTGAACGGTGGCAAGTCTGTTAGTGCCAGTGCTGCCTTTTGCGCCGTATTAAAAGCGTTATGGCTGATATGAGTACCTGGCTTTCTGCCTACAAATACAAAAGGCTCATTACCTGCAATCGCCTTGAGTTCCTTAAATATCTCAATGATTTGATCTGACATATAAACGACCATTTCACGGCTATGGCCTGTCGTGCTGTCTGCTTTGGTTTCAGGGATAAGCCATATACGGCTATCAAAGTCGATATGCTCCCATTTAGCCCTCAATAGCTCTGACTTTCTGACCAATGTCAGCAATGACAGCAAAAGGCCCAGCTTTCTAGGTCGGTAGATTCTTGAGTTTAGTAAGGTGGTGTAATAGGTACGGATTTCATTTGTACTTAAATATCTATCTCTAGGCTTTGCCTTGTGTACGTGCCGTGATGGGATAGCCAAAACAGGGTTATAAGGTACAAGGCCCAGCGTCATTGCATAATCAAACATGCGCTTTAATAAGCCTCTGACTTGGTTAGCTGCTGCATCATATCCCTGTTCTTTTTTGCGCCATATTGTACGGCGTATATCTTCAATACTGACCTGATCTAATGGGATGTGGCCCATCATTGGATAAATGTCATTGCTCAGGCATAAAACCATGTTGTAAGGGTCTTTGCGGTCTTTTTTAATGACTTCTTTTAAATAGCGTTCGCCGTAGTCCTTGAACAAAATGCCTTTAGGTTTTGCCTTATCTTGTTTAGGTGAAATACCTTTTGCCACCAATGACGCTGCTTCATCTCTAAGCTGTGCAGCTTCTTTTATTGATACATCAGGATAATGCCCTAAAACCAATTTATCCTGCTTACCGTTCAGTGTGTAACGATAGCACCAAGACTTAACCCCAGTTGGTAGCACCTCAATAAACAATTTTTGACTTGGTGTGTATCTCACCGAGTAGCGTTTTTCTTTCGGCTTTAGTGCCTCAAGCTCTCTAAATGTTGAAAAGCCAAGACTGCTATTTTTTGACATCATTTAGTACCCATGAGAAAAAATCTATTTTTTTTAGTACCGATACCATTTAGATACTAAAAAAATCATAGCACTAGATGAACTCATAGAACATATAGGAACAATAAAAAGACATAAAAAAAGCACTAAGCTATTAAAACTTAATGCTATTTAATTATCATTGGAACTTATTAGAATTTACTGGAATATAGGCTTAAATTGAAATTACTTTCCAATACAAAATGATCCAAAGATCTTGCCGAGCAAATCATCCGCACTAAAGTCACCGGTGATCTCACCCAAAGCATTTTGGGCCAGACGTAGCGATTCTGCGACTAGTTCACCCGCGTTATACACCACCAGTTGCTCACGTGCTTCTGCCAGATATGCCTGAGTGCGCTTCATTGCGTCTAAATGGCGGGTACGTGCGATAAAGGCATCTTCTTCAGGCTGAAAGCCTGCATGCGCTGTAATCGTATCTATGAGCGCCTGAACACCAGTTTCCTGCTTGGCTGAAACAGTGATATGACGGAAACCTTCAAAATCACCGATCGCAGCCTCAGCACCAGTGAGGTCACATTTATTCCCAATCAGCATCAAGCGTTTTGGCTCAAGATGCTCAGCAAAGTATTCCTGTGCCAATTGTAACGGATTCTCACCTTGGCTCAGATCATAAACCAGCAACAACAGATCCGCCTGTTCAATCTCCTTAATCGCACGGCGGATGCCTTCTTTCTCGACCACATCACCCGTTTCACGCAGACCTGCGGTATCGGTCAGGGTAATTGGCAAGCCATTCAGGGTAATTTTCTCATGCAGCACGTCACGGGTCGTTCCAGCAATATCAGTGACAATAGCGCGTTCATTGCCTGCTAGTGCATTTAACAGGGAAGATTTACCTGCATTCGGTTTGCCTGCGATCACCACTTGTAAACCTTCACGCAATAATTGGCCCTGACGTGCCGATTGCTGGACTTGGGTTACGGCAGCAGCTACACCATCCAGTAGTTTGAGAATCTTGCCATCCGCAAGGAAATCGATTTCTTCTTCGGGGAAGTCAATCGCGGCTTCCACATGCAGACGTAGGTGAATCAGCTGTTCCAACACTGTATTCACTTTGGTGGAAAAAGCCCCTTGCAGGGAACGTACCGCAGAACGTGCCGCAGCCTGCGAGGTCGCATCGATCAAGTCAGCAATCGCTTCAGCCTGTACCAGATCCAGCTTGCCATTTTCAAAGGCACGCATCGAGAATTCACCCGCTTTGGCTGCAGTAGCACCAAGCTCTAGTAAACGTGCCAATAGAGCATTCTGGATCACCGGGCCGCCATGGCCCTGCAGTTCCACCACATCTTCACCAGTAAAGGAATGCGGGTTCGGGAAGCAGATCACTAGACCTTCATCCATGATTTCACCCGCCGCATCATAGAACTTTCTGAAAGCAGCAAAACGTGCCTGTGGCAGTTCTTTCTGGGTCAGAGCCTGGGCAATCTCATAGGATTTTGGGCCAGACAGGCGAATCACCCCAACGCCGCCACGTCCGGGTGGTGTCGCAATCGCAGCAATGGTTGTGGTTGGGTTGAGCATACAATTCACCTGCAGAAGATCTAAAAATACAGCCAAAAAAATCCGCCTAAGATTACCATCTTAAGCGGATTTATTCAGCCCGTCAGCAAGACTTAGTTTGCTGGGGTTGCACCTTCACGTTTTTCACGTTCTTTCGCTACTGACTTGTTGATCAGGCTTTGCTGGAAGATCGTGATCAGGTTGTTCACAATCCAGTACAGTACCAGACCAGCCGGGAAGAACAGCAGGAATACCGTAAAGATCACTGGCATGATCTTGAACACCTTAGCTTGCATTGGGTCAGCAGGCTGCGGGTTCAGAGACTGCTGGATGTACATGGTCGCACCCATCAGCAATGGCAGGATAAACCAAGGATCCATTGAAGATAAATCTTGGATCCAGAACATCCATGGTGCATGACGCAATTCTACAGATTCCATCAATACCCAGTACAGTGCCAGGAAGATTGGCATTTGCAGTAACAATGGTAAACAGCCAGCAAGTGGATTCACCTGCTCGCGTTTATACAGCGCCATCATTTCTTGAGAGAAACGCATACGGTCTTCACCGAACTCTTCTTTCATACGCTGCATTTCTGGCGCGATCACACGCATTTTCGCCATAGAGCGGTAGCTCTTAGACGACAATGGCCATAGAATCACTTTGACCAATACTGTCAGCAGAATGATTGCCCAGCCCCAGTTGCCCACCAAGCCGTGGAAGAACTGTAGTCCGAGGAACAGCAGTTTAGCAATTGGCCATAACCAGCCATAATCTACGGTCTGGTTTAAACCAACAGCCAGATCTTTCAGTTCTGACTGAATTTTTGGACCAGAGTAGAAGGTCGCATCAATTTCTGCCACCGTACCTGCTGGTACATTGAAGGTTGGAGAAGTAAAGCTGATGATGTTCATGTCATCAGTCGATTTACGTGATTCCAGCTTCGCTGTATACGCTTCACCCTGAGCTTGAGTCAGTTTCAGGTTACCCGGTACCCAGGCACTCACGAAGTAGTGCTGAACCATGGCAATCCAGCCACCTTTAGCTTCAGTGCTGAGCTTTTCTTCAACAAAATTGTCAAATTTCAACTTGTTGTAGTGCTCATCCGGCGTACCCCATGCACCGCCCAAGAAAGTACCTAGTGTAAAGATACCCTGATCAGACTTGCCTGGATCTTCGGAATTGTCACGCTTGATCTGGCCAAACATTTGACCCTGCCAAGCCTGTCCACTGCGGTTCACCACTTTGTGGTTCACAACTACAGGATATTCACCTTCAGTGAAGTTAAAGGTTTTGATGATTTCGACACCATCAGCAGTCTTGAATACCATTGGTACAGACAGCACTTTCGCTGTCTCGCCATCTTTGTTCTTGCCTGCTTTAGCATCATTCAGGGTATAAGTGGTTTTTTCCACTTCATAGGTTGGGCGGCCATTACGGCTGCTGTCCGGTCCATTCAGGCCGATTAAACCAGACTGGGCGACATAAGTACGTTTCGCATCGCTTTCCAGCATCACGAAAGGTTCATCGCTGTCTTTGTTTTTGTCATGATTGAGTAATTCAACACGAACAATATCACCACCTTTAGGGTTAATCCAAAGATGATAAAGGTCAGTTTGTACTGAAATAAGCTGCTGACTTACAGGTGCTGTTGCATCCGCGGCTTGCTGCGCTGCTACATTTGCTTGTGGCACATCAGAAGCGGCTGTCGCCGTCTGACCATTCGGCAAATCTGCTGATACTTCATGCGAAACCACAGCAGTTTCCTGCTTTGCATTGGTTTGTGCATTTCCATAATCTTTTTGCCACGCCAAAATGAGCAAATATGCGACAACAAACATAGCCCCGAGAATTGCAATCCTGGCCCATTGTTGCATATGTATTACCCCAAGTGGTTAGAGTGATTTTGGTTCAATAAACGATCACGAAAGGGTACAGCAACGTGAAGCGTTTGAGAATCTATTTGCTGAAATGAAATAAAACGAATCGCTTTCGGAGGAACCGGATCATATCCAGAGCCACCCCACGGATGACAACGGCAAATACGCTGAGTAGCCAGCCACACACCACGTACAGCTCCATGTGTATGGACTGCTTCCAATGAATATTGAGAACATGTTGGAATATAACGACAGCGGGGTCCAAGAAGAGGACTAATCGCAATCTGATAGAAACGTATTAACCAATGCAGTAAACGTACCATTGGTCATCTCTACTTTTGTGGGGAGGGAGCTATTTTTGTATGCTTTTTGGCGAGACGGTTGAGTTTCTGCCAGGCAAATTGTAATTGCTGATGTAATTCTGCATTCGGGACTGCTTCAATGCCGACTTTAGGCATCACGACAATATCCAGATCGCTGAGTTGCTGCTGGTGCAGACGAAAGCTTTCGCGAGCAAGACGTTTTACTCGATTTCGCTCGTGCGCTCGGCGCACTTTTTTCTTAGCAACGACTAAACCCAAACGGCTATTTGGCAGTTCGGACTGTTTTGCAAGAAATAAGAAATGGGGTTGATGCACTTTAAAAAGCGCACCATCAAAGACACCTTTATAATCGGCAGCACAGCGTAATCGTAACTCTGTGCCAAAACCATAAAGTGTTGTCATAACACCCAAAGTCGGCGAAGCCTAACCGATTAAACAGTTAAGCTGTGACGACCTTTTGCACGACGGCGAGCTAGAACTTGACGACCAGCTTTAGTAGCCATACGAGCACGGAAACCATGAACGCGTTTACGCTTTAATTCAGATGGTTGGAATGTACGTTTCATGTCGAAACTCCCAAAATGATCTTTCTATGAAGGTCCGCGATTTTAGTGCTCATTGCTTGAGCTGTCAATGAAAATGCGGTTTTCTTTTCAAATAACTCTTTGAGCAGACTTGTCTTTACATTTTCAAATAGTGTAATCAAAGAGATTAAAAAAGAGTTAATCACAATGTAAACAATTGTTTTATAATCTATTGTGAGTTATAAACACTTATATCAACATATTTATCCACAATTCTATTCACATATTAAATTCATTCTCACGTTTTGAATTCAAATTTAAACTCAATCTAGTTATCCACAGAAAGCTCGAGGTTTATTAATAAATTCAAATTTTAAAATTTAAATTTATTAATATTAGGGAGCCGATTTGCTGTGGAAAATCCACTTTTTTAAATAATTAACATTATCTTATATTGTGGATAAAACTGTTTTTATAATTTTTATACTTTGTGGATAACTTTGTGCTATATTTTATCCACAGCTTGCGGATAAACTTATCCACACCAGGTTTTAAATTTAAATTTATGCGTGAAAAGTGCTTTTTTGAGCGATTTCTGCAGAATATGCCATGACAGATGTGGATAACTTGGTTAGAATGGCGACCCGCTTCGGATGCGGTAATGTCTTTAATTGAAAATGGAATAAATAGGGGATTCAC